>VYFT01000014.1:0-31445 GCA_009842245.1 Gammaproteobacteria bacterium | reverse complement strand
TTCCGGCAATCGTTCCCTTTATAAACCCACTTGGTTGCAACCCCAATTTTTTTTCCGCCTTGGGTATAATTATGAACTCCGCTTTCTTATAGTCTTCTCCACCCGCGTAAACGGGAACTAAGTCCATGCCCATAGGTGATTTTCCGGGTCCGTCGCGTCGGTAGTTCGCGTCCATAGGCGCTACCCAGTACAAAATTTCGGGTTCGTCAGATTCCGTGGAAGCAGTTTCAGATCCTTGCGTTCCCTTAAAGAACCATGCTGCAGCAAATCCGATCCCACCGCCAACGATGAGCACCGCGACTAGTAAAAATAAGCGTTTCATATTTCCTCCAGACGTACTAACTTGTCAATATCAGCCCAAGCTTTCAGTCGATCGATTGATAACTTCAAGTGTTTTAATTCAGCGTCGATTTGATTTATGTGGCTCTGCACGACATCGGACAGATCTTTAGCTTGATTCTCGTAGGATTCAAGAGTAACGGTTACGTGCTCTTCCGCTTTAGGAATTATTTGTTCTTCATAGAGCGCAACTCTAGCGGTCAGGGACGTCCAGCGTTGATGTACAGTTTCTAATTTTGCCACGAGTTCGCGAGCTGTACTTTGTCGTTCAAGCTGGGTCGCGTTGCGCAACCTAGACACTTGAATGATTCGTTGTTGATATTTCTGCTTTCCCCAAATGGGGAAGTTAAAGGAAACTGTTGCAGAAACGAGATCCGAGCGCGAATCACTCGATATTAATCCACCGTCTCGGTAAGCGTAGCTAAGATCAACCATCCAGTTGCGATTGAGTCCTGCTTCTTCAACTCGGCGCTGCGCTTCTCTAGCTTCGATCTGCGCAGAATACGCTGTCATCAAAGGGTGTTCAGCAATCTCGGGACGTAGGTCCTTAAACTCCGGTACGTTAGTCCAATTAGGTAACGTCTTAGCAATACTGAAAACACGGTCTGGACCTAAGTATTCTCGAATCGCAGCGTACGCGTTATCGCGATCTTGCTCGGTTTCAAGAATACTATCCTCAATCTTGTATTGCTCAAGTTCAACTTGCAAGATGTCACTCTTGCTCCCGTCTCCCGTGGAATATAACGTCCGAGCTAAATGCACTAGGTCTCCGAAGAGTTTCTGAGACTTGTGGATGAGTTCCAATCTCCTCTCATGGTAATATGCATCTAGCCATGCATGCCGCACGCCATGTTTGACATCTAGTGCCCGACTTACGCTTTTAAGGTCTTGTTCTTTGGCTAACAGTTCATTCTTATCGGACAGTGCTGATCGAAGACCTCGTGGTGGGATAGACTGGCGCACACCGACCACGGAGTGGGTCATACCTTCGGTACGAAAGTTACCGTGTTCTAACGGGTAGTTCATCAGTCCGAACCGTACTTGGACATCGGGTAACTCGACCACAGAAGCAGCTAGATGTTCAAAAGCGTCAGCGCGAGCGACGAGTGCTCGGATGTCTGGGTCAATTTCGAGAGCTAACCGTTCTGCTTCTTCGAGCGACAATTCGGTACCTTGTGCGAAGAGCAAACTCGATGTTCCTAGGAGCGAGCACGCCAACGCTGCTATAGGGATTGCAGTCGTTCGTAACCAACAGTTATCGGTGATAGACACTTTGAGTATTCCCTCTCCCGTACACTCGTGATTCATTGTAAGTTTACTGACAGATTTTGGCGAACAAAGTTTGATCGCGTAGGGGGATTCCGTTCGGTAGAGACAAAAACGTTAAGAGTGGGTGAGGCATCTGTGCTGTCAGTACAGGGTAAACCCGTGATAATTGTGGTAAGCAATTTAACTATATATACACTCACACTTTGACCAAGTCAAGAGCGATTACTGGCTTTATTGAATGCGGATAAAATTCTTAGATGTTCCCATATAGTGTTTCATCGAAACGATACACGGATCTGCATCACGAAAATTTCTTTCATCGTACATTCGTCATGCCATCAAGTCATCTCCAATTTTTATCACAAATCGCACTTTGCTGTATGCTCGTTGTTGCTGGTTTAAGTTCTTGTAGCCAATTCAACAGCGCAAACGAATCGCATCCTGATCACGCTGCCGACTCAGACGGCCAGCACTTTACTCGAATGGATGTTGCAAGTATGCGTGAGTATCGAGACGGTAGGCGAGCTGAATTTGCTGAGTCGCTTTCCCAATCGCAACTTTCGAAACAGCATCAGGAACTACTAGCCACCGCAATGGCAAAGACGTATGTCGGTATTCCCGTGAGTTCATACACGGAAACCAATCAATTTGTAGGAGTCGATAAAGACGTGTCCGAAGAGACTGAGAATTGGAAAGTCACCGACACGGGCTATCTCCAGGGTGAAACTGATTCAACGAATTTAGACTTACGATTTACTGCTCCCTTTTTCGCTCTTCCACTTTCCGCGTATTTACCAGAAACAGGCAGATTACTCGAAGAATCCGATTCTAAGGCAACGTTCGAGTTCAAAATCGACATCGGCAAACATGACGACACGATAGCGAACATGATTTTTAGCTTAAGCACAAATACAGCTTGGATCATGCAGATCTCAACAATTAAGAGCACCCAATCACCAGAATCAGTCATATTGAAAATTCAACCACCGACTTACGACAGTCCAGAACCTAAACTCGAAGCACTGTCGCTTGAAGTTCGCTACTCGTACATCGACAGTTGTGAGTGTTTCGCGGTTACGAGCGATAGCGTAGAAATAGAATTGCCTGAAGGTTACGAGGAATTTGTAGAACCTGGACTCAGAACCTCCACGGCGACATACTCCAACATCGTGTGTGATCAACCATTGCAATATTTGTTGCCAGATCTTGAGCAACCACTGTTTCTAGATGAGTAGTGTTCATTAAGTGACGCACTTCGTGTAGCTGAGGTCAATCCGTGCCGCGAAACCGTCTACCTCGTTCTTCGAAAGTTGTTCCTGTTCCGCGGTCAGCGGGAGTAAAACACTTTATAAAGGAACTATTTTTTTGGAGAGCTTTAACTCCAAAGAAGCGGAATGCGACAACATAACATGCGAGCACCGTCGCAATTCTTACATCCTGATAAAGAAGAAGTGGCACTTACTCCTCGCTAAATACTTCACTGAGTGAGAACTAGATGAAAAAAACTCTATTTACTATTGGACTTGTAGCAATTACGCTTATTCTGAACGGGTGTCAATCTCAAAGTGTTTCGACACAAACCATCACTCATTACAGCTTATCCAACGAGTCTATCAGATTCGTTCAGGGTCTCCCAATGCAACAGCCCATTTCGATATCCGTCAGCTACGAAGTTGCCGATGAAAACAACGAAGTATCTAGTATCATTTTGGCGAGCGGTCAACTTATTGACGGAGAACTGAAGCTAGAACAGACTGTAACGGAACCAACAGAAGTGGTTATAGCAGTGAATTTCGTGACCGACGATGTTACCAGTAAGACTAGTGCAATCCTCAGACCCGATTCTTCGGTCGAATTCGTCGTGTTTGACCGGGTAACTACATATGGAAACTACAAACAGGTGCTTTTAAAGGGTAGCAACCATCGTTCGTTAGACGATACTCAAAAATTTTCTCTTAAGGGCAATCTCAGTGAAATCCGTGATATTGTTCCAGAACTGATGCAAGTTCGACTCATAGCCGAACCTTCTTTCCCCGACTACGATGAAATATCCGTCGTCTTCGATCCAGTGTTAGTCGATGAGGGTGAGTTTTCAATTGAAGGCGACATTACCGAACCAACGTTATTTAAGGTCGCGATCACTGAAGCCCCCGCAGCTTATTTTGGCGGTATTGAATATTTGCCTGCAATTTTGGAACCGGGGGTCAATTACCGCGTTATTCCACTGGGCAACAAGGGAAAGCATGCAGTCATAGCGGATCGAGACAGCGTGCACACGCAATTAGTTTCCAGTTGGCGATTGGAACCAGAATATGTAACTTTGGTCGATAAACTGTATGACGATTATCTCGATGCGATGTGGGGATTGGAAAGAGAAGTTCACGAAGAACACGACAAGATACAAATTCGAAACTACCACATGGCAGAACAATGCGATCACATAAATCTGTTGGATGAGGTAAAGTCAAGATTCGTTGAGCCTTACAAGTACGTTTACCAATCTACTTCCGATCAACTCAAGAAAATGCGTACTGAGACTCTACGAACACACTTGCGTAAGACGGAGGATTCTGCGATAGCTAGGATCATTGTTGATTTGAACAGAGTAAGGCTCGGAACAGATTGGAGAGCAAATCCCATTCATGAAAGGGTCGCAATTCTAGAGGAATTTGCGCAAAAAATGGATGATGCCTTTGTTAACCAATTCGTTACGCCGCGAATAGACTCCTTGACCCGTAGAGCGCTGTTGGAAAAAAGAAACAGTTCTCTCTTACCGGGTCAAGTCGCCCCAAATTTCACACTGACAAGTATCTCAGGTGATGATGTATCTTTAAGCGAGGTCTTAAGCAAAAACCGTCGTGTGTCAGTCAGCTTTTGGAGGTCTGATTGTGATCACTGTATTAAGAGAATTCTTGCGCTCAAGGAGCTGTACGCGGAGTTCAAAGATCTAGGCTTCGAAGTCGTCACCATTTCGATTGAAGACAACCTCGCAGAGTGGAAAGCTACTTCAGATGGAATGAACCTCCCATGGATCAATTTAGGTGCCGTGGCAGACGGTGTTATGAACGGTGACTCTCCGCCTATCGTAGTTAAGTACGGAGTCTTTGACCTACCCAATCACTTTCTCATCGATCACGAAGGTTGCATATTGAACAAGCAATTTTCTAATTCTCGGCTCAAAGAGATGCTTGATTCACGATTGGTTGAAATCGCTAACTGAATTTTAAATTTTCGAATGTGCGCGTTGAACCTCGGTGAATTAGTTCTTTCCTGAAATTTACTAGAACTCAAATACAATTTTTTTTGCTGGAAAGCAAAAAACAACACGCGCAGCGTGTTAACAATGCATGATCGGGGGAGGACCGTATGAAGAAGACCCTGTTATCAATTGGAGTGATAGGATTCACACTAAGCTTGCTTAGTTGTCAGTGGCAGCAGTCTGTTACATTGACCATCACACAATACAGTTTAACTAACGACTCTATCAAACTGAATTCGATCCTCCCTAATCGAGACCCCATTTCGATATCGGTCAGTTATGAAATAACCGATGAGAACGATGAAGTTTCTAAAGTAGTCTTGGTGAACGGTCAACTTGTTGACGGAGAACTGAGTCTAGACCAGAAAGTATCGGAACCAACGGAAGTTGTTATATCCGTTAATATAGGATCTACCGGTCAATCCGCTTGGACCACCGCAGTCCTCAGACCAGACTCTGTGATTGAATTCGTCGTTATCCACAAGATTACTAAAGACGCAAATTATTACTTGGTGGAGATAAAAGGACGCGATCACCGATCGAAAGATGAATTGCTGAAATTCTCTATTGAGGGCAGTGGCATCGAACTAAAAGACACAGATCCAGAACTGTTACAAGTTCGACTCATCCCAGAACAATCTCCCCTTGACCGTAGTGTAAACATCAATGCGTTCTACTCAGTACTAGTGGATGAGGGCAAATTTTCGATTGAAGGGGACCTCGACGAGCCTACGTTATTCACAATCGAAGTTACGGAAGCCCTCGCTTTGCTGAGTTATGTTCATTGGATTCCTGCTATCTTGGAACCGGGAGTAAATTACCGTATAGTTCCATCTGGCAACCAGGGAAAATACGTCGTTTTGGCTGATCGAGACAGCTTGCACACGCAACTAGTGTCCAGTTGGCAATTAGACCCTAAGTTTGTTGCATTGGTCGATAGTCGGACCGAAGGGCAACTTGACGCGTGGTGGGACTTGGAAAGAGAAGCCGAAGAAGAACACAAAAACGAACAAATTAGAAACTACCAAGTCGCAGAGCAGTGTGCTCACGTGAGTTTAGCAGACGAGACAAAGTTAAGATTCGGCAAGCCCTACAGATACTCGTACCAGAAAACCGGGGATCTGATACGAAAGGCTCGGTCAGATGCGCTCCGAAAAATTTTGCGCGACACTCGAGATGCAGAGATAGCTCGAATGATCTTTGATTTGAATTGGTTGCAGTCTCGCGAAGATTCAGCATTCGGTAGCACTCCAGGAATGGTCGAAGAGGTAGCAATACTCGAGGAACTCGCGTTAAAGATGGATGAAGAGTTCGTTGACAAATTCATTAAACCGAGAGTTGCTCAGTCTAGAAGAGTAGCTATGTTGGAAGAGAGAAACAGCTCCCTCTTGCCGGGGCACATATTTCCTAATTTCAGTCTGACATCGCTTGCAGGTGAAACAATCTCTCTTAGTGATGTATTAAGCGAGAACGAGTTGGTGTTAATAGACTTTTGGAATGCTGAGTGTTATCTGTGTATTGATAGTTTTTCCGCACTCAGGGAGATATATGACGATTACAAAGATCATGGTTTTGAAATTGTGACAATTTCCATTGACAAGACACTTGCGGAATGGGAGCACACTTCAATGGAGCTGAATCTTCCTTGGATTGACTTGGGGGATACAAAAGACGGTGCAGAAAAGAGCGGAAGTTCGACTACTGCGACGGATTACGGTATCCATCGGTTGCCCAATAGGTTTCTTATTGACGAGGGAGGTTGTATCATCGACAAGCATTTAACTGATTATGATCTTGAACAATTGCTTACGTCTCGATAAGTCGTTGCTTGGGTTCTGATCTTCTCTTACTCATTTTGTGAGATGTACATGAAGAGAGTACTGGTTGCTCTTGGGCTGATATTGGTCCCGTTCATCTTCAATGGTTGCCAGTCGCAAACCTTCTATAAATTCTCCATTACTCATTTCAGATTAACCAACGAGTCCGTCCAAATGACGTCCGGTGATCCAATTGAGCCAATGACTTCGATAAGAGTTCACTACGAAGTCACCGATGAGAACGATGCTGTCTCGAATGTAATACTCGCGGATGGTCCGTTAATTGACGGCGAGTTGAAGTTCACTCAACGTGTAACTGAACCAACTGAAGTTGTAATTTCGGTGAATAACGGTGATGGGCACGTAGTCTTCTGGACACCCATTAAGGGTATAGTACGTTATTGGACAACTGCGGTCCTCAAACCCGACTCTGAGATTGAATTCGTCGTTACCCGCCGAGCTACTTCGAGTGGAAACTACTACACGGTGTTCCTAAACGCGAAAGACCATCGTTCACTTCATGAGAGTCAGCAATTTTCCTTGAAGGGTGATCTAAGCCAACTCCGGGACTTCAACGCAAGGCACGCACGAGTATTACTTTATGCAGTTCCATCTGTGGTGGACGGTAGTGGCGATCGCATGCAGTATGGACCAGTAATTGTGGATGAGAATGAGTTCTCAATCGAAGGTGACCTCGAAAAACCTACGCTATTCACATTGCATATCGGCTATGGTAGTACGTCTTTTAACAAATCTGAACGCTTCCATGCGATACTTGAACCGGGAATTAGTTACCGTGTGGTGCCGTGGGGAAACCAAGGAAAATTCGCAGTTGTCGCTGATCGAGACAGTTTGCACACGCAACTTGTGTCCAATTGGCAGTTCGAACCTGAAACTGTCGCATTGATTAATTCTTGGGTTGATAGACGACTTGATTCGAGATTGGGGATGGAAAGAGAAAACAAAGAAGAACACGAGAAAGAGCAAATTAGAAACTACAAAGTCGCCGAACAGTGCGACCACGTTAGCTTGACAGACGCGGTCATGTCAAAATTTACTGAACCGTACAGATACTCTTACGAGAAAATCGGCGACCTAATAGTGAACGGATGGTCTGAAAAGTTGCGACAGATTTTGCGGGACACACAAGATCCAGAGTTAGCGCGGATGATCTTTGAATTAAGTTGGATGCAGCTTGAAGCAGATGAAATAATCAAAACCGCTGCATCGGATGAAAGGATCGCAATCCTCGAGGAACTCGCATTAATAATGGATGAAACATTCGTTGACGAATTCATCACCCCAAAAATTAAAGCCTTATTGGCCGAAGACAGAAAGGAGATAAAGCTCAGCTCTCTCCGGCCAGGTCAAGTCGCCCCTGAATTCACATTGAAGTCTATTGCGGGTGATGAAGTGTCGCTGAGTGAGGTTTTAAGTGAAAACGAGCTAGTCTTAGTAGTCTTCTGGGCTTCTTGGTGCGGATGGTGTGGTCATAGCTTTCCCGAAATGATGAGACTACACTCGGATCACAAGGACGAAGGATTCGAAATTGTCTCAATTTCGATTGATGACTCTTTCGAAAGATGGAAATTCATATCAGACGCATGGGAGTTTCCCTGGATTGATTTGGGAGATGGGGAAGACCAGAAAATGAAGGGACGGTCTTCGCTCACAGCAGACGCGTACGACGTTCATTTGACACAACGCTATATGCCATTCACCGGCTTACGTGGGGGAGAAGATCCTTACTACTATTCCGGTAATCGATTTCTCATGGACCAGGACGGTTGCATCTTAAACTCGCGATTTTTAGACTTTGAGCTCAGTGAAATGCTCACATCTCGATCAGAAGATGTGCGCTAACTTAGTGCTAGCATCTTGACTCAAGGCTCATCTCCATGAGTGAATCCCATCTTCAAAGATTCCTATATTCTTGAAGCAAATCCGTTCAGGTCGTCGAACTCAAGATACAATAACAGGGTCTGGCGTCAGCTTTGTATTTATGCCTATGGTAAGTCGAAACAGCCCATACTTTCCGTTTAAACACACCTCTCGGAGGAAATTTCAAATGAAAAGAATTTTTGCTATTGTCGGACTAATTGCGGCAATATTTGCTTTGTGCAGCTGTGAGCTGCTAAGCTCCTCAGAGGTTTCCATAGTTCGATTCAGCTTAACGAACGAGTCCATCAAGCTGGTTGAAGGTGTTACGCCCAAGAACCCGATATCGATAGTAATTCAGCACGAAACAACCGATGAGAACGATGAGGCTTCCAGCGTAACTTTAGCGGACGGACTACTAATTGACGGGGAACTACCACTGACTCGGACAGTACCTGAACCAACCGAAGTAGAAATTTCAATGAAAGTTGGTAGGACAAGTAACAAAGCAGAGGCAACTGTGTTGCTTAGACCGAATGCTACGATTGATTTCGCTTTTATTCACGATCCTTTCCGATCTGGTGTCCGCAGCACGTTGCAGATACTAGGTAAGGACCAGCGTTCGGTAGACCCGAAGCGTAGGTTTTCCATTACTGGTAATCTCAGCTGGCTTCCAGAATTCAAACCGGAACTCATCCATGTTTCACTCTTTTCAACGGCATCCTTCTTAGATGGTACCGGGGAGACCAAAGTTTTCGGGTCTGTTTTGGTGGACGATGGTGAATTCTTGATTGAAGGCGACCTTGAAAAACCGACCCTATTTACTATCAAAATTTATGAACGACCTGTGTTTATGGGAGACGTTGAATACCTGCACGCTATTTTGGAAGCCGGGGTAAATTATCGTATTGTCCCGCTAGGAAACAACGGCGAATTGGCAGTACTCGCAGACCGTGAAGACAGCCTGCACACGGAACTCGTGACAAGTTGGCAATTTGACCCAGAGTATATCACCCTAGTCGATCGGTGGTTAGATAGTCAAGGTAATTGGCAGGCAGATAGAAACGATCAACTAGCGCACAAAGAGAAATTTGTTAGCAGTTACCAAGTCGACGATCAATGCGATCACTTGAATTTGACGGACACGGTCAAGGCTGAATTCGTTGAGCCTCTTCCATATTCGTACCAAATAACTGGTGCTAAGGTAGTCAAGAAAAGATCGGGTTTCTTACGAGAAATATTGAGAGACGCTCAAGATCCTGAGATAGCTCGATTGGTTTTTGATCTTAGTTGGCAAGAGATTGAAAAAGACGAAATACTGAGCGACAGTGATGTGGACGAGAAGATTGCAGTTTTGCTTGAGCTTGCGCAGAAGATGGATCAAGATTACGTTGACCGACTCATTACCCCACGAGTTGAATCCTTGCAGAACAAAGAGAGATTGCGAGAGAAAAATTACTCGCTACTGCCGGGTCAAGTCGCCCCGAAATTCACACTTACGAATATTGCAGGCGATGAAGTGTCCCTCAGTGACGTACTGAGTGAAAACGAGCTGGTGCTAGTTGACTTTTGGGCTTCTTGGTGTGGTCCTTGCATTGCGAGCTTTCCCGCACTCAGGGAAATGTACGCAGAGTACAAAGATCGAGGATTTGAGATTGTCACAATTTCGATCGACGATACTCTTGCAGATTGGGAGAGTGCTTCGGAAGAACAGAAACTTCCATGGATAGACTTAGGGGATGCAGAAACCGGCGTTATGAAAGGTCGCTTTGCACCCACTGCGAGCGAATATGGAGTAGTCGAGATCCCGTCCAAGTTCCTAATTGACAAGAAAGGCTGTATAGTGAACAAGCAGTTTTCTAATGATGTGCTCAAGGAATTGCTTACTTCACTGTAGCTGATAGCATGCGATGAGTTCTCTCGACCTTCTTCATCACAAACGTCGTACTAGGCTCTCTTCAGGTCAACTGTTATTCACCATCTGTGTAGTTTTTGCTTGGCAATATCGAAGATCCGATTCACTTGTAGTGACTGAAAGACTGAATTTATAGAGAAGTAAGTGAAAAGAGCGTCGGTCATCGTTGTGCTGGTCGCGGCCACACTTGTCGTGGGTGGCTGTCAATGGCAAGGTACCACTCGATTAACCGTTACTCAGTTCCGGTTAACTAACGAGACGGTCCAAGTAGCACCGAGTACTCCTATCGAGAAACCCATTTGGATGACAATCAGACACGAACTCACTGATGAAAATAACGAGGTCTCCAATGTAATTTTGGCTGAAGGTCAGTTAGTCGACGGAGAACTAGTGCTGACTCAAAGTGTCGCCGAACCAACTGAGGTAGTAATCTCGGTGAGAGTTGGTATTGACGGTGACGACGCTGAGACTTCCGCGCTCCTAAGACCCGACACGGAGATCGATTTTGTAGTATTCCACGAGAAATTTAGGAATAGACAGCACTCCTTCGTGCGAATAAAGGGTAAGGACCATCGCTCGCTCGATGAGAGCAGGAGATTTTCCATTAAGGGGAATCTGAGCCGGCTTCGAGAATTCGATCCAAAACTCGTTCATGTTGCACTCAGAGCAAGACCTTCGGTTTTAGATAGGACTGGAGAGACTATCAATTTCGGTCCCGTATTGGTCGACGAAGGTGACTTCTCACTTGAAGGTGATATCGATGAACCCACGGTGTTTTCGATTAGCATCTCTGAATTTCCAGTGTTCTTCGGTCACGTGGATACCCTGCACGCAATAGTAGAACCAGGTGTCAATTACCGTGTTGTACCCTGGGGTATTCTCGGTAAATATGCAGTGGTCGCTGACAGCGACAGTCTGCACACTCAACTAGTATCCAGTTGGCAGTTTGATCCTGAGTTTGTAGCGTTGGGCGAGACATTTGTTGATGCTCGAATCGATGCGTCAATGGGAATGGATGCCCGCTCTCGAGAAAAACACGAGAAAGAAATGCTCGGATCGTATCAAGTTGCAGATCAGTGTGGTCATGTGAGTTTGTCAAACCAAGTGAAGTCTAAGTTCATTGGAAGATACAGATATCCTTTCCAGGACAGCGCAGATCTATTAGTACAAACGCGGTCAAAAGCTACACGAAGATTACTGCGAGACACGCAAGATCCAAAGATAGCTCGACTAATCTTTGAATTGCATTGGCTACGGATGAACAGTGATGAAATACCCAGCGAATTCAAAGAAGAAGAAAAAGTCGCGAGTCTGATTGAGTTGGCGGGAAAAATGGACCAGGGCTTCATCGACGAGTACATTACGCCCTTAATTGAACGCTCGAATTACGCACGCACGTCAAGTATTGTTAACAAATCGATTGCTCCTGGTCAACTCGCACCAGCGTTCACGTTAACCAACATCGAAGGAGATGAAGTGTCCCTTAGTGAGGTGTTGAGCGAA
This sequence comes from Gammaproteobacteria bacterium, assembly GCA_009842245.1. GTDB lineage: Bacteria > Pseudomonadota > Gammaproteobacteria > Pseudomonadales > Azotimanducaceae > Bin55. Next base: position 19,465 of record VYFT01000014.1, on the reverse strand, counting down.
AAGGAGATCGTGTTAATACACTTTTGGGCGTCTTGGTTTCGTTCCTCAAGTGAAGTCTTTCCAAAGTTTGAGGAGATATATTCAACTTACAAAGAAGAGGGCTTTGAAATAGTCACAGTCTCGTTGGATTACACTTTTGAAGCTTGGGCGAGCGCTTCGAAGGAGCTCGATGTCCCATGGATTGATTTAGTAGACATCGAATTTGACGAGATAGAGAACGGTGACCGGCCTATGGCGACAGCATACGGAGTAAGAGAGATACCAAACGAGATTCTTATAGACAATAAAGGATGTATCCTTGACAAGCGATTTTCAATCGAAGAACTCGAAAAGACGCTCCAGGCACTACTCAATTGAAATTAGAGTACGGTAACAAAATTGTAGCATGACTTTAAAAACGCAGAGACTGCTTCGCTTGTTGAATCCTCGCAGTAGTTCTATGCCGCTACACAAAGCGAGCAAGCTGTGTATTTCAGACTACCAGACTTTGCGTAAACATCGATCGTATCAGTACAGAAACACTCCAGGAGGGATCTCCATATGAAAAAAGCACTCAGTATTATTGGGTTGATTGCCGTCACTGTATTTATTAGTAGTTGTCAATCGACGAATATTGAACAGATCACGCGATTCACCGTGACTGATGAGTCCGTCAGTTTGGCAGAGGACACAGAGATGAAGCACTCGGTCTGGGTAACTGTCAACTACATTGGTAAGGATGAAAACAACAGACTTGTCCCAGCGGTATTCGCGGACGGTCCTCTAGTTGACGGAAAGCTCCCGCTAAATCGGAAAGTTGAAGAGCCGACTAGAGTCGTGATTTCCGTGAATCTCGGCGACCCGGATAACGGTCGTGCGATATTCACAGTACTTCGACCAAATGACAGTTTCGACTTCGTTCTGGAATACAGAAGCCGTAAGTCTTTTGGAGTGAAACAAGTTGGGACGAATCATCGTTCGATAGACGAAAATAGTAGATTTTCTCTCGTTGGGGATATTAGTTCGATTGAGGGCTTTGTGTCGGATGCAGGGGAACCGAGACTTACAAGTGTTTCGGTACGAGCACAGACATCGACGCTCGACGGAAGTCGCAACACGCTGTACTTCCCTTCAATATTAGTAGACGAAGGTAAGTTTTCGATCGACGGTGACATTGATGAGCCGACACTAGTGGCTATCGAACTCTGGGAGAAGATCACGAGAAAACGGGAAGTCTTGCTTGCAATATTGGAACCACGTGTCAATTACAGCGTTGTTCCGTTGGGTGATACTGGAAAACTTACGGTTCAGGCAGATAAAGACAGTGTTCACTCGAGGATTATGTCGAGCTGGCAACTTGATCCGGCATTTGTTTCACTAGTGGAACAAAGGATGGACAGTAAGAATTTGAAGCAAGACGTTAGTGAAGATCTTGCAGCACGCACAGAAGAGTTCATTAGAAACTACGAAATCGCTGAAGAGTGTGAACATCTGAATGTACCCGATGACATCAAACAGAAATTTGTTGAACCATTGCCCAGTTCTTTCGAGACCTTGAGCGACGAAATAGTCGTGAGACGGTCAACCGCACTCCGAGAGATCTTGCAGGATGTTGACGATGTGAATTTAGCTCAACTGGTCTTTGATTTAAGTTGGGGTCTGTTTGATAGAGATGAGATGTATACCGAGAGCGATGCGGATGAAAGGATTGCAACTCTAAAGGAATTAGCGCGAAAGATGGATCAAGAGTTTGTTGACGCGCACATCACACCACAGGTTGAAGACATCGAGTGGAGTCGGGATGTAGTACTGACAGATAGATCGCTGATACCCGGTCAAACCGCGCCGGAATTTAGCTTGACCACCATTGCTGGAGACGAAGTGTCTCTGAGTGAGGTATTAAGTGAAAACGAACTTGTGCTGGTCGATTTTTGGGCTTCTTGGTGTGGTCCATGTATTAGGAGCTTTCCCGCGCTGAAAAAGATGTACTCGAAGAACAAAGATCAAGGTTTTGAGATCATCACAATCTCGATCGACGACTCTTTTGAAGATTGGGTGGATGCTTCAAAGTCACAAAGATTCCCATGGATCGATTTAGGCGATACGGAAAACGGTGACATGACCGATTGGAAAGTGCCACCCAGTGCTAAGGATTACGGTGTTCTCGGCATACCCAGTAAGTTCCTCATTGACAAGAAAGGATGCATCGTTCATAAACATTTCTCTGACGACGAACTCAAAGAATTACTCTCGACAAGATTAGCTGATACGAATTAGACTCTGTCTTCCAGCAGCTTATTGAGGTAGCTCTGTTCGAATTAAGCGAGCAGAATTACTTGTTACTCTTGAGTCGAAGCTCTTAGACTAGTCACGCTGTACTCGAATTCGAGATTTTCGAGGATTCTATGAGGAGTGCAGGAAACTTGGAACGAACGTTGCATAATCCAACAGAAATTTCAATCTCGTAGGAACGAATTGCATGCCCACTATCAACAATCGGGATACACTCAAAACTGCATACTTGTCGATTCTCGTTGTTTTCGGATTAGGCTCGCTCAGCTACGCACAAGATGAGGATGATCAAACGACTCCTCCATCTACAGACTCAAACAGCGTCGCTTTTACTTTGATGGATGTGGAAGCGATGATTGCCTACCGAGATGAGCGACGTGATATACTTGCTGAATCACTAGCCGAGTCGAATCTGAGCGCGGAAGAGCAACAACTGGTAGCGAATGCGGTGGCAAAGGCGTATGTTGGTATTCCCGTAAGTTCTTACACCCAATCGACAAAAATCCTGAGTTCGGAAGATGAGGATTCCACAGAGAATTCAAGTAGGGTTCAAGTGAACGTTGCTGGTCACACACAGCGAGAGGGCGCATCACATACAAATCGTTTAGATTCCAATAATCCCTTTTTCTATTTTCCAGCTGTCCCGTTCGTTGCGGAGAGTGGGAAGTTGCTTGATGAATCGGACTCGTCAGCGACTTTTGAGTTTGACTTCGACTTCCCAATGGATAACGCCGACGAAGATGAAATGATGGCTAATTTGGCAAAAAAAATGAAATGGGTGTTTCAAATCTCCGTGAGCAAAGCTGATCAGACTCCTGAAAATATCACAATGAAACTCACGAAACCCGTGAGAAAGCGGTTTGTCTTCAAGATGAGTACGTTCCAAATGGACGTTCATTATTCGTTCATCGAGAGTTGCGAGTGTTTCGCTGTAAGCAAGATGACTACGCAAATTGAAGCCTCAGCGATTGTCGCGGGAAGAATCGAAGAGACAGTTGAGTTGACGTACAGCGAAATAGACTGCGAACAACCAAAGCGATTTTTACTACCCGAAGAGCCCGAGTCTAGTTTTCTCGCGTTCTAACACTAGCTTTTAATTGTTTTTGTCCCCACTGGAATTCACAAATCGTCGAACAGTGGGGATCAAATGATCGGCACAGTATGTGCTTGAATCAGATAACGAAAATTTACCAACGGAGAAAGAAATGACTCTCGACCGTCTCCCTCATCACTTCTCTAAGACTCTTCTACTTGCTTCATTTTCGATTGGGACGATCTTTGTTGTAGCACAAACAGAAAGCAACAATGAAAGCTCAGTCGCGGAGACAGAGATATCTGAAGAATTTGAGATACTGAGCAAGCTTGAACTTCAAACACATCAATCTGATCGGTACGAAAAGCTCAAAGAAGAACTCAAGAAATCTCAGTTCTCTGACGAACATCAAGAATTGATTGCGACCGCGCTCAGCCAGAGCGTTGTAGGAGCTCCTATAAGTACTTACAGAGAAGAGTCATTTGTCGAAGGAACAGACGTTGACCCGACTGAAGAAGTGCAAACTCTTTCGATTCTCGAAACAGGGATGGTAGAGGACGATGACGCAAGTTCCTATTCATTGAATGGTGCTATGACACCATTTTCCTCAGTCGCATTTTTCCCTTTAGAACCTGCAAATGGGAAAATACTGAACGAGGGCAATTCCGATATTACCTTCCGTTTTGATGTAATCCTTGAAGTTCCAGAAGATGAAGAAGCACCTGAATTTGTTACAAACATGCTAAAGAAGCTGAAACTGGCTGTTGACTTCAGAATAGATAAGGAGAGTCAACAACTAAAGACTTCTTCATTCACACTGCTAAAACCATTTCGAAAACTGTTTCTCTTCAACTTTAAGCAGTTCAATCTCACCTACAGCTATGAGTTCAACGAGGACTGCGGCTGTATGACGATTAGCAATAGAGACGTAAGTATGAACGCTTCAGTGCTCATTTTGGGGCATCTCTACATGCGGGCAAAGGTTAACTACTCCGACATCGAATGCGAAAAACCGCTACGATATTTACATCGAGATCAAGGTTTTTCGGATGATGTCCTCACGCTTATGTTCTAGTTCGGAGAGAAAGCCTACTCCGTTCGGACTTCGGATACAATTTTCCGTAGACATTTTCGACAGTAACCGTCGAAACGACTGTTAACTTTTCTTGCGGGGACGGTAAGATGATCCAGAAGTCTATCTACAAGCGAATCACCGAGTACTTCGCATGTGTTGCACTCACGACCTTTGCATGTGCCCTTATAGCGCAATCAAGCAGCGACCTCTCAGAATTCTTTGACCAGTCAGAACTTCCAGAGGGTTTTAGCATTTTGAGTCAATCAGAGGCAGAGGAGTACCAGAAAGAACGCCTCGAAGAGTTCAAGAGAGAACTCCAAATCTCCGAACTATCAGACACGCATCAGGACCTCTTGGCGCACGCGCTCAGCACCACGTTCAAGGGGATTCCAATTAGTACGTTTCAACAAGTCAAAGCGAGTGAAGGCCTACATGGAGAACCATGGGAGTCCACTGAGACTTTAGTCGTCGAAGACACAGGGCGTGTACAGGATATGAAGTTTAAATCGAGATCTCTTTCAGTGACTGGACTCGACACACCATTTTCCTACCGGGAAGGAGTTCCCGTACAACCTGAGAGCGGTCGTGTCCTGGATGAAACGGACTCTGAAATATCCTTTCGATTTGATGTGGATTTGGATTACATATTTTCGGACCTGAGAGGGTCTCCCTTACAGTTCCCCGAGGGATTGATCCAAGAAGAAAGAATCGACTTCGTAATGGACATAACAATAAACAAGGAAGATCGATATCTGAAACGGTCTTCGTTGCATTTAGCAAAACCACTCAGAAAGATGTTTGTGTTTTCGTTAAAGACATTGGAAATCACGTTGGATTACGAGTTCGTCAAAGAGTGTGGTTGTAGCGTCATCCACACGGCGAGTTACCACACGGACGGATCAATAATCTTGGGCGGTCGGATGTTTTCGAAGAGGACCGTGACTTACTCCGATGTCTATTGTGAGCAGCCAATGCGCTACGTACTCCCGCCGGAAGATTCCTTCGTTGGTCTCTTAGTGAGATTCTGACCGCTTCTCTTTGAGATTTGAACCAGTCGCAATAGTGGTGATCTAATAAATTTGACCTATACTTCCGACGGGATGACAGGCGAGCATTAGGAGTCTTCGATATGCAACGACAGAGTAGTTTACGCCAGTATAGAGTAGCAATCCTGCTCGGAGTATTTACTTTTCTCGCTCTTGGTTTGAGCGCGCAACCGGAAGACGTGGGTGTAGCCGGTATACGTGCTCCTTTACCATCCGAGAGATTTGAAGTAATGACCGCCTCTGAGTTGGATGCACATCAGGCCGAGCTGTATGCAGAGATCATCGAAAAACTGGAAAAGGCTAGGCTAAAAGAAGCGCACAAAGAACTTGTTGCACAAGCTTTTAGCAATGCTATTGTCGGAATGCCGATTGGAGCGACTTTTCGTACGACCAAAATCGAAGAGCAAACTGGATCGGATCGAAAAGAAGATGTAAGTGACTTTGCCGTACTAGACACAGGGTTTATTGAAGATCTAGAGGACGGGACGAAGACGCCTGTTGTGGACTCATTCACACCTTTTAATATTGATAGGCAAATTCCATTCAACGCCAAGCGCATTCGCGTGGCGTCCCAAAATAAGTCGGAAATTACCTTTCGTTTTATAGTGGATGTAGACATGGACATGCCGGCGGAGGAGTCATCGGTTGACTTTTTTAAGGATCTCGAGTCTCTGCAGAACATGGAATGGGCAACGGAACTCACAATCGACAAAGACGCGAAGACTTTGAAGAGATTATCGTACTTTTTGCATAGACCAATACGAAAGATGTTTCTCTTCTCGGTGAAGACTCTAAAGGCGGAGTATGAGTTTGAGTACTTTGAGGAGTGTGGTTGTCGAGGAGTTAAAAAAAGAACCGGTTTAATAGAAGGATCAGTAATTATCCTGGGAAAAATGGTTCATCGTACTACTGAGACATATTCCGATATAAAGTGTGAAGAACCCCTCCGATTCCTACTTCCAAAAGATCACAAACTTGAGGGTTTCGAACTAGTGTTCTGAGCGACGTACCGCTTCTCGTTATACCGCAGTTTGTACTAGCTTATCCGGAGAACGGGTTCGAAAGTGCCTCAAAAGCTGACCGATTTCACATCAGCTTAAAAACTTGGAAAATTCGGTGCTAACAATTCCTTTCAAGATCGAATAACAACACGTTGTTGAAAATCAAAATCCTTATCTGTGCGGCAGAGCCGAGGACTCTTTCGGGCAAAGTAAACACACCGTAAATACATACAATAAACTTGGTCAGTGTATAGCACTGTATTAACAAAGTGATGCTCTAATCCCGTATCGATCTTTTGAGGTTAACTGATTATCGATTTGCATTCGATTTGGTAAGCTTCACGGAGTTTGCAAGGAGGAAGACACAATTAGACTAACGGAAGAACTGATGCTCTTGGTGCTCGATGAACAGAGCGGGTTCATCGAACTTTCCGACAGCTGGGACTTTGCTTGCGTAGTCGCAGGATCTGTGATTGCTGATCTAGCCCTAGCGTATCGCATCGACACTGATTTGGAGAAACTACGAGTAATTGATCCGAATCCCACAGGCGATCCCATGCTTGATGAAACCTTAAGTGAAATGGTCGCTGAAGAGAAAGTATTCAACACTCAATACTGGATTGAGAAGAACACTCGCAGAACTGAACGGGTCGTCGAAGAATTACTTGATCGATTGGTGGAGAATGACATTCTTCAATATGAGATAGGCGGATTTTGGGAGCTCTCTAGTTCGGTCGCGAGTTCTCGATCCTATGAAAGTGCTGAAGGCGCAAGTCTCCAAGAGGCAAAGTCGAGAATCTTAAACGTTGTGTTGAACGACGAAATTCCAACACCGCGAGATGTTCTTTTGATTTCGTTGCTTCACAGTTGCCAATTCATGAAGCTGCTACTCACCGAGGAAGACTATGAAGAGAAATTGGAACGGATCGAGCTTCTAGCGGGTGCTGACCTGATTGGTCAGTCAATAGCGAGTTCCATACAACAGACTACACTTCTTCCTCGTCCACGAGCACATATCGGAATGGCGACCATACCGAAGGTCAAATGGCGCGATCTTTTGCGCGAGAAAGGATTTCATAGAGGTAATCTTCCTTTAGGGCTATGCGGTGTGCATAAGAAATTCGGACCTGTGATTCAGACCCCATTGAAATTTGGCAAGTCTCGTGCGATACTGCTCACTGGGCCAGAAGTTAATCGGTGGGTCAACAAGTACGGACGTCTGTATCTTCGCACTCGGGACTACATCAATGACTTTGCGGGTGTATTTGGCGCTGCGCGAGTAATGCCAGGTATGGACGGGGCGGAACACTATCGACTCCGAAAGTCTCTTCGTGCGGCGTATTCTCGAAACGCATTGATTCAGCTCTTACCCGAAATGTGCGAATTAATTCGTAAGTCGCTACCTTCCTGGAACAATAACGAAGCTCATGTTGCAGCGGAAAAATTCTGCAACTACATGAGTGTTCAAGTATCCAATCTGTTCATGGGTGTCGACTGTGCGTCGTATGTGGACGATCTTTTAGCATACAAGGATCGAGCACTGACGGTACACGTGCAAAAAGCACTTCCCAAATGGTCGCTTGGCACTCCAAAAATGAAGCGTGCGAAGAAACTTGTGCCTAAGCTCCTGAACGCTATTAAATCTGCTCATACACCAGCATTGCGCGAAGGAAAACCCGTAGATATTGCCGATGCATATATGGAACTTCATCGCCAAGATCAGCAGTTCATGCCGGAGACTGACCTCGCGTTTCCTTTTGCTGCGGGTCTTGTCGCTAGTCTTTACATGGGTAATGCGCTAGCGTTTGCCATGTACAACATGATCAAGCACCCCGATGTTTACGAACGGGTGGCCGCAGAGGGCGAAGCTCTGTTTGCTGATGGACGAGTCCCTGATGCAAAAGAACTTGATGGTGATAAGGTAGACGTCACTCGGCGCGTCTTCTTGGAATCAGAACGACTTTATCCGGTTATTCCTGTGCAACTACGGACAGTGATGAACCGCTGTATCGTCGCGGGAGTTGAGTTAGAACCCCAAACTCTCGTGATGATTGGACACACTGGTACCCATTACATGGAGGAATACTTTGAGAATCCACTTGAATTCGATATTGATAGGTTCCTCCCTGGACGAGAGGAGCATTTGCAGCCTAGCGTTTACGTTCCATATGGACTAGGAACGCACCATTGTTTGGGTCATCGGTATCTTGAGCTACAAGCCATCGTTAATTTGCTCTTTTTTGCTTATCACTTCGACTTAGAGTTAGTACCGAAAAACTACAAGATGCGTATTAATCCACTTTCTAACTTATCGCCAAGCAAGAAAATGAAAATACGGGTCGCCAAGGTAAAGCATCCGATTCCAACAGTTTGAGATTTCCACGAGTCCTCACAGTCGTCTGGAAGTAGTCGGATAAGAACAGTTAGAACCTAACGTTCTAAACTAATTCTGGTTTTCTTGCGAGGAAACAGTACAGTGGTGTGAAAATACCTGATTGACCACCCGCGACATAAGCATCGGCCTGGCGATCTAGTAACTCAATCACACGCCAACTATCTTTGGGAAACATTCCAACAGTTTCGGCGAGACGAACTCCTCCAGCAAGTGTACTTCGACCACCGGGAACTCTAAGCCATGAACGAAGAGAGGAGGTGAGACCTTCCATTGGCTGATACCAAGGTACGCTCGAATCATTCTTGACTTCTTGATCGCTCGCCTCTATGATCTCAAATCCAACGGTTTCTAAAGCGGTGTTCACTCGGTCAAACGAAAAGATGTCGTTTAAAGCGAGAGTGAACTTGATCTCATCTCTGATCGCACAGTGCTTCTCGTCATCAGAGTCGAAGACGTTCGTTAAACACATTTCCTGCCCCCAAAAAAGAGCGCCGGGCTTAAGAACTCGAAATATCTCTTTAAACGCCAGTTCTTTATCGGGAGCGTAACAAGTAGATTCGATCGCATATGCAGCGTCAAACGAATCAGGTTCAAAACAGCTCATATCCATGAAGTTGCAGTTGCGATATTCGACTAGGTGTTCCAGACCCTCTTCTGCAGTCTTCTTTTTCGCTTTTTGAAGTTGTTGCTCATTGTTATTGATGCCGAGCACCTTAGCTCCTGATTCTTTTGCGACGCGACGCAAAGGACCTCCCAAACCACAACCGACATCAATAGCTTTCATCCCTTTACGTAGCTCTAATTTCTTAATCAACTGCCGCTGATGACGCACAATAGCTTCCTCTAGAGTCTCATCCGTTGCAATAGGGGCGAAGTGCAAAGATTCGTTCCAACCGAATTGCATCAATTCGGTGAACAGATCGTAGTATTCTCTAACAGTCTCAGTATGATCGTACTCTTCATTGTTGGTCTGTTCCCGGCGAGCAAGCCAGTTCTCATATCGTTCCAGACTGTCGGAAACATCCAAGTCCTTAAAGGACTCTCGCAGGTTGCGGGGCAGTTTCAAGAGGTCTGAAGATTTCATGAGATAGAGGTTATTCGATTAAATGGAACAGTCCGCAGATCCATGGCAATTGCAGAGTCCGAAAAATGAGTCTCTACCGAAGTTGACGGATCGTACCCAGGCTACGACTCTATGTCCTCGAAGTTCTCGAGCAACCACTGTTGCATCGCACGCAGGTTTCGCATGAAAACAAAAAAGTGGTCTGCTTCGTCGACAACCACTTCCGCCTGAGGAATTTGTTCAAGTACACGCTCCGTTTCCTTGGCACGTATGATCTCGTCAGTTTCAGAGTAGATAACCAGAACTTTATCGGGAAGTTCGTCAAGTTTGGATCGAGTGTCAAATTTGTGCCGCATGATAAAACGCAAGGGTACGATGCGCAATAAATTACGACTTGCCACGTGTGCCAATGAGCGAAAAGGACTGACCAGAATCATGCCAGCAATGTCCGGATCGGTGATCCTTATGGCAACGGCGGTCCCAAGACTATCACCCAACAATACTATTGGACGATCCGGATATCGTTCTCGCACCATTTGCAGTGTGAGCTTGGCATCGGCGAGGGTCGTTCTCTCTGTCGGTCTTCCATCGCTTTGCCCGTGCCCACGATAGTTTGGTAATACCGCGGGAACGTCTAGTCTTTCAAGCGCGTCAGCATAGCTCACTGCATCTTCGTTTCTTCCAGCGAAAAACAGGATCACGGGACCGGGTGCCGACGGATTAACGATGTAACCGCGAGACTTGATACCCTTCGCTTCATCCACAACGAGCTCATATTCGATTGTCGAATAAGGTGGGCTAGGGCGTTGAGATGTGTACGGTTCGAAGATGAAGTGTCCTTGGATACCCCACAAGACTGCACAGACGAGTAAGTAAAGCTGACCCAAGATCTTTCCGATACGCTTCAGTTCGCGAACCATAAATACTCTCTCTCAGCTGGGTTTGTGTTAACTACCACTTGGACTTTGTTTGGTGTAGTTTGTTTCTTCCAAGAATGGTTGGTTTGCACTGATTCTACGAATTGTCTGTCTAAGCCTCTTAGTCAGGGTGAATTGCTTCGAAGTTTCCTGATTTACGCTGCAGGGATCTTCCATTTATGAGACAGTCGGTAGGAAATTAGTCCACATATGCCGAGCGTTTATGTGTCTAGACGTAATTGAACCGTATCGTCGGAGAACGATTGGAGCAGCCAACTTTAACGAGTTAGTCTTGTAAGCGAGTAGTGATGTATCCATTGTGTCGATGCAATCGTCATTTGAGGCCGCAAATGACGACAAAGATAACATCACGTGTCTTGTCTTGGGTTATGGATCGCCAAGTGACATACACCAATGGTCGCGGTACCTGTAGTTATTAACAGAGGCCTAAGTCGTTGCACCCAGATTAATCACATAGAATGTCCACTTGCATGTGATGAATCCAGAGACTGATTTATCTGAATAAGGAAACTTAGAGTGAACGAAGAAGATCAGTCCAAAAGTTTAGATAAATTTGCGAATTTGATGCTTTTGATAGCTTTTATCATAGCTCTATCCGTGGGTATCTTTGGTGGTTTAGCAGATTCACACAATGACCACGAGCCAACGACTATTGAGTCCTCTGGTGAGTAATACGTTGACGAGAAACTACCACAATGGGCTGGATGTTGTTCGCTGGTGTCTATTCTTCGGAGGTTGCTGTTTCGTTAATCCGGTCAAGTAACGAGGAAAGTGACGATTCATACGTATTCAACTGCATCCGACGGCCGAACCGAGACATTCTTTTACGGTATTGCTCCGACACTTGAATTGCGGAATATTTCTTCCCAGACGCTTGTAGCGCGGCGACATAGACGGCAGCATAAGAGGGATCTTGATCGTTAGATTCGTAGAGCGTTTTTCCATAGCTGACAGCCTTTTCACGATGTGCTGGATTGTTGGACTGCAGTAACTCCGCGGCAACCGTGGAATGAGTCCAGTATCGCGGCCAGACTCGCTCTTCTGCCTGTTCGTCGAGGACGGCTTGAAGGATTTCGTAGACGTGGTCCCATTCTCCTCTCACTTTGTGGTAATCTACACCCCAGTGTGATTTAATGAACTCAGGAAAGTGATGACTCCGGGGTACGCGAGTGCGTTCGTGATCCACAGCCTGTTTCAGTGGGTAAGTCTCAAGCGCTTCGACGTATTCAACAAACTTTTCATCTCCTGCTTGCGCGGCGACTTCAATAGCATTGGTAGTAGCGTGGAGCGTGAACTGTGACATCGCAGTCTCTGACGAGACCGCGAGAAATTCGTCGTAGTGTTCCAGCACGAATTCAACGAGTTTATCACCACGTACGGGAGGCTCATAGAAATACATAATCAAATGAGCATCGGTTTCATTGATCAATTCGGCATCGGGTTTACTGTCAAAGTAAGCCTCTGCGATCTCTTTGTATTTCGCAATCCCTTCACTCTTGTGTTTTCCATACACTAGTTCTTCGATTGCTTTCATCAAAAATTGCTGAACAAACTCAGGTGAACGCTCACCCGAGTCGTACCTGTCCTGCCAAGTATCAAAGTTTGATTCAGACTCACCAATCACACGACTAATGACGGAGATCAACTGTGAAGGTGATGCACGACCTTGCGCGTACCCTAAGCTATTTCCTTTACTGTCTAATATGAGATAAGTTGGCCAAAATGCCAAATCAAATTCTTTGTGAACGTAAATGTCGACCCAGTGTGGAAATCCCTTGTCAAAGTCCACTTCAAATTTAACAAATCTCTTGTTGAAGTACTCTCCAACTTTCGAGACTTGAAATACGACCTCTCGCATAACTAAACAGGATGGTCGCCACGACCCGTAGTCTAACTTAAAGAACACAAAGACATCTTTGTCTTCTGTCTCAGCTTGTGCGAGAGCGTCGGTAAACGAACCTTGAAAGAACTCTATGCCTTGGCGAGCTTGTTCGACGGGTGCCGAGTCAGAATTGCTTGAGAGATCGTTGTTCTCTTCCTCAATTGAGCTCGAACATCCCGCCCAAGTCAATGCACAAATAGATATCAACAGTAAGTTAAAACGAGTGATTTTCTTTCTCATAACTAAAACTGACATCGAGTTTACGCGTGCGTCGCTCCAGAAGTTCAAAGTATTTATATGGAAATTCTCTCACTTTGATCGCAAAAAGAAGAACGAACCGTTCGAACCACTCTAAGAAGTAACTACACAGCGTCCTGAACACGTGGGAAGAAATGAGATTTCACTCTAAGTTCCATCGACGATGACCAGAAAGATTCAATACAAACACTAGCTAGCTTCAGATTTTTTCGGTAATCTGAAGGTCTTCAACTTCTGAAGCCATCCCTTCAGTTGCGATGGGAGCATTAGTAAAGCAGGGGTCACTATAAGGGTCAAAACGGTCGCGAAGCTTAATCCAAACAGAATGGCTTGCGATAAGGGGACCCAATAGGCAGATACGGGACCGCCGAAGATCCATTGTCTGTTAATGAAGTCGATGGAGTTGTGCGTTGCGAGGGGAAGAATGCCAATGATAGTGGTACCTGTAGTAACTAGTACTGGTCTAAGTCGTTGCAGACCGGTGAGAACGATGATGTCTCGGACATCTCGACCTGGATTATCGCGTACTCCAGCATTAAAAGTATCAATCAGAACTATGTTGTTGTTAACCACAATGCCAGCAAGTGTTAACACTCCAATTCCGCTCAGAATCACGCTAAATGGTTGATTCGTCAAGGTAAGACCGAGGAATACTCCCGCTGTTGACAATACGATCGCGAGCATCGTCAATATGGGGTGGTAGAAATTGTTGTAGTGTAGAACTAGCAACACGAACATCAATAGAAGGGCGAAGGAGAACGCTTTTGACAGATACGCCTCGGACTCTTCTTGCTCTTCGTTCGTACCTCGGAAGCGGATATCGACTCGACTGTCAAAATCCTGCGAGTCGATCCACGTCTGAATTTCCCTGACCTTTGTGTCGGGAAGTACTCCCGGGGCAAGCCCCGATTGAATCATGTGCATGTTGTTCTGGTCGCGACGTTGTAGGGCGTCGGACTTAATTCTTGGTTTACGTTCTACAAAGTGAGAAATGGGTACGCTACCGCGATTAGTTACGACTTCTAGGTTGTCTAGTGCATCGAGACCCCGATTGTCAGAAGGAAAACGTACGCGGATGTCTAGTGCATCTTCGGAGTCGTCCGGTCGATATTCACCAAGCTTTACGCCGGTTGTGAGTAGTTGTGCTGTTAAGCCTACTGTCGTGACATCGGCCCCATAAAGTGCGGCGCGAGCTCGATCTACGGAGAGTTCCCACTCGAGGGCACCGAGCGGTAACGTGTCTTCAAGATCGCGTAGACCTTCGACCTCGTTCAGCATATAGTCTTTCACTCTTTCCACCACAGGAGTCAGAGCTTCCCGATCTGGCGAAGTGAACTGTAGGGCTATGGGTTTTCCAGGAGTGAGTGCCCCTGAAATAGGAACAACTTCGATAACGACCCCATTGAAACCAGATACGCGTTCTCGTATTTCTTCTAAGATCTCCGTTCCAGTTCGTTCACGCTGGTCACTTGGAGTCATCTCAATGTAAAAGATACCAATGACATCAGCGCTTGATCCACCGCTAAACTCAACACGAGTTCCTTCTGCTTGTCCCAGTCCCGCAGTGGAGATCATGTTGATGTTCCATAGCCCCACCACTTGATTCAACTCGTCTTCAACTTCAGTCACCAAAGAATAGGATTCCTCAGGAGACAGATTGCCTTGGGCACGAACAAAGATATTGGCCCATTGCGGGTCGTTCTCGTTGAAGAATATGACTCCAAGATTCCTGGCACCATGGATTGAAAAGATCACATAGACTACGATCAGTGCAACGATCACCGTACCGGTGGCGTATCGAACGGCGAATGCTAAGACCTTTGCATAGAGTGATTTGAACCCGCGCAGTAGGGAGAGATCGACGTTCCACATCAGTGCTACAGACTCTTTTGCGTCGCGTTTCCCAGGCTTATCTCCCATGAGAAAGTTACCAAAAGCAGGTGCGAATACCAGCGCGTAGAGTAGGGCACCAACCATTACCAGAAATACAGTACGAGGTAAGTACCCTAGGAAAGCACCTGCAGTACCGGGCCAAAAGAGTAAGGGGAGGAACACCGCCAACGTGGTAGATGTTGAGGCAATAACGGGTCGCGCCATCCGAACAGTAGCCGACGAATACGCCTGCGCGCTTCCGACGCCGTCTGCCATGCGTCGATCAGCATCCTCCGCGACGACGACCACTCCGTCGATGAGCATCCCCAACCCCAGGAGCATGCCAAACATCACCATGAAGTTGAACGATTGCCCTGCAATCCAGAGGATGATCAACGCAAACAGGAATGCAATAGGGATCGCAGTTCCAACCAGAACGCTACTTCGAAAGCCCATAGTAGCAAGAACGACGATCATGACGAGTACAAGAGCAGTAACCATGTTTCCTTGAAGCTCGTTCACCAATCGTTCGGCAAAGGAAGCATAGTTGGAAGAGATAAACATCCCAATGCTTGTTGGGATTTCGTCTTGAATTTCTGCTACGAATGCCTGTACTTCATGTGCGGTACCGATAAGGAACGCTTCAGGTCGACGATAAACGAACAGAGAAATAGATTGTTCGCCATTTGCGTGGGAATAGCTCACGCGATCCTTGAACGTTCTACGTACGGTCGCGATATCGCCAAGAGTAACTACTTTATCTTGGTCGGCGAAAACTGGTATGTCAATGAGATCTTCAGGAGTGTCAACCACACTGGGGATGTTGATCGATAGGCTTCCCTGTCCAGAAAGGAGGGAACCTGCGGGAATCAAACGGTTGTTGCGAGCGAGGGTGTTGATTAAATGTTCTGCAGAAATCTGATAGGCGTGCATCTTGGTCGCGTCGATGAGGATTTCAAGAAATTCCTCGCGCGCGCCTTGCATACTGATTCGCTGTACGCTCGGTAGAGCTTCCAGCTGATCCTTAACACCCACCGCCGTGCGATAAACGGTTTCTTCCGGCGCGCCTCTGCTCACCAGATTCACCTGCAGGACGCGGCTGACATGTCCTCCCGCCTCGGTGATGACCGGTTCGTCTGTCGTCGACGGGAAGTTCTCGCGCGCCCGGTTCACGGCTTCGCGGAGATCAGATCTAGCGGTATCCATCTTTACGTGAGTAAAGAACTCCACTGAAACAACCCCCATGTGTTCGGCACCGGTGCTACTCACTTCCTTCACACCTTCTACTGCTTTCAGTTCGATCTCCATAGGTGCGATCAATAGTCGCAATGCGTCGTTTGGCGAGACTCCTTCATGAGGAATGGTCACCAAGAAGGTAGGGACATCTACCTTGGGTTCGTTTTCGACCGGAATCGTGAGTCGCGCCACAACCCCAAACACGAGGATCGTGAACATCACAAGCAGGGTAGTGCGCGTGTGGCTTATCGCGAATTCAACGATGCGTTTCATCTTGAACTAATGCTGGTCTCGATCCAAAACGGGGGAGTCCCGAGTTAGTCGCGAAGTTCTACGGACACTCGTTCCCCAGCTACCACTAAACCCTGTCCAACAGTAATAATCGTAGTAACCGAAGGTAATCCAGAAACCCAAACACCATCCGAGTCTTCTCTGACGATGTCGATTTCGTGGAACGCGACCATGTTGTCGCCATCAACAGTCTTTATTCCCAATCGCCCCTGTTCATTCATCGCCATCACCGAAGCGGGGATCTTGTGCGCCATGTGTGGCGTTGTAGGTAAATTGATCGTTGCGCTCAAGCCAGAGCTAATCGCGTAGTCCTCATTTGGGAGTTCAATCTCAATACGAAACGTTCGCGTACTCAAGTCTCCTCTTCTACTCACGAACGACAGTGTTCCGGTTCGTGTCGCGCCATTGGGTAGGAGGATTTCTGCTTCCTGGCCGAGATTGAGTTGGTGTACGTGCTCTTCGGAAACATATGCTTGGACATACACAGGGTCCAGAACCAAGATGGTCGCGCAGGGATTACCAGTTTCAATGTAGTCTCCGACATTAACGTGGACTTGGTCGACGATGCCATCTATAGGAGCTTTGATCTTGGTGTGTTGTAGTTCCAGTTCTGCTGCAAGTAATCGTTGTTGGGCGGCACTGAGCTGGGATTTCTTTCGCGCGCTGTTCAAGCGCTGGTCAAAGCCGTCTTCGATCAAAGTGAGGGTGCTTTCGTATTCCTTCTTCAAAACGTCGACGGCATCTTTCGCAGCTTCTACCTGAGCAACTCGATCCAAGATCTCTAGTTCGCACAAGACATCGCCGGCTTTCACCTTATCGCCGATATCCACGTATCGATTAAAAATCTGGCCACGGGTGAGGGCAGGGACGGTGGATTGATTGCGATCTACGATACGACCATAAAGAACGATGAGTTCGAATTGCTCGGATGCAGTGCTTCGCCTTCCGCGCACTGACATTGGATCGCGAGCGGCAATTGCCTCGTCGAGCACTTCCTTTGCTTCTGCGATAGAAGAGGGTGTCTCGATTGGGGTTTTGGTGAGAATTCCAGACAACAGCCAGGAAACGACCAATACTACGACAACAGTTACGATCAGGATTCTGGATTTTGTCAAAACAAGACCTCGCTACTCTTCTCATGATGGTCATAGGCAATTTGACCTCTTAATCGCGATTTTATATGCTGCCTGTAGTGTGCTTACTCACAGACGTCGATTAATAGTGAGTGAAATTCATAATATGCGATGACTTTATTTCATGCAAGTCCACACATTCGCATGGGTTGTTCAATACATTTTAGTCTGGGGATTAACGTCGAGAACGTTAGTGGAACACGTCCTGCCACATCTTTGTGGACGGAGACTATAGGCTCGAGTATTGAGTCTTCTAATGACGAGATTGCGAAATTTTTAGTTCGTCCGATTCTAGGCTTACGCATCATACTTCGAAAGCATTCTTAAAATTTTCTTTTGTTAATCATTGCCTCACCTGGGGTATTGAATTTCTGCGTATAGGGCGAATCTTCATATCTCAGGGGGCACAACAATGGTTTTTTGCTTAGCACGGTTGTGTCTTAGCTTAAGCCTGAGACTGTTGTGCAGATTATCAACACTCTTTACAACTCCTATTGAACTGGAATTATTGTCTCTTAGGAAAATTCAAACTCAAAACATCTAGCCTCAATCTCAATCAAGGAACTTCTGTCCTATGTGGAAACGTCTCAAGTCAATTCGTTCGATGATCGGTAGTCGGCCAAAAAGCCTCGTACTGATCTCTGGAGCCACAATGATAAGTGCTTCATTAGTCTTTAATGCGGCCGTGACGGAAAAAATTTGGCTCTCGTCTACAGAAAGTCAGCTTGAGCTAAATGAATATAAGATTTGGATTAATCGGGATTTCATACGCATGGCGAGAGAAGAGCTCACGCGAACAGAAAAAAATTTAGACATGGTTTTACTACTCACTAGCATCATGCTCACAGATGAATCTGAGAAAAGCACGTCTCATCTGATTCTTCAAATATCTGCGTTAGTTTTACAAATTGCTAACTCAATAGATTCGTCCGAATCTATTGAAAACGACAAAGTCGTAGTTGACATAGATTCTCTAGTCTCAATTCTCGAAGAAGATGGGTACAGTGGATTGTTTAAACTTGTCCTTGATCTTCGACTGCAAGCCGCTCAAGAGACAGAACAAAGGGTAGGTGAATTGATTGAAGAGATTAAGGAAATACAGGCGAACCAATACAGCGTCAGGTCTTGGCGTACAAATTTTAGGATGATATCCGTGATTTTTCTTGGCATTGGGATTTGGCTTGTCGTCTTAAAGGACATTTGGCTTCTCAAAGAGAGTAGATCTGGAGAACACAATCTGCGGAGGGAGGAAGAATGACAAAGGTCTTCAGCAAGTTGTACGAAAGATTGTACGTAGACCTCACACGTAACTTTAGAAACACGATCCGTTTGAAAATAGCTCAGTTTGGTACATGGTTTGCTTAAGGGTCTGTTGTTAACAATACTCGACAGCAAATAATCTATAGTTTAACTACGGCGAACTGATGATCTAACGAGGAATGCACTTAATGTGGATTGTAGAATTTTTCCTGGGACTCAAACCTCACTTCTCGTTTCCACACAACTGATAGTCACACACAGTCGTCATTTGGTGTGCTTACGTTTCCGCGAACTCAGCTGACTCTTATGAACCACCTGTAAGCAATTTCGAGCGCATTCACGGGACAAACCAAATTTATTCGAGTCCAGCACACTCGAACAACCCGTACCCACCTACTTGAATGTCTGCGGTAACTACCCCAATATGTAGACAAATTTTGTATTAAAATGTACATTTGGCCACTTTGAAAAGCTAGATGTACATCGAACTAAGGCAACCCATCACATGGAAATAGAGATAAAAGCGAAAGCTATAGAAAAATTAATAGACTACACAGCTAGTGGAATAGGTAGCATAGCAGGTCCGATGATTGCTCCTTGGAGAGAAAAGAAGGAAAGTGAGGCGAAACTAATACGTGCAAAAACAGATGCAGAAATTCTCAAGATTCAAGCTCGGGCACAATCAGAGGCGAGACAACTAGCGATTGATCC
>VYFT01000023.1 GCA_009842245.1 Gammaproteobacteria bacterium | reverse complement strand
GGATGATATTGTCTCGACACCGAGATGCTTTTAACTCGTTGTGTCTTGGTCTACCTTCTCTAATCGAAAAACTCAACGTAATCTTTCAGCGCCGGGAGTGTATTGATTTCTCGGAACTGGCGTTCGCGGCGCAACGGGCTTTAGAACGAGACGAAATGCCTACTGAATTAGCCCTTGCCTTGGATTACCGGATTTCCCACATTCTCATAGATGAATATCAAGACACATCGGATGCGCAGTTTGCGTTCTTTGAACGCATCATGACCACCTGGAATCCTGAATCGGGAAACAGTTTTTTCGCGGTCGGTGATCCAATGCAATCTATTTACCGGTTTCGAAACGCAAATCTCAGCCTCTTTCAACGTACTTTCAACCAAGAGATATTGAACTTAGACGTACAACCACGCAAGCTAAACAGTAACTTTCGTTCGATCCCCTCTCTCGTTGAGTTTAACAATCGAGTATTCGAGCACGTATTTGGGAGCGAAGAAAACGCGGAGTATGGACAAGTAGCGTTTGCCGAATCGGTACCAGCGAACACTCAATTAGAGGAGAATCCGAATGAAGCATCGGTGAACTTCGTTCTCACTCTAGACGATCCACATGGTTGGCGCGAAGCAAGACAGGTAGCAAAACGCGTTGAACAACTCGTTTCGTCCTATGGGTCCGACGACAAAATTGCATTGCTAGTACCCACCCGAACTCGTCTAGCGGGATATTTCGACGCTTTGAAAGATAAAGGAATACAGTGGAAGGGTATCGAAATATTAAAACTGGAAGTTGCTCCAGTTGTTCGCGATCTCTATTCATTGGTGGAAGCATTTAATGAAGATCGCTCACGTCTTGCTTGGCTCTCTGTGTTTCGTTCGCCACTATGTGGTTTAGCCCTACCTGATTTAGAGAAATTAGCGGAGTGTAAGACCGGGAGTGAAATGTTGAGTTGTTCGGACTTGACGAATACCGGATTAAAGTTGTTGTCTAGAGTGGAAAGAGCAGTTGTGCAATCTAGGTTAGAGTCCCATTTAACGCTACGATCCCAAGTTGAGCGACTCTGGTTTCGTTTGGGTGGTAATCATGCTTACGAAGATGTCGATTCTATGATAAATGCTGAACGATTCTTCGAGCTATTAGAGTCTACAACGGAGCGTGAAATTCGCTTACATGATCTTTGGACTCGCGTACAGTCCGAGTACGTGTCCGAGTCAGGAGAAAATGCAGATCTCGACATCATGACCATTCACAAAGCAAAAGGGTTAGAGTTTGATCACGTGCTTCTTGTGGATATAAGTAATGCTACTGGAAGCTATCCCAGAGAATTGGTGCATTGGGCAGAATTTGAAAATTCGTTGCTTGTCGCTGTTCGGGACCAGGAAACTGAAGATCCGTTTTATGAGTTTTTGCGTCGGGAAGAAAGAGTGCGGGACGCGAACGAAGACAAACGCTTGTTGTATGTCGCAATGACCCGTGCTAAAAAGACGCTCTCAATATTCGGGCACTTTCGCACCCAAGAAAAGCGACCTAGATCTGGGTCTTTGTTAGCATTGCTTGAACCCTTCTTCGATGAAGCGACGGAAATCGATGCCGAACCAGAACCGAGCAACGTGAATATCACACGCGGAAACCTTTTGTCTCGCATCGACCCTAGTTATGAATGGGTAGAACCAGAACCGGTGTACCAAATAGAAGCGGATCTAAAGTCTCGATTGACTTCGAATGTCACAATACCAGTTCCGCCACACTTCCGCCAAGAGCTCGTTCTTGGGAAATTAGTTCACAGAGAACTTAACTGGCTTTCGCAGACAAGGCAAAGGGAAAAAGTCTTCGATTCCGATCGAATTGCAAGTTGGCAACAGTTTTTGCGTGCCGAAGGGATAGCAGAAACGGAAATTGGTAGTCTTGTTGAAAGAACACAATGCCATCTTAACAACGTGTTGAATCATGACCAGGGGCAATGGATCATTAGCTCAAACCAGAGAGAAGCAAGATCCGAAGCTGCCTATACAGCAGTACTTGATGGTGGACTGACCGAAATAGTCATCGACAGAACATTCGTGGACAATGACAATGTTCGTTGGATCATCGACTATAAAACGACCAGAGTGGATGAGGACAAATCGCTTGAGGAATTACGTCGTGAGTGTCATCGCCAACATCGAGATCAATTGAGTCGGTATGCTTCAGTCATGCGATTGTGCGACCCTCGTGAAATAAAGTGCGCAGTCTACTACACGGATCTCCCCTTGTTTGTCGAGATAGACCTACCTCGGAATGAGTGAAAGAACGGGCAATCGATTTCCGATTTCGTAAAATCGTAACACGAAGAAAACCACGATAATCACTGACAATTGGTTGACGTTCGGCTTTGTGGGATAGCCACGTTTTATGCATACAAAACTCCAATGAGAAACAACTAGAAGGTCCAAAATTACCAGATTCATCAATCACGCTAAGGAGATCGCCATGAGAAATATTCTTTCAAAATTAATCGTCGGAATCGCGCTTACTACGATGGGTGGTACCCTCGTTTCGCAAAACGACCAATCTGATGATGAGAACGATGACTCCAACGGGACGGAGTCCACACGACAGATCGAAATCGATGTAGAAGCCACTCCGATTGAAGTTACCCCAGGGGAAACCACTTACTCAGAAGAAACTATCGAAAAATCTCCTACCGGTGAAGGCAATCTAGCAGATCTTCTTCGATTGAATCCGAACGTTGATTTTTCGCGGGAAAGCGATCTGTCCGCGGGAACCGCGAGTCTTAGACCCGATGAGGTCTCCATTCATGGTCAAGAGTTTTACCAAAATCTCTTTCTCATTGACGGCGCAGATGCTAACAATGACCTAAACCCTGCTAACAGCATGGACATTTGGAGAACGCCGAGTCTAGTCGCTCCTCATGGTGGGAGCTCTCCACAAGGCTATTACATTGACATCGACTTACTTGAAAAGGTTGAAGTTTTCGATAGTAATATTCCCGTCGAATACGGTGGTTTTACTGGGGGCGTGGTTTCAGCTGACCTTAAGCAGTATGACGGGGACGACAAGATTTCGTTTAAGTGGGGACTGCAAAAAGATGAGTGGGAGAGTTTTCACCTTAGCGAAGACGACATCTCCTCGGCAGATCGCTACAGTGCCGTCTATACGCCGGATTACGAAAAGTCAAATTACAAACTCTCCTTTCAGTGGGGAATCGGGGAAGCAGGCATCACTCTTGGTCTTACAAATCGACACTCCACCTTTGCACAAGAGTTTGAAGACGATACCGACACTATACGTTTCCTAGACTATGAAGACAACATTCAAAACTTAGTTGGGAAGTTGAGTTTCCCCTTAGGCGGTCAGCAACTTGCAGTTTCGTTTAGATCTACATCTCGAACCCATGATGGATTAACGTCCACAAACTACACCGGTCTCTTTGAAAAAGAGCATAACGGAATAGGGTTCACAGTTAGTACTTCTTACTCTTTAGGGTATGGCGAGATGGAGGCACAGTTTTCCTTCGACCAATTGTCCGATATCCTTGATAGCAGCACAAGTTATTTCACCTATCACGAGCACTTAGAGGGTAGTGGCGTGTCCAGATATGAGGGGGCGTTTGGAGATTCTGAGCAACAACAAACACGTTGGAGCTTTAAACCCAAATGGACACGCGGGCCACTAGATTCCGATGGATTTTTGAGTGCCCATCAGCTAACTTTGGGTGGCGAGGTCAAGATGACGACAAGCTTTTACAAGAGACCTGAAGATATCTTATTCGAGAACTTCTGGTGTGTTCGAGATATGGGTAGAGAAGGTTGTCAAGATCAAGACGGTGATGGTGTGAGTAGTGCAGGTGATGAGTATCTGCAGTCTCGGTCACATTGGTATGCTGGCGAAGTTGACGTATCTTACGAAGAAATCTCTGGGTATTTTGAGGATAAGTTTTCCATAGGTGACCCCACAGGTGATAGCGCGATTAACGTTACTCTTGGACTTCGGGCTGACTGGGAGAGTTATCTTGAAAACTTCAACTTCTCACCCAGAATCAGTGCAAGTCGACAGCTATTTGAGGGCACTATCGTTAGCGGGCTCAGCCGCTACTATGGTCGTAGCTTCTTCAGATACGAGCTCAACGACGCGATATACGGATGGCGAGAGATTTTCCTCAATCTAACGCGTCCAAGAGGACGTCCTGGCGAAGAGGTACCCTGCTCTGATCCTGACTTCGTAAATTGCACACATCGTACGTTTGACGACAGATCGGGTAGATCGGAATTGGATACACCCTACTCTGACGAATTTATGATTGGCTGGTCCTCCTCAGCGTTCGCACTAGATACTAGCCTACAGTTTGTATCTCGTGAATCCAAAGATGGAGTGTCCCGATCACGCGACGATGATGGGAATTATTTCTACACGAACGACGGTCGTAGTTCTACACAAAGTATTTCTGCTTCGTTTATCAACTCACAGCCGGTGCTCTTTGGTATCTCAGAAACTACCGTTTCGTTCAGTATGAGTTATAAGACAAGCGAATCGAATCGACAAGACGATGGTGGATATGACGATGAACTGGATCAGGAATTAATCTACTATGATGGCAGTTTGATTTCAGCCGAAGAATTACCTGCGTGGGACTACAACGTACCTCTCGGTTTTGGCTTTTTCACTACCACTAGATTTCCAGTATGGGATATCACCTGGACGAATCACTTCAACCATCGCCAGGGCGGAACCATCGCACGCGACACGAGGGACAATTACACGGATCCCAACACCGGAATGACGCATGACATCTACGAAGACTTTGAATTCGACGGTTTGCTTACGGTAAACTCAAAGATTTCATGGAATGGACGCATCACCGATCGATTCTCTGGGTTCATTAACTTCGAAGTGAACAACCTCTTCGACGAAGTTGTAGACCGAAGTAGATTTGATACTCGTCGCCGATTTACCCAAGGTCGAAAATTCTGGATCGAATTAGGCGTGGACTTCAGGTAACGCAACATCTTTAATTGTTGCTTTGTTACAACTTCATTGTTCCTAGAAACTAGCGAGAAATTCTTCAACGGTTGAACAGCATCAAGTTTAACCGTTGAACATGTTTCAATCGTTGATTAACTTTCTCCAGGTGGGCGGACCGGTAGTTTGGTTACTACTGGTGATCTCGGTTGTTGCTATCACTATTGTGATATACAAGATGTGGCATCTGGTGCAAGCACGTCCAGACGACACCGTCCACCTTCAACCTGCCATGCAAGCTTGGGTTGAACATGATCATGCAACAGCGCTAACAAAACTCACCAAGCAAGCTTTTGCTCACGACATCGTCAAGTTTACGATGGAAAACTTGACCGGTAGTGAAAACGACGAAGCAGTTATCAAGGAAGAAATTGAACGCATGGCGATCGCTAAATTAGCAGAGCTTCGCAAATTGTTACCTGCGTTAGAGGTGATTGGAACCTTGAGTCCCTTGCTTGGACTATTGGGTACTGTACTGGGTATGATCAATGCGTTTCAAGCGATGGAAGTTGCAGGTAATCAAGTTGACCCATCCGTGCTTGCGGGAGGTATTTGGCAAGCACTCCTCACCACGGCACTCGGTCTGGCTATCGCCATTCCCGTACTCGCGGCATTCAATTGGATGGATCGCAAGATACATCGAAGCGCAATACTGATCAACGATACCGTCACTCGGATTTTTACTTCTTACCATCTTCGAAAAGAGAGATAGCTTCGCGATATGCTGGACCTGTCGCAATATTCGACAACGAAGAAAAGAACGGTGAGTATGGTACCGCTCATTGACATCGTGTTCATTTTGTTGCTATTCTTCATATTGACCAAGACGGTTGTCGCAGACAAGCAACTTAGCCTTGATACTTCCAAAGCACAACCATCCCAACAACAAGAGATCGTATCAGTTTGGTTGGAGAACGACGACGGACTTCTCATTATCGACGGGTTATTTATTGAGAGTGCGAATCCAGATGAACTTGCTCTTTGGATTCAACAAAAAGGTGAGAACTCCAACTATGTCATTGATATTCAACAGGATGTGTCTACGCAGGGTTTGATAACACTACTAGATCGAATGAAACAAGCGAATGCTTCAAATGTGACCATTGAGCTCGATAATTAATGAACCTAAATATTGAGCACAGCACCTCAAGTGTGAGTGATTCACAAATGATTCCATTAATTAATGTCGTGTTCCTTATGTTAGCATTCATCTTGATCACCGGAAACATTGAGAAGTCGAACGAACGCAGTCCAGATGTTCAAGAGTTAGACGTTCCATCCTCAACAAGCAACCTTGATCAAGAGGTTCACGATGTAACCGTGACTTTAGACAAAGCCGGGTCTGTGTACGTCGATGAGATCGCAACCTCAATAGATACATTGGTCGATGTGTTTCCGCTCGAACCAAGCGATATTTCAGAAGCTCAAGTATTAATTCGAGCCGATGCAAGCGTCCCTGCACACACTACGAGAGAAGTACTGAAAAAACTGCGAGACCTTGGGTTAAGAAAGATTTCTCTAGCGACTGTACGAGCTCATTCTTCGAACTGAGCGACTCATTAACGACTCGAAATCGACACCGAGAGAGTGAGCAGTTAGTTTGAGCGCGAACTGTAAATCGACTTAAAATTTAATTGCCACAAACAAAATCCGCAGATTCAACCATCCCTAATGATTAACCCAAAAACCATCTGGACCTTTGCAATTGGGTTGTCGTTAATAGCTCACTTCTTGGTCTTTACTTTGTTCTACCAAGGTGGCAGAGACGTTGGGGACGAAGGATATCTTGAGGTTGAACTTTCCCTTGAAGAGCCTAAGAAAGACCAACGAACGCAAACCAGGCAGGCATTGCCCGCGCCGCCACGAATGGATTCAATACCCCCTCGACCGGATCCAGTAGAGATTGTTCCAATTGAAGTAGATCTCTCCCCATCGATAGACGTCTCACCAGAGGATATCTCAGAACTCCCCGAGGTTTCTTTGGATGTTCAGAGCTTAACGGATTCGATTGATCCAATGGGCAATTCCAACTCGATCTTCTTTGGCACAGGTATTACCGATGAATCCGCTAGAGACCGTGGGTCCAAGAGCATTGAGAACAATTATCTAAAGCGAGTTAGTACTCGAATACACAAGTTTAAACAGTATCCGAGAGAAGCTAGAATCGCCAAGCAGGAAGGATCGGTCGTAGTTCAATTGACTCTCAATGCTGACGGAAGCGTTCGAGACAAAGATATAACGTCTTCTAGTGGTGTCGAATTACTAGATGAAGAAGCGCTACAGATATTCTCACGGGCTGAGCCTTTTCCAAAATTTCCGTCAGCGTTAGTAGAAAAAATCGGTACTCAACTCAAATTTTCGACATCAATTAACTTTAAATTGAGCGACTCTGAGTAACAAGAGAAACTGCTTTAAATCAGTCTATCTCTCGTTGCGAGATATTGTCGAATTAGTCGTCCGTTTTTGGACCGCCAAGATCGAAAGTAACCGTAGCATGTTGCCGCACTGAATCGCGAAGCTTCGGACTGACCTTGAAGTGCGGAACATACGTTTCTGGTAGCATCACTGTCGATCCGTTGCGAGGATCGCGTGCAGCCCGTGCCGCACGACGACGGAGCGAAAAGGTTCCAAACCCTCGAATTTGAACCTCTTTACCCATAACCAAGGACTCGTCCAAGTGAGACACGATTAGACGAGTACATTGCTTGATGGTTTCGTCCGCGTAATCTGGATGCTTACGGGCAATCTTTTGTACGACCTCTGATAAGACCATAATCGGATTCTCTTAGCGTCTAAAAAATCACTTCTTCTTTAATTGCGATCGTATCAGTTCGCCAAACGTAGTTGCGCGAGATTCCTCTTCCGTCTGTTGTTGGTATTCACGATGCGCTTCAGCTTCGTGGTCTTCTTCACTCTGTTTAATTGACAACCACACCACTCGATTTCGATTATCGACAGTTATGATTTTCCCGACGATTCCATCGCCAATTTTCAAAGCATGTCGTGCGTCGTCAACATGATCCTGGGAAATTTCGCTAACTCGGACGACGCCTACAACTCCCTCAGCCAACTCTATTGTCGCATCTTGCTGTGTTACTTCCGATACGACGCCGGCTACAACTGTACCGCGGGGGTTCGCCTTCACGTAATCGCCAAAACTGTCAACGTCTAGTTGCTTAATACCGAGACCAATACGCTCTCGCTCCACATCAATCGCTAGTACTACTGCGTCAACTTGTTCACCGCGACTGAATCGGCGAATGACGGTTTCACCCGGTTCAGTCCAAGACATGTCTGATAAATGCACCAAGCCGTCTACGTTCCCTGGTAAACCGATGAAAATTCCAAAATCCGTGATAGACTTCACTGTACCCGAAACTTTCTGACCGATTTCGTGGGTATCGCCAAACACTTCCCAAGGATTGTCTTTACACTGTTTCATTCCTAGTGAGACACGCCGACGTTCCTCGTCGATGCCAAGTACCATCACCTCAATGGTATCCCCAACGGTTACGATCTTTGCTGGGTTTACATTTCGACTTGTCCAATCCATTTCGGATACATGCACGAGACCTTCGACACCGTCTTCGATTTCAGCAAAGCAACCGTAATCAGTGATGTTTGTGACTGTCGCGTACACCTTCGTGCGTGGTGGATAACGTTCTAAGATGTCGCTCCAAGGATCTTCACCGAGCTGCTTCATGCCTAGAGATACTCTGGACTTGTCAGAGTCGAACGACAGTACTCTTACCGTTACATCCTGACCTACAGTTACAACTTCGCTCGGATGACGTACCCGTTTCCAGGCCATGTCCGTGACGTGCAATAATCCGTCTACGCCACCGAGATCAACAAACGCCCCATATTCAGTGAGATTCTTGACGGTACCTTGTATCACTTGTCCCTCAGTTAGAGAGGCGAGCAACGCGTCTCGTTCTTCACTATTCTCTGTTTCTAGAACGGCTCTTCGTGAAACGACCACATTGTTTCGGCGAGAATCAAGCTTGATGATTTGAAAGTCCATCTCTTCGCCTTCAATGTCCGTCGGTTCCTTGAGTGGTTTAAGGTCGACCAATGACCCAGGAAGAAATGCTCGAATGTCCTCAATCAGGACAGTAAAACCACCTTTCACCTTACTGCATAGTTTGCCTCGAACTGCATCTTCGCGTTCGTAAGCCTCTTCGAGTCGTTCCCAAGTCTCCGCGCGTTTCGCTTTTTCGCGCGATAGTCGCGTTTCGCCGAAGCCGTCGTCAACAACTTCCATGGCCACTTTAACTTGATCGCCAACACTGAGTTTGAAATTTCCTTCAACGTCGAGAAACTGTTCACGAGGAATCACTCCTTCGGATTTCAATCCAACGTGCATGGTTACGTAATCATTGTCAATGTCGACGACTGTTCCAACGACAATCGATCCCGGCACCATTTCAACAGTTTCTACACTTTCTTCCAGTAGCTCAGCGAATGTTTCGGTCATGTTCCTCCAAGGACTCAGTAAGATAAAAAGCTCGGCATTGGATACTGCAAAAGCATAAACGTCCGCACGAGCGAGAACTCAGAGATTCCACGCGGACAAAGAATTGTGGGTTCATCGTCCCACATATATTTAGCTGTTTGCGACGGTACGAGTGGTACTCGCCCGTTGTCCGAGCCAGAGCGTGTGATATTTTAACCAAGTGTGTCTACGACTAAACAATCAAACTTCATTTAAGAACAACGCCTGAAAGGGCTTGAGTAAATCGACATGGTCAAACTACCTGGTAGGTCTAGCGATTTTGTAAATTTCGGTTTGGAATCTGCCAAACAGCGCAGCCGATCAGCAGTCAAGCAAATTCTGAAACTTCGCCCCGATTGGTTAAACCGAATCGGACCACACGGACGTACGATGCTGTGGGAAGCAGCCTACCGAGGCAACACTGAAACCGTAGGTTATTTACTCCAATTGGGTGCAGACCCACATGTTTGGGGATGCTATTTCACCCCTTTGTTTGTCGAAATCAACGCATATGCAGCCGCGACGTGGAAAAGGAGAAAAGACACTGCGAAACTTTTGTCCGAAATTTACGAACCACTAGATCTTTTCTCGGCTACGTTCTTAGGCGATATTGAAAGAGTGAAGTACCAAGTCGAAGCAGAACCTGACCGGCTCAATCAAGAAAAATCACAACACGACCGAGAAGTAGGATTCACAGCTTTACATTATGCAATTAGTGGTGGTTACTCAAAAATATTAAAGTTACTTCTAAATAATGGAGCAAATCCAGAACCATACGCTCACTGGCTAGTTAAGTTTGCAGTGTGGCGAAGTGATCCAGACAGTCTTCAGGTTCTGCTGGAATCTGGAGTTGCTCTGCAAAAACTCAAATGGGAACCTGCTTTCGCGAAGACTCCTAGACTTCCAGACCTGTTAAAACGATTTGGTATAACGATTGACCCTAACGCGTCTGAAAACGGTTGGCCCCCACTTGTGTACGAGTCCCGTGGGGACCGAGGAGGGAACATCAGCCACATCACTGAACTGTTGAATCTGGGTGCTAATGTGAACATACAAAACTACAAAGGTGAAACTGCGTTGCATTGTGCAAGTAAAGCTGGATTTGTCGCCGTCACGGAGCTATTGCTACATCATGGAGCTCACATTGACATCACCGACAACCAAGGTTCGACTCCTTTACAGCACGCACTACGCTCATCTATCAAGTCTCGTTCTAAACGCGCATCAGTGATTCAAACCTTACTTAGGTAGGGAGCTAGCACTGAAAATTTAAGCGAGTTCGATCGACGAAAACTTGATGTGTGATTGAATTTATTCTCTCCCAGTTACGGGATGTCCGAATTGGCGTTGACTAGTTTGTGCTCTTGCGCGAGTCTAAATACTTTAGCGACTGTCTCCGCGATAGACAGCGTCGAACTATCCAAACACACCGAATCTTTCGCCGGGATTGCGGGAGCTACTTCGCGAAGTGAATCCTTTTGATCTCGCTCTGTCATTAAGTCTCGAATTCGTTTAAACTCAGAGTCAGGCAAATTCAATTGCTGCAATCGTCGTCGAGCTCTGGTATCAGGCGTCGCTTCCAAAAATATTTTGAGTTGAGCGTCGGGAAATATAACGGTTCCCATGTCTCTGCCGTCAGCTACGAGACCTGGCATAATTCGACGCTGGCGCTGAATCGGTATGAGCATTCGGCGTACTCTCGGTGAACTAGCGACTCTAGCGGCGATGCGCGAGATTGGATCAGATCTTATCGTTCCTGTGATATCGCTACCATTCCAGCGAACATAGCTCTGCCGTTGCGAGTCGCTTAACACGAACACTCTATCTCTTCTAATCATTGATTCAGATAACCAGTCTTGTTGCGTCGCATCTATTCCCGCGTTGAAGTATGCAATCTTTACTCGATGAGAGAGAAGCGATTCAATGGCTTCTATATCATCGACTGCGATGTCCAGCTCCTTGACCAAAAACGCGGTGATTCGGTACAACAATCCACTATCAAGCAAATTCCAGCCAAGTTTAGTTGCTACTTCACTCGCTACAGTTCCTTTACCGGACGCTGCTAAGCCATCGATGGCGATCACTGGAATATCTCTCACGGCAGGCTCGACAGTTTTGTCAGGCAAGATATTCGACACGGGTCAGTCTAACGTAGAAGTGCATGTTGAAGTGCAACGACAAACCGCTCGTTTTCTTCGGGAAGTCCAATCGTCACTCGCAAATGGTTGGGCAAATTGTAATTCGCGAGAGTTCGGACTACTACTCCTTGTTTCTTGAGATCTTGGTTAATCGATGCTGCTTCACGGCCGCAATCGAGCGTGATAAAGTTTGTTTGTGAACAGAGATACTCCAGACCCATTCGTTCAAACTCTCGATAGAGATAAACTCGCCCTGTTTCATTCAATTCAATACACTCCGCCACATATTGACTGTCCTGTAAGGCTACTTCCGCTGCAACTAACGCCAGACTATTGACATTAAACGGTGGACGAACTCTATTGAGCATTTCGGTCATAGAATCGGACGCTATACCGTACCCGACACGTAGCGAGGCTAGCCCATATACCTTGGAAAACGTGCGAGTGAGAATTACGTTTGGATAAGCTTGACATATTTGTATGCTGTTCGGAAAATTAGGTGTTTGTACGTATTCCATGTACGCCTCGTCCATTACTAGCCATACCCGTTTCGGCAACGCATCAAGAAAAGTGATGAGTTCTGCTTTTTCTACACACGTTCCTAAGGGATTTCCTGGATTGGTAATAAATATCAGCCTAGTTTTTTCAGTTACAGCATCAAGAAGTGCGGAGAAATCAATTTTCCAATTCTTGGCTGGTACTGAAACGACTCTACCGTGCGCTGTGCGGATAAGAATAGGATAGAGGGTGAAGCAATATTCGTCTACTATCGTCTCCGAATTCGGAGAGAGTGCGACTCTGGTGATTAGATCCAGTACACCGCTAGATCCACTGCCGAGCGTGATCTGGTGCGTAGATACGCCCAGTCTCTCTGCTAGCTGGGTCTTTAGCCTGATTCCGTCCGAATCAGGATATCGATTGAGTGTGCCTTGCGCGCTCCGCAACGCGTGCAATACGGCAGGACTTGGACCGCGGGGATTCTCATTACAAGCTAGTTGAAGAACATCTGTGAAAGAAGCGACCGACGACGTTTCATCATTTAGAGCTGACGGAACGTAAGGTGGAAGTTCTGAAATGCTCGCATTGACGTTTTTCATGTGGGTCGTTGTTCGACTTTTTGAAGAGCTAGCGCGTGGATGGTCAATGCAAAGACCACGTCATCACGCATTAGAGCGCAATTTCTCAGTCTTGTCCGTATTCCTTAACACCTGCGTTGCTCAAAGTCTGCTAGAAAATCCACCAAAGCGTCTACACTCTTCATTGGAACACCGTTGTACAGACTTGCGCGAAAGCCGCCTATCGCCCTATGTCCCTTCAAATTGTGTATGTTAGCCCTCTTTGCCTCATCAAGCAGTCGTTGATTCAATGTACTATCAGCAAGTGTAAAGGTAATACTGACAGATGAACGGCAACTAGGAGCAATCACCGAAAGATATAAATCGCTAGCATCAATGAGGTCGTATAGTTTCCGCGATTTCTCTTCGCATTGCCGTTGCATAGCCTCGACGCCTCCCTGCGCGAGAATCCAGTCAAATATTAGACCCGCTATATACCAAGCAAATGTATTAGGCGTGTTGTACATGGACGTACTCTCCGCGTGCATCGAATAGTTTAGATATGCGGACTCGCTCTGAAGTGGGTCTCGACACAAGTCTTTACGGATGATTACTACGGTCAATCCCGCGGGACCAAAGTTCTTCTGAGCACAAGCGTAAATTAAACCAAAGCTGGCCACGTTCATCGGTCGAGTCAGTATGTCTGAAGAAGCATCTGCAACAAGCGGTATATCTCCTCCCTCTGGAAAACTTTGGAACTGAACACCGGAAATAGTCTCATTGGTCGTGATGTACAAGTATTTGGCATTTGGATGACGCTTCCAGGTCGACTCCGGTGGAATATGATCGTATGCCGTCGCTACCGTTTTCGCATCACGCAGGCGTCCAGCTTCCTGTAGTGCTTTCTGGGACCAGTAGCCGGTATTAACGTACTCAACGACTTCGCCGGGAGCCGCTAGGTTCAGAGGGATCATGGTGAATTGCAACCGAGCACCTCCTTGAAGAAACAAGACGTGATAGTCATCGCCAACCCCAAGCAATTCACGCAACGACCGCTCTGCTCGCGATGCTATATCCATGAATGTGCTCGATCGGTGGCTAATTTCCATAACGGACATTCCCGTACCACGGAAATCGAGAAGATCGCGTTGCACTTCTGCCATAACGGCAGTTGGAAGCGCGGCGGGACCGGCCGAGAAATTGTGTGCGCGAGGCATTAAGAATTTATGCGAAAACGAAAACTCTACTAGTCTTCATCAGGCTCAGATTCGCCTTCAGCAGCTTCGTCTGTCTCGTTCTCAACAACGCTCACGTCTTCTTCGTTGATGTCTGGGACATCGTCTTCAAAGTGTGCTAACGCGTCTTCGTGAATAACTGCTACACCCACCAAGCGTACGCCTTCTTTTAGATCAATGAGTTTAACACCGATTGTCATTCGACCCGACTTGGCTATCTGACTGACGGCAGTACGAAGTAGTACCCCACGATCATTGATGAACATGACTTCATCTGTATCAAATACTTGCACCGCGCACGTCAATCGCCCATGGCGCTCAGAAGGCTTCAATGCATACACACCACGAGTTGCACGATTCATTCGCCTGAATAGCGAGAAGTCGGAACACTTACCATAACCATACTCCGACGCACACAGTAAATAACAATTTGGTTGCGGTATCACAAAGGAAAGTACGCGCTCGTCGGTACCACGCAATTGAATTCCCCGTACGCCTTGAGCACTGCGTCCACTTGCACGCACATCTGATTCTTTGAATCGAACAGCATATCCAGCTGATTGAACAAGCATCAACTCCTGATGCCCGTCCGTGATGTGTACACCGATGAGTTCATCTTCGTCCTGTAAAGAAATAGCTATTTTTCCAAGACGTCGCGGAGTAGCAAATTCATCCAGTTTCGTACGCTTGATCAACCCTTTTGAAGTGGCCATGCAAACAAATCTACTTTCACTCTCCTCGGGTACTGGAACGATCGCGGTAATTCGCTCGTCAGAGTGAATTTCAATCATGTTCACCAAAGGCTTTCCACGGGCGTTTCTACTTTCCTCCGGGATGTTGTAGACTGGAAGCCAATAGACCCTGCCTTTGTTGGAAAAACACAACAATGTGGAGTGATTATGGACGACGTGGACATGCTCAACATAGTCGCCGTCTTTAGTCGTGAGCGCGATCTTTCCGAACCCGCCACGTCGTTGCGTACCGTATACGTTTAAAGGCTGTACTTTCGCATAGCCACCATGAGACACTGTCAACAACACATAAGTTGGTGTTATTAAGTCAGTGATCGAAAGATCTTCAATAGTAGAGCGGATTTCCGTTTTACGTTCATCGCCGTATTGTGAGCGAATCTCAGTTAACTCTTCCTTTACTACTTCATTCATCCGATCTTCAGAGTCGAGAATCTTTTGTAGTTCCTTGATGTTTTCAATGATCGATTCAAAATCTTCGATGAGCTTTTCCCGTTCCAAGCTCACTAGTCTTTGTAATTGCATACTCAAGATCGCGTTTGCTTGATCAAGCGACAGTCGATACGTACCTTGCTCGATTTTGAACCCTAAATCTGGTTCTATGTCGAGACGTCTTGCAAGTTTTACATCAGCACGACGAAGCAACGCTCTGACTCCCTCGACCCGAGCTTCCCTATCTCGTCCTTGCGAATTTTCGCTTCCATCTCGCAACCACTCACGACTCATCAACGCTTCGCGCGCTACATCCGATGATTTGGAACTTCTTATAAGCTCGACGATTTCGTCTATGTCGGCTAGCGCAACCGCTTGACCCTCCAAGGTATGAGCGCGTTTGCGATCCTCCCGTAGCTGAAAGACCGTGCGACGTACGATGACTTCTCTTCGGTGACGGATGAATTCAACCAACATTTCCTTGAGCGTGACTACCCTTGGTTGACCGTCGATTAACGCTACAGAATTTACGCTAAACGACGTTTGTAGTTGGGTCTGTGAGTAAAGGTTGTTGAGCACGATCTCACCCTTTTCACCCTTTTTCACTTCGATCACAACGCGAAGTCCGTCTTTGCTAGACTCGTCTCGTAATTCTGAGATACCGGTGATACGTTGTTCGCGTACTAGCTGAGCAATTGCTTCTACCAACTTCGCTTTATTTAGTTGGAATGGAATCTCTGTGATCACGATGGACTCTCGTCCGGACTGATCGACTTCAACGAAGGCGCGAGCTCGGACCAATATTTGACCCCGACCCGTCTCGTACGCTTCATAGATTCCAGCTATGCCGTTAATTATCGCAGCAGTAGGAAAATCAGGACCACGTACATATTCCATCAACTGCTTGGTGTTCAAACTCTCGTCATCAACCAATGCAATGCAGGCATCGACAACTTCGCCGATATTGTGTGGTGGAATATTCGTCGCCATCCCTACAGCTATACCTTGAGCTCCGTTGATCAGCAAATTGGGAGTCCGCGTAGGTAATACGACTGGCATCCGGAGAGTCTCGTCGTAGTTCGGCATCATGTCGACGGTTTCTTTTCGCAGGTCTGCGAGCATCTCCCCTGCAATCTTGGACATCCGTACTTCTGTGTATCGACTCGCAGCAGCAGGATCTCCGTCAATTGAACCAAAGTTGCCTTGGCCGTCCACTAACGGATAACGCATTTTGAACTCTTGCGCCATGATGACGATCGTGTTGTAAATCGCGAGTTCCCCATGAGGGTGATACTTACCCATAACCTCTCCGGAAACTCGCGCGGATTTCATCGGAGGACGATCATGACGATTGTTGAGTTCGTGCATCCCAAAAAGACAACGGCGGTGTACTGGTTTGAGACCGTCGCGAATGTCGGGCAACGCTCGCCCAATGATCACGCTCATAGCATAGCCAAGATACGACTGGCGCATCTCGTCTTCTAGCTTTACGCGAGTGTATTTTGTGTCTGGGCGAGTAGTTGGACTGTTGTTTTCGCTGTCCCCTTCGTCAGTTCCCTCTTCGGGGCCATCAGAAGTGGTCTCATCCGTCATACTGAGCGTGTACTATTT
>VYFT01000070.1 GCA_009842245.1 Gammaproteobacteria bacterium | reverse complement strand
TAAAAAGCGCGGTAAGTACAAACCGAGAAAATCAAATTCAAACTGAGCCACTACCCAAAAGCCACTTCATACCCTAGCTTGCTGTTGAGCAGCATGATGTATTCTAAGATTGATCGATTGAAGGGAAATTTGTTCCTTGATACACTCAACTTCAAAAATCACTTCAGCTGGAAGCGGTTTTCCCAAGTATGACCGCAGATCAGTAAATGTTAGAACAAGTTTTGTCGCTAAGTCATCCAATGAATCGGCTTCGACGAATAGTCCGAATACGTCGTCACTAGATGCACTCCATACACTTTCCGTTGCATCCCAAAGAGCTCTAACCTTTACTTCCACTATCGTACTTACTAGTTGCTTGGGGGATCAAACTTAAGCCCGTAGAGCGTTTACATCTACCCATCTCTAAAAACGTCAACTTAGGGAATTTTAGGTTCCTTGAAACAGAGAGCGTTTTCAATCAAGTTTTAGAAACCTCCACAGCAGTGTAATCGTGGTGAAAAAGTGCTCAATCAGAGGGTTTTCGTATGCAATGGGACCGCTTATACGATCAAGTAAATCCAAAAACGGACTGAAACACTTTCGAAGAATTTTTCAAAATATTGCAAAAATCGACTAATTTGCCTTATACTTACACAAATTGACAGTGGAGCAGGGCTGTCTACACAATCGCGGGAATGCTTTGTGTTAGGTGCCATATCTGCGTAAAATGTAAGTTAAATACATAATCCACTGAACAGTGCTAACTAGAAGCACAGGGAACCGCCGAGGTCAAAGGAATAAAGACCCGGCTCGATTATGAAACATAATTCCACGCAAGGAGGCGGGGATGACTTCTATCGGACAGGGATGCAACTTAGTACAGTTCGCAATTGTCCAAATACACATTCACCAATGTGTTCCTTACGTACCCCACGTAGCTACTTTTGCCAATGGATTGGCATAGGAGAGATTCCATGGAAATTCCACAATCGAATGATCAACGCTTGAAGCTAAGCGGTCTGGTAAAGTTCATACCGGTGATCGCGTTAGCTTGCTTTGCCGCGTTCGCCGCGGTGCCAATAAATGCCCAAATCACCGACAATTGTGGTTGGGACTCCGACGACGATTCCGATTTTGATGCCCAGGACGACGAAGCCCCTCGAAAGGATATTGAGTTCTTCGTGGGCGACAGTAATAAAACTGATACTCTCTTGGAATTCGTTGCTTCCGGTTGTGCTCAATCTAGTACCGTGCAACTTCGAATCTACGAGGGACATGAAGTAGGGGAACCAAGTTCGCGCATTCAACTTCCAGAAACGGGTGATTTGAACCTCGGACCAACGAGTGATGCTGACTCTGTTAGGCTGGCTATTGAAGGAACTCACCCTAATCGAACCATTGCTCTTAATGAAGCATCTCTAACTTGGTATAGTACAAGCGCGGCTTGGTTAATAGCACCTATTAAGTACACAGTCAGAGCATTGTCAATTGAAATTGACAATCTGGGAGAACTGAAGATCACCGTCATTGTCCATCCAGGAAAACTTACCGCACCCACCGCGGTTATGGCTGCAGCCGAATCACCTGAGAACATTTACGTCAACTGGGAAGGAATCGCAGATGATGGAGGTACACAATTTAGCAAGCAATTGGCTTACCAAGTACGGTGGATCCCAGTTGGTGATACCGCTGAGTATTTTTCAGATTCAGTTTCTGATGGACTCGTCGCCGCGACGAGAACTCACAATTACACGATAACAAGGCTTACTCCAGCGACGCAATACAACATCAGCGTCCGGTCCTACAAAGAAAATCCCATGGGGAATCAGTACGACGTTCAAGTGAGTGATTGGGTAGATTTGGACACGTCGACAGATCCCGCTCCTACGACAAGAGCACTTTACGATACGACTGCCCCAGTAAATGACTTAGAGGATTCGCTAGAACCACTCACGGCAGGGCATACGAGGCAATACAACCTGAATCGATGGATCGTGCCCGCGACATTAAGACCTACGGAAACTACCTATACGGTGGACATTGACTCTGGAAACGATTCAGTCTTTACGGCTGAGCACATTCTTGCGGGTATGGGAATTGCGGATGATCTCATCATCATTAAGGGCGTGGGCGAGGGTGAAGCTAATCTCAATATCGAGGTCACTTCCAGCGACGGTGATGATCTTAACGCCACAGCGAAAGTGACCATTAGAGAAAATGCTGCACCTGTATTCACAGTAACTTCAGTTTCCGCAGATTGGGACGTCGAGAACGTCGGAACGGATTTTGAGATTGATATCACGAATCAGTTCGTGGACGAAGACATTGATGAAGACGACGCCGGAAATTTGGAATACTCCATGACCGGAGGAGACTATCGAGGGACGACATATTTAGAGATTGACGATGAGACCGGTGATATCTCCGTACCCGACGATGTTGACGACGATGATCTGGATAGGTTATCGGCCGGCCATGAATTTGAACTTGTCGTAACCGTTACCGACCCAAACGACCAAAGCGACAAGATGACGGTATATGTTGACGTCATTAAAGGTGGTGTCGCTGATACACCCCTTAGAGCAGCTAATTCCGATGACGAAGTTTGGCTGGTACCGCTCGCTGCCGCCAATGGTGGTGGTACTAAGCGCACCGATGTCACCGATAGTTTCAATGCTCCAGCTGGTGGTCAGCTATGTTTCGAGATTGAAGAGACAGGATTTACTGTAAATGGCACAGACCAAACTACCGATATTACGATAAACAACAACTCCGTTGATGTTGAAACTGTAGCAGACTTTAGCTTGAGTGGTGCAAATGCCTGTAAGCGAGGACAGCTCAGCGTAAAAATGGAGTTGGCATCTACAGATTCCAGTAGCGATCAGTTTGTACTTTTAGGCTACCAAGGCATTATCACCGTTTGGGCTGACGTAACCGCGTACCCACGAGGTAACAGTGCTTCAGCATCTACCGACCCTGTCAGGGTGAGAATAGATTTGGTGTACGGCTCAAACTCTGCACCAATCATTCGTGCCGTTGCAAAAGTCACAGGTGCAAATACCTACTACACAACGAGTGCATACTCTGTTGATGAAGGTGATGACATTAACTTAACCTTTACTGCAGACGATCCAAGTCCTGCAGGAGATAGACTGTGTTGGAGCCAACGCAACAACTGTACTCCTTGTAAGGGCTCAGAAGATACAGAGGTTTACAACGCGGCACGTGGTGGTGTTATCACCGAAAGGCGTGCAAGCGATACGGTCTCAAACCACAGTCACGAATTTGAACTCACAGTTCGCGGTACGGAGCACGGCATCTTTGGATCTAACGTACCTAGGGTTAATACCGACTATGAGTCGAATCCTGGTGGCTATGAGATCAATCTTTGTGCTACCGACTTAGCCGGGAAGACTCACAAGCTTAAATTCGTGGTAAGGATTGAGAATGTTGAGGAAGATCCAGTAATTAAGACTATCCCCAACATGTACTTCCTCGTCGGTGATTACGCGCAGGAAATCGATCTCAACGATCTTACGGTCGACGGAGATGGCGCATCTGATATCGTAGACTTTGACGCAGAAATTGTGGGTTCATCTAATGCCGTAACTGTCGAGGAGTCCGCTGGTATCGTAACCGTGACCCCGACCGAAGATGATGTCACTGGTACGCAAGAAGTAGAAATCGAAGTGTCGGCAACCGACTCTTCAGGTGCCACGGCGTATCAGACCTTCTTTGCTTACGTGAAGAATTCCAACAACTCACCGAGCTTTGGCGGGCTATCAGGTCTTTCGTACTCAATACCTGAAAATTCCCCTGTTGGTACTAATGTCGGGACAGCTCACGAAGCGACGGATCCTGACGCGGACGATACCATCACCTACGAGCTGAGTGGGGGCAAGGATTACTTCCGAGTCGTTACCACAGATGACGGTGGACAGATCAAGGTTAAGAAGAAAGGTCTAGACTACGAGAGCGATGACAATGTCTTTAAACTCGTACTGACTGCTTCAGATAACTACGGGTCGAGTGCAGCGGTGAATATCACGGTGACATTAACCGACGTAAACGAACCACCGATGGCTACTGACGAGGTGATCCCAGATCAACGCATACTTGTTGGTGTCACTGATTGCATCATCAAGGCAAGCGAACACTTCGTAGATCCTGATGCGGACGATGACACGCCAGCGTTGTCATTTTCAGCTACGTCCACACGACCAGGTGAAGTAAGTGTCGACGTGCAAAACAACGATGATGTTTGTATCACTGGTGAATCGGTAGGTTCATCTCCTGCGAGGATTACGGTAACTGCAACCGATTCTGATGGAACTACGGTGTTTAAGCGATTCCGTGCGACAGCAGAACAAAACGACCCACCGACGGTTGTTGGTGATGGGTTACCCGACATCGAAGTACAGTTTGACGGTCGTAGCGATGACATCGACCTAAACGATTACTTCAACGATGGCGACGCAGGCTACGATGAAGAGTTGACCTACGGATATAGCGTAGATGATGCAACTATAGTCACACCAGTGATAAGACAAGACCATTATTTGCGAATCTACGGCGACGAAGCAGGTGAAACCAATATCGAAATCACCGCAACGGACCAAAACAATCAGTCAGTGTCTGATACGTTTGCCGTTGAGGTTGTTCGCAACGATCCGCCAATCCCGCATCCAGATGCGATTGCAGATGTAGAAACTCGAATTGGTCTTGAGGTTGATCCTATTGATGCCTCAGGAGCGTTCACGGATGAGGGAGATACCTTCGATCTCGACATCAAGACCGACGATGCAGACATTGCAACTGCAGCGATCGACTACGATGACAATGACAATCCGTGGATCAACATATATCTGCACTCCACCGGAGTAACCAAAGCGACCCTGAAGGCTACTGATACGGCGAATAATACGGCAGAAGTTACCTTCACCATCGACGTCGGTGCGCGCAATGATCCGCCGAAACTGCTCGCCGAAATTGACGATGTAACTGTCGAAGTCGACGAAAGAGTCGATGTTGAACTCGATGATATTTTCGAAGACGAAGGCACTCTGACGATTGAAATCGACAACGAAGACGATGACGTCGCGGATGTCATCTATAGATCTAGCAGTAATGCGCTTCGCATTTGGGGGAATCAAGTAGGTACGACGGAAGTAACCGTTACGGCTTTCGATAGCATCGACCAATCTGTTTCAGATACTTTTGAAGTAACCGTAACCGATCCACCTCCCGAGAATTCCTCGCCGAACTTGGTGGTGTCGCTTGACGACATGACGGTCACAGTAGGGATTCCGAGTGCAGTTTCCATCGACGGCAACTTTAGCGATCCTGATGGAGACGAGCTCGCTTACGTGGTCGAGTCCGATGATCCAAACGTTGTTACGGCAACGTTGGAAAACATGGAGATTACTTTGACCGGCATCGCGTACGGAAGTACGACCGTTCGAATAATTGCTAGTGATCCCGCGGGCTTAGACGTTATCGATGTCTTCAAGATCTATGTCGAAACTGCACCGCAGATTGCAGCGCAAATGGACGATGTGACCTTGCAGATAGGTGGCGAGCCGTTCTCTATGAGCGTTGCTGAGTACTTTGTCGATGAAGATGGCGATACGCTTGCTTACACCTTCGACTTTGACGGTACTGCCGCGATGTCAAGTGTCGACGGATCGAACTTGTCGTTAACGCCATCCGATCGTGGAACCACTAGAGTAACTGTAACAGCAACTGATACTGCTGGTCGTTCAGTATCACAATCATTCAATACGATTGTGAGCAATAGCGAGATCAAGGCAGTCGGTAACGAAGCGCTTTCAAGCGTCGGTCGACAGATTATTTCGAGCGTAGCAAATGCAATCGGTTCCCGTGTTGAAAACAAAGACACCGAACGCAATCTCTTTAGCCGAGTTATTGGCGGGAAGTCAAACAAAGACGAGCGAACGGTCGCAGAAGAGACATCAACTCAACCGCAACCGCAAGCTGCTCCGAAAGTAGAGCCGGTATTTGAAACTCCGACGACTGCAAAAGCTCCGACGACCTCACGAAAGAGAGACGTGTTCTCCTCGGTCATTTCGCCGCGCAACTTCTCATCGATGAAGCTTAGCGATCTGGTTCCAGAGAACTTCTCAACTTCGTTTGCTGGTCCTAACGGAAGATTTGCCCTGTCAGTTTGGGGTACGGCCGATCAACAGGATGTTAGTAGCTCAATGTATGAGACATCTTCAAGTTCGACCTACATCGGTGTGGATTTACGACCGTCTAGTGCTCTGATGTTCGGTATATCACTATCTCAAAACGAAGCAGAGAGTGATTACTCGTGGGGTACTGCAGCACGGCAGCTACAAACCGACACGACAACCATATTGCCTTATGCGAGCTACCAAGTTACGCCTCGTACCTTGATTTGGGGTACTTTAGGTATCGGCTCTGGTGATGCTAGCGTTTGGAACGATGAGAATCTTGTTGACCAAAGCGACTTGAGCTTACGTTTGGGACACGTAGCGTTTAAGAGCCAAGTTGTTCAAATGCAAGGCATTGACCTAGCGCTCAAAGGCGATGTGTCTGTAGCTAGTCTATCGACCGATGAAGGTGTTGGTGAAGCTGGCAGTCTGGAGACTACGGTAGATCGCTTGCGCTTGGGCGTGTCCGGTACATACACCATTCCGCTCGACTGGAGCGGCTCGGTCAGCCCATTCGGCGAACTAGCATATCGTCGAGACGGCGGTGATGGCGCAACAGGTACGGGTGTTGAGTTTATCGGCGGCTTACGTGTTGCATCCAAGATGTTCTCGCTTGATCTTCGCGGACATACGATGGCGACCTATTCAGAGGATGACTACAAAGAATCTGGTATCTCGCTACTGGCAGTGTTCAACCCAACGCCTGGTGAAGAAGGGTTGTCGTTGTCATTCACTCCAAGTTGGGGTCAGTCCGCACGAATGGATACGACCCTGTGGCGTGAATCCGCGACCATCGGTCAACTACCACTTGGTGGTGGCTTAGGCTTGAGCCAAGGCAGGACGTTTAACACGAACATCGCGTATGGTATTCCATTCAATCGAGACCAGCACTTGTTTAAGCCGTTTGTCGAGTTTAGCGAGAGTGCAATGAATCTAAGATCGATCTTGTTTGGAGCCGAACTCAAGCCACTGACTGTGAATTCGATGCTGTTCAATATGAACTTCATTTATGGTCAAGTGGATGAGAGTCCAGACAAGAACAACAAGCATCTAGGCGTTAATGCATTGTTGAAGTTCTAACGACACAACCATACCTGGGGGAGTCGTGAGTTTTAAATCACGGCCAGGTATCTGTTTCTAACCTCTTTAATCAAAAAGACCCCGATTCCCCCTCGGGGTCTTTCTTTAGTCTAAGATCAGAATCTACCGAAGATTCAAAGACGGCTTCATTGGAGTCGGAGTATGGCGTTCGCTACTTGATAAGTTTTAACCTTTTTAGGTCTTGGGCATCCCACCTAGTTTGTTCAAGTAGTTGTTTAAGCAAACTCGGCCCCATGGTTTTCTTCGGGTGCATGTGAAGCGTGATTACTTGATCGTTTTTAACGTAGGTAATCCTTGCACCCTTTGAACGGACAAGTTCCCAACCGTCTTTCAAAAGAGCGGA
Organism: Gammaproteobacteria bacterium; assembly: GCA_009842245.1. GTDB lineage: Bacteria > Pseudomonadota > Gammaproteobacteria > Pseudomonadales > Azotimanducaceae > Bin55. The sequence goes on along the minus strand of VYFT01000070.1, from coordinate 68,544 downwards.
TCGGAATTCTTGTATGGTTATACCCTTTAGCTGATCCCATATCTGCTTAGGGTACTTACTCACGCAGCGAGCGCGGGTACGGGGATGCTCTCGATACTGTTAATTTGCTTAGGACGAATCTCGTCAGCGTTGCGAATAATCGCTTCCTCTGGTATTGATAGACCTTTGGACAGTAGAACGTCTAAGTGTTCTCTGACAGCTCCTCGAGTATGTTCTAAACAATCTTCTTCGGTCATTTCACCTACTACAACGCCGGGAAACTCTTTGCAAGAACCAAAGAAGCCGTTTTCGTCTTCTTGTACGCAAATTGTGACTCTAATGGCCACAATATCATTTAGGTTTGGTGTCGTCATGTTATTGGTCTAATGTACAAGTACATTTGGTTAGTTTGAATGTTCAAGGGAAAGTTCCTTCGACCATCTAAGTGAATTTTACGATATTTCGGCGGCTAAACAATTGGTTTGTGAACCTCATAGAACACAAGAAGGAGTCAAACAGTATTTTCTGAACGGAATTAACACGTCTTTTAAGGATTTGTAAAGGGAGTATCGCGACCTTCGCATTGTTTGAATCAATTCAAGACCCTTAAAAGATTTCACCTTCGGACGCAAAACGATATCCCAACGAAGCGTCTTGAATAGGATCAGAGTATTGAGTCAATGTCTGCCAGTGCAGACTCAATGTCTCTATACAACTGGTCGAAGCGCGAGATTTTTTCACTGTCTCGCAGTTTCTCTAAGACGTCCTTGGTCTCAATCCATTTGGTTCTATCAATGACATGCTCCGTCACTGAGCCTTGTTTACTGCTCTCGATTGACTCCAACTCTTTTTCTATCTGGAAACGTGTCCGACTAACGAATGTTTCCACCATGGAACGAGAAACTGGGATGGTTGTACCAAGCTCATCTTCGAACGCCACAGACGAAAATGTTCGTTCGTGAAGGTATTGGAGGTAGTTCAGACTGACCAATAAACCAAGCAGTGCAAGTATCAGCGCAATACTAATTACCATGAAAACCTTGAATACACGATGATTGGATGCTCTTTTGGTTTTCATTTGAGCGTCCCGATCATAGATGCTAGCATAGCGCGGTGGTTAACGAACGATCAAAGATTTAGTGACTTTCATTGTATTTCAGGATCCTTCTCTCACCGAATTGAAAGGAGCAGTACTGTTCGGTTCATTCAACAGGGTCGTCTAACTCTCTGGCAGAATTCGAGCTGGTTCGATTGCTGACTATCTTAAGAAGGAAACACTTCACATTTCGTCAAAGACTCTCGCATTGAAGACACGATTCTCATAACATAAAGCGGTTTCCCTAAGATTTGTCGTTTTGATTTCAATCCACATCATCCATCTAAAGATACTCTAAGGACTTTTATGTGTACTGACCCTCACTTATGGCTAGAAGACGTCGAAGACGAAAAAGCACTCCACTGGGTACGAGCACGGAATGATTTAACCGTTGCTCAATTCACGCAGAATGATCGATTTCGTGGTTTCCAAGAACGAATACGGACTATTCTTGATTCGGATGATCGGATACCCATGTTTGAAGCCTGTGGGGACACTCTCTACAACTTTTGGCAAGACAAAGACCATCCAAAGGGAATCTGGCGAAGGACGACGCTGGAAGAGTATCGCAAAGATCGTCCTGAATGGGAAGTTGTACTCGATCTGGATGCGTTAGCGCAGGCAGAAGACGAAAATTGGGTTTGGGCCGAAGCACTCATTTGTCGCCCAGAGTGTACGAAAGCACTCATCCGACTCTCGCGAGGTGGCGGTGACGCCATTGAGATTCGAGAGTTCGACTTACAAACCAACGAATTCGTCTCGGATGGCTTTTTCGTTTCTGAAGCTAAGACCCACTTGACATGGGCCGGTCCGAATCGCTTACTGATTGGAACAGATTTTGGTGCAGGAACGTTAACGGATTCCGGATATCCGATGACGATACGCGAGTGGAACCGCGGAAGTCGATTAGAGGACGCGCCCGAGTTCTATCGCGGGAAAACATCGGATGCTTTTGTACATGCAAAGGCCGATCCGAATACCAACTTTCGGGACTACTACATATCTCGCTGGACTGACTTCTTCAGTAATGAATTTTTTGTCTATCGCAACGGTGAACTAATTCAGTTAGACAAGCAAGACAGCGCGACCGCGAACATTCACCGAGGACAATTGTTACTTCACCTCAAACATGATTGGGATCGCAATGGGACGCAATATACAGCGGGAAGTTTGTTAATTGGACAGCTTGATGACATTCTTACCGGAACTAGAGATTATCAAGTTCTGTTTAAGCCTTCTGAGCACTCCGTACTAATCATTCATAGTGAGACGAAAAATTCCATCGTTCTCAATATTTCAGAAAATGTATGTACTAATTCTTACATTGTGACGAAAGACGATAGTGGAAAGTGGAATCTCGAACGAATTCATGAATCTAGCGGGTTTCTAAACGAGATTGGGTTTCCTTACGAGTCCGAGGAAAGTGATAGAACTCTCACTCTATCCGAGAGCTTCTTGGAACCATCGAGTCTGTCTTTAAATGGTCCCAGCGAGCCGTTACGCGTCCTCAAACGAACACCATCCTTCTTCGACAGTGAATCTTTCGAGACCACGCAGCACTGGGCAGTGTCCAAGGACGGGACCAAAATTCCATATTATCAAGTTGCCCGACGTGATGCAGAGGGAATACGACCCACGCTACTATACGGCTACGGAGGTTTTGACGTTCCACTACTTCCTGCCTACATCGCGGTCGCAGGAAATACTTGGTTAAGCCGAGGTGGCACATATGTGATTGCGAATATCCGTGGTGGCGGTGAGTTTGGACCCGATTGGCATCACCAAGCATTGAAAGAGCATCGTCATCGGGCGTACGAAGATTTCATCGCGGTTGCAGAAGACTTGATTGCGCGCGGTATTACCGACACTCCGCACCTAGGTATTCAAGGTGGAAGTAACGGTGGTTTGTTGATGGGGAACATGTACGTGCAGCGACCTGATCTATTTGGTGCGGTAGTCTGTCAGGTACCGTTGCTAGATATGAAGCGATATCACTTATTGTTAGCTGGAGCAAGTTGGATGGCTGAGTACGGAGATCCTGAGAAGCCTGAGGAATGGGCTTACCTGAAGAACTACTCTCCATATCAAAACATACGCGCCGATGAGACTTATCCGACCATATTGATTACCACGTCAACTCGAGACGATCGAGTCCATCCTGGACATGCGCGCAAAATGGTCGCGAGGCTGGGAGAAATGGGACATCGAGTGCACTACTACGAAAATATAGAAGGCGGGCACGCTGGCGCAGCCGACAACAAACAACGGGCGTTCATGCAGGCATTGGTTTGGGAGTTTCTTTGGACGACTCTAGCCTCTGACTAAGACAGATTTCGTGGGGAACAAGAGCGTTTCACACTAATAGGACCCTCAGATTGCTATTTCTAAAAATGGTGATCACTGAGTCGCATCCTATTCGCATCCTTCAAACTGCTTGTTCCACGGGATTTGATAGAATCAACCACAGCGTGACACCAGCGACTACTAAATTAACAATAGGAAACTCTTGATGAATACTGAATCCGTAATGAATGAACATATGCTAGCCGAAGCTACATTGACCGCACACCTGATAGATGTTGCGGTGAAAGCCGGATACGGCACCGACCAGATCAATGATTTACTGAGCGAAATAGCGAACAAGACCGCAATATCAGAATTTTGGATTTCGGACGAAACCGGACAGGTCGTTTACACCAACATTCCAGACATTGAATTCTCCTTTGGTACCGATCCTAGCAAAGACGACCAAGCCTCGGAGTTTGCTCAGTTGCTCACTCAAGACGCAACCGCTGTGGTGCAACCATTCATGAATCGTACGTACGATCATCAGTCCTTTAAATACGTAGCCGTCCGCGGAGTTGATCAACCGCGAGTGGTTCAGGTTGGCATAGCTGCGAAGGAAAATTAACTGTATCAACCGAGTATGAGTATCTACAGAGAAACCCAAGACATTCTCGTGAACGCTTACGCAACAAAGTTCGCGCTCGCGTCGGTACTTCTCTGTGTTTTGGTAGCGACTGCTGCTGCTGACCGACAGGTAATGGATATCGGTGCGATCAAGCCTCATACCCAATCGAATCACTCACAAAATGCGACGCAACTCGTTTTCGCGAACCCAAATCCCTTCGAGTTCAAGGTAACGCTTCCTACTCTGAAGGATTACGAACGAACGCGAATAGACACTCCAGCGACCCACGGACCATATCGAATAGGTATTCATCGTGAGGTACCTTACCATCGCTCCGGTGAACTGAGTAACAAACTCTCCTGGAAGAAAGACGGTAGTGGTGTGGTGGCCTATGTCGGCATTAGATCTCCGGATGCAGTTTCAATCCGCTTTTCTGCGAATCTCAAACTTCCTGCAGACGCTATCGTTGTTTTTTATGGCGTAGACGCTACCGGAAAGATCGACATCATTGATAGCTTTACTGCGCCAAAGAAAGGGTTCGACGAGGACCTATACTGGTCTCCGCATGCATTGGGCGACACTATAGGTATAGAAATTCGATTACCGCGCCCAAACATGAACCACGATGTAGAGCTAGAACTGTTAACGATCGCACATCGGTTTACGACTCCCAATCAATCTATTGTGATAAACGCCTTGGAATGCTCGAATCACGAAGAGATTCAGTGTGCGATTGACAACGAGGAAATTTCTGATGGCAATGCTAGAACAGCGCTGCGACTAACCTTTGAGTCTGGTGGATCGAGCTATACGTGTTCTGGCACGTTAATGAATGTTTCCGGCGATGGCGAAGGCGTTTATATCCCTTACATCATCACAGCTGCACACTGTATTTCGACCGCGGAGGAAGCGTCGTCCGTAATCGCTTGGTGGAACTACCAGTCCTCGAGTTGTTCAGGTGGAGCAACGTCATCAGATTTCGCTTTGACTTTTGGCGGGTCAGATCTATTAGTAACGGTGGAGTCCTATGATCAAAGTTTGATCCGTCTGGCCGGAGACGCCCCTGGTGGTGCCGCGTTCTCGGGATGGTGGGTAACCGATGTCGAAACTAATGTGACTGGTACGGGTGCACATCATCCGGATGGCACGCACAAAAAGTTTTTTTCGGGAACCACCCAAGGCAATTTCAACGTGAACATCTGCGACGAAGACGACAACTGTTCACTGCTCCTGGACTCAATCCAAGTGAGAATGGACAACGGAACTGCTGAAGGAGGTAGTAGTGGTGCTGGTCTGAGGATCTACAACCAAGATGTAAATGACACGCTATTTGTCGGAGTACTTTCTGCTTCAGATGATGAGTGTGAAAACTCTAATGTTTACTTTGGAGAATTTCGACACTTTTATGACTACATTGCGACGTGGTTTGATCCTGAACCTTCTCCACCTGAAAGTGTCGACGATCACGGTGATTCGAAAGAGACTGCTACATCGGTCGCCCTTATATCCACCACCGAAGGAGAAATCGAAGACACCGATGACGTGGATTACTTCGAAGTAGTCGTACATCGTAGGGGAACTATCGAAGTGTACACCGCTGGCTCACTCGATACGACCGGGCAGCTGACATCAGAAGAGCTTGGCGTTGACATTTCTGACGACGACAGCGGCGACAGTTTCAACTTTTCTATATCAGCTGATGTAGAACCGGGTACGTATTACATTAAAGTGGAGGGGTATTCTGACTCTACTGGTAATTACACGCTGCATGTTGAATTCGAAGAGAACGACGATCATGGAGATACCCGGCACACAGCCACTACAGTCTCTTCGAGTGCTCGCGCTTGGCAATTTTCCACTGTTGGTCATCTTGAAATTCCATCAGATATTGACGTGTTTGAAATCACATTGCTCACGATTGCCACGATCACGATCTACACCGAAGGGGATACGGATACATCCGGTTTGCTCACCGACTTTTCAGGTTTCGACCTATATGAAAATGAAGACACCGATGAAGACAACTCCAACTTCACTTTATCTGGTTTTGTCGAAGCAGGAACTTACTTCCTGTTTGTTGAAGGCTCTGTTTCTGAAAAGTCTGAGTACAAGCTAATCATTGATATATCACAAGAATCACAATAACTCGAAACTCTAGTCGCACTGTTTCTCACCGCCTTGATTCAGTCAGTGCGTGTTCTCAATTAAGTCATTCCCACATTCTTTTGAGTATTCGGCCGTTGAATCGTTAGCGTAAATGAAAGGTTAAGATTCACTCTCATACTAGTCGTACCGTCAAAATCAGATCACTTCGTAATAGGTGTAAATTAGTATAATACATTAGAAATGAAATTTAACGTTTTTGATAGTATAGAATCGCAAATTCTGCGTCCTGAACGCGACCTTCCTTACGTGTTTGTAGGAAGACAACAAGAACTTCGCAGCCTGGAAAATCACTTCAGTGTCATCTCAGAAAGGAATCACGGTTCGTCGGGACTAGTCTTGGTCAGTGGAATACCGGGTATAGGCAAGACACAACTAATCGAGAAATTTGCGAGAGAGAAAGAAAATACCGGCGATGCGCTGTGGTTGCGATTACACCCCGAAGACTTGACCGATGGTAGAGTACTCACACTTCTTCGAACCGCCCTCCGACTTCGTCAATCCGGTCTTCGGTGGACTGATGTCGAGATCAATCTGTTAGGGGTGAAGACCAACATTGCGCGGGACCAAAGATATGAAGACCTGATTGCAGGACTAGATCAATTAGTTCAGAGCAAGCAAAAACAACCAATCATTGTGACTGTTGACGAGGTTCAGAAGCTAAGACTGCCACAAGCTCATATTCTCAGTACGCTTCATACAGGAACACCCAAATTACCGATTATGGTGGTCTGTGCTGGGTTGCAAAATTCTTATGCCGTCTTACAACAATTCGGTTTATCTCGCCTGGGCGAAATAATTGAAATAGAGTTACTGGATCAAGCTGATTGCGAAGCCGCTATCAGTCAGATGTTGGATGTTTGGGGTTGCACTGCTGAAGACATGGATCGCGACAACACCGATCTGAAAATCCAAGCATTAGCAAGTTCTACACAAGGCTTTCCTTGCCACCTCCAATCGCACATTTCCGCGTTGAAAGTTGTAATACGAGAGCGGTGCGGAAACTTCGGCACGGCAGAAGATTGGCTCCGCGTAGGCGAACTTTCAGATTACAAACGAAACGAGTATTACTCCGGCAGAATCGAAGCTCTAGGATTTCCTAATGCGGGCATTGTGATGCACAGAATCGCGAAACTCTTGAATCAACGCATGCACGCCAGTTTCAAGACTGTATCTTCGGCAGATATCATCAAGATATTAAACACTGTTGAATCTGAGGGTATGGTGGAAATCGACAAAGGTAAAGCACTGGTCCGAATGATCGAAAGTGGATGCTTGAAGGTCGAAGAGTACTCCTTCTACTCTATTCCCATTCCGTCGTTCCAGCAGTACTTAATGTCTAGAGTCGATCCTTACTCGAAAACCGTGGAGTAAATCGAGAACTAGCTTTAGGGTTCGGAAGGTAGTTTTCCGTTACTGATCCACTCATCGATGATGTTTTGTAGCTCGGCGTATCGGCAACGATGTGATGCGACTGTGATCTTTGTGCCATCCAACCCTCCCATCGCATTGATACCTGGTCGATAGAATCCGATGAATTCGACGTGATAAGGAGTGCTCTTACTGTCCGTCAACTCGACTCGACAATGGCGATTTTTCATTTTTTTGCGGAAAGGGTCAGTCAAAGTGGGTAGCTACCGTTGAATAAAAGTGTCAGTTGTCTCAATGAACTTTTGCGCCTAGCGAAGTTGGATTGCAGGTGAATTTCGGCATTACATTCGCCGCGCAGTCTTTCTAACAGAAAATTGAGATTACGTCAGCACATGTCTGTCGCCCGCAGTGATCTCAGCGAGTATATCTCGATTAAGTTCCTTCACCATTTCATGGGTGAGCACTGCATCTACGATCCACCAAATAATGGCAGCGATAGTTCCAACTATCGACAAACAGAGAACCAACATCGCTACGGCTGTACCCATTTTTCCAAGATAAAACCTATGACCTCCAAGCGGTCCAACAAAGCCCCATAGTACATAGGCAACAGCCATAGACTTTTTTTCGTCCTCATAGCGCAACAATTGTTTTACTGTCAGGTCGTTCAAAATTACACCTCCAATGCACTCAATTAAGCAATTTCGATACCACTATTCTAGAGCAGCGATACACCAGAGAACTTAATCAACCCAATATTTAGGATGTTGTTGCTCTAAGAGTTTCATTCTCACAAGAAGCAACTCAACGACATCTTCAGTTGTCCCCGGTGGGCGATAGAATAGGATTACTTGAGACCGCTGGAGAGTTCCCATGAAAGCAATTCTTACTTCCGCTATGGCCGTAGCCAGTACAGTCTTCCAATCGGAATGGATAAAGTACGTTTTCGAGTTATTTGTCGTATTTTTGGGGGTATATCTTGCGTTCTTGTTCACTGACTATCAGGAAGATTTGAGAGAACGCGATATACAAGTGCAATACTACGAGAACTTGGAGTTAGAGCTTCGAATATTAGCCTCTACACTCAATCGTGAGGATGAGAAGCTTCAAGTACATTTGAGGGTCGTAGAGGAAATTGAAGAAGGCAAACGCCCCCATATTCCTCCGAGTGATTTGCTCTTCGTGTATCCAGGTCTTGTCCGAGATGCGGCGTTCTACAGTAAACACTTTGAGTCTCTTGAGTATGACTTCGATGAAATCATTTGGGGAAGCTATGGATTGGCGGCGCTAGAAAAGCAAATTGATTCCTTCAACAAAAAATCTGACGCATTGTTACCCACGCTTGTAAATCCTGACGAGTGCTGCTACGCGGAAGATGGCTCACTACTTGATCATTGGCAGTGGTATCCTCGCCTAGTTAGAAGCATTTACAACAATAATCGCATAGCAGCTGAAGGCATTCTCAACCAAGCTTTGCCGGATCTTCAAGACAATATGAGAAAAGCGAAAAACCTACCACTACTACCGAGAGATTCGACGACAACACCAGCGAATTGATTCACTAATCTCTTTTAGTTTTACGGGAAGCTTCGAGTTTGGTGGATAATGGTATTTGCGGATGCAAGAATACTCTACAATGTAGAGTGTCAAATTCGATCTTTGACTGTTGAGAGAAAAAACAGTTCGTTGTTGTCGATCTGTTTCATGAGTTGCTAAGAGGAATCAATCTACTATGAAGACTGTAAAACCAGCACTTGTCCTTGCTTTGGCCATTCTTTTCTGTTGCGTAGGCACCGGCGATGAAGTAAAAACCACGAAGCTCCATGCAACGACCTTAGGCGATACTCCGAAGTACGGACCCGGCTTTGAGCACTTTGACTACGTAAACCCTAACGCTCCCAAAGGTGGTACATTGAGACTTGCCGCGAGGGGCGGATTTGACAACATAAACCCCTATAACGGTAAGGGGGACTGGGCTCAAGGGTTGGGAGGCAGCGTTTACGAAGGCTTGATGGTTACTGCGGAAGACGATTTTCAATCACAATACCCACTGATTGCGGAATCACTCGAAGTTGCAGAAGATCTTTCGTTTGCGATCTTTAATTTACGCCCCGAAGCACGGTTCAGTGATGGCACTCCTCTGACCTCAGAAGATGTCAAATATAGCTTTGACACGTTGAAAGAAAAGGGTGATCCGTTTTACTCACAGTACTACAAGAATGTAGTTAACGTGATCGAGGTCAGCCCTCACAAGGTGAAGTTTGAATTTGACGGACCGCCGAACCGAGAACTCCCACAAATAGTGGGGCAATTAAGAGTCTTCTCCAAGGCACACTGGGAAGAGCGAGAATTTGAAAAAACGACGCTAGATCCTCCCGTTTCTAGCGGACCTTACAAAATTTCGTCCATAGAGGCGAGTCGATTTCTGGTGCTCGAAAGAAATGAGAATTACTGGGGAGATCATGTACCCGTCAATGTAGGGAAGAACAATTTTGATGCCATCCGATACGATTATTACCGGGACGCGGAAGTATTGGTCGAAGCCTTCAAATCGGGGGAATACGATGTACGCCAAGAGGGTTCGAGCTTAAAGTGGGCAACCTCGTATGACTTTCCCGCGATAGAGGAAGGCTTCGTGAAAAAGGAATTGTTGCGCCATTGGCGGCCTACTGGAATGCAAGCATTTGTCTTTAATCTTCGTAAAGCGAAGTTTCAGGATCCACGTGTTCGTCTCGCTCTAACGTACTGTTTTGACTTCGAGTGGTCTAATGAGAGGCTTTTCTACGGCCAATACACTCGAACGTCAAGCTATTTTGAAAACTCCGAAATGGCTGCTCGCGGGTTACCTTCTGAAGAAGAATTAGCAATACTAGAACCCTACAGAGATCAACTGCCAGAAGAGGTTTTCACTCAAGAATATTCCCTACCGACTACGGACGGGCAGGGAAACAGACGAAACAATCTTGCACAGGCAGTGACGTTATTAGAAGAAGCGGGATGGGAGATTCAAGAGAACAAACTCACCCACTCAGAAACTGGCGAAGTGATGGAGATCGAATTCCTATTGGAGTCTGCTGGGTTTGAGCGAATCATTTCACCATTTATTCAAAATTTAGAGCGAGTGGGAGTCACTGCATCCATACGAACTGTGGAACAATCACAGTACATACAGAGAAGAAATAACGATCGAGACTTCGACGCGATAGTCCATGTTTTTGGACAGTCTCTCTCTCCTGGCAACGAACAACGAAACTATTGGGGTTCCGCTTCCGCAGATGAAGATGGCAGTGATAACCATGCTGGCGTTAAACACCCAGTTGTCGATGAACTAATTGAAAAAATCGTAGCGGCAACAACTCGCGATGAATTGATCATTCTCTGTCGTGCGCTTGATCGAGTATTACTTTGGAACCACTATATGATTCCAGGGTGGCATATCAACTCTTTTCGATTACTATCTTGGGACAAATTTGGTAGACCAGAAATTCGACCAAAGTACACCACAGGTCTCTCGACTTGGTGGTATGATGAAGAAAAAGCTAAGCGTATCGGGCGTTCCACGAATTGATGCAACTTAACTCGCGAGACAGACGGTAGGGGAGATCTTATTGGGAAAGTTGGTTAAGTAGAACGCGATGTTCGCTTACGTCATTCGCAGACTGTTGTTAATCATCCCAACATTGTTTGGGATCATACTGATTAACTTCCTCGTGATTCAGTGTGCGCCTGGAGGTCCGATTGAACAGATCATAGCGGATCTTGAGAATCCCAATGCGTCAGTGACATCGCGGATCTCTGATGCGAGTGCGGGAGAAGGTGGAAGTGACCTTGGCGGCGTGATGGGTACAGGCAGCGAAACTCGTTATCGCGGTGCAGAAGGACTACCCGAAGATTTCATAGCTCGACTCGAAGAACAATTTGGTTTCGACAAACCGCTTTGGGAACGATTCTTCCTGATGATCGGTAAGTACTTGCGATTTGATTTTGGTACCAGTTACTTTCGTGATGAAACCGTCGTCGGTCTGGTGATTGAAAAGATGCCAGTGTCGATTTCATTGGGGCTGTGCACGACGATCATCGTGTACTTAATCTCGATCCCCATGGGGGTCGGAAAGGCGATATGGGATGGTTCGCCGTTTGACGTGTGGACGAGTGCAGTGGTGATCATCGGGAACGCCATACCAGCCTTCATTTTCGCGGTGATGCTGATAGTGCTGTTCGCGGGTGGGAGTTATTGGGAGTGGTTCCCTTTACGGAATTTAGTCTCAGAAAACCATGAGGAAATGTCGTTTCTTCGACAGATATTGGATCGTATACATCACCTCGTCCTCCCGGTCTTCGCGATGGTTATCGGTGGATTTGCTGCATTGACGTTTTTGACCAAAAACTCCTTCATCGACCAGATCAATCAGCAATACGTGATGACGGCGCGGGCTAAAGGGCTTAGAGAACCCCGCGTACTCTTTGGCCACGTCTTCCGAAATGCAATGTTGATTGTTATTGCCGGTTTTCCAGCAGCCTTCGTTGGCATTTTGTTCACTGGATCTTTGTTGATCGAAATTATTTTCTCTCTGGACGGTCTAGGCTACCTCGGCTTTGAAGCCGTTCTCAAACGCGACTATCCGGTGATGTTCGCAACACTCTATTTCTTCACGCTGTTGGGTCTCGTGATGAACTTGGTGGGCGATTTAACCTATACGTTCGTTGATCCAAGAATTGATTTTGAGAGTAGAGCGACGTAGTGGCTGAAGCTGTCAAACTTAGTCCAGTACAACGTGCTCGCGCTCGTCTCACACCATCACCGCTGACAAAGCGACGGTACCAGAACTTCAAGCGCAACAAGCGCGGTTATTGGTCGTTTTGGATTCTCACAGTCTTGTTCTTCATATCACTCTTTGCTGAATTACTCGCCAACGATAAACCATTGATTGTCAGTTATGACGGCAATCTCTACTTCCCAGTACTCCAAGAGCCTATCCCAGAAACCACGTTCGGCGGCTTTTTTCAAACAGAAGCTGAGTATCGGGAACAAGAAGTAAAAGACATGATTAACGAAAAAGGTTGGATGCTGTGGCCACCTATACGGTTTTCTTACAAGACTGTAAACTTTGCTCGGACAGACTCGGCCCCTTCTAAACCATCGGCTGAAAATCTGCTAGGGACTGACGATCAAGCTCGTGACGTGCTCGCCCGCGTGATCTACGGTTTTCGAATCTCTTTGTGGTTTGGGATCGTACTAACGGCGTTGTCATCGGTCGTTGGAGTCGCTGCGGGTGCCGTGCAAGGATATTTCGGGGGGTGGGTTGACCTGTTCTTTCAACGCTTCATTGAAATATGGTCGGGAATGCCACGACTGTTCATGTTGATCATTCTTGCGAGCATCTTTAACCCAAGCTTTCTGCTCTTGCTTGGACTATTACTCTTGTTTGAATGGATGTCTCTTGTCGGTGTGGTCCGAGCTGAATTCCTAAGAACGCGTAACTTTGAGTATGTTCGTGCTGCAAGAGGATTAGGAGTGAGAGATTCAGTGATCATGTACAAGCACGTACTCCCCAATGCAATGACAGCAACTTTGACGTTTTTGCCATTCGTCATGATTGGTTCCATAACAGCACTGACTTCTTTGGACTTCTTGGGTTTTGGATTACCTGTGGGTTCCCCATCGCTTGGAGAACTACTAAACCAAGGAAAAAATAACTTGCACGCCCCATGGTTAGGCCTGACTTCCTTCTTTGTGTTGGCGATCATGCTGAGTTTGTTGATCTTTATCGGCGAGGCTGTGCGGGACGCGTTTGATCCTCGCAAAATGTTTCAGAACGCGTAAACGAAGCCTTAGTGAACCTATAACAGCTTCGCTTAGGAACACAGCTTCCGTCTTCGCGCCGCTTCATGCAAACACAACGACGATACTCGTTGTTGAAGCAGGGAATACCTAGCAACTCTAAACGGAAAATTCGGTCAAATCGAAGAGAAATAGGGCTTTATAATTTAATAACTATGCATTTGATGCGACTCTGCGTGGCGAAAACGTAGTACATGGAAAAAATCGAGCAGTTTGGCAAACTCTTACTTGAGTTGCCACCGTGGCTGTTACTGGGTTTATTGTTGGCGGGAGTCATTCATGTGTTTGTGTCTCGCCATGCGATACTTCGTTGGTTACGAAAGGATAACTTAGCCTCTGTTTCAACCAGCGCGGCGATGGGGATTCCGTTACCGCTTTGTAGCTGTTCCGTCGTGCCTGTCGTTGCAGAAATGCGCCACAAGGGTGCATCTCGTTCTGCCTGTATGTCGTTCCTCATTACGACTCCCGAAACCGGGGTGGACTCCATTCTCATAACCAATGCTTTATTTGGTTGGGTCGCGGCGATTGTTCGCCCGTTTGTGTCTTTCACTACGGCTGTGGTTGCTGGTCTTTCCAGTGTTGGCTTACTTAAGAAAGAACCGAGCGAAGAACTAGCAGTACAACCGCAGTCCTCGTGTCAGGTGGAAGATGATTGTTGCGATGAAGAAAAGCACGATTTTCTCGACCCAGTGGAGCAAGACTGTCATATCTCGATAAGGCAACTCAAGCAAGCAACCGTTAATACCTTTTCTCAGCTAAACGAGAGAATTCGCTCTTGGCGACGACCCGAACCGGTGATGGCAGCCCCAAGCGACAGCGAGTTTCAACCTAGTGTCCCCCTTACTCTTGGAAGGATCGCTAAACACGTCTTTCGGTACGGCTTCGTTGACATTGCGGATGACATTTTGACGGCGATGTTGATTGGGATCTTTCTGGGCGCGGTTATTACGTTTGCTGTACCTGAAGGGATCATGGATTCGAACTATGCGACTTGGTTACAGTATCCAGTAATGCTCTTGTTGGGAGTACCGTTGTACATCTGCGCAAGTGCGAGTACGCCAATTGCAGCTGCATGGGTTCTTAAGGGCGTGAGCCCGGGCGCTGCACTCATCTTTCTTATGACCGGTCCCGCCACAAACACCACGACGATTGCAATGATTCTCAAGCAATTTGGAGCTCGATTTGCGACAATCTACGTTTCGTCCGTGGTATTAGTCACCACTTTGTTCGGTATCGCGTTAGACGTACTCATTTTCATGACCGGTTTTGAAATATTTGCCGTCGCAGGACATGAGCACGAAGACATCAATATTTTCACGTGGGTGTTCGTCGCGTTATTCGTCGCTTTGTTAATTTGGCGTTCATTGGATGGTGCTCTAGTGCGTGGTTGGAATGAAATGTTCTCAAACTTCCGACCAGTGTTTAGTGATCTACGACGGGCACGTTAGAAGTTTTCTGTCCGTACTGACATTCGCCAGATTGTGAGTTAGTACGAAAATAATGACCAAACACTGCTAATGGCTTCAAATCCACACGACGTCAAGACACTCTCGGCGTTGCAAGCCCGACTCGGATATACGTTTTCAAACACTGAGGTTCTGAAGTTAGCTTTGACTCATTCAAGCTATTCAGCCACCAATAATGTGCGCTTGGAATTTCTCGGCGACTCGGTATTGCGTCTTATATTGTCGGACGAATTGTTTCACACACTACCGTCGGCAGACCCAGGCACTCTTACTCAGCAACGAATCGATTGTGAGAACAACGTACATCTAGCAGAGGTTGCGCGTACTCTCGGGATCGACCAATGCATGCTGTTGGGTAGAGGTGCAAGACGAGATGGGGGCGGACACTCAAATTCAAGCCTTGCTGGAGCGATGGAAGCGTTAGTAGCCGCAGTCTATCTGGACAGTTCCTTGGCTACTGTGCGCGATGTCGTATTCGCCCATATCGTACCTCATCTCCCAATCAACAAGCATCCCAAAACACTACTGCAAGAACGGGTGATGCAGCAGCTTGGCGTGCTCCCGAGCTATGAACTCAAGAGTACCGAAGACTCCTCTCGCGACGTCAAACCGCAGGTTATGGTGCAATGCGTGGTTGATGCTTTAGAACTAGCGACGGAAGGTCAGGGCGCGACGCGTAAGGAAGCTGAGACTGCAGCCGCCATAGAAATGCTCCGACTTGTACCCGCATGAACGAGACGACTGAAAGAACAGGACACATCGCGATCGTTGGTCGTCCCAACGTCGGTAAATCTACGCTGTTAAATCACATTCTCGGCACAAAACTCAGCATAACCTCGCGCAAGCCCCAGACGACTCGTCAGCAGATATTGGGCATCCACACCATAGACAACATGCAGATGATCTTTGTTGATACGCCTGGTATGCACGATCTAGAAAAAGGTGCGGACAATGAGATGAATCGCTTCATGAATCAACAAGCCATTGGGATACTGAAGGAAGTGGATCTATGCGTGCATGTCATCGAAGCATCTGGATGGCATGCGGCTGACCACAGAGTGGTACAGCATCTTGAAGCCGCGGCAGTAGAACGCGTGTTCTGCGTACTCAATAAAGTAGATCAAGTGCATCCTAAATCCGAAATCATCCCTGTGTTAGAAGAGGCGAGTAAGCAGTTCAACTACCAAGAGATCATTCCAATTTCTGCTTTGAAGAACCGTGGTCTAGATATCGTCGTAGCCCAACTTGCGAAGTGGCTTCCAGCGCAACCCAAGCTTTTTCCGGATGACGAAATTACCGATCGCTCGTTGCGATTTTTGGTTGGTGAAATGCTGCGGGAAAAAGTTGTGCGTCAGTTGGGTGATGAACTACCGTATCGGACCGCTGTGGTAGTCGAAAACTTCACCAGCGAAGAGAATATTACGCGCATTGATGCTGTGATCTATGTTGAAAAGACAAGTCAAAGAGGTATCGTGATTGGTAAGGGTGGCCAGCGATTGAAATCTATCGGTACTGCGGCACGCAAGTCCATTGAAACACTGCTTGAACGTCAGGTTTTTCTCAAATTGCACGTAAAAACGCGACCGGGATGGACCGATGAACGGTTACAACTCGCCGCACTGGGGTATCGATGATGATAGCATCTGGTACCAAAGATCGCGGTGTTTTACTACACAAACGACCGTATTCAGATTCTCGAACGATTGTGGAGTTGTTGACCGCAAGACATGGTCGAGTGAGTGGAGTCCTTCGTCAGAGTGCTACAGCAACGTCTCGCGCCGAACTCTTTGTAAACTACGAACTGTCGTGGCGCGGAAGAAACGATCTCGTAAACGTCTCATACTGTGAACCAGTGAGTACATATCAACTTTCGGGTCGTAGTCTCTTCTCGGGCTTATACTTGAATGAACTCGTTATGCGTACGACACGATCTAAACAATTCGTGGCAGGACTCTACGAACGCTATCTCAACACTCTCGAAACTCTGCAGCATGAAGAGGACTTGGAACCGCCACTGCGTTTATTTGAACGTGGACTCCTAGAATCTTTGGGCTTAGCCGTTCAATTTGACCGTGAAATGCCGCAGGGCGATCCCATAGAGCCACAGCTATCGTATCAGTTCCTCCCCCAACAAGGGTTTCAAAGAATGCCGGAAAACTCGAGTGGCGGAATGAAGGGATCGTCGTTATTAGCGGTTGCCAAAAACGATTATTCTTCCCCTGCCTCCCGAAAGGCAGCAAAATTCGTACTTCGCACTGCGCTGCAGGACTACATAGGCGATAAGCCTCTAATGTCGCGCGCATTGTTTCAAAGTATTGGGTAACGCGAGCTCAATTCCTATGCTTAATCCACTTCGTAAACGCGGTTCCGCTCCGAAGCGAATTTTTGACACCGAGGAACTCAAGAAACTTCAGACGGAAGATTGGGTTTCCGCACTCGTTCGACGTGATGCTCGCGCCCGCGCCTCAACGTTGGAAGTAGAAAAACAGGTGGCCAAAGCACCTGAAAAAGAAAAAGCTTCAAGCCTTGCGAACTTATTACTACTTTTGAACGTCGATACCCCTGTCGTACAAGCAGGAGCACTGTTTTACGCCGATCGTGAATCCGAACATGATGTCGCAAAATTCGATGAAGCAAGTGTTCTCAAGCTTGTCACTTCGTTAGATCGCATGGCAAAAGCAGACGACGTCGCAGAGACTAGTGCGCCGTTTCTTGATCGACAATCCCGCGATCATAGAAAGAACGTACGGCATATGTTGATAGCACTCATTGACGACCCCCGAGTCGCGGTCTTGAAACTTTCTGAACGCTTAGTCGCGCTGCAATTTGCGAAGGAACAAGAGGATAGATTTAGAAAGAAAGTCGCGAAGGAAGTCATGGAGTTTTACTGCCCGCTGGCAAGCCGACTCGGTGTGTGGCAGTTGAAGTGGATGCTCGAAGATTTGGCGTTTTCTTATTTGCATCCCGATAACTATCGCGAAATAGTCGACGGGCTTAAAGACCGGCGCGTGGAACGAGAAAAGCAGGTAGAAGCGGTATGTGAAGACTTGCAGTGGCGCTTAAATCGCCAAGGACTCAAAGCCGAAGTGTCGGGACGAGCAAAGAACGTCTACGGGATTTGGCGGAAAATGAACGAGAAGAACATCTCATTCGATACCGTTTATGATGCGGAAGCGGTCCGAGTCGTCGTCAATGAAGTATCCGAGTGCTATTCGGTACTAGGGGTCGTCCATACTTCGTGGCCTGCTATCTCCGAGGCTTTTGATGACTACATTGCAAATCCCAAGGCAAACGGCTATCGCTCGCTACATACGGCGGTAGTTGGCCCACGGGGACGTAATCTGGAAGTTCAAATCCGTACTCACAAGATGCACGAAGAAGCCGAGTTTGGAGTCTGTGCCCATTGGGCTTACAAGGACGAAGACGAAGCTTTCAAAATGGGCAAGATCGACTGGATGCGAGAAGTCTTGCACTGGCAAGACGAAATGTACTCCGAAAACCTATTTATCGACGTTACCCGACGTTTAGAAGCACCGGAACGAATTTACATCTCGACCCCAAAGGGACACGTAATAGATCTGCCCGCTGGATCAACAGCAGTGGACTTTGCCTATCGCATACACACCGACATCGGCAATCACTGTTGCGGAGTCAAAGTCAATGGTTTACAAAAACCTCTTAATCAACCTCTAGAAACTGGTCAGGTGGTGGAGGTTCTCACTTCTCCACGCGCAACTCCGCAACGCCAGTGGCTTGATGAAGAACTCGGCTATGTCCGCACATCACGTGTGCGAAAGAGCATCCAAAATTATTTCCGCGAAGAGCGTGCAGAGACGAACGCAAAAGAGGGTCAAGCTTGGCTGGAAGATGAGTGTCAGCGGATGAAAATTGATGTTGACATGGAATCTCTCGCCCATGCATTCAACTATGCTAATGTGGAAGAGATGTATATCGCTGTCGCGGTTGGGGATCAACCAGTACGCGAACTGCTCCCAATGCGTTTAGCGTCGCCTCCAGAAACAGAAGTTGATGTTGTTCAACCAGAGCCTGCACGCCCTGAACTCATCGTGGAAGAATTAGCTGTCTACGCAACTGATCGACCTCAACTACTGCTAGATATCACTTTTGCGTTGGCATCCATGTCTATCAATGTCGTCGGGGCGCAAATTCATGCACCTGTACCGGGTGAACCTGCTTTGTTGCGTTTGAAAGTGGAAGTTGAAGGCTTGGAAAATATGCGGAATGTGATCAATCGATTGCGCGCTGTTCCCGATGTTATGGACGTGAAACGTCACGACGAAGAGACCTCGGAAGACTAAGGCTACACCGGTTTGAGAATCGTCTTCTTGGGACCACCCGGAGCCGGTAAAGGGACCCAAGCACAATTTATTTGTCGGGAACACAATATTCCGCAGATTTCCACTGGAGACATGCTGCGTAATGCGATTGCAGAGGGTACGACTTTAGGATTACGAGCGAAAGCAATAATGGAACGCGGGGAGCTGGTTTCAGATGATGTGATTCTCGAGCTGGTTCGAGAGCGATTGCGTCAACCCGACTGTGTAGCGGGATGTCTGTTTGATGGGTTTCCGCGCACCGTTGGTCAGGCAGACGGAATGCGTGAATTGGACATCTCCGTGGATGTTGTTGTTGAACTGCAAATCTCCGATTCGCTGATTATTCGTCGAATTTCAGGTCGTAGGGTGCACGAAGCAAGTGGCCGCGTCTATCACATCGAATTCAATCCACCAAAGGTTGATAACGTTGACGACGTAACTTGGCAACCGTTAGTTCAACGCCATGACGACAGCGAAACCGTAGTGAGAGCTCGCGTGGAGGTCTATCGAGAACAAACGGCACCCCTCATCGAATACTACAAGCGAAGCGGGGTGAAGTACTACGAAATTGACGGGGAAGCCACCGTTAACGAGATTCGTCAGAACATTAGTGATCTTCTGAAAACTGCGGACACGTAGCGTAATTTCCAAACTCTTTCCACGTGAGATCCATTCTGTCCAAAGAATACTCCACTTGCACCTTCCACTCGGTCAAGCGTCTTTATTACCACTTATACTGAATACGCGTCTGAAAGTTTCTTGGTAGTTCAGGTAACACAATCGCACCGCCGAACAAGTTGGGAAAGTTTGACCTAAAGTAGCGTTCATCAGTCAAATTCTTGGCTGTGGCTGTAAACATCCAATCTCCCATCTCCGCGACGATACCAGCATTGATCAGCGTATAGGCAGGAAGGACCACGGAATTTGAAAAGCTGGAATGCACCGAGTCCACGTTGACGGCACTGCCACTGATCGCGATACCATTTCCAAAATCATATGTAGCCGTGATTGACGCGATGGTGTTTGGCATCCCGGCGCGTCGAGCTCCGCGTTCACCTGGCCGGACCAACGTACCTACCAGTGCACCTCCATAGAAGGTCTCGGGTGCGATTCCGGGTATGTCGTCTGATCCGATGAAACTGAATCGAGAACCCCAGTTCAGGGTGTTTAAGTTAATCACCTCCATCTCGGTGAAGCCTGCGGTTATCAGTAGTTTTTCGTTGACCACCCACCGCAATTCAAACTCAATCCCCTCGGTCTGCGTTGCTTGGTTGGTCACAATTGCTTGGGCGGAAAAATCTGTTCGATCTTGTTGGTAAATGGAGAGTGCCCCGTATAGTGAATTTTCGACTAAGCTTGCCTTGAGACCGATTTCGTATAGTTTCGAGGTGTCGAACGCGCCGCCATCAAAGACGTTAAAAGTGGTGATCTCAGCTCCCTGTCCAGCGATGACTGTGGATTGTGTAGATACAGTGGCGTAGGGAATCCACCCTGGGCTAAGGTCATAGTTGACGCTCAGTGTCCAAGAAAAACCATCAAATGTATTACTTGCGGCTTCGCGAACACACAGTCCAGGGGGCGGGCAGAAGTTGTTGGCACTTGCGAAGAGAAGTTTGTCTATCGGTTGACGACTCTCCATGCTGATCGTATCCCAACGTATTCCTGCGAGCACACCTAATCCATTATCCCAGCTGATATCCGCTAATGCCGCGAGACCTAGATCTAGGTAGTCGCCGACGTAATATTCCGTGTAATCGTCGTTGATCTGAGTGGATAACAAGCGGGTGTCCAATGGTCCTGGTGGTTGCGTTAAGTCGCGCCGATCAAAGTACTCGTTGGTGTAATCATCACCATGATCAAAGTTTGTATAGCGAATGGAAGGAGAGAGCTGAACTGCAACGGTCGAACCGCTTCGTCGCCACGACTTTTCGGCTACAAATTTGTTCTCAATAACCCATGTATCGTGAAATTGCGAGAATCCGTAGGCGTTTTCGTTTAGGTTGTCGTATGCTTCAAAGAACAACTTATTGGTCCACTTCCAACCACCTGCCGTTGGTTCTGAGACGATGTCAAAGTACAGTGTGATTACGTCGTTCTCTAGGAGGTCGTTAGGTGCAGTCAGAGTTTGGCTACCGTCAAGTATGGCAGCGCCCACATTGACCAAGCCCAGTAAACCCGGCCAACAACTAAATACGGGCGTCTCTCCTATCGCACACACTCCACCTCCACCTGTACCGGGCTCAAGAGCAGCGGCGTTGCCTGGAACTAGACGGGCAGCAAATGGGTTGAGGTCGGTGAACCCGTCGCCATCGATATCAAACTCTTGGTGCGATATCACTCCATCCCCGTTTGTATCTAAAGGTAACGGCTGACCCGTAACGTAGATTCCGTGGTCTATCAGATCTTGGGTCAGGCGATTCCAACCAGCGTTTTGTTGACCCGAATACCGGTGAAACATTCCGCCAAGCTGTAACTGAATGCTTGCACTTAGGTTGAAGTCAAGTGACGCTTGCAATAGGGCTTGTTCGACACCGTTGTTGCGATAGTAGCTGCCCGAGTCTTCAAATTCAGAGTAGAGGAAATATCCGAATTCTTCGTCTCCCCATTGTGATGAACCTCCCACTTCAGCAGTAAAAATCTGTTTGTCCCACGATCCTGCTTCCAAACTAGCGGTTCCGGTGGGTTTACTGAGAAACTCTCCAGTGTCCTCTACTCTTGGTGACTTGGGATTGAAATTTAAATACCCGCCAATCTTTGATGGACCGTAGATTGGGGAGGCAGGTCCGCGCACAATGTCGATGCGGTGGGAAGCACCTATGGGTGTAGGATA
This sequence comes from Gammaproteobacteria bacterium, assembly GCA_009842245.1. GTDB lineage: Bacteria > Pseudomonadota > Gammaproteobacteria > Pseudomonadales > Azotimanducaceae > Bin55. The sequence goes on along the minus strand of VYFT01000070.1, from coordinate 46,549 downwards.
GTTTCCAGGGTTGTCCAATCGTCGGACTCCTCGAAAGTACGTTTCTCCAGGCGTACCGCGAATATCCAATGCTCCTGCGACTCCAAAAAAGGATTGGGTAAATGTTCCTGGAGACACTGCGATCAACTCGTCGATGTCGCGTATGCCGAACCGAGCAATCATTTCGTGGCTGACGGTTGAAGCAGATCGAGGAGTATGGAGTAGCGATTTTCCGAAACCAAAAACCGTTGGAACCTCCTCATCTGGAAGGCTACCAAGATTACCAACAACCACAACCTCCTCGACCACGTCTTCTTCGGGCTCTTGAGCGGTTGCAGTGCTTACTGACATAGATATCGCAAGCATGGCCGCGAACCACACATTTCTATTGTTCTTGAACGTACTGCGGTTGTTCAAACTAAATATGTGCGAAGGTCTAGAAAGACTCCTCGAGGAGGTTTTATATACCACTTAAGCTCTTACAACGATATTGGTTCACAAGTGGAAATTCTAATCCGAGTCCAAATAGTGATTCCCGTTGAACGAAGCTCATCCTAGAATATGCCTTCACTTTGAAAGTTGTCGCTACAGACCCAAAAGGATGATTTGAACATCGTTAAGGACTTGGAATGAATCGAACAGGATCAAACTCACTCAGAATTGTTTCTTGGAACATGGCACACAAGCACGCTTCTTGGCGAACTCTTGGGAACATGGATGTTGACCTTGCCCTGCTTCAGGAAGCCAGCAATCCACCGGGTGACATCAACCCGCGTATAGAGATCGACCCTGCACCTTGGCCTACAGGAGTTAGAGGTCGGTGGAGAACGGCTATAGCTAGACTCACAGACCGAGTACGTCGAGTGGAATGGCTAGAGCCAAAACCGCTTGCTAGTACGCCGAATGGAGAATTTGCTGTCAGCACGCCGGGTGCGATGAGTGTCGCGAGAGTTTGGCCGCTTTCCGGTGAACCCTTCGTGGTGGTTTCGATGTGTGCTGAGTGGGAAACCCCTCACTCCTCAACCGGCAGTGGATGGATTTACGCGGACGCTTCAGCTCACAGGATTGTTTCTGATCTTGCTATCTTTATAGGACGACAACGGGGAAATCGAGTTTTAGCAGCTGGTGACCTAAACATTTTGCGCGGTTATGGCGACGGTGGTAGTGAGTATTGGTCAGCGCGCTACGATACAGTTTTCTCGAGATTAGGGGCAATCGGATTACCCTGTGTTGGACCGAACTACCCGAATGGAAAACAGGCGGATCCTTGGCCGACAGAACTCCCAGCAAACAGCATCAATGTACCCACGTTTCACTCGAATCAACAGTCACCTGCTACCGCAACGCGTCAACTCGACTTCGTGTTCGCGTCCAAGGAAATTGCGAGTCAGCTCAGTGTACGAGCTCTAAACGAACCAGAGAATTGGGGTCCAAGTGATCACTGTCGAATCAGTATCGAATTGAATGTCTGAGCCGTCTTCCGCAGTTCAAGATGTTGGAAGACGGTGCTCAGTCTCTCTATGTACTCTGGACGACTGTGACGCTCTTTAGTATATGCTTCGTTGATTAGGTAACAACAAAATTTCAACCATTTCACCAGCCTCTAAGTTGTCACGGTGGGCTGGTACCACAATTAAGCAATTGCAGTCTTTGAATGATGCTAATCGATTAGAACTTTGGTCGCCTGTAGCCGCAACGCGTAATTGTCGGTCATCGCCCACGAAGACCCCTCGTTGGTACTCGCGCCGACCAGACTTGTGAGAAATACTGGTCGTCAACTTGGCTTGAAAATGTGTTGGACGGTGCCAAGGAACTCCGGACATTGAATCTATCGCGGGAGCGACAAAGAGTAAGTACGTAACGATGGTCGACACTGGATTGCCCGGCAGCCCGAAGAACAAGGCATTGTCAATCGTTCCGACCGCGAGCGGTTTTCCAGGTTTCAGCGCAAGACTGAAGAACTCAAGCTTACCAATCTCTTCGATCACTGGGCGTACATAGTCTGACTCTCCCACGGACACGCCTCCGCTAGTGATGATCAAATCTACTTGTCCAGCTGTAGACTGTAAACTCTTGTTGATTTCATCAGGATCGTCTGAGAGTTGTCCAAGATCAACAAGTTCAACCGATTTAGACTGTAGAAGTGCGACCAATGTCGCCCGATTAGACTCGTAAATTTGCCCAGGTTGGAGGTCTTCTCCCGGGTCGCGCAATTCATCGCCGGTCGAGAAAACCGCAACTTTTATCCGACGAACTACTTCAATTTCAGTGATGCCAAACGCTGAACACCATCCGACGGAGTAGGGTGAGAGTACATCTCGGTTTGATGCAATCGTCATTCCTTTCTTTGCATCCATCCCCCTTCTACGTATGTTCTCGGCACCCACACACTCACGATTGACCATAACATCGCTTTCACCATTCAACACGTCTTCTTGGGCAACAACGGTGGTTGTGCCGATTGGTACAACAGCACCAGTAAAAATCCGGCAAGCTTGACCTTCATCAAGTTGCTCACCGCAAGGGTGGCCGGCACGGCTGTCTCCGACGACTGTAAATCTTGTACCAGGCTTGATCACTTTCGGACCGCAAAGTGCATACCCGTCCATGGCAGAGTTATCAAAGGGTGGTAAGTGTCCGGGAGCGGTTATCGATCGCTTTAGCGTGCGTCCGACTCCGGAACGCAGCGGGATCGTCTCATAGTCCTTAATTTGTGGTACTATGGCTCTCAGTTTCTTGATGGCGGATTCAACAGATAACATATTGATATGTGTCAGGTATTAGCTTTTGAAACAACTACAGACGTTTGTTCCGTTGCCGTAAATAGTGGTTCGAAGATTATGTGCCACAGTTTAGTGGCACCGCGAAAGCATAACGAATTCATTCTCAAAATGGTCGACGAAATACTAGAAAGTAACGAAATAATGAGAAAAGACCTCGATTTAGTAGCGTTTTCCGCTGGACCTGGTTCATTTACAGGAGTTCGATTGGGTGCTTCAGTAGCCCAAGGGATCGCATTTGGACTGGGGTTGAAGGTGGTCGTCGTACCAACTTGCAACGCGATGGCGCAGCAGGTGCGAAGGCTGGACGCCCATAGACAGACTTGTACGCTGGTGCGGTGGTCTCGCCGAGGATGGTATTACGTCGCCCGCTTTCGCTGGGTGAATGGTGTGATGGAATGTGTACACGAAGATCAACTAGTAGCAGAGAAAAGTGTTCCAACCGACCCCGATGTCGTAACCGATAAGCAGATTACGCTGAGTGCTTTGTCGGTATTGGAATTAGCTCAAGCGCGCAAAATACAGAGTGTTTCGCCTGAGCAGGCTCTACCGCTGTATGTAGATGGCGACTCGCCTTATCAAATGAAATCGGGGCAATAATCGCCGAATTAGACATGACTAAATCTATTTAGTTCTCGCAATCTCTAGATGAAGAATCCTACTGCCTTACAACAGCACCAACTGTTCAATCGCGCCGCTTGGACTAAGCAGGCGAAAGACTATGTTGAAGACGCGGAAGAGAAGTGGCGATCACAGAGTCCTGTGTGGGGTATTTGGCGTTGGTCAAATACCGAAGTTCCACTACTCCCTACGAGTCTCGAGGGTAAGAAGTGTATAGAAGTCGGTTGTGGTACGGCGTATATCTCTTCTTGGATGGCAAACCGAGGAGGAGAATGCTTTGCCGTCGATCCAACTCCACGTCAGTTAGCTACCGCACATCGACTCCGGTCTGAGTCGCCGTACACGGTTTTCCTTGTGGAAGCGTTTGGTGAAGCACTTCCGTTTCCAGAAAATAGCTTCGATTTCGCTATTTCAGAGTACGGTGCGAGTTTGTGGGCTGATCCCTATCAATGGATACCAGAAGTAGCTCGAATCCTCAAGCCTGATGGTCAGCTAGTTTTCATGACCTGTCATGTTATTTCGCAACTTTGTTGCCCCGACGATGACAGTAGTAGAAATGAGACTGGACTGCTTAGACCTTATTTAGGTTTATATCGACTGCCGTGGACTGATCCTCCAACTGTAGAGTTTCAATTACCTCATGGTAAGTGGATAGAGTTGCTGCGAGATAACGGTTTTGTTATTGAGGGGCTTCTCGAGATCGGCGCACCAGAAAATGGAGTCAGTAGATACGAGTGGGCGGATGCCGAGTGGGCGCAGAGTTGGCCAACCGAAGAAGTATGGTTTGCGCGTAAGGGATGACGCAATCGGATTCTAACTCAAGCAGTGCGCTTGATGAACATATATCCTTAGATTCCACTCGAACTCCCATTTTTCTGCATTCTGACGATAGTCGAGGATTTGAGCTTGCATCTGTGCTGAATCTCGACACCGTGCAAATTCAGTTCGCCCCAACTAAAAGCTGGTATTTAGGGACTAGGCGCGGCGAACTAGCGTTGCGTCATTCGAGTGAAGCAGACTTTGTATTTTCTGAACGCTCGGTCCGGCGAAAGATTGACGATGCTCGTGACACACACCTCGCGAAAGCATGCTCAGCTCTATCTGGGCGGAAGGTTTTAGATGCTTTTGGAGGATGGGGAATAGATGGCTTCACGTTGAGCGCGCTAGGGTGTGAAGTCACGATTCTCGAGGTAAATCCTCTGATTTGTACGATAGCTCGATACTTAGCAATCGAACTGGGTTGTGTTGCAAAGGTGTTGTGCATCGACGCGGAACGGTACCTACGAAGCACTGATGATGTCTTCGATGTCGTATATTTCGATCCAATGTTCCCAGCGCACCCTAAGAGTGCGAAGCCGGCACGGCGAATGCAAGTCCTAGAAAGTTTAGCTCGTCAAGACACCGACGTTGATCGAGTCTTCGAACTCGCTAAAAGTCGGACGCGAGATCGTATTGTTGTTAAGCGAAGGCGAACAGAGTCTCCGGGAAGATTAAATCCCGATTGGAATGTCTGCGGTAAATCCGTTCGCTTCGACGTTTACCGGACACGATAACGAGAAAGCTTTAGGGTCGGCCGTCGAAGAACTCGTCGACAGTCGGAACTTCTTCACTTTCTGGTGGTTCCGCGGCGTCGAGCTCGACCTGCCAAATACGTCCCATCTTACGTTCATAGACGGTCTGCATGTCTTTTGCATCCTCGATCACGGTAGGTCGAATGAAAATCAACAAGTGATTCTTCCTTGTAGTCGACGACTCATTCCTAAATAAGCGCCCCAATATTGGAATGCTACCTAGCCCAGGAACCTTGCGAATGGTACTGGTCACATCGTCTCGAATCAAGCCGCCCAACACAATCGTCTGTCTGTTTTGAGCTACGACTTCCGTCCTCAATTCTCTTTTGTTTGTCACAATGTCACTAAAACCAGATTCACCGATCCCTAAGCTTGGCGCGATTACCGCTGAAATGTCGTTGTAAACCGAAAGGTGAACGGTCAAATCCGACCGAATCTGAGGCGTGACCTCCAGTGTGATACCGACATCCTCTCTCTCGACAGTTGATACTGGTCCCTGACCACTCTGATCATTGAGATTGAGGGTACCAGTTCGGAAGGGGACATTCTGGCCTACAAAGATCGAAGCTAACTGGTTATCAGTTGTTATGACATGGGGAGTGGACAATAAGTTAGAGTCTTGATTTTCCGAAAGCGCTGCGATGATAGCTCCAAAGGAGATGCCATCGGGATCTATTTTCGCAATGGCTACCGTTGGTGTGGAGACGTTTGAGAGCGTCGAAAGACCAACACCTTCGCCGAGGCCACTGTCGGTTTCGTCGTCCGTGGCTACACGACTACCGATTAGGCTAGATAGCAAACCCGAAATAACACCGTTAACAGAAGTCGAAGCTAACGGGATTTCGTCACCGGACTCGTCTACCCCGCCAAATTCTATTCCACTGCTCAAGCTGTCTTCGACCGTAATCTCAACAATTGCCGCTTCGATCAACACTTGCAGTCTGGGTACGTCTACCTGTGTTATCACGTTTTGAATTTCGGCCAAAAGAGTGGGGTTGGCTCGTGCTAAGATGGCATTGTTCTCTGTGTCTGGTTGGATTGTGATATCCCTAGATCCTAGTGCTGCTTCCGATAGATCGCCACCAGCCGCACCTTCCACAAACAACCCATTTAACAAAGCCGATAACTGAGCGGCATCACTATGTTGTAGGGCAAAGTGCTTGGTGTTATTGGTTAATGTGTATGGTTGGTCCAGCATTGTGACCGTGTCCGATACTAGACCGATGCCCTGAAGGGTTCCTCGAACGAACAACGTGTTGTTATTCTCATTCGCGAACGCGGTTATTTGGCGTCCAACGCCAGAGTCTCCCACTCCAGAACGAATTTGGGGAAAGATCCGCTCAAGCATCAACGCGATATCACTTACCAAAGCGTGCTTCAATGGAAGCACGATACTCATCTGCCGATCTCCGTCGCTATCTAGTTCACGAATCAGTCGGATGATGTTTTCAACATTACTTGCGTGGTCCGCAACCACGATCGCGTTCGGATTGATAACCGGTAAAAGGTGACCGTAGGCGGAAACAAGTTGTCGGAGAACACGGCTTGCTTCTTGGGAGGACACGTGCTCTAAGGGAATAACGCGCGATACGAACTTGTGATCCGTGTCAAATACTCCGTCTTCGCCAAAGTGGTAGGTCCGAGCGTCTTGATTACGAACAATACTCACGACGCCATCGTCGTTTTCGGACAACACCAGATTACGAACTCGCAGAGTTGCTTCCAAGAGTGAGTAGACTCCTTCTGCATCTAGCGTCGTTTCCGCAATGACAGTTACGTCACTCCGACCAACATGAGCAGGGTCATAAATAAAGGTCTTTTTCGTAATTCGGCCCACCTCGTGGATGAAGTCAGCCAAAGGGGCTTCGGGGAAATTGATGGTATATTTCTGTTCCTCCTCCTCCTCCTGCGCAAATGCAAACGGTATCAAGGAGATACCCAAGACAAGGATTAGGCTCTGTACAGATGTTCTGAGTATTTGTTTCATTGGTTCGGTTTGTAGTTTATGGTAAGTGTTGTTTCCCCGCGTTGGACTTCCAACTTCAGAGATTCTGCTTCTAAATGGTCTTTAAAGTTTTCTAGGTCTTCCTGAACGTTTCCCACACTGTGTCCGTTCACGGAAACGAGAATGTCGCCAGTCCGGAGACCAAGGCGGTCAGCCATAGTGGTTTCTAGGCGATACCCAGCAGCTGATTCGTCCTCTACAGGTGTGATTCCTAGTTCATTGAGGAACTCATTTGGTTCTTCTTCGATACGTTTCCGATGTGTGTCATAGTATTGGCGAACCCAACCCGTTTGCGCCGTCTCAATCGCTTTTATAGGGTCTGTTGTCCCAGATACATCGGTTTGCGCAATTAGTACATCGGCTATGCCTGGGGGTTCTGATTCAAAGGTGGTTTCTTCTACTGGATTAATAAGTTGTTGACGCTGTTCCACATACAGAGATTCCTTTCTCCCACTACGCAACAGCAACACGTGATCCTCAAAAATGTCAGAGATTTCCACTCCGTCCACACGTTCTCCGACGGCCAGCCGCAAAGCATTTGCTTTCGTCCTACCGACGATAAACGCTCTAGACTGAGACGGATCTGTTTCGTTAAAAGAGATTCCGACGAGCTTTAGATTAAGATTGGTCTCTTCAATGACTGGCGCAATCTCTTCTTTCGGAAGTTCGCCGAAGAGGTTTGCGTCAATGATGTCGTCAACTGATACCTTGGTTGGCATCGAAAATACTCTGAGTGAGTCTGGATCTCTCTCCTCGTTGTCCGCACCGAAGACGAAGAACCAAACTGCATGACCGATGGCGTAGAGAAGAGCTGCCACGATAACAATTCTTATCGGAATAATTAAGTGGTCAATAGCGGCGGGTACTTTCATTTTTCCAAAATCCTAACTCAATTGTCGTCCCGTTCGGTCACTAGAAGAGTTCTCGAGAAACTTCCAAGACAACGGCCGATGATTCGTGGCTCGATCCCAAGGGCATTTGTGACAGATCTAACATGTGCTGCGTCAATGCGACCTCGAATAATCCACTGTCCGGTTGAAATCGAGCAGAAATTAACGGGAGGTCGCGTTCTTCGTCGTGCGCATTGAGCACTGCAAAACCCTCAGATTGAGAAAATTCGCCAGAGACCGCAGGCATTTCGAACACACGGGTCTCTTCATTGCTCCTATAGCGACTCGTCCCACCTTCCCAAGTGACACTTCCAGAAAGAACTTCCAATTGTGTTTTGTCGTTGATTCTCACCGCTAAGTCGCTAATTTCAATTTCACCATCGACGCGTATCTCATAAGGTAATAAAACAGCATTAACGAGAACCTGTCCTACGGTCGTAGATCCTTTCAGTTCAGTATATGAGAATCCCCGTTTGATTTCACCGGCCAAGTAAATGTTCTGATTTTGCATAGAAACATTAAAAGCTAACCGCCCCGTAAAGATCTCCATCGGTCGAAAGCTCCAATGGAGTCTGCCAACAGTCTTCCCTGCTGCAGTTACGTACCCGGAGCCGTACCAAACTGTTCCTTTTGTGTCCAGAAGATGAGTTCCAAAATTTTCCAAAATCATACTATACGCTCGTGCTGGGATCATCACTACAAGGATGACGACCATGGATACGATCCCCAAGAGGATCCACCAACGTTTCACTTTAGCACGCAATCGATGATCCGTTCGTAGAGTAGGGCTAAAGTCTCCAAGTCCAATACTCTTACACGTTCGTCGTACTTGTGCGCCGTCGTGTTAAGGTGCCCCAGTTCCACTGTCTCCGTACCCGTTGGCACGATAAAGCGTGCATCTGAGGTTCCTCCTCCTGTAGATTGTTCAGGAAGGAATCCGGTTACTTCCTGCACCACATCCAATGTGTTTTGAGTCAAGATTCCCTGCTTAGATAGAAACGGTAAACCTGAAATCCACCACGCAATGTCCGTACGGATCTTAGGGTTCACAGTACTCAATGATTCGACCACTGTTTGTTGTAGTGACTCTGGGGTGTGCTCGGTGTTAAAGCGAAAATTGAACTGGATTTCCAATTCTCCAGGAATTACGTTATCTGCGCCGGTTCCAGCATGAATGTTGGAAATCTGAAATGTCGTAGGCTGAAAATGTTCGTTCCCCGATCCCATTCCTTCTCTACTAACCGTTGTAAAGGGGCTACAAGTTCATGGACGACATTGGGAGTGAGGTCTGGGTAGGCAACATGGCCGATCATTCCTCTCGCACTCAGAGTACCTGTAAGTGAACCGAGGCGACCAACTCGAACGGTATCCCCTAGGGTATTGGTAGAGGAAGGCTCTCCTACAACGCAATAATCGATACTGATGTTCCTTTCCTCAAGTATCTGCATCACGTGTTTCGTACCGTGTGTAGCGATACCTTCTTCATCGCTCGTGAACAGAATACCAAGAGAACCCGGATGTCGCGGATTCTCTTGGACATAACGCTCGATAGCCACGACCATCGATGCCAGTCCGGATTTCATATCACAAGCACCGCGTCCGTAGAGCCATTCCCCAACTACAGTTGGTTCAAAGGGTGGATTGGTCCAGCGGTCTACAGCGCCAACGGGGACGACATCCGTGTGACCCGCGAAGACGAGTAGCGGTCCGTTGTCGCCATGGGTCGCCCACAAATTAGAGACTCCACCGGCAGGTAGTGATTCAACTTCAAAACCGATTGCAAGTAGTCGTTTTGCGATTAATTCTTGACATCCGTCGTCCGCGGGCGTAACCGACTCGCGGCGGATTAATTCACAACACAGATCAAGGACTTCAGACAAAGTCTTCCTCTTCGCGAAGTGTCAATACTTCATATCCATTCGCAGTAACAAGGATGGTGTGCTCCCACTGCGCGGACAGTTTCCGGTCAGCTGTGACAACCGTCCACTGATCCGAAAGAATGCGAACGTGGCGACGTCCCAAGTTGATCATGGGTTCAATCGTAAAAGCCATTCCTTCAACCAACTTTGCACCAGAATTTGGACGACCGTAATGCACTACTTGAGGGGCTGTGTGAAATTTCTTTCCAATACCGTGACCGCAAAACTCTCGTACCACCGAATAGCCGCTGTCTTCTGCGAATGACTGAATCGAATAGCCAATATCTCCCAGCGTCGCACCCGGTTTGACCACACGAATACCCCGATACAAACACTCCTGAGTGATCTCCACTAAGCGTTTGGAGTATGGTTTTGACTTACCGACGAAGAACATCTTGCTGGTATCACCATGAAAACCGTCCTTTATCACTGTTATATCGATATTTACGATGTCTCCGTCTTTTAGGACCTTTGATGGTGAGGGGATGCCATGACAGACTACTTGATTGACGGAGGTACAGATTGATTTGGGAAAAGGGGGTATGTCTGCACTAGTGGTGTAATTTAGTGGTGCTGGAATACACTGCAATTCTTCTGTGATGTAGTCGTGGCACCGCGAGTTTAAAGCATCTGTAGACACACCGGGTACGACATACGGTGTGATCATGTCGAGCACCTCTGCCGCGGCTTGACCAGCCGCGCGCATTTTTTCTTGCTCATCGGGGAGGAGAATGGTAAAGACAGACACCGAACAAAACGATTAATGATTTGCGAAAATTGTAACGGTAGGAATACCCTTTGATATTCGATGTAGCTCGTAACTTACGAGAAGTCTTGACGCTTGGTTACAATACCCCGACACTTAACGTCAATCATTTTGAATGACGGAAAACTAGGCGAGCAACAACCAAAGCTCATTGCGGGTGGTCTAGTGGGGCGTAGTGCCACAGGTAGACGGATTCAATGGCTCATTGCTCGTTAACGCACTTCGGTGCACAACAACCTGGAGATCAACATTGAGTGAACTAAGCATTCGGGATATGCTAGCCGCCGGCGTCCATTTCGGTCATAGGGCGCGCTACTGGAATCCCAAGATGGCTCCCTACATCTTTGGTGTCAGGAACCACGTCCACATCATCCACCTAGATCGCACTCTCGTTGCGATGAACGAAGCATTGGCTGCAGTGCGGGCGATGGCTTCCCAGAAACAGAAGATTCTTTTCGTCGGAACAAAACGTGCCGCTCAGCGCGTGATTCGCGAGCAAGCAGTTCGTGTTGGGATGCCATACGTAGACCAACGCTGGTTGGGTGGGATGCTGACGAATTACAAGACGATACGTCAGTCCATTCGCCGATTGAAAGAGTTAGAAGCTCAACAAGAACGCGGTGTTTTTGATTTGCTCACCAAGAAAGAAGCACTGCAAAAACAACGGATGATGGATCGGCTCGAACGCGGTCTCGGCGGTATCAAAGACATGGGTGGACTACCGGATGCTCTTTTCGTGGTCGACGTCATGTATGAACGCATCGCCGTGGTCGAAGCGAACAAACTGGGCATCCCAATCGTTGGAGTCGTAGACACAAACAGCGATCCTGAAGGCGTCGACTGGGTTATTCCTGGAAACGATGACGCTATTAGAGCGATTCGCTTATACGTCACTGCTGTTGCAGACGAAATTTTGGTAGGCAAGCGTATGGCGGAAGGCGGGGTTGGAGCAGAAGAGTTTAGTGCTGACATTGCCGCACCGTCGGAAGAGACCTCCGAAGCTACTACGGAAGCTAGTGAAAGTACTGAAGAAAGCGCGGAGCCGACCGAGGATGATACTTCAACCGCTGAGGAAACTACCGACACTGCTGACGAAAGTCCAGAGGATACCGAAGACCAAGCGGAGTCAGAAGCTGTAGAAGAAGAAACCACGGAGGAAGAGCCAGAGCCAACGGAAGAAGAACCTGACACACCCGAAGAAGAACCGGAGAAGCCGGAAGAAGAAGCTGAGACACCAGAAGAGTCAGAGAAATAGACGAGAAGAAGGAGTACGACATTTAAATGGCAGACATGGCAAAGATCAAGGAAGTGCGCGAACGGACGGGTGTGGGCTTCGGCGATTGTAAAAAAGCACTCGAGAAGGCGGATTGGGACATCGAAAAAGCACTGGATGTGTTGCGTAAAGAGAGTGCCGTTAAAGCTGCCAAAAAAGCTGATCGAACCGCTTCAGAAGGGCGCCTTGCGGTTCTCATTTCTGAAGATTGTAATATCTGGGCAATAGCGGAGATCAACACTGAAACCGACTTTGCGGCTCGCAACGAACGCTTCGTTCAATTCTGTGATCGAGTGATTGAGGTCGCGATCGAACAGGGCGACGCAACAATTCCACTTCTTGAAGATGAAAAGAATGAACTCATCTCAGCAATCGGTGAAAATATTTCCATTCGCCGCGTTGCTCGAATACAAAGTGAAAACGGAGTCGTCGCAGGTTATTTGCATTCCAATGCTGCTGTGGGTGCGATCGTCGAACTCAGTAAAGATGTAGCCGAGATAAACAAAAATGTGGCGATGCATATCACCTCTGAAAATCCGCTCGTTGTTAGTGCAGACGAAATACCGGAAAACGTTCTTGCGCGTGAAACTGAGGTGTATAAAGCACAAGCGTTGGAAATGGGGAAGCCAGAACATATCGTCGAAGGGATCGTGAAAGGGAAACTCCGAAAATTTCAGAGTGAATCCTGTCTGGACCAGCAGGCTTATATCTGGGATAGGGATCAGACAGTAGGTGCGCTGTTGGCGAAGGAGGATGCAAAGTGTGAACGCTTTGTGCGGTACCAAGTGGGAGAGAGTCTCGAGTAATCTTGTCCCGTCGAATACAGTTTCCACTTAAATCAATTGGCACATGAAATATAAGCGCATTACTCTTAAGCTGTCGGGTGAAGCGCTAAATTCTTCTTCACAGTCTGGAGTGGTTGAGACCACTATTGTCCGCTCCCTTGTTTCCGAAATCGCACAGTTAGTCGAAGCAGGTGTCCAAATTACGATAGTCACCGGAGGTGGCAATATATTCCGCGGCAGGGATCTTGAAAAAGTCGCACCCGAACTCGGTATTAACCCCATTACCGCTGATCATATCGGAATGCTCGCGACCGTGATGAACGCCGCTCTCTTGCGCGATGCACTAGAAGCTGTTGACGTTAGTTCCGTAGTTTACACGCCACATGCCATTAACGGAATCAGTAAGGGATTCGCTAGGCACGACGCCTTACACTTCTTAGCAAACAACTATGTAGTAATATGTGCGGGGGGTACTGGGAATCCCCTGGTGACTACGGATACTGCGGCAGCACTACGCGCGATAGAACTCTCCTCTCAGGTTGTTCTTAAGGCTTCGACCGTAGATGGAGTCTACGATGAAGATCCTGCGGTAGCCAAAACAGCACATCGATTTGAAGCCCTATCTTTTGATGAAGTACTAGAACGTGGTTTGAAGGTGATGGACGCTATTGCATTCACCATGTGTAAGGAACACAATATTCCTATTATTGTGTATAAACACGACGACCCGCAAGCGATGTCGAAAGTTGTTGCCGGTGAGAGCTGTGGTACCTTGATCGAAAACGCAGGCGATGGTGGGACCAGATGATCGACGAAATTCAAGATGATGCAAGTACCCGCATGGGTAAAAGTTGTGATGCACTGAGTGACGCTTTCGCAAGGATTCGAACGGGTCGGGCGCATCCTTCCCTTCTGGACACGGTTACTTTAGACTATTACGGGGCACCAACGCCGATCAAACAACTGGCTTCGATTACTGTGGAAGAAGGTCGAACGCTCGTGGTTTCTCCTTGGGAAAAGACGCTCTTGAGCGACATTGAGAAAGCTATTCTGGCCAGTAATATTGGCCTTACTCCGAATAACAATGGGGAGGTTATTCGACTACCCTTGCCGCCATTGACTGAGGAAAACCGTAAGGAACTAGTCAAACAAGCGCGAGGTGAGGCGGAAAACGCAAGAATCGCAATTCGAAATATTCGTCGCGATGCGATTGCTGATGTTCGGGAATTAGTCAAGGAAAAAATGGCAACGGAAGATGAAGGGCACCACGCGGAAGTAGTTGTGCAAGGAATAACCGACGACAAAATCGGTCGAGTTGAGGAGTTATTGGACGAAAAAGTCAGAGACCTTTTAGAGTTTTAAGAATAGGTAGTTGATCAACGCTCGAAAATACTGCGTAGGACCGGCAGGTTGACGGACACACGAAGTCAAACTCAACGCTTAATACCAAATCATCTAGCGATTATCATGGATGGTAATCATCGTTGGGCACGCCAGCGACAGCTACCCGGCTTAGCGGGTCATCGATACGGAGCGCGTAATGTACGTCCGGTAGTAGAAGCGTGCGCGGATCTAGGAGTGACTCACCTAACTCTATTTGCTTTTAGCACCGAAAATTGGCAACGTCCCAAACCGGAAATAGATTTGCTCATGGAACTTGTGTCAGAGACGATCCAACGGGAATTAGCTGCACTCCATGAACGGGGTACGAAATTGGAGTTCATTGGGGATCGTAGTATGCTCCCGCAAGAAGTGCAGAGGCATATTGAGGAAGGAGAGCGAGTCACCCAGGATAACCAAACTTTTCGACTTATCGTCGCGCTAAACTACGGCGGTCGCTGGGATATCGTACAAGCTGCAAAGTCTATAGCAGAAAACATCGACGCTGGTGCGCTGAGGACGCAGGAAGTCACTGAAGAGGAGTTTGGTCGGCATCTTGCAATGCCGAAGATAGCAGACATTCCTAAGGTAGACTTGTGCATTCGCACGGGTGGCGACTTGCGTTTGAGTAATTTTTTACTGTGGGAGCTGGCTTACGCCGAATTGTTCTTTACCAACACACACTGGCCTGATTTTGGGCAAGAAAACTTGGAAGAGGCGTTTGACGATTTTTCAAACCGGCACCGTCGATTTGGCACGCGCACCCAAGAAACCAATTCCAGAGCTTCCCATTAAGATTCCGAAGTCCTTTCTTCCAAGACTAATTACGGTCTTGATTGTGGTACCGCTAGCGTTGCTAGCGATCCTTTATCTCACCCGCGAGTGGCTCTTTGCGATCTATTGTGGAATATTTTTTGCGGTCTTGTGGGAGTGGTGCGACATCGCGCGCATCCGTGCGGTCTGGGCTAAGTGTCTATATTCGGGACTGTTTGTCTTAGTTGCGATCGTATTGGAGCGTGTCGATGTAGCGACAATCGTATTGAAATTTGTCGATGTGAATCTCGAAGACTGGATTGTTGGTGCAGCTGTTGCGTTTTGGACATTCGGAATCTTCGCCGTGTTGTTTTTCAAGAGTATGCGTAGAGTACTCTCGAATCGTGTGTTGCTGTTCCCTGCTGGAGGCATTATCGCTGTCGGATCAATATTGGCGTTCAGTGAGATCGATGCTTCCGGTTTTGCTCTAATTGCAGTAATCGCTGCAGCTGGAGTAACCGACAGCCTTGCTTACATCGTAGGAAACTTCTTTGGGACGCGCCAACTCCATCCCGACGTGAGTCCAAATAAGACTTGGGAAGGCACAATCGGCGGTTTCATTGGTGGTTTGTTGTGCCTAGTTCTCTTTGATCAGGTACTAGGATGGATAGAGTTTCATACTTTCTGGTTATGGCCGGTAGTGATCACATTCGCCATCTTCGGCGACTTGTTCGAGAGCGCGTTAAAACGCACCGCGGACATAAAAGACTCCGGTAACCTGCTCCCTGGACATGGGGGATTTTTCGACCGATTCGACTCAATGATGGCATTGTCCGTGGCTACTTATTTTTGTGTTGCTTGAGTCACTTTTTTGCAAAAAGCGAGAACTCCGACGCTCCTGCGTTGTCTTTGCTTGTGATTACAATCAATTTTGAACTTTTCGTGCCTAGGTTGCATAGTTGGAGTTATTGATATACGTTAGCGCGTTAGTGTTCGCGTTCTTAATTTTGGTATCGGTCCATGAACTCGGACACTTTGTCGTCGCGCGTCGACTCGGTGTCAAGGTCTTACGCTTTTCAGTAGGTTTTGGTCGTCCGTTGTTTAAGTGGCAATCGAAAGCTGGAACCGACTTTGTGCTTGGCTATATTCCCCTCGGTGGGTACATCTCAATGCTGGATACTCGAAATCAGAACGATGTGCCCCCGGAAATGGAATCCATGGCTTTCGACAAGGTTGCTCCGTGGCGACAGATTTTGATCGCTGCTGCCGGTCCTGGTGCAAATTTCGTGCTAGCGATTGTGCTGTTTTGGGCAATACTCATGATGGGGGTCGCGGTTTCTGTTCCTTATATAGGTGAGGTCGACGCAGACTCACCCGCACATCGTGCTGGGTTACAACCCGCTGAGCGCTTAGTGGAAGTCGACGGTGTACCGATTGAAAATTGGAATGACGTGATGACTCAACTCCTACGGCGAATCGGAGACTCTGGTTCTGTAGCTCTCACGACCCAAGTCGGGCAATTTAACAGAGACTATTCGATCCCGATCAGCGACTGGCTCAGTACCGAAAAGGATCCAATGCTCTTAGAGGAGCTGGGCTTTTCGCTTGGAACACTTCCGGTAGTAGGCTCTGTAGTCGCAAATTCTGCTGCCGAAGCCGCGGGACTACAAGTCGGTGATCATATCGTCGCAATCGGTGGGCAAAACGTGCGACTCTGGCAGGACTTGGTCGAAATAGTTTCGAAATCTCCAGGTCAAGAACTCACCATACAGTTTGAACGAAATGAGAATCCACACCTCGTAACCGCCACCCCCAAAAATAAAGTCGAAGCAAATGGTACGATCGTTGGTTTCCTGGGAGTTGGACCAGGGCATCCAACAACGGTTATGCAGTATGGTCTTGTCGACGGTCTATTGGGTGGTGTGAAAAAGACATGGGAGTACACAACGCTCATTGTTACTTCGATTGGGAAAATGATTACTGGGCAGATGAGTGTCAGTAATTTGGCAGGGCCGGTGTCCATTGCTCATACAGCTGGTACTACGGTGCAATCAAGCTTTCTCGATTACATCACGTTGCTAGGCATGCTGTCGGTCAGCTTAGGGCTGATAAATTTGCTACCCATACCGGTACTCGACGGCGGTCACATCGTATACGCTACCGTGCAGATGATTACCCGTCGCCCGATACCGCTCAGAGTACAACAAATAGCCTCAATGGTTGGCATTTTCTTTATCGGTGGACTTTTCATACTTGTCCTTTTCAACGATATCACTCGATTCTTTCCTGGCTAGAAAGTTTCGGATATCATTGTGTTTTGGGAGAATAAAGTTTTGTATCGATTCGCTGTTGTGCGGTATCCAAAGCAGAGTGGAACTGTAGATATTTGCACCACACGAATGCAACAGTATTAGAGAGATTTTTTTCGGTAGGAACGAACAATATGGTTAAAGCGATCAAACAATCGTCGGTACGGGTACTCCTAGCCATTGGGTTAGGCGTATTTACATTCAGTAATTTCGCGGCTGAGAGCTTCGAAGTCGAAGATATTCGTGTAAAGGGTCTACTACGTGTCTCTATTGGAACGAT
Organism: Gammaproteobacteria bacterium; assembly: GCA_009842245.1. Lineage (GTDB taxonomy): Bacteria > Pseudomonadota > Gammaproteobacteria > Pseudomonadales > Azotimanducaceae > Bin55. The sequence continues at coordinate 29,238 of VYFT01000070.1, read as the reverse complement.
ATTTAACCAAATCACAATGCAAGTTCACGATGAAGCCGATGCCTTGTCAATTCGCACACTAATTCGTGAGTTGTTTGCGACCGGCTATTTCGATGATATTACAGTGTCTCGAGACGGAAGTGAGCTCGTCGTAGAAGTCGTCGAAAGACCTTGGATTGAATCGATAACCATTGAAGGTAATAAAGCGATTCAAACAGAAGACCTGCTTGAAGGCTTAGCCGGACAAGGACTTCGCGAAGGCGAGATATTTAAGCAAGCCACCCTCGAACGAGTAGCCCTCGAACTTGAACGACAGTACGTCGCTCAAGGGCAATACACTGCCAGTGTCACCGCGGTTCCGGAACCCCGAGAACCAAACAGGGTCGCGATCAACATTGTTGTTGAAGAAGGCAAACGATCTCGTATTAGTCAGATTTCATTCATTGGTAATACGTCCTTTTCCAAGGAAACACTCTTGGAAGCGATTGAACTCAAAGAGCCAACCTTGCTCGGATTCTTAACCGGTAAGAATCAGTATTCCCGACAAAAACTTCAAGGTGATATCAAGTCGTTGCAAGCCTTTTACAAAGACCGAGGATATTATCAGTATCAACTGGTGTCGGCGGACGTCAGTATGACACCTGACCGCAAACAGGTTTACTTGACTATCGCCATCGACGAAGGTGACAAATTTGTTGTGGACGAAATTGACGTTTCGGGTGATTTTGGAGACATCGACCCCGATCAGGTCTTGGCAAACATCAAAACTCACCCATCGGTAAAAATTGAACCGGGAGAGACGTATTCCGAGGCGAAGGTGACTAAGGTCGAAGAATTCTTGGAAACCTACCTCAGCAACAACGGCTACACATTTGCTCAGGTCGACGGGTATCCGATGATTCAACTGGACGGCACCGTGGATATCACATTTGTTTTTAATACAGGTAGCCGAGTGTACGTACGTCGGATCGATTTCACTGGAAACGTAGTGACTCAGGACACCGTATTGCGCCGAGAAATGCGGCAATTAGAGGGTGCGAGAGCATCTACTTTTCTTATAGAAAGGTCGAAACGCCGCCTCGAGCGATTGGGGTATTTTGAGAATGTCAATGTCGAAGCTCCACCTGTAAAGGGAGCAAACGATCTGATAGATGTCGAGGTCACTGTTTCCGAACAACCAACTGGGTCCATCGGAGGTACTTTGGGGTATCAAAAGTACGGCGGCTTGTTACTTGGGGCGAATTTCGAACAGTCCAACATTGGCGGATCCGGAAACAGCGTGAGTATTGCGATGAATTACAGTCAATACTCAAAGAACTTAAACTTTAGTTTCCTTAACCCCTATTTCACGGACGACGGAGTCAGTCGGGGGCTCGGCGTGTACTTCAACGACACTGACTACGGGTCTCTTCAAGCATTTACCCAATTTTCGACCGAATCATTCGGTGCTGGTGCGAACTTTGGATTTCCCATCGGAGACTTCAAGCGATTGCAATTTTCCGGGAGAGGTGAGTGGACTGACGTTGCCGATGGCACTGACCAAGCACTGCAAATTTCAGATTTCGTGGATCGAGCTGGAGCGAAGTTCCTGAATTACAAAGTCGAAGGTTTGTGGTCAAACAACGTTCTGAACAATACGCTTTTCGCGACTCGAGGAAATCGGCAAGAGATCGCGTTGGAAGTTTCGCTACCTGGTAGCGATCTTCAGTTTATGCGAACAACGTTTCGCGGTGATTGGTATATTCCGTTTCGAGACAAAATCGATTGGGCTTGGCATATTCGGACACACATTGGCCTAGGTTTAGCCTACGGTGATACCGAAGAATATCCCTTCTTTGAACACTTTCACGGTGGTGGTTTCGGTTCAGTCCGCGGCTTCGAACGGTATTCATTAGGACCTCGAAGTAGTCCTTCGACCAACATAGTTAGCTACTATCCTGACGGTCAGCCTTTCGGTGGCAACGTGCGCATCGAAGGTTCGTTCGAGCTCGTGTTCCCGCTTCCATTCCTCGAAAATTTAGGACAGGTTCGATCTGTAGCGTTTCTCGATGCCGGAAATATCTTTAGTACAGATTGTGATGAAGATACGGTAGGCTGTTATTCACCAACACTTAAGGAATTGCGATTTTCGATCGGTGTGGGAGTTTCCTGGCTCACGCAAATGGGTCCAATGTCGATTTCAATAGCGCACCCGATCAATGCAGCCGGCTTTGATGAGGTTGAGACCTTTTCTTTTGAAGTCGGACAGACTTTTTAGGTTGCTCTTTTGCAACTTAAGGAATGAGTTCAGGATAGTTCGAAAGTGCCTATAATTTTCTCGCTGTTGTTTTCCCGCAAAATTACACAGCCCCATTTTCCAAGTATTAGGGAGTTCCCATGATGTCTCGCGTTTTTCGCACCAGCGTCGTTTGTTTAATAGTAGTTTTTAGTTTTTCTGCGTTTGCACAACTCAAAATCGCTGCGGTCAATGTGTCGCTCGCGATTTTCAACACAGACGAAGGCAAAGCGATACAAGAACAGTGGATAGAAGAGTACAAACCTGAAATCGACCGTGTGGCCTCATTACAAGAAGAGATCGCTGATTTGTCCGAAAAGTACAGAACGGACGTCGATATTCTTACGGAACTTGAACGAGCAACGTTGGAACTTGAAATTGAAAGCAAAAACACGATACTTCAAAACCTAAGACAACAGATCGACACTGGTCGTGCCACTAAGGCCGAGCTGTACATACGAGAAAAAGCACCGCTCTTTCAAACTGTGTTGAACGATTTGATCGCGATTGAAGGTTACGATGCGGTCTTTCGTCTTGACATCCAGGAACAAAGTTTTTTGCACCTCAATCAGAAGCACATCATTACTGCTAAAATCACTGAAATGATTAATGAAAGCCTGGAAGAGAAAGACGAGCTTCCTGATGAACTGACGGATGAACCTACAGAAGACGAAGAATCTGCTGAATCTTCGGAAGGAGGAGAATAAGCTCACGTCTGATTTGATAGCTTCAACGTGTACACGTTAGCTGAAATTGCGCGACATATTGATGCAGATCTAATCGGTAGTCCCTCAGTTCGAATACACAAAGTCGCTTCCTTGTTGAACGCTCGAGAGGGCGATTTAACACATCTTTCAAATCCTTATTACCGAGCTTATTTGCAGAAGACACAAGCGTCTGCTGTAATTCTCAAGTCGGCTGATGCCGAAAACTGTCCTGTCAATGCATTAGTTGTTGACAATGCGTCCCTTGCATACGCGAAAGTATCGCAACTATTTCATCGCAATGAAGCGATGCCAGATGGGATCAGCAAGAAAACAGACATTGATCCCACCGCTCAGATTGGAGAGGATGTTGGAATCGGTCCTTTTGTGTCGATCGGTCCGAACGTAATTCTCGGAGATAGAGTAAAGATCGGTTCGCACACTTCGATCGGAGCAGAGAGTCGAGTAGGAGACGATTCTTACGTGCACAGTGGCGTCAGTATCTACGATCACGTCGAAATTGGTCAAAGATGTACAATTCAAGCAAATTCCGTTATCGGTGCAGACGGTTTCGGTTTCATTCCCGATTCAGATGGGAAGTTGCAACACATCAATCAACTCGGTGGTGTATCTATCGGGAACGATGTGGTCGTGGGTGCAAGTAGTACAATAGATCGAGGTGCTATCGAAAATACGGTCGTAGAAGATGGCGTCAAACTTGATGACCAAGTCCACATTGGGCACAATTGTGTCGTCGGTGCCCATTCCATGCTGTGCGGATGTACCGGCTTAGGAGGCAGTGTTACTATTGGACCGCATTGTGTGCTGGCTGGGGGCGTCGGTATTGCCGGTTCCGGTCCGTTGAATATAGCGAGCGGGGTTACGATCGGCGCGATGACCTACGTTAGCCGCTCAATAGATAAGCCGGGCACCTATCAAGGTGCGACTTTACACACCGATATTGAATCGTGGCGTCGAAACGCGTTAAGATTCACTAAACTTGAAGAACTTGCACAACGAGTAGCTGAACTAGAAAAGAAGCTTAAAGAACGAGATTAACTGGCACAGCTAAGACTTTTATGTTAGACGCGATACAGATTCAAGAATACCTACCGCACCGATACCCGTTCGTTTTGGTAGATCGCGTTATAGAAATTGATTCAGGAAACAGCATAGTCGGTGTAAAGAACGTAACAGTCAATGAGCCGTTTTTTCAGGGACACTTTCCGGGCAATCCAATAATGCCTGGAGTACTCATAGTCGAAGCATTGGCGCAGATGTCAGGAATACTGGCTTCCATCTCCAGAGGAATCAAACCGGTAGAAGACGGCTACATTTACTATCTCGCTGGCATGGACAAGACCCGATTCAAACGTCCAGTAGTTCCAGGTGACGTGTTGCGATTGGTCTGTGAAGTGACTCATTCTCGGCGCGACACGTCAAAATTCCTTTGTAATGCTTACGTCGGAGACGTATTGGCGTGCACGACTGAGTTGCTCGTCGCCGCGCGCAAGGTTTAGCACTTCCAAGGCGTTCAAGGGTGAAGAACGTCATTCAGCTTCCTTCCAAGAGACTTGGAATCGAACCATTGCTATGGGCGTGAGATTCGTAGTGATATTTCTCATACAAAGGATCGCATGAAAGTTGGGATAGTTGCGGGCGAGGCATCCGGCGATGTGCTCGGAGCGCAACTGATGCAAGCCCTGCGACGACAACACTCCGATGTTGAGTTCTTGGGTGTCGGTGGCAGTCAGATGGGAAGCGCGGGGTTGGTCTCGCTGGAATCCATGGATCGGTTTTCATTCAACGGCTTTTTGGAACCGATCAAACGTCTACCGGAATTGCTGGGGCTCATAGCTTCGTTAGCAGATCGACTCGCGGACGTGGATGTGATGATCGGTGTAGACTTCAATGTTTTCAATCTCAAACTTGAAAAAAAACTCAAAGCACGTGGGATTCCAACGGTTCATTACGTCAGTCCGTCAGTCTATGCGTGGCGACGAGGTAGAGCTAATCGGATTGAAAGGTGTGCAGATTTACTTCTGACCCTATATCCGTTCGAACCCAGCTACTACGACGACACGCGAATTCGAACGGTCTTCGTGGGACATCCTTTAGCAGATGAGATCGAGCAAATTCATGATCGCGCGTCGATGCGAGAACAAGCACGTCAAGCTTTAGGACTCGGTACAAACTCAGTGGTGGTAGCACTGTTGCCCGGGAGTCGCTATTCGGAGGTGAACTTTCACAAAGAACTGTTCCTAGAGACGTGTGTTCGCTTTCAAATGAACCTAGATACCGATCAGTGTCAATTTGTTATTCCCTGTCGAATTGAAAAAGCCAGTACATCGCTACAGCTAGAACACCAATACTATCCAACTGTAGATTTACGTATAACTGACAAGAGTTCTCAATTGGTTCTGGCTGCGGCCGACGTAGCGTTGGTGAAATCGGGTACGAGCACTCTAGAAGCATTGTTGCTACGAACACCGATGGTCGTGACCTATCGTATTGGATGGCTTACGTACGCGATCGTTCGATCGATGCTACATACGCCACGAGTCGCACTACCCAACATCCTAGCGAATCGAGAACTGGTCCCCGAATTTATACAACACCGTGCCACTGCAGAGGTTCTTGCGTCTCACTTGGAAAGTGAATTACATCGTGCTACCACTGATAAAAATTTCTTCGCCGAATACGACCATATTCATCATACGCTACGACAGAACAACGCGGAAAGAGCTGCAAACGCAGTGTTGGAATTAGTCGCCAATAACACGGTCGCTGGAACATGAGTTTGTTCCCCGAACCCGCGCCACCGGCAAGTGAGCGTATTTGCGGGATCGACGAAGCCGGTCGCGGGCCTCTAGCTGGTCCTGTCATAGCATCCGCGGTGGTATTGGATCCCAACATCGCGATTAGCGGTATCAACGACTCGAAGAAACTGTCACCGATGGCCCGATTCAATCTCGCGCAACAGATCAAGGACAAAGCATTGGCTTGGGGTATTGGTAGAGCTGAGGTCAGCGAAATTGACACCTTGAACATCCTACAAGCGACTCTCCTTGCGATGTATCGTGCCTACGAGCAGTTAGAAGTACCGTTGGACCTCGCACTGGTTGATGGAAACCAAGCGCCGCGACTGAAATGTAGAACGCAAACAATCGTCCGCGGCGACTCGAAAGTGTTAGCAATTAGCGCCGCGAGTATCCTCGCGAAAGTAGAACGGGACCGCGTTATGGCGGAATATGCGAAAGAGCATCCAGAGTATGGATTTGATGTAAATTTCGGTTACCATTCACAGGAACACATCGACGCGCTTAACACCTACGGACCTTGTCCCATTCATCGAAAATCCTTTCGCCCAGTCGCCGACGCGTTTGACTTGAACTCTAAACCACAAGACCTGTTCGAACCACAATGAAGTCGTTTGCACATCTTTCTTTGCACACAGAGTATTCCATCATCGACAGTGTCGTGCGCATCGATCGACTGGCGGATAGATGTAAAGCACACAAGATCTCTGCCGTAGCTCTAACAGATTTAACCAATCTCTTTGCGTGCTGGCAGTTTCAACGCAAACTGCGCTCCCGCGGAATTAAACCCATCTTTGGTGCCGATGTTCGTGTGTTAGACGGTGGTGAACACCCTGATCGATTGCTGTTACTTGCAAAGGACAAGAGCGGTTTGCGGAACCTGTTCAAACTCATGACGAGAGCTTATACGAAGTATGAGATTCACGGATGTATCACGCCGCTTCAACTGTCTGAGCTGTCGGACGGATTGATTGCTCTTTCAGGAGGTAGTCAGGGTAAGATTGGACGGTTACTTGCAAATTCCAATATTGCTGGTGCGACCCAAGCAGCCAAAGAACTAAGCGAGGCTTACCCAAACCGCTTTTACCTTGAATTGACTCGCACCGGTCGAGCACACGAGGAAGCGTACATAACGCATGCTGTCGAAATTTCTCAAGAGCTACAAATTCCACTAGTTGCAACAAATGATGTTCGATTCATCGATGAAGCGGATTACAGCACACACGAGACGCGTTATTGCGTTGCGCACAAACAGCGAATCGGTAGTGGAGCTCACGAGAAACTCTACAGTTCGCAACAGTATCTGCGCTCGCCCAAAGAAATGTCCGAGCTTTTTGAAGACTTACCAGACGCACTCGAAAACGCTCTCGAGATCGCGAAGAGATGTACGGTAGAAATTCCATCGGGTCTTTATCTACCGCAATTTCGAACCGAACGAAAAGGTACACCCGAAGAACTAATTGATGCAATCGCGCACGAGCGACTGAACGCCGTTCTGGACAAGTACGAAGCAGAGAACAAGTCATTTTCCGATCGAGAGACATATGTCAATCGTCTACGTACGGAACTAGAAGTAATCAAACAGATGGGATTTGCCGGGTATTTCTTGATTGTGGGCGATATCGTGTCTTGGGCGAAGAACCAAGAAATTCCTGTAGGCCCAGGACGTGGTTCGGGTGCGGCTTCTTTGGTCGCCTATGTCTTGGGGATTGTCGACATTGATCCCATCGCATACGAACTGATGTTTGAACGATTGCTTAACCCCGAACGAGTTTCATTACCCGATTTTGACATTGATTTTTGTATGAATCGTAGGAATGAAGTGATTGAGTACGTCACTGAGTTGTATGGTCGCGCTAGTGTCGCGCAAATTGTTTCCTTCAACACTTTTGGATCCAAAATAGCGGTCAAGGATGCAGCTCGTGCTTTGGGTAAACCAAGAGGCTTAGCCGAAAAAATCGCACAACTCATCCCGATTCGGGGAGTACAACCGATACCTATTGCCGAAGCTATCGCAGAAGTACGAGAGCTAGAAAACCTGGTTCGATCCGATCCAGAAGCGGAACTCATCGTGCAACGGGGAATGGAGGTCGAGGGCCTTGTTCGCAATCGCGGTAAGCACGCGGGTGGTGTAGTCATCGCGCCGGACGATTTAGATGGATATGTCCCGATCTACACGGAAACATCGGAAAGTGAATGGGTCACTCAACTCGACAAGAAGGATGTCGAAGAACTGGGTTTAGTCAAGTTCGACTTTTTGGGGCTGAAAACACTTACTGTTATTTCCATGGCGTTAGACCACATCAACTCGAATCGTGAACGGCAAGGACTCGATCCAATCAGTCTGTTGGCTCTGCCCATGGACGATGCAGAAGTATTCCAGAGTCTTCACGAAGGCGAGACCACCGGTATTTTTCAGTTGGAATCACTTGGTATGCGGCAGAAAGTGAAAGACCTCAATCCCACAGATTTAGAAGATCTCATCGCGTTACTCGCGCTGTTTCGACCCGGTCCTTTGGATACAGGCGTAACCGACTCTTACATTCGTCGCAAGAACAAACTTGAAGACGTAAAGTACCTCCATCCAATCCACGAGAAAGTGTTATCGAAGACGTTTGGATTAATGGTCTATCAAGAAGATGTGATGAATCTTGCGCGCGAACTGGCTGGATTTTCGATGGGCGAAGCTGACCGTTTGCGCTCAGCGATGGGAAAGAAAAATGAAGCCGAAATGCTCGAGCTTCAGCCTAAATTCATTGAGGGGTGTGTCCAAAATGGCGTTCTCGATAGTGTGGCACTCGAGATTTATGAAGACATGCGCAAGTTTGCACGATATGCCTTTAATCGTGCGCACACCGTTGGTTATGCAATAGTCGCGTATCAGACCGCGTACCTCAAACATTACTATCCAGCCGAGTTTCTCGCAGCACTTGCTAGCTGCGACAACGATCGGGACACGATAAAGTCCTTTATGGATGAGGCGAATCGCCTAGAGGTAGAGATTGTGCAACCAAGCGTTAATGAAGGTCAGTGGGAATTTGTTGGATGTGAAGACAAAATCACGGTAGGTTTTTCAGCTGTGCGTGGGATTTCTCAGGACGAAGCAAATCGAATTATTGAAGCGCGTTCCGCTGGACTGTTCACGTCTTTGTTTGACTTATGTGAGCGCGCAGAGCTCCATCGTCGAAATCGAATGCTGTTAGAGAAGTTGATTCATGCGGGTGCTGTGGATTGCTTAGAACCAGAAAAACCGATCGCGCTTAAACGTGCCGAATTTCTTGCCCAAGTCGAAACGGCGACGCACGCGGCGGAACAACAAGCCGAACGCATAAAGCAAAACGTTGGAGATCTCTTCGGAACTTCAGATGATGTTGGAAAAGCGCTAAAGGTACCTCAGGTTGAACCGATAGCGTTGCGCAGACTGTTACTAGATGAAGGCACTGCCTTGGGTTTTTATGTCAGTGGCCACCCAATTCAAGAATATCGCCCAGAACTTCAAAAAATCTGTTCCCACCAGAATGTCACGACAATTGACAAAGTGTCTCCAGATCAAACTCGGACCGTTGCGGGCATGGTTAAGAATTTCTACGTTGGAGAAACTCGATCTGGGAAAAGAGTTACCCGGGTTCAAGTTGAAGACGAGCATGGCAGTAAAGAGTTGTCTTTATTCGACGAAGACTCGTCTTCACAAAAGTTGCCTAAATCTGGTGACATTGTGATCGCTTTCTTCACTGTGAAAGTGGAAAAAAAGACCAAAGACAAGCGCGTACAGACTAACAAGATTGCGACGATCTCGAAGATTCGAAGTGAAAATCACGCCACTGTAGAAATCGACATGCTGAGTCAAAATGGACGAAGCGATTTAGTGCGTGTTTTGCGTAATACCCTGCGTGCATGGCGCGCGAACGAGTGTTCGGTTCGAGTTAACTGCGCTATCGAAGGTGGGTCAATGCAGTTGGAGCTAGGTTCAGATTGGAACGTCTGCGCCTCTCCTGAACTAATGGACGAGCTTAAGAATCAGTTTGGTCCGGACTCCGTGCGAGTCTCTTATTACCACGACTGATAGTTTGCAGTGTGTCCTGTTCTCGAAGCACTTGCAGAGCTTGAACTTCCAGTAAACTCGAGGCTCTGGATTGCTTATAGCGGTGGAATAGACTCCACTGTGTTGCTACATGCGAGCGTGCAAGTATTCGGTGCTTCTCGGTGTCGTGCAATACACATTAACCACAAATTGAGCGCGCCATCTGACCGGTGGGTTGAGCACTGTCTGCGGTCGGCAGTTCACTTGAGTGTCGATCTAACGGTTGAAGAAGTTGAGATCTCTGAAGGAAATGTGGAACAACAAGCTCGCTTGTCTCGTTATGCGATGTTTCGACATCATCTTGGACCCAGCGAAGTCCTACTCACTGCTCATCATAGAGATGACGATATCGAGACGTTAACGTGGCAACTCTTCAGCGGACGAGCGACGATCGGAATTCCTGCAAGCCGTCCATTTGGTTCTGGAACGTTGTGGCGTCCTTTACTACACGTGGAAAAACAAGACATTGAGGCTTACGCAATGCAACACGAACTAACGTGGATAGAAGACGAGAGTAATACCGATACGAGTTTTGATCGAAATTGGATCCGGCACGAGCTACTACCACAACTAAGTAGCCGCTTTCCGCAGGTGAAGCAACGTATATTAGACCTAAAACAAGCTACGCTTTCGCTAATCGAACGCGAACCACTACAGTTACCGGTTGAAGAAATTACGATTGAAAAACTCCGCGCGTGGTTATTAGCGTACGAGGTAAACCCACCTACTACTGTGTTGAACCAAATACAAAAACAAATCAGTGCAAAGGCTGATGCGAATCCTGAAATCAAGGTCGCCGATGGATTGTTTGTGCGTCGCTATCGGAAACGACTACATCTCGTACGGAATTTCGAAGCGTTTACACCTTTGAACGTGGAAGTTGGTCGACCGATTCAGCTAAGCAACGGAACCTTGAATTGGAAGAATTCATTGGAGGGATTCGAAGAAGGACGCACCTTGCTCTGTACAAATCGTCTCCACCTCAAGAGTGGTCAGCGGTCGATAAAGGATGGTGGTATGCACAAAAAGCTAGCGAATCTTTTTCAGGAATCGTCTATCCCACCATGGCTCCGAGACGGCTGGCCGGTGTTGTGTGAAGGAGATACTGTCGTCAGTTTAGTTGACATTGTTCCCGATCCATCTGCCCGAAAAGGTCAGAAATCGCTTGCGCTTGTACCTACCTGGCACCCCTTTGACTAGTGATGGACTCGTTTGTTAGTTAAGGCGGTTTAACCAACAAGCTGACTTTAGATCCAAACCCCTTGGAGTTTTTCATCTTTTTGAACAAACGACCAAAACCATGCAAGAATACTATAAATGGATTGATCGACTCCAACGGCGGACCGATGCCATACACAACTGGTTCTCGTTCCTCTTCGAATGTACCAAACATCCTGTCCCACACAATGAAGATTCCACCATAGTTCTTGTCTAAATATTGGTCGTTACTTCCATGATGGACTCTATGGTGAGAGGGTGTATTCATCACGGCCTCGACAGGTCTCGGTAGCTTCTTAATCGCCTCCGTATGTAGCAACGTCTGGTACAGTTGGACGACCGCTTCCGAAAAGATTACAACAATTGGGTTGAATCCCATAAACACAAGCGGTATATGAAAGAAGATTGGATATACACCATCCAGAGGTCCGAATCTGTATGCCACTGAAATGTTGAAATACGGTGAACTGTGATGCACAGAGTGTGTTGCCCAAGCTACACCCACTCGATGAGAAAATCGATGTTCCCAGTAGTATGCTAAGTCCGCGAGTACGACACAAACTGCCACGGACCACCAAGTGATAGGAATCTTGATTAAACTCAAGTGTTCATATACGTGGTAATAAGCGGTTATGTAAACTGCCGCAAGCAATCCATAACTGATTACCAGAAACGCGATCAAGGTTACAAAATTTGTTACTGCGTCTCCGATTAGATGCCAACTTAAAACCTTTTTGAATGCGTATCGGATAAGCTCAAGCAACAAAAGCGCGCTAGCGATCAAAAAAATGTAGTCGTTGAGCACGACTTCCCACTCATAAACTAATGTTTCGGAAGATGTCAGTTCCATAACCGTTTCAATGGTATGAAATTTGAGAGTAGAAGTAATCGACCTAGGGATCGTTTGACCAGTGTAGAACTCGCTTTAACAAGCACTTTGGAGAAGTTCTCTACCGGCTGGAGCGGTTAATTCGTCTCGTCCTCTTCTGCTTTTACTTCATACTGATTTGCCAACCATTGATCTAATTTTTCCGGTGTTAGATCTTTTTGTACGATTTCTCCCGCGCTGTTCACTAGGTAATTCTTGGGAAGAAAAGTTACACCATAAGATGTAGCCACCTCTCCGCCCCACTGCTCTAACTCAGCTAAGTTTATCCATGGTAGTTCATGCTCGTGGGAGGCTTCGATCCAAGATTCTTGATCTTCGTCAACTGATACAGAAACTATTTCAAATCCCTGTTTGTGATAGGAAGAGTACAAGTCTTTCAATGCAGGGATAGCCCCAATGCATGGACCACACCAAGAAGCCCAAAATTCGACCAGAACAAACTCGTTTTTCTTTTGTAGTTCGCTTAGTGCCATCTGTTCACCAGCTAAGTCAGGAAGTGTAAAGTCTGGGGCACTCTTACCCACCACAAGACTCCGATCATTTCCTCGTCTCGCGAGGTTTGATGCATGCGAATTTCGAGCATGAGTTACGCGTCGTATCACTAGGTCCTTGTCAAGAGATCTCGCTAATCGGTCATAGATTGGCAACGCTTCTTCTTTTCCCCAATACGCACCCAATTCCAGTGCAAGGAGAGCGTCCATTGGATCATCCGCGTTTGATGCGACATCTTCTAAAAAGTCGTTTTGAATACGAAGCAATTTCCCGCGTATTTCTCTGTATTTCGGTGTCTCTGTTTCGTCTGTGGTGGTTGTGTTCCCACCGCCTTGAGACTCATCCTGATACTCTTGATACGCGACCCGATACTCCTGTTGTAAGGACACGTACTCGTCACTTTGCTCCCAACTCTCGACGAGTTGAGCGTTCTTTCCAGTCCCGCTTATGGGGGTCAAATGATATAGCCAAGAACTCTGTGCCACAATCTCAATTTCAGCACCAGGTTCGATGATTGCATTAAATTGAGTGTACTCTCTACTAGCGGGTAATACAACTAAAACATTGACAAATTTTGGTTCGTTGACTTCGGCTTCAATGAAAAATTTTCCGTCTTCTAGTAAGACCTTGCCAAAGTCGAAGTCTACATCCTCTCCCACTTCGTCGTGTTCCCATGAACTAACTTCAACGGTCGCTCTTTCTAAGTCAGCATCAATTGAGTTTAAGTTACCAGAAACCGAAAATCTATTTGATGGGTCCAGAACTCTTCGGGATGTACCGTAAAAATCCAAACCGGCTCCCAAACGAGGATATTCAATGAGCTTAAACGAAATTTGTGCTTTAGGTGCTATGACGGCATCCAAAGTCAGAGGTTCAGCTCCCACGATAGTAGCGGAGATTGTTACTTGCGTTGGCTGATCCACATTACCAGTCAGGGTTACTTCCCCGTCCTTGAATGTTCCTGTAGCTAGTTCCACGGTTTCCGTTTCTCCATCGACATTGGTGATCTCCTGGGCTACAACGAATTTTGCGGTCTCCCATTCCGAAACTTTTTCGGCGAGTTCGGATGTTTCACTACTGCCTTCAGCAGCAGGAACGACAACTGTTTCAAGAATTCCAGTTATAACGTAATCGCTGTTTTGAGGTTGATTGCAGGCATAGAGCAACAAAGACAAACAGACTAGTAGTGTGAATTTGGTAAACTTGAGCACTTTGTGAGTCCTTCTTTGAACAGGTGGAGTCAAGAAAAAACGATTTTAACAATGACTTTTATAAACTCGGAGCTCTGTCCATTGTTGAAGCTAGTGCTAAACCACAGACGTCAACAGAGAGTCTACAATAGGAGACTAAGCGCGGCCCCAAAGGAATGAACGGTAGATCGGAGTACGAAGTTTCTCAGGGGATCGGTTTTCTTGAAAATGATAGTCCGTGTGAGACACAACCTTTTTGAGTATAAAAAACAAAGAGCTGACCGCACTAGACGCCCGGACTCACGTCTTAGTCATGGATGTAGATAATCCATGTCATGCTAAATCTAGCGAACGAGGGAGCGAATCGCCCGAGGAGGAATTTCATGGCTCATTTAAGTGGGACGAAAAGATGGTGGAGGACGACGTTCGTTGTACTGGTAGCAAGCTTTTTGTTGGTTTTTAGTCTCCACGCGTCCCCTCCGTCGTCTAACGTCCTCGGTGACTCGTCTAAACAAACATCCACGCGCGCGAGTTCAAAAGTTGAGTCCCTGAAGGAGCTCTTTCGCGACTACACTGACAATCTCAGTCGTTTGAGTGCTGCCTACGACCTCATAGGGGATGCGGACGAGACGGAACTGATCAATCTGTTTGAGCAAGCTATCAAAATAAAGTACTCCAAAGAAGATCGCGCTTGGAAGTCCGAACTCATCTCGTTAATCAGTACTCAATTAGCTCCTATGAATCTTGATTTAACTATTTCACTGTATGAGTCACAACCGTTCGACGACGCACGGTACATGCTCTACGGAGTCATGCACGCATGGGCGAGCGAAGACTTTAACGGGGCGGTCGAATTTGCGCGTAAACAAGACACGCAGCTACACGTCATCGCACTGAGAGCGATAGTCGATGCCAGCCTAAGTGCGCGTGAAACCACTCTGATGGAACTCGGTAAGGAGTTTGGCGACGTAGCTTATGTTGAACACGTGCTTGCGTCTCGACAATTGAAGGTAGATTTAGCCGATCCCGATAAGTCTTGGGCGAGTCTGATCAACGATCGCTCAATCCATCGCGAAGAGAACTTCGATCGACTCAAACTTGTAGCAAACGCATTGATCGATAAATACGGCGCGGCAGAGGCAGATGACTTACTTAATTCAATTACAAGCCCTGCACTGAACTTCAAACTACGAAAAAGTCTGTTGTCCAAAATGGCACTTGTTGAACCTGAAACCGCATTTAGCTTTGCACTAGATACCCCCAACGATCGGTTTGGATCAATGTTAGCAACGGTTATTGATACTTGGGCTACGTCTGATCCGCAAAGTGCGCTAGCGCGAGTAAGTGGCCTTGAGCCCTCCTTTGTGCGCAACCGTTTGCAGCACAAAATAGTTTCGATTTGGGTTCAACACGACCCTGAAAGTTTCGTTGTCTCTGTAGATAGTATTCCTAGCGAACTACGCGATACGGCTCGATTGAGCCTTGTAAAGTACTTATCCAACGACTCGATCGAAGATGCTGTAAGCGTTGTAGTGGAAATTACAGACCCTGCGACTCAGGAAGAAGCGGCTTTATCGCTCGTGGACGTTTGGGTTGATTCAAACCCGGAAGAAGCGTTTGCTTGGATCTTGACTAGTCCAGAAACCGAGCGGTACCGAAAGCGTCTACTAAACTCATTTTTGGAAAAATTGACCGAGAGAGACGCGGACAAAGCTTTTGAGCTAGCGTTGAGCCAACCCATAGGTGCGCAGACGGAGGTGGGACTCGAAGTTATCGTGATTGATAAACTTAGCCTATCAGAAACTGAACGTGCTCTGCAGTTGTTGAACAGAGTTCGTCTGGGCACTACGCAGTCAGTAGCGTTCAAATCTGTTGCGACCGGACTAATTTTTGAAGATAGGATTGAGGAAGCAATAGAACTAGGAAAGTCTTTACCGGAAGAACATCAAGTAAGCTACTACAAAGACTTCGCTAGCTTGATGTCCTTTACTGTTCCAGTAGGACAAGTGTTGGAGATACTCCCCGAGATACCTGTTGCAAAAGCGCAATCGGATATTGCGGAAAGGATGCTCATGTTTGGTTCCGTAAGAAATGACAAGGACTCCCTTTCAGACGAAGACGTCGAAACACTGATGGAGTATGTTGAACCGGCTAAACAGCAACGCATAGAAATGTTTCTCCAAAGGTAAACCAATCATGTATAAGTCCAAAAAAAGAGTCTACATTCTCGCACTGATATTAGGTTTTTTACTTTGCGTTGTGGTCCTTGGCGCACTATTCTGGGTAAACCGAGACAATGCTAATTCACTCGTACGAAGCACAGAGGACCAGCAGACGGATGGTAGACATCAAGGTGTGTCAGATACAGACTCTGCCCAACCGCTACGTCAAGACGGTTCCACGGTAACCTATAACTTGCTGGCATCAATTATTGATGAGAATAGGAGTCTATTTGATCAGAAGCGCGCGATACTTCGTGTTGTAGCTGGAGCGAGTGAGCAAGAGTTAATAGATATCTTTCGCGACGCTCAGCAGAGGTCTTTGGCTTTGCGTCCTTTTAACAGCATGGATTGGGTACAGAGCGTCGTGCTCACTAAATTGATAACTGAAAACAGTCAACGCGCACAGTCCTTAATAGAAGAGTCAGACGATCAGGATGCGGAGTCCATTTTGTACTTTGTCATGCGTGAATGGGATCAGGTCCATTCAAGTGAAGCTATCACACTGTTATCGCCACTAGAGCATAGCCTACGAATACGAGGATTGCGCGGGCTCATCGACGGTGGGAACTATCTTTCACGTACGGAACTCTTGGCAATCGGTACCGCAATAGGATTTGAAGAGGACGTTGTAACTGACATGCTAGATGGACGTCGACTAGCACAAAAGCAAACAACCTTTCTTGGCTTAAAGGCGGAATTTGAGACTCTCGACTTATCAGATATATACCAACTGCACAACATAACACAGAACGCCGTGAGTTATGTTCGTGCAGAGGGGTTGGATTCCTTAGAGTCAGTACTTGAACTGTTCGACACACGATCAACGGAACCCACTTCACCGCTGTTTGGAAATATGTTGGACTCCTATCGATCAAACATTGTAGAGGACATTTCATGGGATGACCCCGAAGAAGCTTTTGAGTACGTCGTACGCCTAGATGAAGAGATTGATGAAGACTTACTGACAGCGGTTTGTGAGGTTTGGTTCGCGACCGATCCCGGTGCACTTTGGAATCGGTTAAGCGGCAAGGAATTTGCTGGCGTTCAAGATCAGATAACGGAGAACATCATAAGCGGCTTGTCTTGGGCTGAACCAGATTTACTACTCGTTTCGATAGATGAATTTCCATCTGAATTTCACGACCAAGTGTATCTTCAGGTCGCACAAAGAGCTGCCACGAGCTCTCCAGGAGAAGCACTTGCTCTTTTAGCTGAAACGAGTGTTTGGCCCGAAACCCCAGTAGATCGCTCTCGCCCTGGCGAATTTTCGCCTCGCAATTGGCGTATCAAACAGATAGTTGATGATGCCGCTCAAGCGGATCCTCTTCTAACACTTGAGTGGTTGAACTCAGATGCTTCCGAGCTCAACGATGAGACGCGACAACAATATCTGGATGATGTGTTCCAGGCATGGACTAGGTCTGATCCAGATTCTGCATTTGACATGGCGCTACAAGCTCCGTTGAAAGAGGGTTCGGTCGGTTTAGAGGCAACTGTGGTCAGTTGGCTGTCACATCAAAATGTAGATGGCGCAATCGCATTGCTACCACGAGTTCGTGAGGGTAAGACAAGATTGGAAGCGTATCGCGATGTGGCGTGGCAGTTGGAAGAACAAGACAGAATTTCTGAAGCTGTTCAGCTGGGAGATGATTTACCTGAGAAGGATCGCGAAGAATATCTTCAGTCTTTAGCGTTTAGCGTTGGAACTCGCACTCCGTATGACCACTTGGAAGCAGGGATTCGACAACTTCCGACTACAGAGTTAAAGTCAGAGGCTGCGAGATCGGCACTCCTCACCAGTTTCGCGGGTTCAATAATGTCGCCTGATTTCACCGATAAAGAGGTAAATCAATTAAAGACGTTCCTTCGTGACGATGATAAAGTGATGGTAGAAGCGATGGAAAGTTTCGATTTAGAAGGCATGAGGGATAAACTGCCCGAGACGCTACCCGATAGCGACGAAGAACTCAAAGACCTTCTCCAAGACACCGATCTGTAATTGTGATGAATACCTCTTCATCACGAGTAATACTGAGCGATTTGATCTAAGTTCTTTTGACGCGTTAGTTGCGTTTTGAGATAGACTGTGTAGTTTAGAATTTTGACCGAAGAACCATAGACTGAACACATGCACTCTTGTCAGGACACGATGTCGCAACTCAGGGATGAATGGTATTCGATTCGTGAGCACACTCTCGAATAATTGCTCAAACCATAGCAATATGGGGTTGCGACACTGCTGATTATCAAGTGCGTTCGTCGTAGCATTGACACACCACTAGTTAAAATATCAGTCCGTGATTTTCCCAACCACGGGCTTGCGAACTAGCTCTAAAACGGCATGACTAAGTACATTTTTGTCACCGGCGGAGTGGTCTCCTCTATCGGAAAAGGAATTGTCACTGCCTCACTCGCAGCCATTCTTGAAGCGCGCCAACTTAAGGTAAACATCGTCAAGATGGATCCGTACATTAATGTGGATCCAGGCACGATGAATCCTGTACAACACGGAGAGGTTTTTGTGACTGATGACGGCGCCGAAACCGATCTGGACCTCGGTCACTATGAACGGTTCATTCGACAACGAATGTCGCAAGAGAACAACTTCACCACCGGTAGCGTGTATGAGGCTGTAATCCAACGTGAACGACGAGGAGACTACTTAGGCAGTACGGTTCAAGTTATTCCTCACATCACGGATGAGATTCAAGCTCGAGTTCGTGCTTTAGCTCATGATGGGGAATACGATGTTGTGATTGCCGAAACTGGTGGCACCGTAGGCGACATCGAGAGTCAACCCTTTCTTGAAGCGATCAGGCAAATGCGACTCAGCGAAGGCACAAATAACACACTCAGCATTCATCTCACTCTGGTACCTCATGTGAGCACATCGGGTGAATTCAAAACTAAACCAACGCAACACTCGGTGAAAGAGCTTCGTTCTATCGGCTTACAACCCGATGTATTAGTTTGTAGAAGTGAAGCTAAGGAACTTCCTGAGGATGCGAGACAGAAAATTGCACTATTTACCAATGTGGAAAAACGTGCGGTAGTTTCTCTAAAGGATTGCAAGAGCATTTACGAAGTTCCGTTGGAACTACATGCTCAAGGACTCGACGCTTTTGTTGTGGACCGACTCCAACTTCCGTGTGAGAAAGCCAACCTCAAAGAATGGCACGATGTTATCCATGCAATGTATCAGCCCAGAGGTACTACAAAGGTAACGATGGTTGGTAAATACTTTGATCTACTGGACTCTTACAAGTCGCTCATCGAAGCCTTGGTCCATGCCGGGATCCACACTAAAACCACTGTTGAGTTAGACTTTGTCGACGCAGAGGAGCTTGAGACTAACGGTACGACTGCGCTCTCTGACTCGCACGCTGTATTGGTACCGGGTGGATTCGGTGAACGCGGTTTTGAAGGTAAGATACGTGCGGTGGAGTATGCTCGCGAGCACAACGTACCATATTTAGGGATCTGTTATGGGCTTCACGCTGCGGTGATCGAATACGCACGCAACGTTGTGGGTTTGAGAGGCGCGCATTCCACGGAAGTAGACCCCAGTACCGAACACCCTGTCATTGGACTCGTTAGTGAGTGGATGGATTTAGATGGAACAGTGAAAGATCAAACATCGAACAACGGGAACCTTGGGGGCACCATGCGTCTAGGGGCTCAAGCCTGCCACCTTGTGGAAGGGTCGTTAGTACGCGATACGTATCAGCGACCAGTGGTCTACGAACGCCATCGCCATCGCTACGAAGTAAACAGTAAGTATGTCGACGCGATTGAGTCTGCAGGTATGCGCATCAGTGGAATCAACGAGTCAGACAATCTCGTTGAAATGATTGAGTTACCTGCGTTAGATTGGTTTGTGGCTTGTCAATTCCATCCAGAGTTCACTTCTTCACCAAGAGATGGGCATCCACTGTTTAATGGTTTTATTAAAGCTGCGATGAACTACGCGGACCGAAACTAAATCATGCAAATTTGTGAATTTGAAGTAGGTGATCGCGCTCCGATTTTTCTAATATCGGGTCCTTGCGTCATCGAGACTGAGAAGCTAGCGCTCGAAACTGCAGCGACGCTCAAAGGTATTACTACCAAGATTGGGATACCGTTTGTCTTTAAGAGTTCTTTTGACAAGGCCAACCGTTCTTCTCTCAACAGTTTTCGCGGTCTTGGTATCGAGGAAGGTTTGCGCATTCTTCAGAAAGTCAAGGACGAGGTACAGGTGCCGGTTCTTACTGACGTACACGAATATACGCCCCTTGACGAAGTCGCTGACGTAGTCTCGATTCTGCAAACTCCAGCGTTTTTATGTCGTCAGACAGATTACATTCAAAACGTTTGCCGCCAAGGATTACCAGTGAATATCAAAAAGGGACAATTTCTCGCGCCAGTGGATATGGTTCACGTTGTGAACAAAGCAAAGGCAACAGGCAACGAAAAGATTTTGGTCTGCGAACGTGGCGTTAGCTTCGGGTACAACAATCTGGTCTCTGACATGCGGTCACTGGCAATCATGCGCCAAACCGAGTGTCCAGTAGTGTTCGACGCTACCCACTCCGTTCAAATGCCTGGTGGTTTAGGAGCACGATCAGGTGGCCAGAGAGAAATGATCCCTGTACTCGCTCGTGCCGCGACTGCGGTAGGAGTCGATGGACTCTTCATGGAAACACATCCCAATCCTGAAGAAGCGAAATCGGACGGTCCGAATGCGTGGCCGCTACATCTCATGGAACCATTACTCAAAGAACTTAGCGAACTTGATACTCTAGTTAAGTCATACGATTACATCGAACAATCGGTTTCATGAGCACGATCGAATCGCTTCAAGCGGTCGAACTACTCGACTCTAGAGGCAACCCCACTGTAGAAACGACGGTCCGTCTACGGTCTGGAGTAGAAGGCAGCTTTCTCGTCCCTTCTGGTGCTTCTGTCGGGGCAGAAGAAGCACTTGAGCTCAGAGATTCAGACTCTCCGCGGTATCTGGGTAAGGGTGTGCAAGGTGTCGTTCGCAACATCGAACAGACCATTTCGCCAGTCCTCTGCGACCTTAAAGAGGTCGATCAAGAGGTGCTCGATCAAACCCTGATCGAACTTGATGGTACGGAACGAAAAACTCACCTTGGCGCAAACGCTACTCTCAGCGTCTCCGGCGCGTTTGCCCGAGCACAAGCCAATGAACAGAGAATCCCGCTCTATCAACACTTAGCAAATTGGTCTAACACCGCTGACATTCGAATGCCAGTACCCATGATGAATGTATTGAACGGTGGTGCTCATGCTAACAACAACATTGATGTTCAAGAATTTATGCTCGTACCGGTTGGTATGTCTGACATTGCCTCCGCGGTTCGATGTGGTGCTGAAATATTTCAGAGGTTAAAAGAACTTCTCTCTGACGACGGTCATTCCACAGCGGTCGGCGATGAAGGTGGTTTTGCCCCTAATTTGGATTCCGATCGCGCTGCGCTTGACTTTCTCATCGAAGCAATCGAACGAGCGGGCTACCAGCCCGGCCCGGATGTGGTGTTAGCTTTGGACTGCGCCGCGACAGAGTTTTTCGAATCCAATTCATATGTGCTCAAAGGCCAGAAAAAAACACTTTCCGGAGAACAGTTTATTGCATACTTGCAATCATTAGTTCGCGACTACCCGATAAAATCGATCGAAGACGGTTTAGCAGAAAACGACTGGACTTCATGGAAGTCACTCACCGAGAAACTAGGAGACGATGTTCAGTTAGTGGGTGACGACATCTTCGTTACCAACACGAAATTCTTACAACGAGGAATCGAGAACGGTGTCGCTAACGCCATCTTGGTCAAGCTGAATCAGATTGGGACGCTGACTGAGACATTGGACGTCATGCGCCTTGCTTGGTCGGTTGGATATAACACCGTAGTGTCGCATCGGTCTGGCGATACCGAAGATAGTTTCATCGCAGACCTGGCCGTAGGTACAGGTGCGGGTCAAATAAAAACAGGGTCGATGAGCCGTTCGGAACGTATTTCTAAGTACAATCAACTCTTGCGCATGGAAGCGCAGGTAGGACATATGAAATATTGTGGCCTCGAAGAGATACTAATTCACAGGGAGCGTGATCACACATGCGGAGCTTCTTCTGCATAGCACTGTTTATTCTTGGTGCGTTTCAATACACCTTCTGGTTCGGCCCTAACGGCTACTTCGCGCTCAAGCAACTCGCGTTTGAAATTGAGTCGCTACAAGAACGCAATTTAAAGACTCTCCAGCGTAATCTCGAATTACGCGCCGAAATCGCCGAGTTGCGATCCAGTCATGCGTTAATCGAGGAGATAGCACGACGAGACTTAGGCATGATCGCCCCCGGCGAGACTTTTTATCTTGTTGTCGACTCCTCCGATAAAGACTGATTGGACTCGTGCGTATTCGGAGTCTAGAGTGGTGGGTACTTTACGCGAACAGTTAGCAGACTTTACAGTCGATGAGGTGTTGGATCGAGTCTTCTCTGGACACGGTGAACACCTGTACCTTTTCGTGGAAAAGCGTGGCTTGAACACGAAAGATGTTCAGAGAGTGTTAGCGCAACACTACGGCGTCCAACTAGTTGATGTTTCGTACTCGGGGCTAAAGGATAAGCGCGCAATTACCCGTCAATGGTTTTCCATTCGACTTCCAAAAACAGCGCAGGAACCCAAACACGAGCAGTTTTCCATTCTTGAAGAAACCAAGCACGATCGGAAACTACGCCGGGGCGATCATCAAGAAAATCGTTTTCACATACGCATTCGAGACGTTTCCAATAACGACCAACTTTCCGCTCACACGCTGCAACAGCCTCTACCAAATTACTTCGGACCTCAGAGATTTGGATATCAGCAGAACAATTTGAGTCAAGCATTGGATTGGGTCGCGCAATCGCAGCCACGGATCAAGCGTGGCGTACGTGCGCTGAACCTATCTGTACTACGCTCCTTCGTGTTCAACGAAGTGCTTGCTAGCCGCGTCCGTAGTGGAACCTGGAGCACGCCAGTGAATGGTGATGTGCTTGCGGACAACTGTCCAACGGGACCTCTATGGGGTCGAGGCCGGTTATCCACTTCTAAAAAAGCTTTAACCGTTGAACAAGCCGTCCGGCGACGCCACAACATGGTTTGCGACGCGTTGGAGTGGGTGGGTCTCAATCAAGAACGGCGACCCTTGGTTATGCATGCCTCGGATGTTGAGATTCAGCGGGAAGACGACACGATTGAGTTACGTTTTTCACTTCCGAAAGGATCGTACGCGACCATCGCTTTACACGAATACTTTGACGTTAAGGAGGCTCGAGCATGAACCTGAACCAAGCCAACGCCACTGGAATGACCTCTCCGCGCACGCTTCAGCGTCTGATTGACCGATTGCTAGATAAAGGGATTACCGATGAACGAGTTTTACGTGCAATGGAATCAATACCAAGACACTTGTTTGTCGATGCATCATTGAAACATCTAGCCTACGAGGATATGTCGCTTCCCATAGGGAAACGGCAAACTATTTCTCAACCCTTTGTGGTCGCTCGCATGACCCAAGCTGTGCTTGAGGTACCAAACGTTAGTTCGGTGTTAGAAATTGGTACCGGTAGCGGCTATCAAGCAGCTATTCTGTCTCGCATCATTGCCTCTGTTTATAGTGTCGAAAGAATCCATTCGCTTTCTTGGCAGGCTAGGAAGCAGATGCGTCAGCTAGGAATTCACAATGTGAAGCTAAAGTTTGGCGACGGACAAGAAGGATGGGAAGAGTACGCGCCTTTTGACGTGATCATGTTTACGGCATCCGCGCGGCGGGTACCCACACCTTTATTGGAACAGCTCTCCGATCATGGTCGCATAATCATGCCGCGAGTCTCACGAACCGGTCAAGAGCTCGTATTCATGCAACGTTCTGAAGCTGGTTGGAAGGAAGAAATCGTCCAACCAGTCGTCTTTGTTCCAGTTTTGACGGGGACGGAATATTGACGTCGAATGAACAAACCGAGCTATCGCGCTCGTTTCAGCCCCTGGCTGTAATTGGGCTAGTAGCGCGCGGTGCTGTGATGGGAGTAGCCGAGGTCCTGCCGGGAATATCGGGTGGCACAGTTGCGCTGATTCTCGGCGTGTACGATCGCATGGTCGGCGCGTTGTCCAAATTAATACTAGTCTCTAAAGACCTTGTACAAATGAAATGGACGAGTTTGCGCCAACTTCCCGAACCATTAACGGTGTTGGTACCTCTGCTCGTAGGAATGTTAATTGGTGC
This sequence comes from Gammaproteobacteria bacterium, assembly GCA_009842245.1. GTDB lineage: Bacteria > Pseudomonadota > Gammaproteobacteria > Pseudomonadales > Azotimanducaceae > Bin55. Next base: position 5,101 of record VYFT01000070.1, on the reverse strand, counting down.
GTTCATTGCTATTAACACCATTGTTCACATTATTGACACGCACCAAGTGCTCGTGTTAGGCGCGATCTTTGGTTTGGTTCTTGGGGCTATCGTCTTTACGTTTCGAGCTTCAACGCTTAATCGATTATTTTTATTTCTTCCATTGGGTTTGGTTGTTTCATTGGCAATCGTTTTTCTGCCGAAGAGTGATTCGTCCGCGGGATGGATCTTGATCTATGTCGGTGGCTTTTTAGCTTTTGGAGCATGGATTTTACCTGGGATATCAGGCTCCTTATTGCTATTGATTCTTGGACTCTGGCAGACCATGATTGAAGCATTTCACGCCTTAGATTGGTTGAAAATGCTTTTGTTTCTAACAGGGATACTTACTGGGTGGTTGGTATTCTCACATCCGGTAAAAGTACTGTTGGAGCGACATCGAACAACGGTAATGGCGTTGTTTTGCGGTCTTCTCTTAGGTTCTCTATGGAAGGTGTGGCCTTGGAGAGACGGCGCATATCCCGTACTCCCTCATCAATTCGATGGAAACGCAGCAATTATTGAGGTCATTGTCTTAATGGCCACTGGTTTCGGACTTGTAATGGTTCTTTCTCATGTATATACGAAAAATTCTTCTTAGTTCAATTCTTGGGGCTAGCTTGTTTGGAATTCTGGCGGGCTGCGCACCCATTGTGCCGGCTCCGACAATTGAGCGGATCATTGTTCCTCTAGACAAAGATTCACCGCGAGTCTATCGATATCAAGTGAAGTCTGGAGATACCTTGTACGCTATCTCTCAATTACATGGGATATCGGTTGCTCAAATTGCGGAAATGAACGATCTTGCGGCACCCTACGTCATTTATCCAGGAGACACGCTGGTAGTCGACCGAAGCTTGATTTCGGTTGCGTTGAAAACGAGTGTGGATACGTCAGCAAACAGACCCAACGATCAGATTGCTGCTGTTGCTACGAGCGAAACGTCGTCCTCAAGTGCCAACTCATCGAAACGGCCATCCTCGGGCATCAGAGTGACGAAACTGCCACGCCCGCCAACAAGGGAGATGGAGACACCTTCTACGACTTCACAGATAGCATTGACTTCTCAAGAGACCAACGTGTCAGAGCAACAAACGAGTCGAAATTCTTCAAATGCTGAGGCAAGTCCAGATTCGGGTAAGAGGCAGGTAGAACCGCCGACGAAGGCTTTGTCTTCTGAGTCCGCGGTCGCGCAAACAACACCCGAACAGCAACGTGAAGAAACCACTGAGAGTGTTAAAACACCGCCCTCAAATCAATCTTCAAATGCAACTGCTTCGAGTAATCCAACCGAACAGAACGAAACCGTCTCATCTTCATCTGAATCGGAGGATGCAGAAACTTCGAGCTTTGTAGCCCGCACGGAACCCTCGGATGCACCGACTGAGTCTTCAGTTAAAGTGGATATAAATTCGTTGCCCAAAGGGTGGACCTGGCCTGTTTCCGCAAATCCAACAAATACCTTCGGTAAAGATGATGGCTTAAATTATTTCTTGAATCAGGGAAATCAGGTGGTCGCTGCCGCGTCCGGACGGGTAACTTACGCTGGAGTAGCTCTTGGAGACTTCAAATACATGGTGCTCATCAAAACACCAGACGACTACGTAATTCAGTACGATTTCAATAGTGATCTTACTGTACAGGAAAATGACTTAATTTCGAAAGGTCAAGATCTCATCAAGATAGCGAACAACAGCAAAGGACAACAAAGTGCTAGTTCGGATGAGTATAGAAAAGTATTCTTTGCGATTCGGAAAAAAGGCGTACCCCAAAATCCGAATAAATTGATCGGAAAACCTAAGACCGGCGAAACTTAGTTACCGCTCAAGATATTTAAGCTTGTCTTTAACGTCCCGCCACTCAGCTTCGTCGGGAGGTGGATCTTTAGCCTCCGCGATATTTGGCCATATCTCTGCGAGTTCTGCGTTGATGGCCATAAACTCCTGTTGGTCTTCTGGTAGTTCGTCTTCCGGATAAATTGCGTCGACAGGACACTCAGGTTCACACAATGCGCAATCAATGCACTCGTCCGGATGGATGACCAGCATGTTGGGACCCTCGTAGAAACAATCAACGGGGCAGACTTCGACACAGTCTGTCAACTTGCACTTAATACATGCTTGACCGATTACGAACGTCATTGTTATTGCTGCGAGAGAACTAACTTATTGGTAAACATTTTGAGAATGAAGCAGCGCCGGAGTCGCGCTGAAGGGGTGTGGAAACTACGATTACGTGATGACAGCTACATATTGAGTTTAAAGTGTGTGCCCGAGTTCCACTGCTGAACATTTTAGCGAGTTGGTTAATAATTGTGTGTGCAGTTTCTGATTCCTAAAGCTGTAACCAAGTTAGATCAGATAGGCAATTGGAACCAACGTGACGTTGATCGAATTTTCCTGGAAGGCGATAGCAATCGCAGTTTCTAACGGTATCCTAAAATGAGCGATGCCTTACAGCTCTAAATCTCCGAAATCGGCCATAGACTCTCGAACGAAATGCATTATCTCTGCGATGCTGATAAGCTCGTCTTCATTTGCATCCAATGTTTGAAAAGTTGGGGTTCTATCGTCATTCGTGAGTTCAAAGGTCTCATCGTCTTGAGTCATCGATATCAAATTTTCACCTTCCGGAAAGATCGAATCTTTGGCAATTTCCCATTCAATTTCCGAAAGTGTGAGATTGTCGTCTGAATCGAAACGACCCATCCGTACTAAGCAATTTAGCTCGAAGAGACAGAGATTGATCCCCATCGCTACTGTTTTCCCTTCCGATTTAACCAACTGGCTGGTTAAATTGAACGCTGCTTTGTTGCTGAGATTGGGTAATAACCTGTGGTCGAAGTAGAGGGGATCTACTGTGATTTTGCGTTCTAAAGACAGGATGTCTGTTTCGATCACTGAATATCCCTCAACTCGTAATGTAGCCACAAAGTATGCCAAGGTATTCACGAATTCGGTCAAAGACTCGTCGTCGAAAGTGATTTGTACGTGCGTACTACCGTCGGTTAGAAAACCGCGTTTGATCTGGTATTCAAGAAGCGGTGCATAGTGAAGCACCATTAATTCAACGTGAGACACCTTTTCGTCTTTGTTTACATCGCCACCGTGAAAAATTAGCGTTGCCCAAGCGTTAGCTTCTTCTTCTTCGATTTCCTGATCCAAGAAGAGATTTAAAAGCTCTAGTTTGGTCAGTGAATCATCGGCATCTTTGTCCCCGGCATCAAAATCAAACTCTTCGCCCCAGAATTGCGCTACGATGGTGTCGTAGTCGGGAAGTGGTGCAGTACGGGTCCCTCCGGTAGGTTTTACGACTTGTTCACTAATTTCAAAACCTTGGTAAGTGACGGAAAGTGAGTCAGATCGAGCGATTATTGTTCGACGGTTCGCTTCGTCGTCTTCATCTGTAGTAGACTCTTGTCCCCATGACGATAGTGCGCTCCATGATAAGACGCAACAAAGCAACAAAAAGCCGCGTGACCTCAAGCGAGGAAGAAAGATTAGGTTAGTATGCCCCAAAGTAGCACTACCTCCTAGATGGAGTTAGCACAAAATTTTAGTGAATTACACCTAGTACGGTTTACCGGTGAATTTTCGTCTGAACCGAGATTTGAATTTTCTCAGTACGAGTTCTGAGGTAGTAGTAATTAGTTGTAGCTCAAGTTTGCAACAGAGCGTTTCCTTACGCTAGGAAGTCCAAAGCAGTGGCAGTTACTCCTTCGACTTTTCGACTTCTACATGCATGACCTTGTACTCGACACCAACTTCTGCCGAGGCCGCCGGAGCCGCACCAAAGCTAGCCCAAACCATTTCATCCATCATTAACTTATTCATAAGCACGTCAGATATAACTTTGTCGTTTTCACTCTTAAAGGCTTCTTCGCGCGACACGGTACCATCGGCATTTTCATCATATAGTTCCAACTCGTCCAAATGACTATTGAATTCGTGAAGCTCAACTGCACCGTTTTCGTCCGCATCCCATTCTTCCAATCCTAGTTCTAGTCGATGACTCTGTACTTTTTTGTGCCGTTCTTCGTACTCGGCTAAATCCCAGACTCCGTCTCCGTTCGTATCGACTACTTCAAATTCGTTGATTTCAGCGGACCAACTCATAAATTTGTTATGTATAGCACTGGAGCGACGACTGTGCTGGCGTAACTCTTCAGGGGTCATTTTCGAATAGTCAGATTCCATCTGAGAAAGGTCGATTTCGTCAAAGGTGATAGAACCACTATCGTTCTCGTCCAGAAGCTCGAACGTCTTTGTCGAGCGTTCGCGCAGATCTTGTATCGCCGCGCCAGAGGAAAACCAACTGGACTCAAATACTCTCAGCCCCGTTTCACTTTCTGCCTCCTCAGCTACAGTACTGAAGCAAAAACAGACCAACGCCGGTAGGGCAAAACTCGTGAGGATTTGTTCAATTCTCATATTAAACTCCTGTGAATAGACAATGCGAATGCACGTATAGTATCGTGATAGATGCAACTCCCGACTTTAAAGTTACATCCTCTTGTCGATTTTAACGGCTCCCGCGGTCTTCTCTATGTTTAGTAATCCAAGAGCAAAGACTCACTGATTTAAACTCCGTCTGACCTCACGTGGGACAAATTGTCCCCACGAACCGAACTGACGGCTTACGTCAGAATAGACTCCGTGCTCTGGTGACTACGACGAGTCGTCAGCTTGTTGCTCTATCGCCTTCATCTCGTCGGTGAAACGATCGATTAATTCAAAACTTTTGTACATCGGACTCATGAGCTCGGGCAAAATGAGAGGTTGTCCACTCTTTTTGGCTTCCACCGCAGATATAGTCCCGTCACCGTCTTCATCATATTCTTCGAGATCATCTAAGAATTTATTGAATTCTAAAAGCTCAACGCCGCCGTTCTTGTCAAGGTCCAGTTTGTTGAAACCAAATTCGACACCACGTTCGAGTATGGTCTCGTACCGCATTAAATACTCTTCTTCGTTCAACACACCGTCACTATTTTTGTCGACGATTTCAAACTCTTCGGTCTCTTCGTCATATTTCAAAAATTTGCTTTGAATCACCGAAGTCCGATGACGCCATTGTCGTAGTT
>VYFT01000006.1:65038-232786 GCA_009842245.1 Gammaproteobacteria bacterium | reverse complement strand
CACGGGTTCGGTGTCGATCGCGCGATGCGTCGTAATGCGTTTGAATTTACGACTAGCAACTTCCATGACGTAGATTTCTGGATTACCATCTCGAGACAAACTCATTGCAAGATGTTTGCCGTCGGGCGAAAATTCTGGCGAACTATTCGTACCCTCAAATGCGGCAACAACGTCTCGCTTCCCCGTATAAATCTCATGCACAATGATATTAGATCTGCCACTTTCAAACGATACATATGCGACAGTCTCGCCGTCAGGAGCCCATGTTGGGGACATGATGGGATAAAGAGATTCCAACACCCGCTGCGCATTCTGGCCATCAGAGTCGGCAACCTCCAGACGCCAACTAGGAGTTTCAGTCCCTCGGCCCTCGACTAAAACATACATGACTTTTGTCGAAAATGCTCCCGGTATGTCAGTTATGCTCTCGAACACTTTGTCTGCAACCATATGTGCGATAGCACGGTGCTGGCTCGATAATCCAGTTACTTTCCCAGAGAAGAGCTTGCGCTCTAAACTCACATCAAAAGCATAGAAAGTAACCGTTAAGGTATCTTCTTCTTTTTCGACCTGACCAATAACGACGTAGTCCGTCCCTAGCACGCGCCAATCTCGAAAATTCACTTCGTTGGGTGTTTGCGGTAGCGAGAGCATGTCTTCTTCGGCTATAGGTGCAAATTGTCCACTCCGATGGAGATCAAACTCGACAATTGGAGCCATGTCTTTCACACCGTCAGGTGTACCGAATGGTACGACCGCGATCTTACTTGCTTTATCGTTACCCTGAGTAATGACTATCTCAAGTGACAGCACTGGGATCGCCGTTAACAGCAGTAGGAATCCAATCGTTATTCGATTCATCGGAGGAGGTCTTCTGGTTTGAATCGGAGTTTAAATACTCTGAAATTTTTCTCGAACAATTCCGTGTTCTCAGGTACCGTAAATCGTTTTACGTCTTTGACAGCCTTCTCCGCGGACCGGTCGAAGGCGTCGTTGCCACTAGATTCTACTATATTTACCGTGTTCAGTTCACCGTTAGGGAAGAGTTCAACTTGCAACGTGACTTCCATTCCCCTTCTGGCACTCGGAGGACGGTCCCACTTATCTGAAATCGCAGTGTTAATCAGATTGACATACGTTGCGCTCTCTTCGTCAAGCGCAAGCTCCGCTAAAGACTGTATCGTATCAGATATGTCGTCTTCGAGCGTGGAATCACGAAGTTCTTCCAGAGTTTCCAGTCTCTTTTGAGACTCTTCGGTTACGTCTAATTCGTCAAGAATGTTCTTCTCTTCTTCCGCGGTAGGTGTTGAGACTGTTTCAGGTAAGGGAATCATAGGTGACAGGGTCGGAGGTGCGACCATTTCTGTAGAACTCTCCTGCATGTCCAGCACGATGAGAGTAGCCCGTACCACTCGTGGTTCTAGTATTCTTTCGTCAGATTTGATTTTTAAACCGTCCGCAAGTGCAAACTGAAAGAGCAAAGCTGCAGCATGAAGCACCAGTGCTAACGAAAGTGGTACTCCGTACGTTTTGATCCATTGCATTGGAGCTAGATCTCCTCTGGTTCGGTTACCAAGCCGACATCGTCGGCTCCGGCTTCTTTGAGTGCATGGATCACTTGCATGACGTAGCCGTAATCTAAGTCTTGATCGCCGCGAACAAAGACCGGTACATTAGGTCGCGCGCTTAACACTTTACTAGTGCGTTCTTCCATTTCCTCAAAAGAAATAAATGAGTCATCGTCAAAGTCCGCAGAAACTCCCACATTTACATAGATTCGTTTGTCCGCTCGCACCGTCACTACCAATGGGTCTTCATCGTATTCTTCTAGAGCTCCTGAGGAGTCTTGTGGTAAATTTACCTCTATCCCTTGATTCAACAATGGCACCGTGACCATGGAAACAATCAATAGCACCAACATTACGTCAATGAGGGGAACGATGTTGATCTCGGACATGGGTCGGCGGCGTTTTGCCATTGTTAAACTTGACCTCTCGCTGTCCGATAAAGAATCGACACTAGCTCGTCGATAAGACTCTCATAGCGTTTCATGAGCATCTCTATGCGTGCGGTGTAACGGTTGAACGCAACCACTGCTGGAATGGCAGCAATTAATCCCATCGCTGTCACTACAAGCACTTCAGAAATTCCTGGCGCTAATGAGGCAAGGGTCGCCTGACTCATACGTCCTAATTCTGCAAACAGGTAGATCAAACCGATTACAGTACCGAGTAATCCAACGTACGGGCTGACCGAACCAACCGACGCGAGAAAACCTAGATGCGTCTCCAAGAGCTCCTCTTCTCGCGTTACCGCAACACGAGTAGCTCGTGTAACAGAAGTCTGTACCGCGTCTGCGTCAACGCTACCCTCTGCGTTCATCCGTTCGTATTCATGAAAACCAGCAACAAAAATTCGCTCGATACCCGAGACCTCAACGGCCTCTTCTGACAATTCTGAATACAACTGACGTAGATCTGTTCCTCCCCAAAACAAGTCTTCAAAGTCTGTCAGTTCTTGTTTCGCGCGGCGCAACGCTATGTAACGTTGCAAGATCATGGTCCAGGAAACCACGGAAACTATTACAAGAAGTCCGACAATCGCCAGAACTGGAAGCGACGCGTTTTCAATAAAGGTAAAAAAGGCAAAAATCGGAAAATCCTCCTTGGTACTTCTTAACGTTCCGTGTTTGTTTGATTATCCACAAAGTCGAGACCAAAATTGCTGATGCCAAGATGATCCCATGCTAATCTCGTTGCGACTCGTCCTTGCCGAGTTCGCATTAGAAACCCTTGCTGGATCAAGAACGGTTCTACGACTTCTTCAAGGGTATCGCGTTCTTCACCTAATGAAGCTGAAAGGGTCTCTATACCAACGGGGCCACCTTGATATTTCTGAACGACAGAGCTCAAATACTTTAAGTCCAAAGAATCTAGACCAGCTTGATCCACTTCAAACAGACTCAAGGCTTGATCTGCAATGTCCTTGGTAATAGTTCCGTCGGCTCGGACTTGCGCGAAGTCTCGAACTAAGCGGAGTAACCGGTTGGCGACTCTAGGGGTCGCGCGCGAGCGGCGCGCGATTTCATGCGCGCCATCATCGTGGATCGAAATCGACAGTTTACCGGCGGAACGAAGCACTATCTGCGCTAAATCATCGGAATCGTAATACTCTAGGTGTAACACGATATCGAACCTATCCAACAGCGGATTAGTTAAAAGTCCCACTCGAGTCGTAGCCCCCACAATAGTAAATGGCGGGAGCTCCATTCGTATCGACCGCGCACTCGGTCCTTCTCCCAACAGGATATCAAACTTGTACTCTTCCATCGCGGGATAAAGGATCTCCTCTACCGCTACCGGCATACGATGACACTCATCGATGAACAGAGTACCTCGTTTCTCCAAATTCGTCAAAATCGCTGCCATATCCCCAGGTTTGTCCAAGACAGGTCCCGACGTGATCCGCAATGGTGATTCCATCTCGTTCGCCAGAATGTGCGCTAACGTAGTTTTACCTAGCCCAGGCGGTCCGTGAAAAAGCACATGTGAAAGGTTTTCCGTGCGTTGTCGAGCGGCTTCAATGAAGATTGTGAGTCGTTCCTTTAAAGACGCTTGACCGACGAATTCGTCTAGCGAAACCGGTCGTAATTGACGATCAAAGTTTGCTTCGTCTTGTTGCAGGTGCGCGTCTAAAACGCGAACTTTGTCTGCTTGTACTGTCATTTAGAGGAAGCCAAATGTCGGAGTGCTGCTCGAACCAAATCTTCAAGGGAAATCCCATCGTGCCAGTTCGCTTCTACGGCTCGTCGTGCATCCCCTTGCCGATAACCCAAATTTACGAGCGCACGTTCGGCTTCATTCAGATCAGAGGATACGTCAATTGAACCACTCACTGAATAGGGTAATTCCTCAATCCGACTGGCGAGGTCGACAACTATTCTTTCCGCGCCGCGTTTTCCAATACCCTTGACGCGAGTTAAAAAACCGATGTCTCTGTCATGAGCGATTCGATTGAGCTGTTCCAAGGAATAGGTTGAGAGAATCGCTAAAGCGCTCCGAGGTCCGACGCTTGGGATCTTAATGAGGATCCGGAAAAAATCCCTCATCGCTTTATCGGAAAATCCATATAGTGTGTGAGCATCCTGCTGTATGACTTCGTGGACGAATAAAGTACAAGTACTTCCTGTAGACACATCGTCGAAGGTCGAAGGGGGAACCTCGACTTCGTACCCTAAGCCATTTATATCTATAAGTGCAGTATTTTCTTCAATTTCAACGAACTTTCCAACTATTCGACTTAGCATGTGCGGTAATACTGTAGGTAAAGAGAGCGATTAGCGTCGATAAAGGTCACGTAGTACTGTGTTGTGTTGACTTTTAGTGTCAGTCTTAATACTGTACACGTGACAGATCGCGATGGCTAGAGCGTCTGATGCATCCGTGCTCATCGTCCCGTCAATACGTAACAAATTTTTTACCATGTACTGTACTTGTTGTTTTGTCGCTTTGCCGGTGCCAACTAGTACCTTTTTGACTTGACGCGCACTATGTTCGACAATTGTGACCTCGCGCGATAACACCGCCGCTAACGCGGCTCCCCGCGCCTGTCCCAACTTCAGCGCGGAGTTGGGGTTGTCCGCCATAAACACTCCTTCAACGGCGCACACGTCCGCGGTATATTCAGACAAGACTAAATCTACACCATCGTAAATGTCGCGCAGGCGTTCAAAGAAACTTTTTTGTTGTGTTTTGATGCAACCAGAGGCGATGTACCGCAGATCCGTACCTTTATAAGCGATCAAACCGTATCCTGTCGTTCGAGATCCTGGATCTATACCAATGACAGTCTTCATCAATCTTGCGGAAGATCACTGAGCTCTGCGTTAGTGTAAACACACTGCACATCGTCGAGCTCTTCGAGCGCGTCCACCAGACTGAGTGTTTTTTCGGTCAAAGCTGTATCGCAAGCCGTCGTAGTTGATGGCCACATCGTAGTTTCCGCATGAAGCGGCGCACAATCAGAATCTCGAAACGCAGCTAAAACTTCACTAAAAGTTTCGAATGTCGTAAATACCACTGAATTTCCCGCTTCATCGCTTTCGACGTCTTCGGCACCAGATTCAAGCGCTAATTCCATTATGGTTTCTTCGTCGTTGGTTTGGTCGAAATGCAACACTCCTCGGCGATCAAACTGAAACGCTACAGAACCAGTTGTACCTAAGGATCCCCCATGTTTGGAGAACGCGTGTCGCACTGCCGCGACCGTACGATTGCGATTGTCAGTCATGGTCTCGACTAAAAAAGCCACACCACCAGGACCGTAGCCTTCGTACGTAATCTCGTCGAGCGCACCTTCATCACTATTGCCAGCTCCTCGTGCAATCGCCCGATCCATGGTATCTCTTGGCATATTGACTGTGAGTGCATTGTCAATCGCTGCACGCAGACGTGGATTGTCTGCTGGGGTCGCACCACCTAAACGAGCTGCTACAGTCAATTCACGAATCACCTTAGTCCACACTTTAGCGCGCTTTGCGTCCTGACGGGCTTTACGATGCTTGATGTTCGCCCATTTTGAGTGCCCGGCCACTACGTATTCTCTTTCCGTAAAACCAGATTCAACTCTCTAAGCTGAGCATGATCTATCTCGCTCGGTGCATTGGTTAAGGAACATGAGGCAGTATGCGTTTTGGGAAAAGCGATCACATCCCGGACGGATTGTGCCCCGGTCATAATCATGACCAATCTGTCAAGCCCTAGAGCAATCCCTCCGTGTGGAGGACAACCTAATTTCAAAGCGTCTAAGAGAAACCCAAACTTGACTTGTGCTTCCTGAGAAATCCCCAACACTTGAAATACTGCTTGTTGCATTTCGAAGTCATGAATCCTCAATGAACCACCTCCCACTTCGTAACCGTTTATCACCACATCGTACGCGTGAGCTTTGGCTTCATACGGACTAGCGTTGAATTCGGCTAGCGAGCAATTCGGACGCGTAAATGGGTGATGGGCCGGTGTATAGCATTCTTCATGGTCGAGTTCAAACATGGGCCAATCTACGATCCAACAAGGATAGAACCCATCTTTGACTAAATTGAGGTCCTGAGCGACCCGATTGCGTAGTTCACTTAGAAAAGCGTTTACAGTAGGGCGTTTATCAGCCCCAAAAAAGAGAATGTCGCCGGTAGTCGCGTCACACCGATCAAGAATTTTCCGCAGCTCTTCATCCGAAAAGAATTTGAGAATTGGTGACTGCAAGCCGTCGCGACCCGCCGAGTGATCTTTGACGCGTATGTACGCAAGTCCTTGTGCGCCAAACTTCTTAACAAACTCGACAAAGTCATCCAGCTGTCTTCGAGAAAATCGGTCGATACAGGCTGGTACTCTCAGTACCGCCACTCGAGAAGATGTGTCGTTCGCTGCCTCTGAAAAAACTTTAAAGTAACTTTCCTGAACTATATCGTCGATATCGATAAGCTGCAACGGATTGCGCAAATCGGGTTTATCGGAGCCATAACGATTCAATGCGTCGGTGTATTCGATAACAGGAAATCTACCTAGATTCACGTTAAGTTGAACCTTGAACAAGTCGACTAACATCGCTTCGATCAATTCCATGATATCACTTTCGGTAACGAACGAAGCTTCAACATCGAGCTGTGTAAATTCCGGCTGGCGATCACTTCGCATATCTTCGTCACGATAACATCGGGCGATCTGATAGTATCGATCAAGCCCTGACACCATCAACAATTGCTTGAAGACTTGTGGGGACTGAGGCAACGCATAAAAGTTGCCCGGATGAATCCGACTTGGAACCAAATAGTCGCGAGCCCCCTCGGGCGTGGAACGCGCCAACGTTGGTGTTTCAATATCTATGAATTCGTGTGCTTCCATGAAGCTTCTTATTTGACTCAGAGTCGCAGCACGGATTCGAAGTTTTTGCTGAACCTCGGAACGACGTAAATCTATATAGCGATAACGTAAACGAACGTCCTCGCCGACTCCTACGTGTTCGTGTAGTGCAAACGGTGGCACTTCAGACGCATTCAAAATCTCAAGATCGCTGGCAAGGAGTTCGATCTCACCAGTACCTAATTTAGGATTGGTCTCTCCGTCGCGGCGATGTTGAACGACGCCTGTGACATGTACTACAAATTCATTCCTCAATCGTTCCGCCTGCGCAAAGAGGGACGCATTTTCGGATTCAAACACAACTTGCAACAACCCTTTGTAATCACGAAGATCTAAAAAGATGACGGCACCGTGATTACGATGTGTATGGACCCAGCCACACACTTTAACGGAACTCCCGACGTGACTACTCCGGAGCTCACCACAATAATGTGTTCGCATGACTTTCCTTGCCCTGTCGTCGCAGGTAAATTTAGTTATTTCCCTGTTTTAAGTCTTCGACGAGCCTGATCGCTCGTTTGATTCCGGCGCCTTACTTGAGGTACCTTCCGACTCTTTGCTACTCTCGTCGGACGTTTTCCCATCTTCCTTCTTGGCGAGCTTGTCTGCTTCACCTCCGTTTTCAATCGGTTTATCGGCAGTGTCTGCAGACCTCTTCGTATTTTTGAAATCTGTTTCGTACCAACCTGTTCCTTTCAAGCGAAAAGCAACGGGAGAAATTAACTTTTTTAGAGTTGGTTTAGCGCAATCTGGACAGTCAACGAGCACCGGGTCCGAGAATTTTTGCATAGCTTCGAATTCATGGCCACACGCTCGACACTCATACTCATAAATGGGCAAGTTAGTACTCCATTGCACTCTTGAATTGGCAAAAAATTATATGATTTCAGTACTCTTCGAACTGCCCCAGACACTCTAAGTAAGAGAATCAAGGCGACTGCCAAATCAAAACCCAATCATCCGTAGTTCTCACCTGAGTCATCATGCTCGAAATCACTTGTACGGTTGAGTGGGATCGAAATGACCGTTACTATACTACGCTGGGTGTGGACCGAGACTAAAATATCGCAGGCACCAGCGGACACCTCGTTTGCATGAGAGGCGCGCGAGGTGTAATTTAGAGGACAACATTCGCAATCTAGTTCACAACACTACAGAGATTGAGTGGACTAGCTCGGGCACCTTTTGCTAAATATGTTATCTAAAGACACTTTGCTTCTAGGCGAACACACACCCGGCCCATTCAAACCGAATATAGAACTCTAAAGTTAAGCTAAATACAAAACCGCATGAAATTCAGCAACACACTTATACCTACGCTTCGCGACATCCCAGCGAACGCTGAGATCGCGAGTCACATCCTCCTTCTTCGCGGCGGGTTCATTCGACAACTTGGATCCGGTCTGTACACGTGGCTTCCACTTGGCGTACGAGTGCTGCAGAAGATTGAAAGAATCGTACGCGAAGAAATCAATAAAACAGACGCGCATGAAGTGCTCATGCCCTTTGTGCAGCCAGGAGAGCTTTGGAAAGAATCTGACCGCTGGGAAGTTATGGGTCCTGATTTACTCAGAATGCAAGATCGGCACGAGAACGACTATTGTTTGAGCCCCACTCATGAAGAAGTGATCACCGATTTATTCCGAAAAAACGTCAAGAGCTATCGACAATTACCTTGCACTCTCTACCAAATCGCGACGAAATTTCGAGACGAAATTCGGCCCCGCTTTGGTGTGTTGCGCTCGCGAGAATTTATCATGAAAGATGGATACTCGTTTCATATCGATGAAAAATCCCTGCACGCAACGTATCTAGCAATGCATGACGCGTATTCGTCGATTCTGTCTAGACTTGCGCTCGACTTCCGTTCGGTTGAAGCGCATGGCGGCGTTATTGGGGACGATGAGAATCGTGAATTCCATGTGCTTGCAGATACGGGAGAAGATGCCATCGCGTACAGCAAAGTCAGTTCCTACGCGTCCAACCTTGAAAAAGCTGAAGCAGTGGCAACCGGCGATGTTGCTACCGCGTCCGAAACTCTAACCAAAGTCTCAACACCAAACATTCGAACGATCAATGGTCTAGTCGAGTGTTTAGATGTCCCGATTGAGCGGACTGTCAAAACATTGATCGTACAAGGCAGGGACTCACCAATCGGTTTGGTTTTACGAGGAGACCACGAACTGCACGAAATTAAAGCAGCGCGACTGCCAAACGTTCTGAGTCCTTTGACATTTACGAAAGAGAGTGAAGTACGTCATCATGTTGGTTGCAACGTAGGATCAATCGGTCCGGTACAGCTACAAATTCCCTATTACGTCGATCGAAGTGTTGCTGTGCTCAGTGATTTCGTGTGTGGTGCAAATGAAGATGACTTTCATCTAACGGGTGTCAATTGGAATCGTGACGAGTCTCTTCAGAGTGCGGCAATTCAAGACCTCCGCAAAGTCGTGGAAGGGGATCCGGCTCCAGACGGTAGCGGACCACTATCAATTCAGCGAGGAATCGAAGTAGGACACATCTTTAAGCTCGGTACAAAGTACTCGCACACGATGAATGCTACAGTCTTAGATGAACGCGGTGAATCGGTAAATGTGCTAATGGGCTGCTACGGACTTGGCGTTACACGCTTGGCCGCAGCAGTAATCGAGCAAAAACATGATGAAATTGGGCCACTATGGCCGCTCGAAATAGCACCAGCTCAAGTACACCTAGTTGCTTTGAATGTTCCGCGAAGTTCAGAGGTCGTGAATGCAGCAAATCACGTTTACGAGCAACTTACAACACAGGGTATAGAAGTTCTCTATGACGATCGAAACGAACGCCCGGGTGTGAAGTTTGCTGATGCTGATCTCATTGGTATCCCATACCGAATAACCATCGGCGAGCGCGGACTCAAAGAGAACACCGTGGAATACCAACATCAACGTGAACTCAAAGTGGACGTTTCACTCGATCAGGTCGTCCCCACACTTTTGCAGGACCTCGGTTAGCTACCACTAAACGTTTTCACCATTGTTAGTCTTAGGAATTGAAACATCGTGCGACGAAACTGCCGTCGCACTCTATGAATCTGAGCGGGGAATCTGCGGACATTGCATCTATAGCCAGACAGAATTACACGAAAGGTACGGAGGAGTTGTACCAGAGTTAGCTTCGCGCGACCATGTCCAAAAACTGCTACCACTCATTCGGCAGTCTCTTCACAAAGCGAAGTTCGCTCTCCGAGACATTAACGCGGTTGCGTATACCTCTGGTCCTGGTCTGATGGGTGCGCTAATGGTTGGCGCATCGATTGGTCGATCTCTGGCGTGGGCACTCAACATTCCTGCGTTGGGGGTACATCACATGGAAGCGCATCTTCTAGCACCCTTATTGGACCGGAGTCCTCCCGACTTTCCGTTTGTAGCATTGCTTGTCTCTGGAGGGCATACACAACTGGTGTTCGTACGAGCAATCGGCGACTATCGGCTCTTAGGTCAATCACTCGATGATGCAGCGGGCGAAGCTTTTGACAAAACGGCGCAACTGCTTGGTTTAGGATATCCTGGTGGTCCAGAGATTTCGCGTGTGGCGTCTAGCGGGGACCCTACCCGCTTCAACCTACCTCGACCTATGACAGATCGTGCGGGACTGGATTTCAGCTTTAGTGGATTGAAAACTGCGGTAAAACTAGAGATTGAAAAACAACAACCGCTATCGTCAGAATGCTTAGCAGACATCGCTGCGTCATTTGAGCGCGCGATTGTCGATACTTTGATTGTTAAATGTCAGCGGGCCATCGCTGAGACCAACGTAGAGTCACTCGTGGTCGCAGGCGGAGTAGCAGCAAACAAAACCTTACGGGAGGAAACACACAAACTTGACTGTCGAGTCTACTTTCCATCGGAATCGTTGTGCACCGACAATGGTGCGATGGTGGCATTCGCCGGACATCAAAGGCTCACTTCCGATGTTTCCGATACTCTGGCGATTGAAGTACGACCGCGATGGAATCTCGAACGACTCGAAGTGGTTTGATTCACTGGCTAGCAATGTGAGTCCGGATGTACTGCAGTCGAACTCGCTGTAACTCGTGTCCATACTCTTCCCCAGAGAAACCTTCGACCCGAATCAGTTTAAGCTGCTGCACTAAATCCCGCACAGTTGAGAGATCGATGCTCGAACAAGCTTCCACTGCGTCGATCAAGCGTGCAAACGCGCTACCCGGTCTCAAGGCGTGGCTGTGTTGAAGTATGCGCAATACGTCCGCTGGGCTTTTATGTTCTAGCTCGCAGAGTGCTTGGCCATGACGTGCGACATCTCGTACTAAGCGAAACAATTTGCCTGGAACTCTCAACCGACGACAGAACTTGGCGACAGCTTCTTCTTCGTGAAGCCAGCCAATCGCGGCAATCGCATTAGCGTGCCGAAGCCATCGCTCGCGAACTAACGCCGCGACACTCACTATTGAAAGATCTGAAAACCAAGGTTCGACCGCTCCGACGTCATTTAACGTTTCGAAAAAGCGATGAGGCGTGAGCCCGCTCATTGCTTTCGCATATTCCCCCCAGACCCGCTCTGCAGACAAAGACGACAATTCCTCTCGCATCGCAACCATCAGATTTAGAGTCTCAGTCGCGACTTCAAAATCCGGTAGTATCGCGGTGAAACGAGCCACACGTAAAACTCGAAGTGGATCTTCAACAAATGCTTCTGAAACATGTCGCAAAACCTGTGCTTCAAGGTCTGCAACCCCACCCCACGGATCGACCAACTCGTTGTCTTGTCCGATCGCGATGGCATTAATGGTCAAATCTCGTCGCTGTAAATCTTCTTCAATAGTGACCTCTGGATTGCTATCAACTTTGAATCCTTTATGACCCGTACCCTGTTTGCGTTCGGTTCTGGCTAGGGCATATTCTTCGTTCGAGGTTGGATGTAAAAATACGGGAAAATGAGACCCAACCTGCGCGAACCCAGCCGCAAGCATCTCCTCCTCAGTAGCACCTACCACCACCCAATCCTTATCCGTTCGCACGTCCGAGTGTCTTAACTGCTCCCTTACGGCACCACCTACCATGTACGCCGTCCCTGGGATCTTCACCTCAAGACTAATGTTCCCCGCGTTGTTCATACTGGTATGCTACTAAACTGACTCTAACGCAACGGAAAATCGTTGGTGGTCTGATAAACGCAGCGCGGTCAAATGTCGCCCCCACACGCATCCGGTGTCAACAGCATGAAATTTAGATCGGTGCGTTTTACCACCCAGACTCGCCCAGTGACCAAACACGATGTGTTCGTTAAATTGGGGAGGATAGTCAAACCAAGGTTGATAACCATCCGGACAGCGCGCTTCTCCAAGTTCATGTTCAAAAGTCAATTGACCCTCTGGACCGATGCATCGCATTCGGGTCAAGTAATTTGTGATCGCGCGAAGCCGATCCATTCCACGCAGTGAATCCGACCACAGTGAGGGTTCGTTACCGTACATCCTACGAAAGAATTCTTTGGACGTGGGTCCACACAACACGTCATGAACTTCTCGAGCTAAACGCTCTGCCTGCGCTAGAGACCAAATGTGAGGTAATCCAGCATGAACGAGGATATGTCCTTGTTCATAGTGTAACAAGGGAAACTTACTCAGCCAATGGCAAAGTTGTTCACAGTCTTCGGCTGCTATGACATCGTGAAACGTATCCGTTTGTTGCACGGAATGACCGCCGAAGACAACTGCTAGCAAATGTAGATCATGATTACCTTGTACAGCAACAACCGAAATTCCCAATTCGCGAATAAATCTTAGCGTATTCACGTTGTCGGGTCCACGATTCACTAAATCGCCGGTTAACCACAACTGATCCTTCGACGGATCAAAACGAATCAATTCCAACAACTTGTGAAACTGGTCAAAACAACCTTGAATGTCGCCGATTACATACGTCGTCATCGAGTTACGTTTGGTTGTGCAATTCGTTTGCAATCTCTACATACTGTTGGACAGTCAACTGGTCCGCGCGTGATGTCGAGTCAATATCGATGCGTTGCCAATCGATATGAAAGGAAGCGAGACTGTTAGCCAGCGTTTTTCGCCGATGACTGAACGCTTGTCGCAGAATCGCATCGAACAGGGTAGGATTCTGTGCAATTAAAGGAGAAGGCTTATATGTGAGTCGGACGAACGCAGACAAGACTCGCGGTGGTGGTTCAAACGCCTCTGGACTGACTTCGAACAATGGCTGCACGTCAAATATCTGCTGCATTTTGACCGATAATCGCCCCCAAGCTTTGGTTCTAGGCTCGGCAATCATCCTATCGACTACTTCTTTCTGTAGCATGAAATGAATATCGACAACATCAAGAATCGAAGTCAATCTGAGTAGTAGGGGAGTGGAAATGTTATAGGGCAGATTCCCAACAACTCGTCGTAAACGAAATAGGGATTCGTCAACTTTGAGAATATCGGCTTCAACGAGCTCGAGTTGTGGAAAGCGATCTTGTAAGTTCCTAGACAGATCTCGATCTATCTCGACTGCTACCACATGCTTGGTTGCTTGCAGGATGTCGGCCGTTAGTGCGCCACGTCCTGGTCCTACTTCAAGGACTCGATGCTCCGGTCTTATATCCAGAACATCTTGAATCCTTGCTCGTGTGCCCTGATCTAATAAAAAATGCTGACCAAACCGTTTGCGGGATTTCAACAAGACATGCGGTGACCCGCCCTAAAGAGACTCTCGCACAACCTTTACGAACGCTTCCGAGCGAATTTTCTGCAACCAATCTTTCAAAGCTTCTTCAAACCTTAGGCTGTACAGTTGGCTCGCTGCGAAGTTATCCAAGACTTGTTCGGTCACGTCGGCTACTTTGCGATCAACAACTTCTAATATATGCCACCCTTCTCCAGACGCAAAGACGTCGGAAAGCTCACCTATCTCGGACGAATTTACGACGTCTAGGAATATCGGGTCGCCTCGTTCGCCCGTAGTCCAACCGAGATCTCCGCCCTCTCGTGCAGAGTTCGCGTCGTCAGAGTATTGCCGGGCTAATTCTTCAAAATCCTCGCCGTCAACTATTCGCGCTCGGATGGCTTCGACTTCGTTCTTAGCCTCAATCTCCGATTTGATAGCATTTGGTCGAATAAGTATGTGCCGAACGCGGGTTTGTTCTTGATTGGTCGTTGCAGTTTGTTTGTCTACTAGCTTGATGATGTGTAAGCCTCGTTCGTTCCGTATGGGTTCCGATACATCTCCCACTTCCATCTTGAGTACTTCTTCCACAAACAGCTGTGGTAATTGTTCAGCGCGTCGCCAGTTAAGATCACCTCCTTCAAGAGCGGTGGATGCCGAAGAATGGTTCACCGCCATCGTCGCAAAGTCCGCGCCTTCTCGTAGCTGTCCAACGAGATCTTCGGCTTGCGCTTGCAGATCGGTTGTACCTGAATCATCCGGATCGTCTTGTGTGAGCAATATGTGCCCGACCCGATACCGGTCTGCAGCAAGATAATCAAAGTATGGCAGTTCACGAAAATCTTTGATGTCCTGAGGAGAAATAAAGACGTATGGACGTACCGATTGTTGCCGGACTTTTTGGAGTAATGTTTCGCGGCGTACGTCTTCTCGTATTTGATTGTACGATGTCCCTTCGACGACGAGACGTTCTCGAAATTCTTCAATCGTCAAGTCATGCTCGCGCCGCGCGTACTCGCGGATCGCATTCGTGACTTCCTCATCGCTTACAACAATACTTTGCAACCCAGCTTCTTGGATTTGAATACTCTCTAAGATCAATCTCTCTGTGACTTGTTTGATTATTTGATCTCTGGGTGGAAAATTGGTCGCACCTCTCGCCGCAAACTCTTGCAAAGTCAGCTCGTACGCTCTCTCTATCTCTGACACCATAACCACTGAATCATTCACGATCACAGCAACACCGTCCAGTTTTTCCAACTCAGCTTGCGCAGAAAATCCGCCGACTATACAAGCACTCAGAAACAACAACGTGCTACGTCGGGTGCGAGCCGAACAACTCACTATCTTAAAGTATTGCAACATTTGATCCTCTTTAATAAACCAAAACAGGTGAATTGATATTTCTATTTACGATAGATAGTACATTATCTCCAAGTGACGTGAGCCCTTTCATTGAGAGTTCAAAACGGAGACCAGTTCGAGACTGAATGCGCTCCGACTGCAGCCATTCGTATCGAATAGTTCGATGCCAGAGTAAGCGATATTCCATACAGCAACCTGAAAACTCTACTCCGACATACGAGTCAACGTGCGCGTCATGCTCCCAGTCGTGGTGCCACCGACCATAAAGATTCCAACCTTGCGCTACTGGTACCGCGACGTCAACATAGCTCTGAAGTGTAGCCGCTTCTTTCTCATAACGTAGCCAACCATTAACACGGGTTTGATCTAATTGATAACGGATACGAAACTCATTAGCCTCTTCGCGAGCCAAATCAAAGTATTGAAAGTAAGCGACGCTCCATTGAAGGTCATCAGTCAACGAGCCAAGTACCGCAAGACCAAACGATGGTGTCTTGCGAGGGTTATATTCAAAACTCTCTAAAGGTGCGGAAACTGCTAACTGCATCTCAAGCAACTTTCGTCGAGCAACTCGATCGATTAGACTCCCCCTAAGTCCCAGTGCAATCGAATGGACCGAAGGTAATTTATCGTACCCTGTGACTCGGGTTGGATTAAAAATCGAATCCATGGTAACCGCACGTGGTCCGACATCATATGAAAAGGGTAACTTTTGACTCCCCGAGTCCCTTCTCACGTACACCACTCTCGGTTCTAATGATTGCATCAAGGTTGCAAGTCTGTCTGGCATACGATCGATTATGAGTTTGGAGTCCAGTAAGAAGTTCGTCGTGTGTCGTGATTGATTTTCGGTTGCTAAACCAAACCATGTGTAGGCTCGTGCGGCCTCAACATGCACAGAACCCCACGTTCTTTGGAGCGGTAGCTGCAGAAAAAAGTTCCCATGTCGACGCTCAACATCAAACTCTTCTACTAAATCCACAGATTTGTACCTAGCCATGTGCGTGTCAAAACCAACATTGAACGCGTAAAGTGGAAATTGATGCCGATATTCGATCTGAGGCAATTTGGACACCGATGTGCCCCAATATCGAAATGGTTCAAAACGTTCGCTCGAAAACAGCAACTGATAATCGCGCCCCAATTTAGAGACATATGCCGTTCGCCATAGTCCTACTCGTCCCAGATCGTCAATAGAACCACCAAAGTCTCGTAAGAAGTCTTCATCGCTCACAAAAGAGTAGTCAACATCGCCGACCCAACCGTTGACCGCAAAACTATGTTGTACGCCGACATACCATCGACGTGAAGATCGTACCGTGGATACTGGAGTGCGGTCGATACGCGTTGCCAAATAATCGAGATATTCGTCATCGGAAGGTAAGAACACAGCATGAAACTCAGAGTTTGAAACTCGCGTGAGGTAGCGAAACTCCGTTTCCAAACTGTGATTTCGACGCGACGACAATCTTGGAGTTAGAGTGAGGTCATAATTCGGGGCTAAATTTACGTAAATTGGCAAAGCAAGTTCATATCCGCGCAAACTATTACGTTCAAAATTTGGAGGTAATAGGCCCGTAGTACGAGCACCGGATAGCGGAAAGCGTAAATAGGGCACATAAAACGTAGGCAATCTACTAAAACTAAGTTGTACATCACGCGCGACCGCAATGTTTTGTGTTCGATCTAGCCTTATGCGCCCCGCAGAAAGAAGCCAAGAATTTACTTCTGGTGGACAGTACGTAATTGACACATCTTCGAATTCTGCAACGTCATCGCTCGCAGTTAAACGTTCGGCTTTCCCACGATATCCGTCATTTAAGAGTACAAAATCGGCTCCTTGTACTTGCAGCGACCTTGCCTTAGCTTCAATGGTCGTCGCATCGACGTAAAGTGCGAAGTCTTCGCTAAAAATGGTCATGCCATCAACAGTACTGAAAATCTGATCCACCGCGTCGACTTCCAAACTGGATGTAGCCAGAAACAAATCCCCCAGTCGCAAGCTTACATCACCAGAGATTGTGCTGGTGCCTTTCAGATCGAGTTCAATGCGATCCGCGCGCACCTCAACTTCGTCTGTGTCTACTGACTCAGATTGTGTTTCAACTAACAGACTAACGTCATAGTGCCCGTTGCATGCACCTTTATCTGAAGTGCGCCATAGGCTCTTCGCAAAGTCAGAATCCGCCCAAACCGAAATAGAGAGGGTGCTTAGGACGAACGCGCATATAGAGTGCGTACGCTGCCGCTTAATCCTATCCAATCGAGCATTCATGACTCTAAAATGACAAAATTATGCTTAATCACAGTAACCATGATATCTTTGACTGGAATCCGTCCTACTGTGATGCAGTTTGGCAGGAAATAATTCAACTTCGAACGGAAGCTAGCACCCGCAAATTTTGGCGATGTAGGACGGTAAGTGAGACTTTTGTACTCATGTATTCGCCTCCAGCGACAGAACAAAATGATCGATTTATCCAGTTCGCTGAAATGTTCAAACGCTATGAAGTGCCGGTTCCAACAATATATGAATACGACCTCGACAATGGCTATTTTCTTTTGGAAGACGTCGGTGTGGAAGACTTTCACACACAATATGAACTTCGAAATGTAGACCACTGTGTGGCGCTAGCGTTTAGTTGCTTGCGCAACATTCAGAGTATTAATGAACCAATCATTCCTCCCTACGAAAGAAAGAGGTTTGTCCAAGAATTAGAAGTCTTTCGAGACAATCTTTGCTTCAGCCTAATCGACGTGAACACAGACGTTGTTCAAAGTTATTTTGAACATATAGTCGAAGAGATATCCGCGCTCCCAAAAGTGACTGTCCATCGAGACTATCATTGCAAAAACTTACTGGTTAGATCAGAGCCGCCTTTTCTCGGCGTTGTAGATTTTCAGGATGCCTTAGTTGGACCTATAACCTACGATCTTGCTTCGCTCCTTTACGACTGCTATTGGGACCATGAACATGCAACAATTGAAAAACAGATTGAAATTTTTTGGTCGCAAGGCTTAGCGATGCAATATCGAGAGGCAATCACACACCAAGAGTTCTCTGTCCTGTTGAAGCTTACTGCGTTACAACGCTTACTTAAAGCAGCCGGCATTTTTGTCCGACTATGGCTAGAACGTAAACAAACCACCCACCTAAAGTATGTGCTTCCAACTTTACGGAAAGCGCAGGACATTTGCGAGGAGATCGAAGCAGTGCGTCCGCTTGGTCTTTGGCTCCAACGAGAGGTCATACCAGTGACTTTGCTCGCAATTCGTCGTCAAAATTGAAAGCAATGATCCTTGCGGCCGGTCCCGGCACGCGTTTACGTCCCCTAACTGACACGATCCCAAAACCGCTAATAGAAATTCGGGGCGCACCGCTGATAGAGCATCAAATCGGATGGCTCAAAGGTGCAGGAATTGAAGACATAGTTATCAATGTACACCACTTAGCGGATCAACTTGTTGACCGCTTAGGAAACGGCTCCCATTTAGGTGTTCGCATTACGTTTAGTAAAGAGTTTGAGCTTCTTAACACTGGCGGAGGCATTGTTAACGCGTTACCGCACCTGGGACTGAAACCCTTTGTTTTACTCAACGGTGATGTTTGGACGACCTATCCTTTCAAACGTCTGACCCGTCATCGTGTGACTCATGGGCATCTCGTACTCACACCCGTTCGTAATGAATCCAACCAAGACTTTGCGTTAAGCAGCGAGATGGTACAACGATTCGAGGACTCTAAACGCCACAACCTGACGTATTGTGGGATCGCAATATTTCATCCTTTAATATTTGAGCAGTGTCAAGTAGAACCGTTTTCTTTGACCAGAGATCTTGTTTTTGATCTCATCCGGCAACAGAAGATAACCGGAGAGATTTTTGAGGGAGATTGGATCGATATCGGTTCTCCCGAGCGTTTGTCAGCACTGCTGAATTCTAGCAAGAGTTCCGCCGTCACCGACCTATGAACCCAATATCTACGTACCTGCCCATTTCGCTCTTCAAAGAGTGAGAAGAGTACTACAATGGATGAAGTAGCAACACTTACGGATAATATCGCATCAATGCTCAACTTGAATCGGGGAATTTAAAGCGCGCATGAAACCACTGATCGCTCCTTCCATACTTGCTGCAGACTTTGCACAACTTGGAAATGAAGTCGAAGCTGTTCTGGAAGCTGGTGCTGATCTGATCCATTTTGATGTGATGGATAACCATTACGTTCCCAATCTAAGTTTTGGACCAGTCGTACTCGATTCGCTGAAAGCTCGATTCCCGCAGACTGAGTTTGACGTACACTTGATGGTTAAACCAGTTGAAAGCATGATTGATGCATTCCTTCATAGCGGTGCGTCATATATCTCTATACATCCAGAGGCCACCAATCACGTGCACGCTGCATTAAAACGGATTAGAGATGGCGGCGCGAAGGCTGGAATCGTCTTAAATCCTTCAACCTCGCTGAGTGTATTGGAAGAATTACACGGCAACTTCGATCTCGTGCTGATCATGAGTGTCAATCCAGGTTTTGGCGGACAAAAGTTTATTCCTGAGACACATCGAAAGTTAGAAAAAGCACGCGCCATTCTAGATTCACTCGGTTCTAGCGCACGACTTGCTGTGGACGGGGGTGTTAGTCTTGAGAACATTCGAGACGCTTGGCGAGCAGGAGCGGACTTCTTTGTCGCTGGTTCTTCAATCTTCAGCTGCAATAACTACAAAACAGTTATCGACAAAATGCGATCGGAATTGTCGTAGTCTTCTGACATGACCGATACTTTTCTGTTCGACCTCGACGGAACTTTAGTTGATACCGCGCCCGACCTTCACGATGCACTAAATTTTGCGCTCTCTACGGTCAAACTCGGTCCGGTAGACATCGCTCTCACGCGTCATTGGGTTGGACATGGTGCAAAAAAAATGATCTCGAGTGCGCTCGAGCAACACAATGAACGATCTTCCACGAACGACCTCGTTGAAAAACTGTACGAAGACTTCCTAGTGTACTATCGTCGGCATATTGCGATACTTAGTAAACCTTTCACCGGTGTCAGATTGACCGTTCAACATATGTCGAGACAACGGTACAAATTGGGAGTGGTCACGAACAAGCGGTACGATCTATCCACATTGCTGCTGAAAAAGCTAGATCTTTTCAGTTACTTTGGGGTTGTCGTTGGCGGAGACACCTTATCAGTTGCGAAACCAAACCCAGACCCAATATTACATGCGTGTAGTGCATTGGATACGCGACCAACAAACGTAGTGTTCGTCGGTGACTCCACAACGGACGTGTCCTGCGCAAGAGCTGCTGGTTGTCCTGTTGTGTTAGTTCCATACGGTTACAATCAAGGAGTCTCAGTAAGTACGCTGGGCGCTGATCGTACTATCGAATCCCTGGTGGATCTGATTTAGCACGACCAAGGAAGTCGGTACGTAATCCGCGAAATTCCCGATAGGCTCGACCAAACACTTTTATGTTGTTAAATTCTTTACAGCGAACCGCGCACAAAATAGTCTCGAGTTCTTGGTTCTCTGGTGCGATCATAGCGTTCATTCTGCTGAATGGCGTCCTCGTAGGTTTGGATACATCGGTCTACATCAACGCCAACTTTTCGACGCACATAGGGATTGCCTACGAAGTGATATTGTGGATTTTTATCGTCGAAGCGCTAACCAAAATGATGGCGAACTATCCCCGCGTACATCATTACTTCCGAGATGGTTGGAACTGCTTTGATTTTGCGATTATCGTGTTTTGCTT
Organism: Gammaproteobacteria bacterium; assembly: GCA_009842245.1. GTDB lineage: Bacteria > Pseudomonadota > Gammaproteobacteria > Pseudomonadales > Azotimanducaceae > Bin55. Next base: position 212,069 of record VYFT01000006.1, on the reverse strand, counting down.
AATTCCTGCAACAGGGCAGTTAGCGATGATCGCGAGAATAGCGCGACTCCTACGAGTGGTACGAATCGTATCAGTACTACCACAGCTCAGAGTTCTAGTAACCGCGTTAATCCATTCACTTCCAGGAATGATAAATGTGGTTCTGTTGATGACCGTGATTTTTTACGTTTATGGTGTCGCCGGTTATCACCTATTTAACGACGTCGATTCCGAACACTGGGAGTCATTGGGAGTGTCGTTATTGACTCTGTTCAGAATTGTTACGTTGGAAGATTGGACGGACATCATGTATATCGCGTTAGACACTTACTGGTGGGCGTGGATTTACTTCCTAAGCTTCGTCGTTATCGCAACCTTTGTAATAATCAATCTGTTCATTGGGATCGTCGTCACAAACGTCCAAGAAGCAAAAGAAGCCCAATTAGCCGCCCTCCGGGAGGAGTTGGATACTGCAGAAGTCATTCGGGAACTCAAACAAACTCAAGAAGCGTTGAAACGGGTACAAGATCACATGGAAAGAAATACAAACATCGATGAACGTAAGGCGCGCTCACTGAAGTGAATAAAGCTATTGCTATTTTTCTTGCACTAGCTACCTGTGCGGTCGTGGTAGCCGAACTTCCATTGGAAGGAGTGCGAGAAGTCAACATTACCACGGATGAGGTTACCTGGTTGTCTGTAGACGTTTCACCGGCGAGAAACACACTGATCCTTGAGGTCTTAGGTGATCTGTACACCATGCCCTTCACCGGTGGAAACGCTACGTTACTCACAAGCGGTATGGCGTTTGATTCACAACCGGTGTACTCGCCTGACGGTTCAAAGATCGCCTTTATCTCCGATCGCGACGGCAAGGAAGATTTGTGGATTATGGACGCCAACGGAGAAAATCCGCGTAACCTATCTGATGCGGACGACGACGCACTGTTTGCATCGCCTTCTTGGTCCCCGAACGGGGATCATGTAATAGTATCAAAGTCTTCGTGGGGGCTCGCGACCTATGAAATATGGGCGTACCATCTCAACGGCGGATCCGGTGTTCGGATTACTACAGCTAACAAATCGGCAGCACGCGGATCTCGACACAACGCGCTCGGCGCGGTTTACAGTCCTGATGGTAAATACTTGTACTACGCACGCAAGTACGGAGGGTTTGGTTATGACCTGCGATTGCCCATTTGGCAAGTGGTGCGCCGTGAATTAAAGAACAACTATGAAGACACACTAACTGGTTCTTCGGGCGGCGCATTTCGACCTCAAATATCCAGCGACGGTAGATATCTGACGTACGGGACCCGCGCCAATGGTCAAACTGGCCTTCGTGTCAGAGATTTAACTACTGGCGACGACGTTCTGCTAGCTTTTCCAGTACAACGCGATGATCAAGAGTCTCGGTTTACGCGGGACATCCTCCCTAACTACACGTTTTCTTCGGACAACACTGAGGTCATTTACACCGCTAACGGCAAACTTTGGCGCAAACGTGTTGAGGATGTGTTCAAGGACCAGCATACGACAGCACTAGAAATCCCGTTCACCGTCGAAATTAGTAAAAAGTTAGGACCCAGGCTGTATTTCCCTCATCGAGTGGGATTGGCACCAGTAAAAGCTCGAATGATTCACGATCTTGAACTTTCACCAGATAAACAAAAGTTTGCGTTTACCGCAATGTCTGCTATATATGTATATGACAGAGAGTCGAGAGATCTTTGGCGCGTCGTCGAAGTCCCGGGGTTTTCTGCGCAGCCTTCTTGGTCCCCCGATAGCGAACAGATTGCATTCGTGAGTTGGTCGGATAACGGCGGTGCCCTTTGGACCGTCCAAGCGAGCGAGAACCGATCCCCTACTCGAGTTTCTACCAACAACGCGTTCTATTCACAACCCATTTGGTCTTCCGACGGTGAATCGATCTATGTGTTTCGAGGAATCAGCCATGAGCGGGAGATCTCAGGAGGGGGCTTTGGATACCCTCCCGGTACAGACATCATCGAGGTCAATATCAAAGACCGAAGTCTTGCGGATCGCGTTGTGCGACACGCTCGCGGATTCACAAATCAACATCGTGGACCCGATGAAGAACGACTGTACGCATACCTCTATCCTGGTATTTTTCGATCAGGTACATCAGGATTAGTATCCATTCGTCTCGATGGTTCAGATTTTCGCACTCACTTAACGATCAAGGGTGCCGGAATCTACTATGATGAAGATGAAATCCCAGTACGAAATTTAGAACTCGCTCCCAACGGGCAATACGTGCTCGTCCAACACACCGATCGACTTTTTCTCCTTCGTACCTTGCAAACCGACCTGGCCCGTTTCGAGACTTCAGTTAACGATCCTAAATTACCAATGCTAACACTTATGAAAACAGGGGTTGATCATTTTGGATGGTCTCACGATTCCTCAGTCTTGTACTGGAGTGTAGGTAACAACATTTTTTACCGTTCCGTCGCTGATATTGAAGCGAATTTTGATTGTTTAGAAAACAACAAAAATTCAACCGATGACTGTGTAGACACGATACAAACTGCTGAGAGTGTTCCTGACACTGAATCAATGGAGACATCGACCTTAACGCACATCCCCGTAGAAATATATCACGCAAGGCACCAACCCAAAGGCTCGATCGCATTAGTCGGCGGTACAGTTTCGTCGATGGTAACAGACACAAACAACCGCCTAGAGAATACAACCATACTGATCGAAGGTGATCGTATTAAAGCTATCGGTGCTGATGTCGACATTCCGCCAGAAGCCAAAATCGTGGACGTGTCCGGCACGTACATTTTTCCGGGCTACGTCGATACGCACGCACACTTCAAAATGTATCGAAACGTCCTCGACCCAGATCTCTGGTCTCTACGCGCCAATCTCGCGTACGGGATAACAACGGCAACCGACGTGCAACCTAGTACGGTAGATGTAATTGACTACGGTGATCTAGTTGATGCCGGCCGAATGACGGGTCCTAGAGTCCTTTCTACTGGACCAGGTGTGTTCAGCGATCACGATTTTGAAAGTCAAGAACACGCCAAAAGTGTTCTCCAAAACTATGTCGAGAACTATGGTGTGAAACACGTCAAGGCTTATATAGCAGGGAATAGACAACAACGACATTGGCTGTTGCAAGCCTCAGCCGAACTAAAAATCATGCCAACTGCCGAAGGTGCTCTGGATACCAAACTAGACTTAACGCATGTGATTGACGGCTTCAGTGGCAACGAACACAGTATGCCCGTTCTTGGGATGTACAAAGATGTTGTCGAACTGATCGCGCAATCGCAAATCGCGTACACACCAACACTACTAGTTGTTTATGGGGGTCCTAGAGGTGAAAACTATTTCATTACGGAAGAGTCTCCCCTTCTCGATGAAAAACTTCGAAACTTCACCCCGCACCAGCTCTTGGACAGTAAACTCAGGCGTTCTTTCTGGGTGCATGAAGAAGACCATGTTTTCCGCCTTCAAGCGCAGCAAAGTCAGAAAATCGTTCAAGCAGGTGGTAAAGTTGGGGTAGGTTCGCACGGCCAATTACAGGGTCTTGGTTTTCACTGGGAGTTGTGGAGTTTTGTTGAGGGAGGCTTTTCAAACTATGAAGCCTTACGCGCGGCGACCCGGCACGGAGCGGAAATGCTTGGTATCGCCGAAGACATCGGTACTATTGAAGTGGGTAAACTAGCAGACTTAGTCGTACTAGAAAGTGATCCACTCGAGAACATTCGAAGCTCAGATAATCTTGTGTATGTGATCAAAGGCGGAGTCGTGTACGATGCTGATTCTCTTGAAGAAATCCTTCCAACCGAAGGCGACTAAACACAGCAGTCTCAAGCGAATTCCGGTTCATTCGGATCGTACGACCTAATCGAATGAAATTTAGTTGGCTCAGTGCTAATGTTTCAATAGCGATTTCTTTGCTGGTTTCGACGTGTGTACTTCACGCGGAGACGACTATCAACTTGCACGAATTAGAAGCACTTCCAGACAAAGCTTCAGAGAATCTGTCCGAATTGATGGAGCTTCCCGTCGGAATTCATCGGATCGAACCAAAGAGTGAGAGCATCAATAGGATTCTGATCGCTATACATGACGCGAACAGCCAAGGATTTGAATGGATTCTACCATTACAAACCATCGACGACGAGCACACCGACTCCTACTTTCTCCGCTGGAATCCATTTGAGTGTCCAAGCAATTCCCACGAAGAAGTAAGAAAACAGTTGATGTCGTTATTGGAATCGGACGAAGAGGTTTCTAAAGTGACCTTGGTAGGACACGGGTTGGGCGGAGTTTATCTCTCTCAGTTTGTGCGCGATTGGAGGTCACTAGTGTCGATCGATGCACACGTCATCGCTGCACCCTTGCAGGGTACTATTGGAGTTTTCAACGAAAAAGAGTGCGGAGAAATACTGCCAAAGCGACTACCGCCAACGATCCGTTACTTTCAATGGCGCATCAAACCCTCGTTACATGCCGAGTTCAAAGAATTGAGCGAAGACCCTCAAGTTGTTGATCTCGATGGAAGTTTAGTAATTTCAATGCCAGAAATGATTGCGGGCGAGTCCGTTGATCATACCCACGCGTTAGAAATCGTCGCAACGCGAATTAGTGCTGAACATCTTCAAACAATTGAAAGTTCAACTCCCGCGGAAACGAATCCAGATTCAAGTGAGTGACAGCGAAGACACGCTATCGGTTTGTTTTGCCATAAGCGGACCAAACACCGGTGGCGGTATTGAACGACACGTTCGCGATTTATCACAGGGCCTTGTTCAAAAGCAATGCAGGGTCGTGGTTCTCGCGCATGAATCTTATCGTAGTCTGTTCGATAGCTCAATAGAGTTCCGAGTAATTCGATTTGACCGATGGCGATACAGTCCACTTTTGCTATCGGAGTTCACCAAACAAGTTCTTGCGATCAATCCAACAATCGTGCATGCCCATGGTCGAAAAGCAGCTCAAGTAGTTTCGTTAACGCGATCCCGCTACTCAAGTACGTGTATATTGACGGTGCACAACCTCAACATCAAACCTCAACTCTACGAGAACTTTGACACCGTCATCGCGGTCAGTCCTGCCGTCGCGAAGAGAATTCAGCATCCTCATGTCAAAACAATTGTGAATGGTTGTTCTTGAACGCTAATTTAAAAGCTATAGCGATCGGGAGACTAGTTCCCGTAAAACGATTCGACGTATTGATTGACGCGTGGCAGAATCTCCCCAATCAACTGTCAATTGTGGGAGATGGACCTGAGCGAATTCGACTTAAATCACAAGTCGAAGACTTAGACTTACAAGATCGAGTGCACTTTCTAGGGGAACGAACGGATGTTCTAGAATTGCTCGCTGAACATCAGCTTATAGTCATTTCCTCTGAACGCGAAGGATTTGGATATGTGCTCTTGGAAGCCCTTCAAGCTGAGTTGATTGCGATCTCCACCGATACGGGAATCGCCTCTGACCTCTTACCACAAGACTACCTGATTAACCCACTCACTTCAAAGAGCGTTACTGTTGCGATTCAAAGAACACTTACAGAATTCGAACGAGCGAAACGGGATTTTGCGCCCATTTGGAACAAAGCTCGTGAAATGACTGTGAAGCACATGGTCGAAAATACTTTGAAGACTTACCGAGACACTGTGCTTCGGACGCAAAGTAAGAATAGATGAGTGCTAGCAGACCCGCGAGTTAGACCGCTAAACGAAAATCGTCAGTAGTGGTGAAAGAGTCGCATAAAACGCTCAATTTCTGGAGTACGTACCGACGAGGCGATTCATTCCTATGACCGCAGGTTCGATCTCTTTAAACAACTCTTCCATGTTTAGACCTGCTGGTAGAGAGATCATCGAATCTAGCGCAAGAATCCAAAAATAGTAGTGGTGCGTACCGTGCCCAGGCGGAGGCATCGGACCGCCATATCCAATATTGCCAAAATGGTTGCGCCCGTGAACGTATTCCTCACAGTCTTCGGGCAGTTCCCGAACCGGTCGAGGTATCCCATAAAGGACCCAATGCACAAAGCCGTACCCATTGGGCGTCAAGAGAGGTGCGTCAGGATCATGGCAAACCACCGCGAATGACTCTGCTTCGTCCGGCGTGTTTGACCAAGCTAGTTGAGGAGAGTAATCCTCACCTTCCCCCGTATGACAACGAGGAATTTGTCCGTGTGGTTTGAACGCGCTACTGGTGAGCTTGATTTCTGATAGTGCAAATCCCATGGTTGTTCCTAGTCTGCTTATCCACAAATCGAATTTTAGCTAGGCGGAATTTTTTCTCTTTGGACTTCTAAAAGTTGTGCTGCTAGCTCTCTGCTTTCATCCATGTCCCCAACCACATGAGCTTCTGGTACTTGTTGCAACACATCTAACGAATTGAGTGTGTCAGCAACCGATCCACCGAGACCCATGATGATGAGATGAGTATCACTCTTAACCACAACATTAATCAAGCGAACAATCACCATCGCGACACTGTCGTCAATGTGAACGGTCTTCGAAAAATCAAAGATCACGACTTCGTGATCTTTTATATCTTCTCCAATGACTGAGGACAATTCTCGAGATGATGCGACTGTGTAAATACCATTAAATTCAACTAAGCCCACTCTAGCCGAAAACACATCAACACCTGTTTCCGCCATTCCTTCATCAAATTTTGGATCGTCTGGATCCAGTTTATGAAGAAACTTCCAATCCAACAGCGGAAGAGATTTCAAATTGTCGAGCTCGAGCGACTCCAATTGTGCCGCATGGGTGAGACCTGCGACGATTAGTCCAACTGCAACAGCCGTAACTAAGTCAACAAATATAGTCAAGCCGCACGTGAGCAAAACCACGCTCAGGTAGTAAGCTTGTACCCTATGGAGTCGCTTGACTAGATTCCAGTCGACTATTTCTAATCCGACCAACACCATGACTCCTGCTAACGCCGACAATGGGATTGGTGGGAACAACTTTCCGAACCAGAGTAATACGGAAAGAATCAGAGTCCCACACACGATCCCAGACAATCGTGTCGTACCATTGGACACGATGTTGGTTACAGTGCAAGTTGTTGTCCCAGCACCCGGAAGTCCACCGATCAAACCCGCAGTGATGTTGCCAAGACCCTGACCGATCAACTCTCGATTAGAGTTATGGCTTGTTCCCGTCATAGAATCCGCCACCAAAGAAGTCAGCAAACTATCCACTGAACCGAGTAGAGCGAGAATTAGTGCTGGTTCGATCGCACGAAGTAAAAAGCTGGCACTAGGGAACTCTAGTGAAAAACTGGGTAGTCCAATGGGCATACTCTCCAACCTTGGTGCTTCCGTTAACCAAAACAGCCCTAACACACTCCCTACGATTAAACCAACCAACGGCGCTGGTACAAACAAACTAAAGCGTTTCGGCCACAATAGACCGAAACCGATGGTCACCAGAGCGACGAAAACCGCGTGCAGATTTGTCGCGCCGAACGCTTCTGGCAACGCAGAAACTGCGCCCATTGCACCACCACTCGGAGTCTCTGCTCCCAGAATTGGAGGCAAATGAACCAGCACAATAATCAATCCGATACCGGTCATGAAACCAGATATGACTACATATGGTGTGTACACGACAAAGCGACCGATTCGAGATAAACCGAGTAGCACTTGGATGACACCAGCGAAGACGACTATCACCAATGCTTGCGCAATGCTACCATCCGCATATGTCGCAATCACCACGGTCATGGCCACGGTCATCGGAGCTGTCGGACCGGATATTTGTGTCTTCGTACCACCGAAAATACTTCCCATAAGACACAACGCGACCGCACCGTAGAGACCCGCCAGAATACCCATCCCAGATGCAATACCGAACGCCATTCCAATCGGTATCGCTACTACCGCGGCGGTAATTCCACCTAGAATATCGCCACGAATCGTTTTTAGGTCTATCTGCATACGTGTGATTCTAAACGTGGTAAAACAATAAATTTCGACATATCTGGTGCGCTTCCAGTATTACGGGACTGAGTACCCGTTTCACTGACTGCTCCACGGTCGAGACAGCAGAATAGTACAGCTGCTCATCGACATGTCATCCCCATTGACATTTGAAATCTAGACCTTCCCAACATACTGCCTAACGCATGAAAGCTCGTATCTATGAACATTAAAGTTAACTGGCAGCCAGACCAGAAGTTCACTGGCATCACAAAATCGGGGTACGGAGTCCCGCTAACAGCTGATGACGATTTTGACTCCCGGCGAGAGGGATTGACCTCGAAAGATCTAATACTGTTGGGACTTGGTAGTTGTAGCACATTGTCGGTAATCCACATGCTCCATAAGTCTAAAGTCGACATTACAGAGTGTCGTACACGTGTGGCCACGAGCCCGGAAGAATCAGATTTAGTTGATTGTGATGCCATTCATCTGCACTTCGACCTTTTCGGACAAGAACTGTGTGAAGCGACAATAGCTCGAGCACTGAATCTCGGCACAGAAGAGCACTGTCCTGTGTCCAACATCTTGCGTCGTGCTGGAATTGACATAACACATGCTTTTAATCTGCACGCCCCATTGTTAGATCGACTAAACATCTCTCAAACCGCGACATCCAAACTTAAGACCCAAGGACTTCACCATATTGCATTGACTTCCACGAACTATGAAGCAAGTCGTAAGTTCTATTCTGAAGTTATGAACATGCAAGTGGAGTGGGAACCCGATAGTGATAACGTGTATTTGACAAATGGCAATGACAATCTTGCGATACATCGGGGCGGCCCACAGGACTCAAGACTAGACCACATAGGCTTTATCCTAGATACCGAGGAAGAAGTAGATCATTGGTATTCATACTTGCGGAACCATGGTGTGCAAATCGTTAAAGAACCAAAGACCCATCGAGACGGCGCACGAAGCTTCTATGTGCATGACCCGGATGGCGTCAGTGTCCAATTGATTTATCACCCACCGCTGAGTAAGCACAAGTTGAACGTGTAATCTTGCCACAACACTAAGGCTTCCTCTGACTAGATCCGTCGTGTAGTAGTGGTCATGACTTTCGACATGAGAGTCATGAATTTTTTGACAGAATCAGGAAACTCAACCCCACCACTTTGCAGGGCATCCTCGCCGTGCCGGATCTCATCTTCTCGTATTCTGTCAAGAATAGCTCTGGTACGTTCATCTCCTTCCGGTAATTGTGCTAGATGACTGTCGATATGTTTTCGTACCTCATCTTCGGTCGCTTCGACAAATCCTAAACTTATCTTATCCCCTAGCGCACCCGTCAAAGCGCCGATTCCTACTGAGGCAAGAAAGAACATGGGAGCAAAAATACTCTCCGGGGTCTTCAGTTCCCGCAATCTCATGCGACACCAATTTAAGTGTTCAATTTCCTCAGCGGACGCCTGACGGAGATGTTGCCGAGTCGCCTGATCACGCGCGACAAAAGCTTGCCCCTCGTACAATCCTTGAGCACACACTTCCCCGGTGTGGTTGACTCGCATTAAAGAAGCAGAAACTTGAGCTTCGTCCGCGCTTAATTTGTTTCCCTCAGGAAACGCTTGTGCAGACAGACCCTTTCGATTCGATCCCGTCAGGGTTCGCAAACTCGAATCAAATAGTTCGATTACTCGATCAATCGTACGTAGCGAGTTAGTCAAACTTGGATCGCTTATTCAAGGTGCAAAATTCGGCTGGGATTAATCACGTTGTCTTCTCCCGTTCACGTGCGATCGCTCTATGACCGATGTCGGTACGCATGTGCACGCCCGACCATTGAATCTTTTTTGCGCGCGCATACGCGTTCCGTTGAGCGAGTTCCACGGTTGGACCCGAACTTACAACAGTTAACACGCGACCACCATTAGTCACGATTCGACCTTGATCTTCTTTTGTGCCAGCATGAAATACTTTGGTACCCGGTACATTCGCGTTAAGACCCTTGATAGGTAAATTTGTCTTGTATTTACCCGGGTACCCTGGCGATGCTAACACTATAGCAACAGTACAGTTTTTCTTGAATTTCAGTTGTTGCCCTTTCAGTCCCCCAGCGTCGGTTGCCGCTAGACACCGCATCGCAAAGTCTGATTGCAAACGCATCAACACTGGCTGTGCTTCAGGATCACCGAATCGGCAGTTATATTCAACTACATAAGGATCGCCGTTACAAATCATCAAGCCCACATAGAGAAACCCTTGACATGGATTGTTTTCCTCCTGCATCCCTTGAATCGTTGGAGACACAATTCTCTCCATGATTTTCGAGTAAACAGAGTCATCGATAACTGGCGCTGGGGAATATGCTCCCATCCCGCCTGTGTTCGGTCCTTTGTCTCCGTCGTACACGGGTTTATGATCCTGTGACGTGGCAAAGGGCAAAGTGTGTTCACCATCGGTCAACACAATGAAACTTGCCTCTTCACCGTCTAGATAATCTTCAATCACAATCGTCGAAGCCGCATCTCCAAACGCGCGGCCCGAAAGCATGTTGCGAACAGCATTTAGCGCTTGATTCAGTGAAGTCGCAACCACAACTCCTTTGCCTGCGGCTAAACCCTCGGCTTTGATCACAATCGGGAAATCGCTTCGTCGGATATGTGCACAAGCTTCATCGATGTTTCGTGTAACAAATGCGTTTGCTGTCGGGATCTTATGCCTCTTCATGAACTCTTTGGCAAATGACTTCGATCCTTCGAGTTGGGCCGCAAAAGTCGTTGGCGCTAAGCACTTGTGTCCTTGCTCTGTGAGAAAGTCGCCTAGTCCCTCGACGATCGGTTGTTCTGGTCCGATAATGGTTAAATCGATCGACTCAGTTTTGACGACTTCTTCGATAGCGGCATGGTCAGAAATATTAAGAGTGATATTGCGAACTTTCTGCTCACTCGACGTACCAGGATTTCCTGGGGTAACGAGTACTTCTGACACCTCGCGAGACTGCGCCACACTCCACGCCAATGCGTGTTCGCGACCTCCCGAACCTATAACCAATACTTTCATAGGGTTATTACATTTTTCCTAATGTTTGAAGTGTCGAATACCCGTAAACACCATCGCAATTCCAGTCTCGTTGGCTGCGTCAATGACTTCTTGATCACGACGCAAGCCACCAGGCTGAATCACGGCGCTAATACCGGCGGAGGCGGCGGTGTCTATCCCGTCGCGAAATGGAAAAGCAGCGTCGGAAGCCAAGACCGAACCAGTTAACACTAAGCCAGCTTCCTCAGCCTTCAAGGTCGCAATTTTAGCGCTCATCACTCGGCTCATTTGACCTGCTCCAATACCAACAGTCCTTTGTTCTCTCGCGATGACTATGGCATTCGACTTCACGTGTCGTGCAACAGCCCATGCAAACTCTAAATCTAATCGTTCGGCATCGGTAGGCGCGCGATCAGTAACGCACTTCGAGATTTCCCAGTTAAACTTTTCGACATCTGCGTCCTGTAGCAAATAACCACCAGAAACTTGTGAATACTGTGGCTCGCTGACTTGCTGCAACGGTGCCCCAAGTTCCAACACTCGCAGAGCTTTTCGTTGCTTGGCTACCTCGAGAGCGGAAACTTCAATCTGAGGCGCAATAACCACTTCTACGAATTGATTCTCAATGATCTCTTGTAGTGTACCGCCGTCTAAGGGCACATTGAATGCTAGTATCCCACCAAATGCAGAAATGGGATCAGTTGCAAATGCGTTGAAATAGGCTTGTTCTACGTTTGTTGCGACTGCAACGCCACAAGGATTCCCGTGTTTCACAATGACGCATGCGGCGTGCTGAAATTGATTGACACACTCGAGCGCTGCATCAATGTCTGCAATGTTGTTGTAAGACAGTTCCTTGCCCTGAAGCAAATTTGCCGACAGTACGGTACCGATTTGGTTGGGATCGTCAAAGTACAAAGCCGCGTCTTGGTGTGGATTTTCTCCATATCTAAGGTCACATTTCTTAGACAAAGCTAGAAAAGTTGTATCAGGAAACTTTTCAGCGCGGGAGAAGTACTGAGCGATCGCCACATCATAAGATGCGACATGGTTAAATGCCTTGGTCGCCATTTTGTAACGAAAGGCTAAATCTACTGTCTCTTCTAGACAACGCGTGATGACCTCTCGGTAGTCGTTCGGATCAACGACAACGAGCACATGCTCATGATTTTTGGCCGCGGCCCGAAGCAGCGCAGGTCCGCCGATGTCGATGTTTTCTATTACTCTATCGTGAGAGCAATCTGCTTGCGAAACGACTTCTGCAAAAGGATAGAGATTTACGACAACTATATCAATTTCGACGATGCCATACTTGGTGACTTCGGCTTGATCCTGTTCTCGTCGGGATAGAATTCCACCGTGCACCAAGGGATGCAAGGTCTTAACCCGACCATCCATCATCGACGGAAAACCGGTCTTCTGCTCGATGGTGGAGTGCTTGATATGCGCACTGTCAAGGGCTTCGGCCGTTCCGCCACTTGCTACGAGTTCGCACCCCAGAGCTTGAAGTTCTCTTGAAAACTCGACAAGATTTGCTTTATCGTAGACACTCAACAATGCTGTCTTTGGTGCAAGCGAAGTCAACCTAGTGTTCTCTTCTGTTAGTTTTCTTTCCCACAAGTAGACGCCAGTCTTCTAACTCGACAGTGTTTTCAAATGCGATCTCAGAATACTCGGTCTGAACGCGGTCGAGTTGACCCGGAAGTAATCCCGTGAGAAGAATCACCCCGCTGGGTTTGAGGCATGCGGTTAAAACAGGTGCAAATTGTAAGATTGTGTTCAACAAGATGTTCGCCACAATTAGATCGTAGCTTCTACCTGCTGTAATACGTTCAGACACAAAAATTTCTGCGTTATTGTAAAGTGCGTTTTCTCGTGCAGTCTCGCACGCAAGGGAGTCAGAGTCTACAGCGTCCACTAGTCCCGCACCCAGTTTTTTAGCGGCTATACCAAGAATCCCCGAGCCAGTACCGAAATCCAGTACGCTGAGTTGTTTGGGTGGATGGTTTGCAAGCCAAGCGAGACACATATGCGTCGTAGGGTGCTCGCCGGTACCAAATGCAAGACCCGGATCCAACCGAACTTCAGCTTTCGTCACCTGTGTCGGTTCCTCTCTCGATACGACCCGCAACCCACCAAAGTCCAAGGGTTTCAGTTGCGGCGCACGCGTCTTTTGCCACAATTCGTCACCGATAAAACTGACATCCGAAACTTCCATTCCTAGTGATCGGAGACTTGCTAGTACAACGTGTATGTCCTCATTTAAGGTAAACAGCGCATCAATTCGCACGCGCGACCACTTCGGTGACTCATGCAGTATGTGTTCCAAGTGCGTCTCGTTTTCAGCACTAGAGACAGTTAGCGATTGCGCGTCATGACCGATCAAAGTTTCTTCGACTAATCGCATTTCCTGCTGCGGTACGATTAACGAGAGCTTCACGCAGGGCATAATTCATCAATTCGTTGAATCTGCAGGACTCTGAATTTCTTCGTACGACTCTAGGTCGTTCTCATCGTTGCCGGGTTGGTCTGGGTCGGTCGAATTTACAGCGGGTATGAGATTGCTACAGTCAAAGTCAGAATATCTTTTTGTGACTGCACGCTCCAGCGTGTGTTTATTGGATTTCACTACGAGTTTAAACTGAAGTTGTTCGAGAACCGTACCGTTAGTTTGTTCCTCAAAGCGAAAAGTCGAAACACTCTCATACTCTTGAATGCGTATCCAGGGTTGAATTCGAAAGGGTTCAGAAGCAATACTCTTAATCTCAAGCAATTGGCCTGTGTCAGCATGGATCGATAGTTTATGTGATAAGAACTCGTTCAGCCCATCTGATGCATTTGGAACTAACTTATATGAAAACTGTAATTTGGATTGAGACTGATCTTCTAGTTGCAAGGAGTCTAAATTAATGAAATCAAAATTTAATACCGCTGGATGGCGCTTGCGGGAAATTGCTTTGTAGTTGTGTAACTGTTGCGCTGTAGGTGCTTTCCCATTAATCTGAAGGAGCTCCCATTCTAGACCCAGACCAACGCTTGGATCATAGCGTTCCTGCATACTGCCAACATCTTTAATAGCAGTTTCTTCAGAGTAAGCACAATTTCTCAAAGTTCGTACTTCCGTGCTGCGATCTAGAAAGACATTTTCCAACAAATCCTTCAATCCGTCAGAGTGTTCTTGCACGAGAGCTTGGCCGACAACACTCACACTAAACGATACTGCAATTAACATGCACCCAAGTGGTGGACCGAGTGCTTTCCTAATAGATTTCCGCTGCATGTTTTCTCATATATGAACGTAGATATTCAGTATCTGAATGTGTACGGATGTTCGGCTCTGGTAACTAACAAGTTCACCGGTCGACTCAGCACAGTACGAAAGGATTATGTTCATTATTTCGAGCAGACAACTCGTAAAATAATCTGTAACTTACACGTTCAGGAAATCTGCCGAACCAACACTGATGACTCCAAGTCTGACCAAGGAAAGAGCTTCAGCAATTTAGGCTGAGAAGTGTGTCTAACGTAAAACCAGTCTCGCTCACATCTCCTTATTCAAAGGTGAAACCGCGACATGACGCACACATCGTCGACGTTTTAATCGAAGAACGAGCAGTCAATCTCATGAAGCGTCCAATTACGTGGCGCATGATTCGCAAACTCGGTGACGGTATCCTGGGTTATGACAAAGCAATTCGCATGGCAGACACGATCGCACCGATGCGGGGACATGAAGTTTTTACGTACATGTCCGATCTGCTCAAGCTCAAACTCTCTGTGTCTGGTTTGGACTTTGTACCAAAAACCGGCGCGACTATCGTGACTCCCAATCATCCAGCTGGGATCGCCGACGGAATCGCCGTCTACGACGCGCTGAAAGATATACGCGATGACATCATTTTTGTGGCAAACCGAGATGCTATTCGTGCTTCGCCAGGCTTAAGTGATACCATCATTCCTGTCGAGTGGCGCGACGAGCTACGAACCGCCACTCGTAACAGAGAAACGATCGGCGCGCTGATTCGCGCGATCAGGGCGGGTCGATTGATCGTGATCTTTCCATCTGGGAGATTAGCACGTCCTACATTCAAGGGGTTGCGAGAACGACCTTGGCAAATCACCGCGTTGAATTTAGCGCAGAAGTATGGAATCAATGTTTTACCGATGCACATAAAGGGTCGCAACACACTCCTGTACTACCTAAGTTGGTACATAAATTCAGAACTTAAAGACATAACGATTTTTCGCGAACTGTTGCACAAAACTGGCCAACGGTACGAACTCACGATAGGTGCTCCATTTCAAGTTGTTGGCGACGTTGCCGAACAGACTGAAAAACTGCGTGAGTGGGTCGTGTATGAACTTAGCGAGGGGAACACTAAGTTTCAATAAACGGGTATACGGTCTTTAGTTCTCTTTTCGTACAGCTCTCACGAATCTGAATAGGACTGCCTCGTATTGGTTCAATTCCAGCTTCCCGTACCTGGTCTTCTGGTGAGTACTCGGAACGACCTCTCAAGTGCTTGGTCGCTAATTCATCGTCTTCAACCAGACGGTAAAACCGTTCGGCTTCTTCAGCATGAACTCTACCATAGAGTCGACCTTGGGGAAGAACCAATACATTAGGAGCAAATCTATGGCCGCCCAAATGACTACATTGCCAAGCTCGACCATCCGATAGTTCATTCAAAACCGTCCAAGTGCGGTGTCCATGTTTCGCACAACACCGGTCTCGAGTCCCGTGGGTACATACGAAATAATTGTTCTCCTCAACCTTCTCGCCAAAATTCTTGTCGGGACATAGATCGAGTATCTCATCGTAGGAATGCATTGAATGATAGCGTAGCAAACCTGATTGTGCGATAAACATACTGAATGCTGATCGCAAATTACGGCTTTTGCGAATCATTTGCACACGTGGATATTTACCTATTCGTTTGAACGTGTCGACAGTGTTGTGCAACCATCGTTGAACATCCGTGGGTAACGTATCCGTGTCGATTGCATCTGGAGACCACACTTGGGGATGCTCGAGCAATAGCCAAAGATCTACGCGGGGTGCTGTACCAAGAATGCACTCTCCCTGCTCTAACGAATACTCCGAACAGGATCTTCTATCGATCATAGCTTACTTTCAAATGTTGAACTCTGTCTGCAGTCTATAAGGTTTGTATCAATGTGTGTCCAAGCATTGTAGAAACAGTAGTCATGAATCTTTAAATTCATAGTGAGCATGTCGATTGCATCACTTCAATCTAAGTCTTGCTCTGTTTTCGACCAAAACGTCCATAGCACTCATTCTGAGGGAAAATAGAGTAGAGCGTACCTAAAATTTTCGAAAAATTGCAACACACCATGTTGTAATAAACTAGTTCACTAAGCCATTGAAACAGATAACAAGCTGTGTTTTACTCATCGGGAATGAGTTGCTTTCAGGTAGAACACGTGAGTCAAACCTGCAATACATTGCGAAACACTTAAACAAAAAAGGTGTTCGTGTTGCTGACGCGCGAGTATTACCGGATGTACATCAGACAATAGCAGACACAGTAAATGTAGTTCGTAAAAAATACGACTATGTTTTTACCACCGGTGGCATCGGTCCGACGCACGACGATATTACTGCTGAGAGCATTGCACTCGCATTTGGCGTTCCCCTAGAACTAAACGAGACCATTGCGAGCCGGATCAAGTCAAGTACGTCCATTCCGGCTAGTACGTTAACCAATCGTTTGCGTATGGCACGCGTACCGCAAGGAGCGGGCTTAATTGAAAACTTAACTGGTGGTCCTCAGGGTTTTTACCTCGAAAATGTCTACGTAATGGCGGGGATTCCAAGTGTTCTTCGTGCTATGTTGCCGACGATCGAAATCGCCACTAGCACGCCTGTGCTCTCCTGCAGTTTAGAAGTACTACTCGGAGAAAGTCACTTAGCCCACGAGTTAGATCTAGTGCAACAAACATTTCAAAAGGTCGAAATTGGAAGCTACCCTTTCTCACGCGACGGCGAATTCGGTACTTCGGTCGTTTTTCGAGGAACCGACACTGATCTACTGATAGCAGCTTTCGAGATGACCAAACAGGCACTACTCAGACTCGGATCTCATCCCATGTCCGAGACGTTTGACTGGGACATTGGTTGAGAACAAGATGGAGTTAGAGCAATAGTGAGTGCAATCAGGACTTGGTAGTGCTCCGTTTTAATAGATGTTGCAACACGATGCCCGTTTCTACTCCTTCCTCGTGTTTTAGCGACGACATCCGGGAGTAAATTTCTGCAGCTGCTTCGTGAAAACCAGGAGGCAATTCTGCGCCTTCAAAGGTCTTCGCGATCTCTCGCATTTCGGGTGCAAAACGCCATGCTTTCCGACTGGTACCTGGACCAATCCGTTCCGATCGATCCCATAACGACTGCTGCGAGCGAGACCACTCTTCGAACAATGCGTCGCTAACGCCATGGTGTTCCGCGAGTGCTCTAATCCCCAAGATTAGGGCGGCCGATCCTTTCGTGTAAGCTGCATAACACATCTTCATCGCGGATGCACTAAGTGCTTCGTTCCTTAATACCTCTACTTGTACTCGAGAGGATTCAAACAAATTCGAAATTTGGTGCGCGTTCGGACCTGAAAGATACAACCGGGTATGTCCATGGGAACGCGGTGGAGGACCGACAATTCCACCGTCTACATAACGCTCACCGAAGATGTCGAGCAGAGTTTGCGCTGTTGTGGGAGCAATCGCGTTCGCATCGCAAAACGTACCCTTGAACTCTGCGTCGGCTACCGCCCGACCAACTTCAATCGCATTCTCGGGAGGACACACCGACAACACCACTTCAACTCGCGGCATAGCTTCGGCTAAGGTGTTGGTCTGGGTTAACTGGTTCTGTTCAGCCCGATCCTCGGTCTCGGCTGACCGATTCTCGGACACCCAAAGCACCTCGTGTCCGTTTTCCACCAAATTTTTACCCAACGAAGAACCCATAGCTCCTGGGTGTAAGAGTAAGATTCTGGTCATGATCCTATGATCGAGTCATTCATTGTTTGTCCAGCTAGTTACAGTGTTCGACGTCAATAATTGATTAATCCCATAAATCTCTGACATCACGATGTCTCCTAAACAGATCAGTGCGAAGAGCGGTTGACCCAGTCTCAGTTTTACCAAACATGCGTTGCGGAGCAACCAAACCCAATCTCTGCCTTGATGACTTAAACCTTTGTCGAATCAAGTCTGCAAATACACCAGAACCGGTCATGCGCTCTCCGAATCCTGAGCCACCGAGTTGACCATCGTGCACTTCACGTACTTGGTTGAGTACTCGATTGGCTTTAAGCGGATAGTGTTCTTGTAGCCAAGCCTCGAAGAGTTCTGCTACTTCGAGTGGGAGACGCAAAATCACGTAGCTGGCGAACTGAGCACCGACGCGGGCACTCTGTTCAAGGATTTCTTCGATCTCGTGATCCGTAAGTGATGGGATAATTGGTGCGACCATGACACCGACGGGTATGCGTTCCTGAGCTAGCTCACGAATCACACGTAAGCGCGCTACAGGGGAAGCGGTTCGAGGTTCTAACTTAGCCTTAAGCTCACTTTGTAAAGTGGTAACACTGACGGCAACGGAAACTAGTTCTAAATTTGCAAGTTCTTTCAGAACGTCTAGATCTCGCAAAATCAATACACCCTTGGTAACGATAGTTACTGGATTCCGGAACTCGAGACAAGTCTCTAGGAGCTTTCGGGTAATAGATAGATTTTTCTCCGCAGGTTGATAGGGGTCTGTATTCGTTCCCAACGCGATCGGTTCACACACATAGGACTTTTTACTAAATGCTTCGCGTAACCGTTCCGCAGGCTCCGTTTTGTAATAGATCTTCGTCTCGAAATCCAGTCCCGGCGATAGGTCGAGATATGCATGGGTCGGACGTGCATAACAGTAAACACAGCCATGCTCGCATCCTTTGTACGGATTGATCGACTGATTGAAAGGAATGTCCGGAGATTCGTTTGTTGATATGATGTTGGTCGTCTTGTCGGGGCGTAATTCGGTTTCGGGAGCACAGGCTAATTCTTCCAAACGAAGTTCATGAAGCGTCGACCATCCATCATCAACTGGCAACACTTCTGTTCGCAGATACCGAGACCCAGGATTGGTGATCGCGCCGCGACCCTTTATCGATTGAGATTTATTCAATTGAGACCAGTACTTACCAATGTACGCATATGCACTGTTTCGTTCATAAACAAACTACATTCTATGTCTCGACAAACAATAAAAACAAACTGACCATGCGAGTGCACCGACCTACCTACTTGAGCAATTTGAAAGTCTGTCGATATGAACTTTTGTGCACTTTGTCTGTCTAAATTGCTGGCACAACAGAGCTAATCGAAGCATCTCTCGAGTACGTGCTTGAGTGTGATTTCCCCATGAACGCTTCTGACGAATTACACAGCAATTACACTTTGACTCCACACGCTCAAAGAGCTGCGCAACAGCGTGGTATCGCTTTACAAACTGTTCAGTGTGTCCTGTATAACGCCGATATTCGAAACCATCGAGGCGAAGGGAAAATGTCCTTTGCAATTAGCAAGAAAAAGTTGAAACAATTACGCGCTCAAGGATATCCGCCAAAGACTATCGAAAAATTACATGCAGTGGTAGTTCTAGTCGAACCGCTGAACAAAAAAGTGGTCTCTGTCTGGCATAGTTTCAAGAAGTCTGGTCGTCTGGACTACAAACAGGGTAGTACTTATTCCGAAGGATAAGTCCGTCGCGAACACGTACGTGTATCTTGTAGAACACTGAACCCAACACATATCAATCGAGTGCTACAATATCGTACTAGCAAACGAAACAGGTTTAGCATGAATCGTTTAAAGGGTGCGCATTGATCATGTCGACGCGATTTCGCACTCTCGTTCGTTCATTCATAGTGTCGGCAATCATACTTCTTTGCTACTTTCAACTTTTTGCGAGCGAGGTTAGAGTAGTAACGATTGAAGGAGCGATCGGACCTGCAACAGCGCACCACATCACCCAATCGTTAGAAACAGCTGCCGAAGATGGTGTTGAGTTGGTCGTGATTCGACTCGATACGCCGGGTGGATTGGTTGACTCCCTACGCGTAATCGTTCAAGACATACTGTCATCGCCCGTACCAGTCTGCACATTTGTTGCGCCAAACGGTGCGAGAGCTGCCAGTGCTGGTACCTACCTTTCTTATGCAAGCCACATCTCTGCGATGTGCCCAGTCTCGAATATTGGTTCAAGCACGCCAGTTTCGATGGGGTCGACACCAAACAATGTACCGGGACTACCCGGAACAACTGACTCGCCAGACGAATCGGAAGAGTCCGATGGCGCGACCGGGGACGATGCTACCGCGTTGGATAGGAAAGTGATGGAAGACTCGGTAGCCTACATAAAGAGCTTAGCTGAACTACGAGGTCGCAACGTGGAGTGGGCGGAACAGACCGTTCGAGAAGCGGCAAATCTAACTGCGTCTGAGGCACTAGCAATCAACGTCACCGACTACATTGCGGAGAACGTACAGGATCTCCTCGAACAGATTCACGGCACGAGCGTTGAAAACGTCGCAGGGAATACTGTCATCTTGGACACCGCTGACGCTACAGTTGTAGAGGTCGAAACCGGTTGGGTGTATGAGTTTCTAAAGATCATCACCAACCCCAATGTTGCGTACTTACTTCTTATCATAGGAATTAATGCCATCATTATCGAACTTTATAACCCAGGTCTCGGTGGTGCTGGGATTCTCGGAATCATTTGTCTAGTGTTAGGTGCATATGCGCTTCATCTACTTCCCATAAACTATGCTGGATTAGCATTGCTCGTCGTAGGTGTTATATTGTTCGTAGCCGAAGCCATTACGCCCTCGTACGGGGTTTTTGGTCTCGGCGGAATCATTTCGTTTATTGCTGGGTCATTGCTTCTCTACAATACCGACGTCCCCGCCTTCCAGATTTCTTTTGCAGTCGTCGCTGCAATTTCGACCGTAACTGCTTTACTTATGATTTTTGTAATACGCACAGCGTTGAAACAACGTAAAAAAGGACCGGTTTCTGGGCTTGACGGTTTGATCGGCAAACAGGCGAGGGTTTTAGCAGACTTCACCGACGAAGGTCGAGTTTTTGCCGAAGGTGAAACATGGTCGGCCGTAACTGATGTACCGCTTACACGAGATGACAAAGTTGTCGTCCGTGAAATTGACGGACTTACCTTAAAAGTTGAGAGGATCACTTAATCTATGCCTTGGACTTACATACTTGTCACCGCAGTAATCATTCTTTTCTTACTGTTTGCTTCCTTACGCATCATGCTTGAATATGAACGTGCTGTAGTCTTGTTCTTAGGTCGCTTTCAAAGTGTTAAAGGGCCGGGTTTGATCGTGATCATCCCATTCCTCCAAAGAGCAATCAGAGTTGACCTCAGAACTGTGACGATGGACGTACCGTCGCAAGACCTGATCACTCGAGACAACGTCTCCGTGAACGTCAACGCAGTCTTGTACTTCCGCGTGCTTAAACCCAAAGAAGCGATCATTAACGTTGAAAACTACATGGTTGCAACTGAACAGTTAGCGCAAACAACCCTCCGTTCTGTACTGGGACAACATGAACTCGATGAATTACTAGCCGAGCGCGATCGTCTAAATGAAGACATTCAAGCTATTCTGGATCAACAAACGGATCAATGGGGTATAAAGGTCGCAAATGTCGAAATCAAGCATGTAGATATCGATGCTACCATGGTCCGCGCGATCGCAAAACAAGCAGAAGCGGAACGTGAACGACGGGCGAAGGTCATCCACGCTGATGGTGAATTCGAAGCCTCGGCTCGCTTAGTGGACGCTGCAGCAAAACTCTCGTCCCAGACCGAGTCGATGCAACTACGATACCTTCAAACTCTGACGGAAATTGCTGGTGAAAAATCGTCGACGATTGTATTCCCAGTTCCGATGAACGTGCTAGATGTGGTTCAGTCGATAGCCTTAGAGGGTAGCAAAAAAAATACAACTAGTGATGAGTCAGGGTCTCCGGACGACTCCGACTCGAGCACTTCCTAGTCTTCGAATTGAATCAGCTGAATCAAATTTCCGCAGGTGTCGTCTAGGATCGCGAGTTGTGTGTCTCCGGCCGTAAACGGTTCCCGAACAAAGACTACTCCCTGATTACATAAATGTTCATAGACTGACTCTAGGTCGCGTACCCGAAACGAAGTCGCGGGAATACCGTCTCGTACTAATGCTTCCTTGAATGGAGGAACCGCTGGATGTGCGCTAGGTTCCAATAGTAGCTCAACTCCGTCAGGCGCAACACTAGAAGTTACCGTTAAATAACGATATTCACCCACAGGAATATCGTGCTTCAGGTTGAATCCCAACTTCTTGGTGTAAAAGTCGAGAGCTTTGGCTTGGTCATCGACTAGGACACCGGTTAAATAGATTTCTAGCGCCATTTTGTTTACCTAATAGTGAATTACTGTCGGACGAACTCTTCGTCGACTTTCATATCCAAAGCCGCGCCAAAAAGAGCGCGGGCGTAATCTGTCTTTGGAGCGTTAAACACAGCTTTTGCTGGGCCCTGCTCAACAATCTGACCGTCTCGCATGACGATCAACCAGTTTGCGAGCGCGCGGACAACCTTTAAGTCGTGGCTGACAAACAGGTACGCAAGATTGTGTTTTTGTTGTAAATCTCGCAACAAATCAACAATTTGGGCTTGCACAGACATATCTAATGCTGAGGTAGGTTCATCCAATACTACGAACCGAGGTCGCAAAATCATCGCGCGTGCGATCGAGATCCGTTGTCTCTGTCCCCCGGAGAATTCGTGAGGATAGCGAACCATAGTTTCAGGATCTAACCCCACTTCTGTCATAACTTCCGCGACCTGAGCTTGCCGTTCCGCTCTAGTTAAATCACGTACGTGTACTCTAAGTCCCTCTTCGATTATGTGTTGTACGGTCATCCGAGGTGATAGACTTCCATAGGGATCTTGAAACACAACCTGCATATCTTTCCGTAGTTGTGTAAGTGCTCTACGTTTCAAAGGAAGGATGTCGTCGCCGTCGAACTCCAAGTCGCCTTCGCTTGCAAGTAAACGCAACATCGCCAAGCCGAGCGTCGTCTTACCAGATCCAGATTCGCCGACAACGCCGACGGTCTGTCCGGCACGCACTGTGACTTCAACATCATCAACGGCAACCACGTATTTTGTTTTCCCAAACCATCCCTTCCCACGGGGATATCTCACGGTAAACTTTCGGGCTTCAGCTCGAATTGGAGCAGAATTGTTCGACGCGGCTGGTTCTCCGGAAGGTTCCGCAGCTAGTAAGTGTTTTGTGTATTCATGTTGAGGATTCCCGAAAATCTCCGCATTGGTACCGTGTTCCACAATTAGGCCGTCATTCATAACGCAAACACGATGCGCGACCGAGCGAACAATTCCTAAGTCGTGCGTTATCAACAACATTGCCATTTGCATCTCTTGTTGCAACTCACCGAGTAATTTCAAAATCTGTGCTTGGATGGTCACATCTAATGCGGTAGTCGGTTCATCCGCAATCAACAATTTGGGTTCATTTGCTAGCGCCATCGCGATCATAACCCTTTGCCGTTGTCCGCCTGAAAGCTCATGTGGATAGGCTTCGAGACGACTTCCAGCATCCTGAAGCCCTACGAGTTGTAGTAGTTCCAAAGTCCTCTGACGGGCTTGATAACGCGTCATCCCCTTATGGACTCGTAGAGCCTCACCGACTTGTTTCGAGATTTTGTGCAGAGGATTCAAGGAGGTCATGGGCTCTTGAAAGATCATGCTCACCTTAGCTCCCCGAATCTTGAGGAGTTGGTCGCGAGATGCACCAATGACTTCCTGGTCTTCGACGAGAACACTACCAGATGGATGGTGCGCTAGGGGGTAAGGTAGTAACTGGAGCACCGACAAAGCCGTGACCGATTTCCCAGAGCCGGATTCGCCCACTAGGGCCACAGTTTCTGCTTTATTTATGGAAAACGAAACTCCGTCGACAGCCATCTCGGAGCCGAAACTCACTCGAAGGTCTTTTACTTCTAGAACACTAGACACTTAGTCTCTCTATCTGATAATCTCTCGACGAAAGGAATCCAACTCTGAGCATAAGGCTCTAATACTAGAGTTGGGAACACACAATTTTCCACAAAAAGATAGTCTTTGGGGGGCTCAATTTTTTTGATTTCGTCAATTTCGCTATAAACTAGTTAGACAAAGTACCTCTCGTGAGGGTAAAACATGTCCAAATCTCAACTTCAGGAAGCTGGACTTCGTGTAACCGTACCGAGGTTGCGTGTGCTCCAAGTTTTGGAAGAAGCGAATCCACACCATCTCTCTGCGGAAGACGTGTACAAGAAACTATTAGCCATGGACGAGTCTATTGGATTGGCGACGGTTTATAGGGTGCTCACGCAATTTGAAGCCAGCGGAATCGTGGAGCGACACAACTTTGCAGAAGATTACTCGGTGTATGAGCTTACTCCTGAATCGCATCACGACCATATGGTTGATGTCGATCATGGTACGGTGATTGAATTTGTGGATGAGAAAATCGAACAACTACAGCAAAAAATCGCCGAACAACACGGGTATGAACTGATTGATCACGAACTCGTCCTCTACGTGCGAAAGAAATCCGAGAACGGTGGAAAAAAGTAACCTTTGCTGATCTCAGCGATCGCGTTGTGGGGAGACTTCGATCTAATCTAAAAGCGTAAACGCGACTAGGCTCAGGGGCTCGTTTCGACTACGAAGTCTGATGAATCCTGTATCGAGGTAGTTTCTTCACTATCTTTTTCTCGCACTAACAACCATTCAACATCAATTGTCGTTTCTGATCGTTTATTCAATTCGTTGTTCAACCAAGAGCCATGTAGTTAAGCTCTATGTGCCCGAGAGAGGAATTCTTCAGACGCCATCTCTACAATGCGACTCACCGTTCGCTCAAATTCATCGCTAAATCGAGAGCCTTGGTATAGCTCGGTGATGCTAGTTGCGGCTTGCAGTACAAAGTTGACGTTGTAATCGTAGAGTACATCGACCAGAGTGATGAATCGCTTCGTAGGATCTTCATCAGTCGCTGTCAGTTCAGGAACTTGGTAAATGAAGAGCGTATGGTAGAGGCGCGCGACCTCAATATAGTCCGCGGCACTTCTTGGCGCTACGCACAGATCCTCAAACGTGAATCCAACCACGCCCTGTGTCGAAAAGACCGTTTGAAACTCTCGATCATTGATCTTCAACACAGGGGCTGGCTCAGTATCGTTCCCACCGAAAAGACGCATGTCTTGAGCACGAATATCGGGAGTCAACTCTGACCCGATGCGATACAGTTTAGTCCGTCGCAACGCTCGCAACCGATAATCAACTGGACCGTCTAAGTGTACTACGTGACAAAAAGACTGAATTAATTCGATCGCAGGTATGAATCGCCGGCGTTGCAAACCATTCTTGTACAGTTCTTGTGGTTCAATGTTAGACGTCGCAACTAATACTATTCCGAGTTGAAACATGTGCTTCAGGAGTTCCGAAAGAATCATTGCGTCCCCGATGTCAGAAACTACAAACTCATCGAAGCACAACAAACGAGTATCCTTTCTTACTCTAGTGGTGATCACTTCAAGCGGATTTTCCGTTGCTGAAAGAGCGGCGAGCTGATGATGCACCATTTGCATGAATTGATGAAAGTGCACTCGAGTCTTACGCTCTATGCTGACGTGTGCGAAAAAACGATCCATCAAGCAGGTTTTTCCACGACCTACTCCTCCCCAAATGTAAAGTCCTTTAATACGACGTGTGTCGTGATTCGAGAAAAAACCTCTGAGAGTTCGTCGCCATTTCGGTGTGGCTTCTAAACGTTCCAACTGTTTTGCTAGCAGTGCGAGCTCCTCAGCGATCGGTCTTTGGAAAGAATCAAGCTCCACGTCAGCAGGACTTATGCATTAAAGATCGCGTCGTTAGTATGCCAGAGAATATCGCGGAGAAGTCAGTTCGCACGCACACGCTCGACATCGGCTCCTAACAACTGAAGCTTTTCTTCAATTCGTTCATACCCTCGGTCGAGATGATATATGCGGTTTATCTGAGACATTCCATCAGCGACTAATGCGCCAATCACAAGACTCGAAGAAGCACGCAAATCTGTCGCCATCACTTTAGCACCTCGAAGTTTGCTTACCCCTTGAATGACTGCGATCGTTGGACTCTCTAACGAGGCATTCGCGCCCAGACGGACAAGTTCTTGGAGGTGCATGAACCTATTTTCAAATACCGTTTCTACTACTCTACTATTTCCTCTTGAAACGCAGTTTAATGCGAGGAATTGAGCTTGTAGATCGGTGGGAATTCCCGGATATACACCGGTCACGATGTCTGTAGCTCTCAATTCACCATGTTGTGCCGACAGTTCTATAGTTGACTCGTCCGTTTTGATCGTCGTACCGAACCGTTGAAATGTCTCTAGAACCGTATTCAGTACGAATGGATCACAGTCTACTATTCGGATCGAGCCGTGGGTTGCGGCGGCAGCTGCAAGAAACGTCCCTACTTCAATCCGGTCAGCGCGTACTTTGCAACCTCCGCCATGAAGTTGCTCCTGCCCGACGATCGTAATACATTCAGTACCGTCGCCCGAAATGTGAGCTCCCATTGAACGTAAGCATTCTGCCAGTTCGACGACTTCGGGTTCCATGGCAACGTTCCGCAACCGGGTTGTTCCTTGAGCTAGACTAGCTGCCATCATCACGTTTTGAGTGCCCCCGACGGTGACGACGTCGAACTCAATGTCAGCTCCCTGAAGACGGTCTTTAGATCGCGCGGTGACATAACCTTGGTCTAAGTCTATGCTTGCCCCTAGTTTGCGCAGAGCTTTGAGATGTTGATCAACTGGACGACTGCCGATTGCACAGCCGCCCGGAAGGGATACTTCGACTTGACCAAAACGCGCGAGTAACGGGCCGAGTACAAGAAATGAGGCGCGCATCCTGCGCACAAGTTCGTAAGGAGCGACGAGGTTGTGCACTCTCGAAGTATTGACTGAGACCCCGTCGCTACCATTAACTTCGATCTCAGCGCCCAGTGTGTCCAACAATTCAAGCATGAGAGTGACATCGCGTACTCGCGGTACATTTCTGATGTCCACAGAGCCAGACGATAATAGAGTCGCGGCTAGAATCGGAAGTGTTGCGTTTTTTGAACCTCCCGGACACAGTTCCCCGTTTAAGGGGATTCCGCCACGAATACGCAGACTATCCATTAATCGGAATCGGTCGTCTCCGCAAGTGTTTTCGCGTGAATGGTCACCGCATGCAACTCTCCAGTCTGGATAAGGTCACTTATTAAACCGTAGACCGTTTGCTGGCGTTGTACTTGTGAGTGACCCAAGAAGTCGTCTGAAATCACACCAAGAAAGGCCGATGACCCTTGAACCTCTACTGAAATTCGTGCTTTGGGAAATTTGTTCTTTAACCTTGTAGTGAGTTCGTCTTTGAGTTGCATAGTACTGTTTCTTCAAGAGGAAATTTAGTTGGTGTAGGCCGCGATGCGATATGGAAGAAATGCCGCCGTCAATGATAAGAACGTAGCTGACTGAGTGTCTCGCGCATTGTTAAAATCGTTCCACTCACGATGACAACCCATACTCGAAAATGATCTGGCTGTGGCTGATTTTGCTCGTAGCAGGCTTCGTTCTCCTTGTCTGGAGCGCTGATCTATTCGTAGAAGGAACGGCAGCTCTAGCTCGAAACATCGGGGTATCCGATCTGTTTATTGGGCTCACTGCTGTCTCTATTGGTACCTCCGCACCAGAAATCTTCATCGCCATCACGGACTCGTTTAGACTCGAACCTGACATTGCAATTGGGAATGCCATTGGTTCAAATGTGGCAAACATGGGGCTTGTTCTTGGTATCACTGCTCTGGTTGTGCCATTGCCCTATGACAAACGCATTCTACGAAGTGAGCTTCCAATGTTGTTGATTGCCACGGTGTTGGCAGGGATTTGTCTCGTTGATTTGCATTTAGGGCGTGTCGACGGAATTTTGTTTCTAGCCTTATTTGGTTTCATCATGTACCGCATGGTTCGCTCATCAACGAAGACGGAACATTTACCCGATGAACTGGAAAACGCACTCAGTGACATTCCTAGTATGGAGACAGGACGAGCCTCCTTTCAAGCCCTTATTGGACTAGCAATATTGGTTGTGTCTTCAAATTTCTTAATTGTAGAACCCGCGAGAAATTTGGCTGGCGAGTTACACGTGGCAGTGTTTGATGTTGGTACTACGATAGTCGCGGTGGGCACCAGTTTACCAGAATTAGCGGTGACGCTTCGAGCAGCACTCAAAGGAGGGTACGGTATAGCGATAGGCAACATCGTCGGTTCAAATATGCTTAATCTACTAGTAGTGCTGTCCGTACCAGCATTAATGGCCCCAGCAAAATTGTCGCTGTCGGAGTACTTGTTCGACTACGGTGTGATGTTCGTTCTCACAGTCGTTATCGCTCTTTTCGCGTACGCAGTTGGTGCAAAAAAAGTAATTACCAGGCTAGAAGGTGGGCTGTTGCTAGCTGCTTGGATCGGATACATCTTGTTGAAGTACACCTAATGAGTTCATTGAAATTGAGCGATCTCGTGCGAGCGAAACTTGAAAAGGTTCGCGCATTGATTCTCGATGTCGACGGAGTGATGACATCCGGCACTATAACTTACGACAATCATGGAAACGAGCTCAAGACATTCAACGTTCTTGATGGGTACGGAATCAAAGCAATTCAAAATGCTGGGATCTGTGTAGCAATTATGTCTGGTCGTCGTTCTATCGCGGTCGAGAGACGAGCACTAGAGTTGAACATTTCAGATGTGTATCAAGGATTACAAAACAAAACTGAAGCACTTGAGAAATTTGCACGATTGCGCGAGCTCTCATACGAAGAAATCGCACATATTGGCGATGACATTCCTGACCTAGCACTCTTCGAACACGTCGGGTTAGCGGTTGCCGTCGCGAACGCAGTACCCCAACTTAAAGAAACTGCAGATCTCTTGTTGACTCGATCTGGTGGCGAAGGGGCGATAAGGGAGTTTTCTGACCTGCTACTGAGCGTCCAAAGAGAATGACAAAAAAAATTCTCGCTGCTGCAATAATCACGGGGATACTGGGAGTCATCCTATATCTATTTTTTCCCAAAGACTTTGAAGAAGCTGCTTCTACAAATCTGGAAGATGTGCCGGACATCTATCTCAAAGATGTTCAGATTCAAGCGTTTCACACGAGCGGAGCACTCGCATATGAATTACGCGCTGACGAAATTGAACAGTTTTCCGCGCAAGACAAGATGCTGTTCAAGAGTCTCAAGATTCACGTAGATCGTGAGGATGGTGAACGATGGCACATGAATGCGGACATCGGATCGGTTCAACCAGACGCCAAAAACCCAAGCCAATTCTTAGAACCAATACGACTGCTTGGAGCGGTCAACGTATACTCAGGTAGTGTCGACAGTCCAGAGTATTCATTTCGAGGAGCTGATGTAATATTCGATCCCAAGGCCAACACAGTTCATAGTGATGAAAACGTGTCTATCAAAGCAGGTGCTTCCTCGTACGATGCAAATGCCTTTCACTTTGATCTCACAACTAAACAGCTACGGCTGAGTTCAGAGCCTGGAAACCAAGTTGAAATTCAATATGAGAGTAGTGAAACCGAATAACAAGCGCGATATACACAAGTACTCAATACTTGCTCTGATAATCCTCTGGAGCGTGCCTACGTTCTCAATCGGGATGTCAGACATTAAAGCTGATGACACAGAGTTTGACTTGTCCGCTGGCGAATTTACCGCAAAAGGGAACGTAAAAATCGACTCCGACGAAGTGAAGTTAAGTGCTGACCAGGTAAACGCCAAAGTGAAGGGCACGCAGCTCCTGTCGATCACCGCGACGGGTAAACCATTGAAACTTGAACTTGAGATTGACGACGACGAAGGAGAGACTCAAACGATTCTTGCGTCCGCGCATGAATTGAAGTTTGATAACGAAGCTAACTGGGTTGAATTCACTGGTGAAGTACTACTTCAAACCGATGCTGCAAAGATTCGTGCCCAGAAAGTGCGTATCGAGTTAGACTCTCAAAAAATTATCGCGACTAAAGGAGAGAGCGACGAGCAAGTCGAAATTACACTCCAAGACGTAGAGACACCGTAGTTCAACCATGTCGAAATGAACTCCGATTTGCGTCACAATAGCACTGGTTCTTCGGCAACCACTCTAGTCGCTTCAGGTATCTCGAAGCGATATGGTAAAAGACTAGTAGTAGAAAACATTTCGCTGTCGGTCGCGACAGGAGAAATCGTCGGCTTACTGGGACCAAATGGTGCGGGAAAAACGACGAGCTTCTATTGCATTGTCGGCTTGATTCGCATGGATACCGGACAGATCCATCTCGGCGACGTAGAGATTACCGGAACACCCATGCATCAACGCGCGCGTGCTGGACTAGGCTATCTTCCTCAAGAAGCGAGTGTTTTTCGTCGGTTGACTACCTATCAGAATATCCTCACTACAGTGGAATTACATGAGGGGACTAGTCGTGCGAACCGGCGACAACGCGTCGAAGAATTGATCGAAGAATTTAACCTAGACAAAGTACGCAACAATTTAGGCGAAAGGTTATCGGGAGGAGAACGAAGACGCCTTGAAATAGCGCGTGCTCTGGCTTCGCAACCAAAGTTCATACTGTTAGATGAACCTTTCGCGGGCGTAGATCCAATCTCGGTAGCAGATATTAAACACAATGTCCGGCACCTCACGTCCCGAGGAATCGGTGTCCTCATCACAGACCATAACGTTCGAGACACCTTAGATCTGTGTGATCGAGCATACATCGTCAACGAAGGTCATGTCATCGCCGAAGGGACGACTGAAGAAATCCTTGCAAACGAAGAGGTCCAGCGTTCGTACCTGGGTACAGAGTTCAAATACTAAGAGTTCCTGTTTGTGAACCAGCAATCTCTCGTACTTCAGCAGCGACTTCAAACCAACCTTACACCAGAACTGCGGCAAGCTATCCGCATGATGCAATTGTCCGCAGTGCAATTGGAACAGGAGATTCTGGCGGAGTGTTCTGTGAATCCATTTCTCGAGATTGCGGATGAAACCGATTCCGACTCGATCGGTTCAAACGAAGAACCACTGGACGAACAGTTTGAGCACGAAGACACTACTCAAGATTACGGGGATGACCCATATGAAGATGTACAACCGCAGGCAACCACGCAAGATCGCGAAGATCTTGCTACTGCTCTCTCAAACGATACTAGTGCGGACCTGTCATCGCTCAAATTAAACGTTGAAACCGAGTGGTCAGACATATACCTTGCGGACGGGAATGACGCCAGTACTGTAGACGGCGAGTCGATCGCTACTTATAGCGCATCATTACAAGAACATTTGCACGAACAACTCAAACATCAAAAACTACCAAAGTTAGCTGGCAGTGTCGTTAGTTACCTGATTGATGCACTCAACGAGGACGGTTATCTATTTCATTGGGAGGAATTGACGAACGAGTGCCAAGACATTCTGAAGTGTACGCGCGCTCAGCTCAAGAGTGGTTTACAAGTTTTGCAAACTCTCTCACCCACGGGTGTGGGAGCACGGAACGTACAAGAGTGCCTCCTTTTGCAACTGAACTCTCTACCCGCAAGCAAAGAATATAGGGAACTAGCGTTAACCATCGTGCAAGATCACTTTGAGTCGCTTGCGTGCCAGTCTGATCGAAATCTTCAAACACTTCTTCAACGCGAACAGCGAGAGATATCAGCTGCGATAGAACTCATTCAATCGTTGAACCCGCGTCCTGGTGCAGCCTATGCAAGCGTTGAGTCTTTATATATCGTACCGGATGTATTAGTCAGTAAAGAGGATGGAGAATGGACAGTGACGTTGAACGATCGAGTTTCTCCTACAGTGCGAATCAATCAAGAGTACAAAGCGTTGAATCGAAATGCGCTCTCAACGAAGGACAAACAGTACTTCAAAGAATATCTTCACCGTGCACAAGCTCTCATCTATGGGATCAATAGAAGAAAAGAGACTCTGCTCAAAGTTGCAGTTACTATTGTCCAGGAGCAAAAAGAGTTTTTCGAACGCGGAGAACTATTTATGCGTCCCATGGCACAGTCAGAATTAGCAACGATGGTTGGCGTTCATACTTCAACAATATCTCGAATCACGACCGAGAAATATATCTTGTGCGCTCGAGGCACTTATGAATTGAAATACTTCTTTTCTAGCGCACTCCGGGCACATCGCGGAGATGACGTTTCTAGTACGACGATCCGCGCACTCATTCAGCGATGGACTGAAACTGAAGATCCAACCCAACCTCTTACCGACACTGCTATCGCGGATATGCTCAAAGATAGAAAAATAACAATCGCTCGACGCACAGTGACTAAATATCGTGAATCTCTGCAAATACCGGCTGTACAACACAGGCGCGTACGTGCTTAACGAGTGGTTACAATCGTTCTAAGGAATCTCCGTATTGAAGGGCCTAGTCACCTGCTAGATTCAATACCGCGCCGCATGGCAATTTTTTTCCAATTTACAGGAGTAAAAAGGTGCAATTAAATATCACTGGAAACCACATAGACGTCAATCAACATTTGCGTTCTTTCCTGAAACGCAAGCTTGCAAAAATAGAACGCCATCACGACCGCATTACATCGGTGCATGTCGTGCTTTCCAAAGATAAGATCACACACCGTGCCGAAGCTACCGTTCACGCGCTTGGAAGTGAAATCTACGCGGACGCGTCGGCTAATGACATGCAGTCCGCGATTGACAGCCTCGTGGCTAAGCTCGATCGCCAAATTATCAAACACAAGGAAAAACTTACTAATCATCGCTCGGCGTAAATTGCACACAATGAATTTTTACACGTGGTGATTCGGTTTGAAACGATATTTACACCGGTAACGGTGAGGTTCGTACACAATTGTCAATCGAGGAAGTCGGCACTGCAGCACTCCGCACAAATCATTCACCAAGAAAGAAAGTCCATCGATTCGCGAAAGTTATTAGAAAAGTTAACGGAACGAGAAGAACTCGCTTGTACAGTTATCGACGATACCAGAGTGGCACTCCCTCATTGTCGATTGGAAGAGTGTTCAACACCGATCGGAGCATTACTTCGATTTAAGCCTGATGTACCCTTCGGAAACGCCGGAGCAGTCACATTAGCTTTTACATTAGTCGTGCCTGTTGAGACTGACGATGACCACCTTCAAATCTTAAAAACTATCGCTATGGTTTGCAGCGACCCAAGTCAACTCGGCGAATTGTTGGAAGCAAGATCGCCCACATCATTACGCGACACTTTCTTAAGTTTCGCGCGACAGATCGAATGAAATGAAGCTTTATGTGATCACAGGGCGTTCTGGATCTGGTAAAAGTACCGTACTTCATGCATTGGAAGATGGTGGGTTCACTTGTATCGACAACTTTCCTGTCCCGCTAATTTTTCAACTTGTTGAAAACAGCTTGTCCGGCGATAATCGCGCAAACATTGCAGTGTCTGTAGACGCAAGAAGTTCAACGTCGGACTTATCCCAGTTACCTACTATCCTTCGACAACTAGCTTCAGATTCTTTTCGACCGCGTCTGGTTTTCCTCGATGCTAGGAGCGCGGTTTTAGTAAAGCGGTTTGACGAAACGAGAAGGCGCCACCCACTCGAACGCGTGGGAGTAGATCTACGACAAGCCATTGAAAGCGAAAGTGAATTATTAGCCCACTTGGCAGAAGTTGCTGATCTACAGATAGATACGACTGAATTGACCTTGCACGACCTGGTGAATGTCACTAAAGAACGTTTAATCGAGGCGAACGATCAACAGTTATCACTTTTATTTCGATCATTTGCCTATCGTAACGGTGTTCCGGTTGATGCTGATTATGTGTTTGACCTTCGCTGTCTACCAAACCCTCACTGGGTTCCAGAATTACGCGCGATGAGTGGTCGCGAACGGAAGGTTCAGGAATTTTTTGAGGCACATGAAACCGTCGAACAGTTGTATCAACAAATCGTTGATTTTCTAACCCGTTGGTTACCACAATTTGAGCAGCAAAATACGGCTTACTTAACAGTTGCTCTAGGTTGTACTGGAGGACGGCATCGTTCCGTGTACATGGCGGAGAGACTAGCGGAAGCCTTCAAGTCTACTTATCCGCACGTACTCATTCGGCATCGCGATACTGGAAATGGCTAACGAAAATGCTTGGTCGAGTCAAAATCGTCAACAAATTAGGTATGCACGCACGCGCCTCAGCTAAGTTTGTGCAAGTTGCCAAGAGTTTTCCTTGTTCGGTTCAACTTGGACATGAAGAGAGTCAACTCGTCAATGGTAAAAGCATGATGCAAATTATGACACTCGCTGCTACCCAAGGCAGTGAACTCTTCCTAAAGACCGAGGGCGAGGAAGCCGAAGTAGCATACAAATCGATCGCACAGTTAATCGCCGATCGATTTGGCGAACCGGAGTAGTAGCCTGACGCGCGTTGGTACCGCGCAAAAAAACCAAATTTCGTTCTCCACAGCAAGAGATAACGTTCTGCGCACGGTCCAACGCGGCTCATCTAAACGCAAATAACTCTCAAGTGAAAATCCCTCTCTCTATGTCCCTACGTTCAACTTAAATGTAGAGCGAGCCGAGTATTTGAAAGTCGGAATCTATTTTTAAAGTTGCATAATCTAGGTTTGAAAGCCATCTCGCGAGACAAGTTGTTGATAGAGCGTATGGCGTCAACGGGCAAGCTATCTTGAAATCTACACGGTATGAAGCAGATCAATAATAGTACGATGAACATTTCACATTTGAAAAGAGCGAGTGTCGTATGTTTGTTTTGGTGTATAGCCCAGGTCGGAAGTACCACCGAAGAGTATGAAGCGGGTATCGATTACAAAGTTCTTGAACTCAAAGAGGACGCAGAGGGCACGGAAACCCTATCAGAAGAATCAGAGAAGATATCTGTTATCGAATACTTCTCTTACGGTTGTATTGCGTGTAAAAAACTTGAACCGCACATTTCAGAGTGGTTGGTAAACAAAGAAGATGATGTGGAGTTTAATCGCGAAGCTGTTGTCTTCCAAAAAGATTGGGTTCCCTTAGCTAAGGCTTACTACGTCGCGATTGAGCTTGATGTTCTAGATTCGGTGCACATTCCAATGTTTGAAGCGATACACGACGAGAAAAGGAAGTTGGAAGATCCTAGTAATATCGAGCAACTGTTCAAAGAAAAAGCAGAGGTTGATCCAAAAGTATTTCGAGCGACCTATAACGACAGTGAGTCAATCGTGGATCATATTCTGGAAGTTCATGAAACGATCCAAGCCATGGTGATTAAGAACACGCCCACGGTGGTAGTAGACGGCAGATTCTTGGTGAACACTCGCACAGCTCAGTCACGGAAGAGGATTTTTCCAATCGTCGATTTTCTTATTAAGAAGGTTCGAACGGAACGCCAAAACATTAGCGTTATTGAAGCACCAAACGCATGATTTCCACTACACGGAATGGAGTCTTAGACGTCATAGACTCGGTGCAGGCTCACTGAACCAAATCAATCACCGCAAAAACGTGCTATTTCAAGTGGCGCTTAGTTGCCACAGCAATCCCGACACTCCTCTCTGGCGATCTGGAGGTTCCGACTACCTCTCCGCTGAGCTATTTAAGAAAGAACAGCTCAGACGCCAGGAACCAGTCCGGAAGTAAAAGAAATCCGCAGTAGGCTAATTCGGGCTAGATTAGATTGCGGCGACCGTCATATTCGATATAAGAATCGATCCAGTTCGAATGTTGCGACGAATCTCTACGTCGTCTCCAAATGCTACCATGTTCTTATACATCTCATCCAACTTCCCGGCGATCGTAAGTTCGTCCGCTGCATGGGCGTACTCACCATTTTCCACCCAATAGCCTGACGCACCTCGGGAGTAGTCTCCCGTCAAGATGTTTACACCTTGTCCCATCAGTGAGTTAACCACCAAGCCCCGACCCATCTGGTGCAACACTTCCTCAAGAGGAAGTTTCTCTGACTCCACCGTTAAATTACACACCCCAGCGGCATTTCCGGTGGAGGGCATGCCCAACTTGCGCCCCGAATAACTACTGAGAAGATAGTTTTTTGCGATGCCATTTTCGATGAAATACTTCTCAGACGTCGCTACACCTTCGGAGTCGTAAGCACGACTTCCCATAGCGCCGTGAATAAATGGATATTCCTTGAGTGAAACTCCCGTTGTCGCGACTTGTTTCTCGAGCGATTCTAGCAAATAAGTTGATCGCAAATATTGTGGTCTACCAGAGAGTGCGTTGAGGAGGTGAAGAATCAGTCCCATCGCTACTGTCTGGTCGAAAAGCACCGGGTATTCTCCAGTTGGAATTGGTCGGGGATCTAGCTTTCGAATCGCGTTTTCTGCAGCCTTGGTCCCAACAAGCTCGGGTGAGTCCAACTCACTTCGTTGTCGTGCCATAGTAAACCATGCCGCTCGTTGCATGCCGTTGCTACTCTTAGCGATCACATCTGCATACAGACTAGAGTTTGAACTGCGGTACGCATGTAAGAAACCTAAGCTGTTTCCATACGCAACGCAATTCGATGAAACACTCGCCCTTGCACCATCAGATCGATAGATCTTAGGATCGAAATCCAGCGCGATGGATTCCGCTGTACCTGCGGCGGTCTTTAGCTCTTCTACATCCATCGGATCACAGCGATACAGATCCAAGTCGGGAAAATCTACAGCCAACAGGTCGGGATCTGCTAAACCACTGTAAGAGTCCTCCTCTGTATGTTCAGCAATTGCCAGAGCCGCACCTACAGCTTCTTGAATCGACTCGTCTCGTGTGTCCGTCGTACTTGCATTGCCCCGTCGCTTCCCTCGATATACCGTGATGTCAAATCCTCGGTCACGACTGAATTCGACTGTGTCGAGATCACCTTCCCGCATCTTAACATCTAATCCGACGTCGTCACCGGCGGTGACCTCAGCGGCGGTCGCACCACCATTTTTTGCTACCGTAAGAATTCGCTCAACGAATTCTTTTAGTCTCTCTTCATCGTTTGACGTGTGTACCGCGGGCGCGGCGGCACTGTCCTTTACATCAACCATGCTGGTGGTCATGTCTGAGTACCCCCGACAGTAATCTGATCGATCTTTAATGTCGGTTGCCCAACTCCAACTGGAACTCCTTGTCCTTCTTTGCCGCATACACCGACGCCGAGATCAAGTTCTAGGTCATTCCCGACCATTGATACTCTAGTCATTATCTCGGGTCCGTTACCGATTAGTGTCGCACTTTTGACCGGAACTGTGATCTTACCGTTTTCAATGAGATATGCTTCGGTAGCAGAGAACACGAACTGGCCTGAGGTTATATCTACTTGACCACCACCAAACGTTTTTGCGTACACGCCCCGATCCACACTTTTGACGATCTCGTCAGGGTCACTCTCACCCGCGAGCATGAACGTGTTTGTCATGCGAGGCATTGGCTGATGTGCATAGGATTCACGTCGACCATTACCGGTGCTTGCTACTCCCATTAGTTTCGCGTTCAGTTTGTCTTGCATATAGCCTCGCAACACTCCATTTTCGATTAACACCGTTCTCTGACCAGGGGTACCTTCATCTTCAATGGTAAGTGAACCACGTCGATTTGGGATCGTCGCGTCGTCAACGATCGTACAAAGCGGAGACGCGACACGTTCCCCAATTCGATTCGAAAATGTTGAAGTTCCTTTGCGATTGAAGTCTCCTTCCAAGCCATGTCCGACTGCTTCGTGCAATAACACTCCGGGCCATCCCGGTCCAAGTACTACGGGCATAGGTCCAGCGGGTGCATCTACCGCTTCAAGATTGACAAGTGCCTGTCGCACTGCTTCCCGCGCGAAATTTTCTGCAGTTTCATTCTCATACAGCCAAGACAAATCGTGCCGGCCACCGCCACCGCAACTACCATTTTCCCTTCTACCGTTTTGCTCTACTACCACCGACACACCAAAACGAACTAGCGGGCGTACGTCCCCTTGGTCCGTGCCATCGCTTGAGTAAATGTATGTTGACTCGTGGTTTGCATTGATCGAAACGGAAACTTCCTTCACACGTGGGTCCAAAGATCGTGTGAATTTGTCAATGCGAGACAGTAGCTTGACTTTTTCGTCTTGAGATATCGAAACGATCGGATCTGAGCCTTGGTAGAACTCAGGTAACTGACGTTTTAACGGTAAATTAGTGCTTTGAGAACTCCCAGTTCGAGCAATCGATCTCGCCGCGCTTGATGTTTGCTCAAGTACGTCAAGTTGGATGTCGTCAGCATAAGCAAATCCACTCTTCTCACCGCTGATGGCCCGAGCGCCAATTCCTCGAGAAACTGAGAATCCCGCGTTTTTTACGATTCCTTGCTCCAAAGACCATGACTCGTTTCGTCTGCATTGAAAAAAGAGTTCACCTCGATCAATTTCGCGGGACATCATTCCATTCATCATCACTTCCAGCTGCCGGTCGGAGATGTCCCCGGCGGTCAGAAGGTCTTGTTTTGCATTACTTGATACACTCTCGGTCATTGCCTTACTCTCCTGTAGGAAGCGTTATTCTTCGATAATCGTATCGTCTTCGATTGGATTTCCTGTTAAATCGTCGTCAAAGATCCCGATCAGCTCAATTTCTGGGGTTTCGAACGAACCCTCTACTCTATATTTTGCACTTGCCAACTGGTTTAGTTGTGGTCGGAAAATCCTGCTACCAATCAGGGTGCCAAGAAAAGCCGTTGGGTTCCCCGTAATCAATGCAACATACCACTTCAAGTTCGTGGAAATCGGTAAACGGACAACAACGTCCATCATAACACTTTCGTCAGTTAGATTTGCATTTCCAGTGAATAAAACTTCTGAACTCCTACCTTTAATATGGATTGGTTCCTGAATAACTACGTTGGAGTTGTCCAAGGTAACGTCAAATAAGATTCGATCGAAGCTGTATCCCTTGGCAAACATCGCGGACGGGTCGAAGTCCATGCGCTGAATGATGGGAGCAATGTTAAACATACTGAGGAGACGGAGAATACCTTGACCTGCGTCAATTTCAAGCAAAGTACCGTTATTAGCATCACCATGAATCCGCCCGCTCAACATTAAGGGGTTGACGTCGAAAGGAGACCCAGGCCAAACTAATTCGCTATTTACCGTGAAGTCTTCGCTCTCGATCTCTGCTACGACATCAAACTTCGGCAGCACATGAAGCAGATTGGCGCCGCTGATAACACCGTTAAATCGAGTCTCGTTCTTTTCTGTGTCCCAAACGATTCCGTCTCGGTCCTGAGTATCTAAAGTAACACCACGGATATTGGCTTGGATATTCCTCAGCAACACTTCCTGTTCTGTAGTGTCAAGCTCGAAAGCCCACGATCCAAATTCCTCCGCTTCACCAGTATCTGTGAACATATACAACTCTTGTATAGATACATCTATCTTGGGTAGCTG
The DNA here is from genome assembly GCA_009842245.1 of Gammaproteobacteria bacterium. Taxonomy (GTDB): domain Bacteria; phylum Pseudomonadota; class Gammaproteobacteria; order Pseudomonadales; family Azotimanducaceae; genus Bin55. Next base: position 172,517 of record VYFT01000006.1, on the reverse strand, counting down.
CAAGAAGATAGTGGGGTCCATCGGCGTGTCGTCGGGTGTGTCAAAAGCACTATGCCAAAATCGCAATCGTTCAACGCTCAGTTGCCAGTCCTGTCCTTGTTCGCGAGACAGTGACGCGTTCCCCTCTTCGGCGGTGACCGTCAGCGCGGAACTCGCACCACCAAAAGTACCATTCATAATCAAGTCGTGCAACTGGAATCTTGCGCGGACAAGTTTATGAATGTGAAGATCAACAAACTGAATGTCTAATCCTTCGGGCAGTGCCATTTCACCCTTTTGGTCAGTTTCAAACACTAGCTCATCTACAGTTCCTGCGACGACCCAATCCCGAGTGGAGTTACTCAACTGTGGTGGAGGGACACTTAATCCGACACTGCCGCGTATTGTCCCGTCTGACGCGACCGCCGAACGAACTTTTACCTCATCCATCGTGACGTCCACAATCATCGGATCATCCAACCTCATCTGTACCTGCATTGGACGATTTTGATCAGCTATTTTGTGGTATGGCTTAGGTAGACTTAAAGCTACTCCAACTAGATCTGTATGTATGTCGACAGTAGCTGGAGAATCATTAGTAGTTGGAAAAACAATCTCTCCAGATACATGAGTTGACCCACTCGCAATTGATGGCAACCAATCACCCGTCAGGTTAGCGACCGCGCTAACTGAAGTATTCAGTTCAAATGCGAACACTACCTCATTTGAATCTGACTCTCCTTTGCGAGTACTCATCGTCAAAGACACTGGATCGTCATGATATTTCGCGGTGAGTTGCGAGCTGGTTATTACATCCGGATACTGATAACCGACAGTTCCATACATGTCATCGAGTTGAATGTTCGCCGGCTTAATGTCCAACAAGACATCGGCTAGGACCAATTCAAGATTCACATCCCACAAATCTTCACGCTCCTCTAACAGCGGAATCTTTATGGAAGCATCAAGGTCAATCGCACCAGATCCGTCAAATTCCAACGGATCAATGGGAAGTAAATCCGTCAAAGGGGACTCTGCTAAATAACTTTGAAGTAATAAAAAGGTCATGTCCGCAGTAAAGTCCAAGTCTAGCCTCGGCTCTGACAAAGGCAAGAATATCGTTCCCTTCTCTATGTGATTGCCATGCGTATATGCTGAACTAACCTCAATCGTAAGTCCGTCTCTTGTCAACCACAAACGCCCGGTTCCTTGTACTACTTCCGGCCAATCTTCGAGAAATACTACTTCAGCATTTTTTACAAGCGCTGTAATCTCCAGTGAAGTTTGATTTTGGTTTGTTGCATCGCTGTTTAGAACAAATTGCAGACCAGCCTCTTCAAATTGACCCTGCGCTACAGACTGCTCGAACCAATCAAATGCTTCGGCTGGCAGAATAGAAGAAAGGTAAGGGTGTAACTCTGTTGTCGACAGGCTTGGTGAAGCAAGTGCGAATCGAAACCACCGTTGCTCGCTCGCAGTTCGCTTGCCAACGTCGATGTTGAAATCAATAGGGTTTGCATTTGCAGTTGGTTCCCATTGACCGAAAATTGACCAACCAACGTAATCTCGTTGCCACATCGCAACACTTAAAAAGTCGATGGCTGCGAGCGACATCGGCGCGGACAGAAAATTTACCTCTTCCAGGTTTATCTGTTGAGCTGTCGACTCCGTGTAAGCCATCGCCCCTCGTCCCGCGATAACCGCTGAATCCATCGTAAGGGAAGGGACGTTCGCGTATTGATTTACGAATAGCTCATCGACGAGGACCCTATATCTGATACCAGATTCGTCTTGTACCCATTGCACAATAGATAAGATGCCCGAAGGCGCTAATCCATCCATCCATTCTTGCATCAAATGATCTGAAACGCCAAAGATATTCAAAAACTCATCGACCGTGTCAATAGGAATGTCATGACTCCACCCATGAACGTAGTTTGACTCGCGATCTTGTTGTACGGTGTGTTCCAATCTGCTGACCACATTTTGGTTGTGATCCAATAACGACGCATCTATCCGTCCAACTACACCCATACTCTGTAGCTTAAAACTGAGATCCAAATGTAGTCCTTCCAAAACACTACTTTCATGCTTAGGTTGAATTTCAATATTTCCAACGAGTGCCGCGGATTCAGAAGTCCCATTCATCAAGATTTGTGCGTTTACGAAGGACTCTTTTAAAAAGTCCCATCCGAGCAATCTCGTTGGCAGCACAAAATCGTGTGCTTGAACATTGAGAATACGCTCTTCTTCGCGTCGCCAAAAACCACTAGTAGTTGCTTCGTATAAAAGCGAAATTGAGCAATGCTCGCAATCGCCTAGCTCATTGACCATGGCATGTAAGCGGTACACTTTGTTTTTTCGTATCGTGCGAAAGAAGCCCTCGTGCTCAAATTTACTAGAACCACACTCTAACGTACTACTAAAGGACAGGTCGATGTTGTCCGTGTGCCGTATCAGATCGCCGATACGGAATGAACCCTCACCGTCTGGAAAATCTATCGTGCAAGCTGACTCTTGGGACACGACAACTGAAACGTGACCAATCTGTATCGTGCGAAACACGTACGTGTTACGCCAAAACGAAGCTAAGATATCAAGCTCTGCGGTGATGTCTTCAATGTCGAAATTTGAACCAGTTAATCCACCTATTTCGACAACTGGATTGATACCCCGCCATCGTACGTTCAACTCGGAGAACTCTAGACCTTCTTCGGTAAATCTCTGGTTTAGGTTGTCTACGTAATTAGGTGCAAACAGTGAACCAACTCTCGCAACGGTGAACAGACCGGCGACTATCACTACCAAAATCGTGAGTGTATGAAGGAGAATCCTTAGCAGCAGCTTCAGCACGACACTCGCCTTTCGTTCGTTTTAATCGTGCTCGTTTTCATGTTTGCTACAAAGTTTCGACACTCACATTTTGTGCTTATTGGTGCTAGCCTCTGGGATGCGATCATACAAAGCTTAGAAGGAGACTTCTGTGTCTTCAGATACCAACCATCGGTCGAGTAAAAAGATCACGACCACCCAAGTAATTAGCGTTCCTATTACTGAGTATACGAGAACGAGCGGCGAAGGAAGAGAGGCGTCCTCTGCCCATATCAAACTCAAGTATAGTAACAGTTCCGCGAAGATACTCGCCATACCTAGACCTGCCAACTGAAATTTCAAGACTGGCTTGTTCTCTCGTTTCGGAATTTTCATACCTAGATATGTAATTAGACAAAGAATTAAAGAATTTAATCCGAACGGATAGGCAAATAGTGCATCGAGAAAGAACCCGGTGCCAAATGGAACTAGTAGGGACACTGGTGTATTTGTATTGGAAGCCCAATAGAAACACACAAGCAATGCGATGTTAGGTGAAAAATAACTAACAAATTCCGGCAAAAATGCAAAACTGTCAAACGCAGAAAAAAATACGCTCAGAGCCGCGGTAATGATAAAACCGATGTTATTCCGCGGGAGTTTCAGAATACGATGCCCCAGTGACAATCAAAATAAAACGACGACGATGAAGCTCGGCGAGCGGTTCGATGGTACTTCGAACCGCAACACCAGCTTCGTCTGGTTCGAGAGAAGTGACTAACCCTACCGGATAACCATACGGATAAATCCCACCCAAACCAGATGTGATCAGTAGATCCCCTTCCGCTAAATCGGCAGTCGCTTCAACATGTTCCAGAGTGAGATGTTTTGAATCCCCAACGCCGGTAAGCACCGCGTGGAGTCCAGATCTTTCCACCCTCACCGGTACCGCGATGCGTTTATCCGTAATCAAAAATACTCGACTTGTATACGGTAATACTTCAACTACTTGGCCAAAAACACCCGAAGCATCAAGAACGGCAGCACCTTCTTTGATACCATGCGCGAGTCCTCGATTGAGCGTGACTTCATCCCGGGCGGGTGAAACTAACGGAGCAGCCAATTCTGCGATAACATAAGAGATCGTCGGCTCACGAAGTTTGAGCCCAAGTATTTCACGCAGCTCAACATTTGATTCCTCAAGCGCACGAAGTTGCGAGTTTTCCGCGGATGTTTGTTGTATCTCGCCCTCTAACTCGTCAATCCGTTGCAGTAGTTCGTTGCGATCGCTCAAATAATTATTTGAGAATCTAAGAACGTCTTCGTATCCATTCGCGACGCGCTGTATTCCCAAAGTGATCCAAGTGACGAACTGTTTGGGGTGATTTATAACGTTTGTAAATTGTTCTAAACAAATACAGACAACACAGACAGAGACCAACACCACCAAGGTGTGGATATTTGACGTCTGAGGTGCGGCGGACATTTACGTTAGAAACCACCAATGTTACATTGTGGAAGTCGCTTAGAGCTTCTTACCTTGGTTTGTGAGTGCGCCCCAACCGAGAGTCATGAGACCATGTTTTTGAAGTTAAATGACTAGGCTATCTAAGTAGTCGAACTCAAGAATTTGACCACATCCTTTCGCGACGCAAGATAGTGGTTCATCAGCTACTAAAACCGGCATACCGGTTTCCCGTTTCAGTAATTCGTCCAGCCCATTGAGTAGAGCGCCCCCGCCAGTCAACATGATCCCGCTATTTGCAATATCGGCCGCTAGTTCAGGAGGGCACCGTTGCAGAACGGACAATACCGCACCAACGACCTTAGTCGTTGCAGAAGAATACAGTGCTTCGACCATATCATCACTATTCAACCGAAAGGTCCGTGGTATTCCTTGTGCTAGATCGTGCCCGATCACCGTTACCTCTTGCACTTCGTCCACAGATATTGCCGTGCCTATTTGAATTTTGATTTGTTCGGCCGTCGTTTCGCCAACCACACATCCTTCCTTGCGACGTACATATTGGATGACTGCGTTATTAAACTCATCACCGCCCACTCGGATACTCTCGGAGACCACGATCCCATTCAGGGCAATTATCGCGATATCGGTAGTGCCTCCACCAATATCTACGACCATCGACCCAGTAGCATCTTGAATATTGAGTTCAGCACCGACAGCAGCCGCTAATGGTTCTTCAATGAGAAACACTTCGCGAGCACCGGCACCCAGTACCGTGTCTTTAATCGCCTTTTTTTCCACTTCTGTTGATTTGCATGGCATGCAGACAAGCACACGTGGACTCCCAGAGAAAAATTTGTTACCAGTCGCGCGTTCCATGAAATAACGTAGCATCGTGCTAGTGGCTCGAAAATCCGCGATGTGACCGTCTTTCATCGGTCGCGTAACAAGAATTGCATCAGGTGTTCTGCCCAGCATTGTTCTAGCTTTTTTCCCCAATGCAACGATAGAGTTGTCATTAACGCGTGTGGCTACCACTGAAGGTTCGTCGAGAACAACTCCTTTGTTCTTAACAAATATCAAAGTGTTGGCAGTTCCTAAATCGATAGACATATCGGGGGAGAATAGACCGCGGATGGCTTTCAACATAATTTGCTACTTTCTTCTAGTCCTGTCAATCTACAAGATGGCGTGAATACGCAAGGAAACGCCCGGGAATCCTGTAGACGATTCGTCTGAACAGGAATTGACGTTGTATATTTGCGCGAGAATCGTGGTGGTTGGTTAGGTTAGGTTTATATCATAAAAGAAACTCTGTCAGTTGCAATATGTTAGTACGCTTAATGCATTATTTCCATAGAGATAGCAACAAAACTTCTAAAAAGTACGACGATGTTGCTATTACTCATTCGTCCCCGTCCGTTTGCATACATTGCGCGGTTCGTTAAAGTTCGTGAGCAAATCAAATTATTTCTTCAGTCTACATTGAATTTAAAGATCTTAAATGAACTAAGTTCACAATGCGCTCTCGTGCTCAGTCCCGCCGAGCAGGAGAAAATGGTTGCTGATTTGTCGCTAATTCTTGCGTTTGTCGATCAGATACATACCGTACCTACTGAGGGAGTAGTACCGCTAATACATCCCGTCAATGTAGGAAACCTACGTGAAGCAGATGAACCGGAAACGACAGAGCCTTACAACATTTACGAATCTGAAAAAATTGAGACCGTCGAAGGCTTCTACGTTGTACCCAAAGTAATCGAGCCTTAGTGGATTCCTTTCAGTCCCTTACCCAACTTCGGAATCTTCTCGAGCGCAAACAGATTAGTGCTACGGAGTTGTGTGAGTTTTATCTTGATCGTATTGCGCGATATGACCAACGTGTTAACAGCTTCGTGTCCGTTGAACCAGACGAAGTGCTTGCTCATGCAAAAATGGCGGATCAAGACTTGCGTAAAGGGAACTGCAAAGAACTGACAGGAATACCGATCGCACAAAAAGATGTGTTTTGCGTTCGGGGTAAACCAACTTCGTGTTGTTCAAACATATTGAGATCATTTATCGCACCCTATGATGCGACGATCGTCAAGAACATATCCCAAGCCGGCGGCATCTATCTGGGTAAAACAAACATGGATGAATTCGCGATGGGTACGAGTAATCAGACCAGCGCGTGGGGACCAGTCCGAAATCCTTGGGATTTAGATCGAGTGCCCGGAGGTTCATCAGGGGGGTCTGCAGCAGCTGTTGCTGCTGGCTTGTCACCTGTAGCTACGGGCTCCGATACCGGCGGTTCGATAAGACAACCAGCATCTTTCTGTGGAGTCACTGGATTTAAACCGACTTATGGACGTTTATCTCGGTATGGTATGGTGGCATTCGCGTCCAGCCTAGACCAAGCCGGCACACTCACACTCACCGCGCAAGATGCAGCAACAATGTTTGACGTAATGCAAGGGTACGATCCGCAGGATGCTACCAGTGTATCCGCGTCGAACTTCGAGCGTAATCGCATGCAACATCCTTTGACGATAGGCTACTCTGGTTCATTGTTGCAAGATCTCGATTCCGACATCGTAAGATGCATCGAAGCGGCTCGTGATACTTTAGAACAGTTGGGACACAACTTCGTAGATGTTGAAGTCTTCGACCAGGATCTTGCTCTCACTAGTTATTACATTATTTCATGTGCAGAAGCATCGTCTAACCTCGCACGCTTTGATGGTGTCCGTTATGGTTCTCGAGCGAACCCTGTTGCAACAATCCAAGAGATGTATGAGGAAACTCGAAGTCAAGGATTCGGCGACGAAGTCAAACGACGTCTGTTAGCCGGAACCTACTTTCTATCCAACAACTCTGGTGAAAACTACGTTCAGAAGGCTCAAAAACTACGACGCATGGTACACGATCTGTATGAAAAACTGTTTGAGCAAGTAGACATTGTGCTAGCACCTGCTACACCATCCCCAGCATTCAGACTGAACGAGCAGCATGATTCAACGGACATGTACCGGCACGATCGATTTACGGTTCCGGTTAATCTGTGCGGTTTGCCAGCAATCAGTCTGCCGTGTGGACAAATCAACGGACTACCGATCGGTGTTCAATTAATTGGACCGAAATATTGCGATGAAGACGTTCTAAATCTCGCCGTAAGCTTTCAAAGTGAAACTTCCTGGCATCTCGACCATCCAGAACTATGAAGGAAGTAGCCCCGAATTGGGAAGCGGTAATTGGACTTGAAGTACACGTTCAACTCAATACCCGTTCTAAATTGTTTTCCCGCGCATCAAACAAGAGAACGACTACTTTACCAAACCAGAGCGCTGGTCTCGTCGACTTAGCGTATCCAGGAACACTACCGGTCCTCAATCGATCAGCTCTGGAGTTAGCAATTCGATTTGGCGCGGCAATAAATTCTCCTATTGCACGAGTTTGCTCATTTGAACGGAAAAACTACTTTTATCCCGATCTTCCAAAGGGTTACCAAATTAGTCAAAACTCGCAGCCGATAGTAGGTGCGGGAGTGTTCCATCTCTGGCTCGAGGATGGTCGATCGAAAGCCGTTCGAATAAGCCAAGTCCATCTTGAAGAGGACGCTGGTAAGTCCATTCATGATCGGTTGTCGAATGCTACGGTGTTAGATTTCAATCGGGCGGGAACACCACTGTTAGAAATTGTGACCGAGCCTGATCTTCGAACTCCCACGGAGGCTGTCGCGTGTTTTCGACAGCTACGAGCTCTTGTGATTTGGTTAGACCTCTGTTCGGGAAGACTCGATGAAGGGGCAATGAGGTGCGATGCGAACGTATCGCTACGAACCCGCGGTAGCAAAGACTATAGCACGTCCGTCGAACTCAAGAATCTAAACTCGTACAAATTCTTAGAAAAAGGACTTCAGTATGAACTAGAACGACAAGCTACTCTGTTGTCCAATGGAAACACGGTGGAACGCGAAACGAGATCGTATAACCCAGCGTCTGGACGTACCGAATCAATGCGTCGGAAAGAAAAATCCGAAGAATATCGCTTTTTTCCCGATCCTGACTTGCCTCCAATTCCTATCTCGGAAGAGTTCATCTCCCGGATTCGGTCTAGCTTACCAGAGTTACCCGCATCAATGAGAGACAGATTTGTAGAAAAATACGGACTAGCACCAGACATCGCATATCGACTCACTCTCGAAAGATCGCGCGCAGAACTTTTTGAAGCGACAGTAAAGTTGTGCGCGGCTCCCCACGAAGCGGCGAATTGGATTCTTGGAGAGTTAACTGCAATACAAAAGACTCAACCCTCACCTCCACGGAAGACTTCAGTTTCCGCCAAACAACTCGCGCTGCTCATCACGCGAGTAAAGGACGGGACGATTTCCTCGAATACGGGTAAAGAACTACTGAGAACACTTTGGGAGACCAATCTCGATATCGACGAGGTTATCAAAACAGAGGACATGTCGCAAATTTCTGACAGTGACCAAGTTGAGCTTTGGACGAAAACAGTCATTGACGAGAATCTTGAACTCATTCCAAGACTGCTAAAAGGTGAAGAGAAGCTTTATGAATTTTTCATTGGGTCTGTAATGAAAAAATCTCGCGGGAAAGCTAATCCGCATTTAGTACGTCAGTCCCTCGAAAGACGGATGCTAAAACAATGCAAGGATCGATCTACTGAGGACGACTAGTTAATGTACTTCTTACTAATACAATACGTAGAGGAACACACTGTATATGATCGCTACTGATTCCTTAATCATCGGTGCAGGACCCTGTGGTCTCTTCCAAGTGTTTGAATTGGGCTTGCAGGGAATAAAAGCTCACGTGGTTGACGCACTACCTGAAATCGGCGGACAATGTACGGCTCTTTATCCAGACAAACCGATCTATGACATTCCCGCAATACCGGTGTGTAACGCTGAAGAACTCGTTTCTAGGCTTCGGGAGCAAATTCAGCCTTTCGACGCAACGTTTCACCTTGATCAGCAAGTAGTTCAAGTAACAACCATTGATGCTCAGACATTTAGGGTGGAAACTTCGAAAGGTACGATATTTCAGACAAAATCGATCGTGATAGCTGGGGGAGTGGGTTCTTTTCAAGCAATGCCACTACGCGCAGCTGGGACCGAACTTGTCAGTTCCGACTTCCTCCACTATCGAATCACCGACAAGTCTATATTCGCGGGACAGAGACTGGTCATCCTAGGCGGGGGTGATTCCGCCTTGGATTGGGTCCTTGAACTTGTAGAAGTTGCATCCTCGCTGACTCTTATACACAGAAGTGAAAAATTTCGAGCTGCTGTTTCATCAGTGGAACGTATGCGAGAACTAGTTGCCGCGGACGCGATGAATTTTTTCGTTGGCAACGCGACCAACGTAGTGTGCGATGACGGCCGACTCAAAGAAGTACATATAACAACGCCGGAACGAGAGATTGTGGTGCTGCCTATCGATCACTTGTTAGTCTTTTTCGGACTGTCCCCAAAATTAGGACCGATCGCGGACTGGGGATTGGAGATTACCAAGAATCAAATCGAGACCGATACGGAAAAATTTGAAACAAATATCCCAGGAGTCTATGCCGTAGGCGACATTGCGACCTATCCCGGCAAGAAAAAACTAATCCTGTCCGGTTTCCATGAAGCAGCGTTAGTGTCGTTCGCCATAAAGAAACGACTATTTCCCGAAGAGAAAGCGTTTTTGCAATACACTACTACTAGTCCGCTGATGCACCAACGCTTAGGGGTAGAGAGTCCGACCGAGGAAGCATAACGGTTGCTCTGAGATCACCTTGGTGACTTAGCCTAGAGTAGTAGTTTGTGGTCATGGGAATCCCCCAATCAAAAAATGGCAAGCAAATCAAGACTTTGAATCTAGGGCAACAGTCCCCGTTTGCCGTTGGAGGAACTCGTCTTTGTTTTGTCCACCCGGATGACTCGAACAAGTGTGTCAAAGTACTACGATTGGACCGCACTCCTCAAGCACGCCGCAAACTAACTTCGGGTATCAAAAAACTGAGACCGGTAAGACATTGGGATGATCAACTAAAAGAACTAACCGCGTATCGACACCTACTTGCCCGTGACAAAGCAACTCTTTGGCAACACATTCCGGAATTTTTTGGAAGTGTGGAAACAGATCTTGGTGTAGGAATCGTTACACGGATATTTCGAAATTTTGACGGCAATTTCCCACGCAATTTAGAGCAAGAAGTTCCGCACGGAATTGACAACAGTCTCAGGACTGGCATCGAAGAATTTAAGAAATGGTTGCGCCAAGAGTTGGTCGTTACCCGCGACTTGCTACCGCACAACATCATCGTCGTTCGCAACTCATCTGAGCTCTGCCGACTCATGATAGTAGACGGCTTGGGTAACAGTGAATGGATTCCTGTATCGACGTGGTTTCGATCGTTTGCGCAGCGCAAGATAGAGCGTAAGATAGCCAAATTTGAACGTCGTGTAGATGACTTAAGACCGATTCAATGAAAATTCGGTTTCTACTTACCCTAGAACGACGATTTCGAAATTTACGCAGGAAATACGCACACATCTTGTACGCTGGAAAGAGTGTGTATTGTCCAATCTGTGATCAAACGTTTCGAAAGTTTAAGTCTGCAGGTAGGGCAAAATTTAAACGACCAAACGCAGTGTGTCCCAAGTGTGCAGGTCGCGAAAGGGACCGTGTCATGTACTTGTTCTTCGCCGAGAAAAAAGAAATACTTCGAAGAAAACAATGTCGCGTACTTCACATAGCTCCGGAATCTTGTGTTGTACCAAATTTACAAGAGCTCGCGACAGACCACTATGTCAGCGGTGATCTAGTCAGAGATGATGTGCTGGTACAGTTTGATATTCAAGAGCTACCGTTTTCGAATGAGTCATTTGAGGTTGTGTATTGCAGTCATGTACTACAAGCAGTCGAAGACGACGACAGAGCTATTGTTGAAATATTTCGAGTCTTATCCAGCAACGGTTGGGCTATCATAAATGTCCCGTGTCGAGGCGTGTCGACTCGCGAATTTCACTCAGGTGGAGACGACGAAGCACCTGTTGACTTTGTTCGAATTTATGGGTCCGACTTTGCCGAAAAATTAGTTCAAACAGGGTTTAATGTCGTGTCCATCAACATGCACGATATCGTTTCCGACGACGGTCAACGAAGGATGTGCCTCAGCGCGGAGTCTGTTGGTTCAATCTACTTGGTTCAACACGGAACCAAAGAATTAGACAACGCGCAGTGAATACCTAAGAACTGGTGTAAACACACCTAGTGTTTTTGGAAAGAGCAAATTCAATTGGCGTCTGATTACTGTCCAACTCTAATCTTACTCGAGGATTGACTTAAAGGTACTGCAAGAAGCGCTCTATTCTTCTCGTTAGGTGCAATCCTGCTGACTTCAGTTAGAGGGTACTGACCGCGTGTTCGTAGGGAATTTGCCGAGTTGAAAACAGTACCGAACCCTTAGTCTTTGATACACAAGTCTCTCTTGATATTCGTGTCAGTGGTCTTTGTCCTCTCCATGTTCGCCATGATCCATGTGTGGAGGTGGCTTGGGTTTTGGAGCTGGATCTTCACCCATGTACTGGACTCTCGACGACCAAGCATAGTTAGACTCTATCGCCATTAAGAACATCAGAACTACCAGTGCCAACGGAGGTAGTAGAATGCCGAAAATCAGCGCAAAGCGTTCCCACTTCATATGCATGAAAATTGCAACAATGAAGCCTGCTTTTAGCAGCATGAAGACGACAATTAAAAACCATCTCAGATTTCCCTGTAAATCTAGGTAGTCCACCAGATAAGAGAAAAAACTAAAGACGAATAGTAACAACCAAATCAAGAAGTAAATCTTGATAGGATGTTGTTGACCCTCAGTCGCCACGAAACTCTAAGCCTCAGTCCTTACCACAAATAGATCTACAAAGTGCCAATACAAACCGGTTATTTCCACAATCTCAAAATTAGTGTGATCATATTTACCCCGAACAACCCGAATGGCAACGATTAGCAGATAAGCAACACCAACGGAAACGTGCAGCCCGTGAAACCCCGTCACCATGAAGAAGATCGAACCAAATTGAGGCGCGCCCATTGGGTTGTACCACGGTCGTACTCCCTCAAGGATCAGTTTGGGCCACTCAAAGCATTGCATGCCGACGAAGGAGGCTCCTAACGCAGCGGTCGCAACCATCAGCCAAAATACTGCCCACTTCCGACGTTGATAGCCCATGTTTACCGCCATCGCCATGGTGCCGCTGGAGGTGATCAAAATGAACGTCATAATGGCGATGAGCAATAACGGTACGGACACTCCCCATACAGTCAGCGCGAACACTTCGCTGGCCACGGGCCAAGGTTCGGTCACAGTCATCCGCATAACCATATAGCCCACAAGGAAACAGGTAAAAATAAATGTATCGGAGAGCAGAAAGATCCACATCATGGCTTTACCCCACGGTACGCCCTTGAAAGTGGTCATGTCTGAAGACCAGTCTTTTGCCGTACTCGTAAAGATGCTCTCTTGAGACGATAAAGTGGTGTCAGTCATGCGCGGTAGATGCAGTCCTTATCTAGTGTAGTGATTCTTAACTTGCTTTTCGGCGAGGAACGGTTTGGGGAACATGATCTTTTTCTTCCCCTGGAACACCAAAGTCGTAAGCCCATCGATGCACGGTGGGTAATTGATCTTCCCAGTTTCCGTGTCGTGGTGGTGTTTCTGGCGTACACCACTCGAGACTATTTGCGCCCCACGGGTTTGCAGGTGCTTTCTTTCCGTTGAAATAACTGTGTACGAGATTGACTATGAACAACACCTGCGAGGCTCCCACAATCAATGCCGCAACCGTAATAAATACGTTTAAATCGTGCGCAGTTTGTGGATAAAAATCTGATATTCCCGTCTCGTAATAACGTCTCGGAACCCCAATGAAACCTAAATAGTGCATTGGAAAGTAGATCGCGTAGGTGCCAATAAATGTAAAGTAAAAGTGAATCCGGCCAATGGTATCGTTGAGCATACGCCCGGTGAGTTTCGGGTACCAATGATATATCCCGCCAAAAATAGCTAGGATTGGTGAAACTCCCATGACCATATGGAAGTGCGCAACCACAAAGTAGGTGTCTGATAGCGGAATGTCGATAATCACATTACCCAAAAACAGACCGGTGATTCCGCCGACAATGAAGGTTAGCACGAACGCAAGAGCAAACAACATCGGTACTGTTATCCGAATATTTGCTCGCCAAAGAGTCAAAATCCAGTTGTACACCTTTAGTGCCGTAGGTACTGCAATAATCAAAGTAGTCGTTGCAAAGAAGTATCCAAAGGACGGATGCATACCAGCGACATACATGTGATGCGCCCAAACAATGAGTGATAGAGCTCCAATTGCGACGATTGCCCACACCATCATGCGATACCCGAATATGTTCTTGCGGGCGTGAACGGAAATTAGGTCAGAAACCACCCCAAACGCCGGTAAAGCCACGATGTACACTTCGGGGTGTCCGAAGAACCAAAACAGGTGCTGAAACAATAGCGGTTGTCCGCCCGAATACTGTAGTTTCTCACCTAACGATACAATCGCTGGCATGAAAAAACTTGTACCCAAGAAGTTGTCTAACAACATCATTACCGCACTCACAAAGAGGGCAGGAAACGCGACCAAACCGAGGAAAGTCGCGATGAAAATTCCCCACACCGTGAGTGGCATGCGCATTAACGTTAGTCCTCGAGTACGGGCTTGCAGAATGGTAGTGATATAGTTAAGTCCACCCATCGTAAATGCGACAATAAACACGGCCAGGGAAATCAACATTGTCGCGATGCCCCAATCATGGCCCGGTGTACCAGCAGTTATGGTCTGAGGTGGATATAGCGTCCAACCTGCGCCAGTAGGTCCTCCAGGTACGAAATAACTGACCATCAAAATTATCACCGACAGTAGATATACCCAATAACTCAGCATATTCACAAAGGGAAATACCATGTCACGGGCACCACACATGAGCGGTATACAAAAATTGCCGAATGCACCAAGTAAAAATGCAGTCAGGAGATAAATCACCATGATCATTCCGTGCATGGTGATCGCTTGGTAGTAGTGATCCGCTGTAAAGAAGTCCATCCATTCCCATCCCGGAAACGCAATCTGAAGCCGCATGAATTCCGAAAGGATCAATGCAACTAGACCCACGGCCATTGCGGTGACACCGTACTGTACAGCAATAATCTTGTGATCTTGACTGAAAATGTATTTCCCAATCCAAGTCTTTGGATGGTGAAGGGGGACTGTTTCCTGATAGGGTACTTCTACTGTCGCCATCTATGTTCTTCTAATTGTTCGATTTACTTGACCAAGATTAATCAGTGGTTGGCTCTTCCGTGGGTTGAGTGGTTGGCTCACCCTCTGGTAGGTCGACGGAACCTTCTTCACCTTCAATTGCTGGTTCTGTTTTTACCGGTTCGCTCGTTAAAACTCTCATGAAATCCAATATGGATTGCAACTCTTCCTCGGTGATTTCAGGAACATTCATAGTCGGAGAATACCCTTCCACAATCTCGGCATGAGGGTCGAGAATGGACTTAATGATGTAAGCTTCATCGCGTACTCGAGTGGTTCCATCGTCTAGCGTTACCGTACCACCCCAAATGTCGAGCCAAGTAGGGCCGGTATCCAGATTTCTTCCATCAATCGTGTGGCATGCAAAACAGCCGTTGGTTGTTGCTATATCCCGACCACGCGCCGCTTCTGGTGAGAGGGGAACCTGCCCTTCTTGAAATCCTGCCCAAGTGACTTGATCGTTGAGCCACGTTCCATACTCTTCCATTGAAACAACGTGCATCCATCCCCGCATACTGTGGTGATTTCGACCACACAGTTCCGCACACAACACTTCGTACATTTTCTCCACAATTGGTTCGAACCAAAAGTAGGTTACCATTCCCGGTACAGCGTCCATTTTGGCTCGAATCGAAGGAACCCAGAAGTCGTGTAGTACATCTTCGGACCGTAACAGTACTTTCACGGGTCTGTCGACAGGAATTTTCACCGTATCAGTCAGAATAAGAATGTCATCGTCCCCATAAGGATCGTCTTTTTTCATTCCAAATGGGTTGTCGAACTCAACATACTTGTTATGAGCCGCACCGAAGACTCCGTCCGCGCCGGGCAGGCGATACATCCAAGTCCATTGCTTGCTGTAGACCTCTAGTTCGTAGGCGTCTTTAGGCGGGTGGATGTAGTCATTCCACGCCACCAAACCTGGGGCAAGCATAACCACTACACCAATGGTTGTAATAATGGTCAAGCCACTCTCGAGCGACGCATTTTCTGGTTCATACTCTGCAAACTTACCCTCTTTGTATTGGAACTTGTGCACCCACCACGCCATCAGGAGACCCAACACTACAAACACAATACCACAAATAATGAAAGTTATGTAGACCGTAATATCGATTAATTCCCAATTTGATCCTATAGCGTCAAAGTGGAATGGTGTGGTGAAATTGAACACGACCGAACCGACGGTAACTACGAACAGTAGTATTGCGATGAGTGCGATGCGCATTAGGTGCTAATTCTTAAGCTAAACAAAGGTGTATGTCGACCCGCATTGAAGTGCATCGTGCACCACAAAAATTAAAAATATAAGACTCGCAGCTAGATAATGGCTGCAAAAAGAGACTATTCAACGCGCCGAGCGCGAGATGATTTCACGGTCTAGTATTTTAGTCAAAGCACTTTTTTAGAAACTTTTGGAATCCAACACTTAGAGCTCGAAATTTTCGTCTATATTTACACTAGTGGAAAGTAGTCGTTTGCTGGACAGTAAGACTCTCCTACTGCTTCTGCCACAGCTGAATAAGTCACTTTGCCGTCAAAAACGTTCAAGCCTTCGCGTAGATGAGCGTCTTCGGTCAATGCGCGCTTCAATCCCTTATTTGCTAACGCGACGGTATAGCGCAGTGTCGCATTGTTCAATGCAAAAGTTGCAGTGCGCGCGACCGCGCCCGGCATATTTGCAACACAATAGTGGACGACATCATGTTCAATATATGTCGGATTTGTATGGGTAGTTGGACGTGAGGTTGCAAACACACCGCCTTGATCAATAGCAACATCGACCATCACCGATCCGCGCTGCATGCGCTTGATCAGGTCTTCTGATACTAGTTTCGGTGTTGTCTTCCCTGGCAAGAGCACCGCACCGATGACAAGGTCGGAAGCAGTTACGTGAGTATCAACTGCATCCACGGTGGAGAAAATTGTCCGAAGAGCAGGTCCAAAAAACAGATCGAGTTCCGCTAAGCGTCGTAAGTCTACGTCCAATATTGTGACGTCTGCTTCCATACCCAATGCTACTCTAGCGGCATTAGTACCGACTACACCACCTCCGAGAACGGTAACTTTAGCGGGAGGAGTACCTGGAACGCCTCCGAGAAGAGTGCCCCGACCCCCTTGAGCAATCTCCAATGCGTGCGCGCCGGCTTGAATGGACATTCGACCGGCTACTTCGCTCATCGGTGCCAGTAAGGGGAGCCGACCGTTTGAATCAGTTACAGTCTCATAAGCAATAGCAGTACAACCACTCTCCATGAGCCCTCGCGTGAGTTCGGGATTGGGTGCAAGATGTAGGTAGGTGAACAGAATCTGACCGGGCTTCAATCGCTTAACCTCTACGGCTAACGGTTCTTTTACCTTTACAATCATGTCCGCGTCAAAGACTTCTGCTACATCAACAGCGATTCGAGCACCAGCCGCCTGATAATCCGAATCAAACAAACCGATATTGAGCCCAGCATCACTCTCAACCAAAACTTCGTGACCCGTGTTGGTAAGTTCGCGAACACCGGTCGGCGTCAAGCCGATACGATTTTCGTCTTTCTTGATTTCGCGAGGAACGCCGATGCGCATAGATTTAGCCCTCATATTCCATAAAAAAAGTAAAAAAAAGACCCCGAATGCTACCGAAGTCTCTACGTTCCGAGAAAATATTATGTTTATTGACTTGGAATTCCACTAGAAGCTTTGAACTAAGAAACGTATACCGAGTGTGAAATCAGCGAATACTAAAACACTTTGGAAGCGCGAAACCGTCGAGAAACATTCACAAGCTGAGTTTACAAGCATCGTGCATGCGCTAAATACGTATGCCGAGGCTACTCTAATGGAGAATCTCGACGGGCTACTCGCGGTACTTCAGCAACACGGCAGCGGCAAAACTGGAAAGACTGAAGAGCTGTTTAACGCTGTTCTGAATGTCGTCGAAAACGTAAAGCTAGGATTGGTCGAGTCGCATAGTGGAAGTGCTGAAGTTTTACGTGATGTAGCTTCTCTTCTCGTCGAAGTAAGAACAACCGCGACACTTGAGGAAGAAACGGTGAAGCTCGATGAATTGCTAGAACGACTAGACTTTGTCGCATCCGGAGGGACGGACGAAGAAGTGCCGAGAGTTCAAGAAGATGGAGCGGGTACGACAACTGCGACAGTCATTCCTAAACTTCCAATAAGTCCACCTACAAATTTTGAAGATCCTTCCGTAGCGCGACACGCAGAACGATTGTCCTCGCTGAAAACAATTCTGTCGCTACATGCAATCGGAACTAGCGACTCCGAATGGAAGCACAAGCTACGAGTTGAACAACTCAATCTATCTGACTACTGTTTGCGATCGGCAACTCTTGACGCCATGATCGACTTGAAGGAGTTTATGGATGAACTCATATCGGATGTGTCTCAGTCATTCAAGGAGGACGCAAATGATCTTGAAGAATTCATTAGGTATGACGTGGATGACGGAGCTATTCACCGAAGTCTTGCCGAAGTTTTCCGTTGGAGACTAAGGGAACTCACAGTCATCCTTGGTGCGGAACTAACTTCGCGCGCTGAAGGGAAAGTCCATATAGAAATTCGGTCGGAAGATTCGTATGTTTCTTTCAGGGTCAATTTTGTCGGTCTCCGGACTGCGTTCGACCTGATTTCTCAGAGGATGGAAGAACTAAGTGCGACGCTTAAGGAAACTCCAATTGTTGAACCAAGCGCGAACAAAGAAAAACCACTGAGTAAAACAGCGAAAACGCGCAAAGAGAGGATCGCTTACGCCTTAGTTGAAACTAGACGATTCGTAGACTCTGCACGTGGACGCTTTATTATCGATAGCGACGACAACGATCAACTCTCGGTAGTAATCAAACTTCCCAAAGGATCTCGCGTGCTACACACCGTACCTATAGCAGTGGGATCTGATACTTTCTTAATTGAATCTCATTTCATCACGGACGTACTAGATTCTCGCAACGTTCAATGGAACGAATCACATACCAGAATCGAGTCGTCAGACCAGAGTTACGACTACTGCGTGATCGACGATTTCATTCAGCCAGTCGAATCATATGCAAGCAATCCGACGTGGATACTTCTGCTCGACACGACGGATCGCAAGCTTGCTCTTGAAGTCGAGACGATAGGAGAACCTGAGCTGTACTTTTCTGTCCCGTCCATATCTGAAATATATCTCGGGCACAAATTCGTAGGGGTAAACACGCTCAGATTACTGCTAGATCCAACAGAATTTAGCCCCAGGGGAAATCGCCGCGGTTATGCGAAGAGCACAAACGTTTTCGACAGACATTGTCTTTGTTTCAATGTGTCTCCGGTACTTGTCGACAAAATTCAAAGATGTCTCGATACTGAACCCATATTCGTTCGACACACTAAGACCCTAGCAGACACACTCCGGCAATTGCAAGAATTTTGCCCGGATTTCTTAGTCATTGAAGATCTAGTGGACGAGTTTCGTGCTGTGGATGCACTCAAGCGCATTGCTCACATCCTCCCGTCGATAAAACTACAGGTATTGTTGTTTGTTAGCTCTGACGATAAATCCGCCAAGAAAATGAAAAAAGTGTCCTTTGGCATCACGTACTTGTCTAAGGGCGCGGACTTTGGTGAAATTAAGAACGCTATCGTTGCAAATCTAGGTTCCGCAAAATCCTCTTAGGAATCAAAGCACGGTTTAGCGAGTAAACGTGGAATCCTGGAGCACCTTCACTACGTAAGCGTTCACACAGCTGAGTAACCACATCTATACCAAATTCTTCAAGCGCGTTTTTATCGGTTCGATACTCGTGCATACCACGTTCGATCCAGCGAGGAATCTCTGCACCGCAATTCTGCGAGAATCGAACTAGTTGGTCATAGTTGTAAATCGGCATGATACCAGGAATGATTGGAACGGAAATCCCAAAATTAGTACAACGATCTACAAAGTTCAAATACGCGTCCGCGTTGTAAAAGTATTGGGTAATGCACGCGTTCGCTCCTGCCTGTACCTTCTCAAGTAAGAAATGCAAGTCTTTTGAAGGATTCGGGGCATCCGGATGCATCTCGGGATAAGCAGCCACAAAGATTTTTAATTCTTTACTTAGGTCATTCCGAATGAGCTGCACCAATTCACTAGCGTTATGCATTACACTTCGCATCGATCCCAGGGGTGAGTCGCCGCGGAGGACCACCATTCCGTCGACTCCCAGCTCCAAAAAGCTCTGAACTGTCGATGAGATCTCTTCACGCGACACATCTCCCCATGAAAGATGCGGGTTTACATTGAACCCTTGACTGCGGAGATCCTTTACGGTTTGGAACGTACGACTCTTTGTCGAACCACCAGCACCGTAGGTGACTGAGAAAAAGTCCGGTTTTTCGTCCTGTAGTCGCCTCGCCGTACGGAGTAACTGTTTCCAACCATCAGATGAACTGGGAGGAAAAAACTCAAAGCTTAAATGAAAATCGGCACCGCCCATATCACTGTTATGTTAGTAGAGTCTTAGTCTGTCGGCAAAGTCTTTCCGTTCCCATGTGAATGTGTCTAAATCTTCTTCTCTACCGAAGTGCCCAAACGCCGCCGTTGCGCTGTAAATAGGACGCTTCAACTTGAGGTTTTGGATCAATTCCTTGGGTCGAAGATCGAAATGCGCACGGACAAGATCTAAGATTGCTTTGTTTGTAAACTCGCTTGTACCGAAAGTGTTGAGTGAAATCGAAGTTGGATCCGCCCGTCCAATTGCGTAGCTCACCTGAACCTCACATCGTTTAGCGAGTTCCGCGGCTACTATATTTTTTGCGACATGTCGTACGGCATAAGCGGCGGATCGATCTACCTTGGACGGATCCTTACCCGAGAATGCACCTCCACCATGGTGGGCCATACCGCCGTAGGTATCGACGATGATTTTTCGACCTGTCAATCCACAATCAGCAACTGGACCTCCTTCTTTAAACTTCCAATCACCTGCTGGATTAATGAAACACTTTGTATCAGAAGTTAGCCAATCTGAAGGGATCACGTCTTTGATGATGACTTCGCGAACTCCTTCCTCAACTGTGGATCGACTCGAGTCTGGCGCATGTTGAGTTGAAAATACGATCGTGTCAACGCTGACAGGCGTCCCATTCGAATACCGAAATGTCAGTTGACACTTAGCATCCGGTCCTAAAAAGGGTAACGTCGTTCCGCGAACTTCTGCTTGTCGCTTCATCAGCCGGTGGGAATACGTAATTGGTGCAGGCATTAACACCTCTGTTTCGGTCGTCGCGTAACCGAACATCATGCCTTGGTCGCCGGCACCTTGCTGATGCTCTGCCGTTTCATCTACACCCTTGGCAATTTGTTGAGACTGTTCATTAAGTACAACTTCAACTCGAAACCCATCGGGATCCATTCCTGTTTCCTCAGTGTACCCGGTATCTCGCACGACTTCGCGCGCGATACGTTCGACATCTACTTCGGTGGTAGAACTAACTTCGCCCGCGATAACAATAATCTCTGACTTGACTAGTGTTTCGCAAGCAACACGTGCGTCTGGATCCTCGGCTAAGTAGGCATCTAATACGGCATCGGAAATTCGATCCGCAAGCTTATCCGGATGCCCATTCGAAACCGATTCCGACGTAAAAATATCGTAACCGTTCATCTATTCTCCGGAGAAATTAGGTGCTCATTCTATGTTCCCAATGCTCAATTTCGATTCTAAACTTAATATTTGTGCATTGATGGGAACTATTCACTACCACAGCACTTAGTCAGAAGGATGAAAAATCGTTGAGTAAAACTTCTCGAATTGAACGCGCTAATGCTATCCGCGCACTAGCGATGGACGCAGTAGAACTCGCACAATCTGGACACCCCGGTGCACCGATGGGATTAGCTGATCTCGCGGAAGTCCTTTGGCGTGAACATCTCTCCATAAACCCTATGAATCCACATTGGGAAAATCGCGACCGCGTAGTACTGTCGAACGGCCACGCGTCTATGTTACTGTACGCAGTCTTGCATCTCGTCGGATATGACGTATCAATTGATGACATCAAACGCTTTCGGCAATTGCATTCCAAAACTCCTGGACATCCAGAGTTTAGGCTCACACCAGGAATTGAAACCACCACTGGACCCCTTGGTCAGGGATTAGCGAATGCTGTCGGTATGGCGATCGCAGAACGACAACTAGCTCAGACGTTTAACACTAGTACGCACACCATCGTCGACCATCGCACATGGGTCATTGTCGGTGACGGTTGTCTAATGGAGGGTATTTCCCACGAAGCGGCATCATTGGCCGGTACTTTAGAACTCAGCAAGTTGGTGGCTATCTACGATAACAATGGTATCTCGATCGACGGTAAAACTTCAGGTTGGTTCACCGAAGATGTGGCAGCACGATTTGTAAGTTATGGATGGCACGTAATACCCGAAGTTGATGGTCATGATCCCAACGCAATCCAGAATGCCTTAGATATAGCAACCTCTAGCTCCTGCGACCAACCGACTTTGATAGATTTAAAGACTACCATTGGATATGGTGCCCCCACAAAAGCCGGTTCCGAAGCAACTCATGGAGCACCGCTTGGAAGCGAAGAGGTTCAAGCAACCAGAGAAAACCTAGGTTGGTGCGAAGAACCATTCAGAATCCCACCAGCAATCGCAGACGCGTGGAATCAATGTGCTCGTGGTTCCGCACTGGAATCATCGTGGAATGACGACTTTGCCTCGTATGCGAAAGCTTATCCACAACTTGCCGAAGAGTATCAACGTCGAATCAATGGTGCCTTGCCATCGGATCTTGATAACAGTCTGAGCCAACATCTTGAGAGTCTGACTCAGACTACAAAAGCAACAGCTACACGAAAAGCATCGGGAGCATGTCTGGATGTCATCGGACCTGTTTTACCTGAACTCATTGGTGGTTCAGCAGACCTCACTGGCTCAAACAACACCGAATGGCAAGGTGCCGGAAAACTTAATAACGGTGGACGCTACATAAATTTTGGCGTTCGCGAATTTGCAATGACTGCGATCGGAAACGGCATCGCACTTCACGGTGGTTTTATTCCGTACACAGGTACGTTTTTAGTATTTATGGAGTACGCCCGAAATGCCGTACGGCTGTCTGCACTAATGGAACTACAACACATCTTCGTGTATACCCACGATTCTGTGGGTCTTGGTGAAGATGGGCCAACGCACCAGCCTGTAGAACAACTTACAAATTTAAGAACGACACCCAATTTTTCGGTGTGGCGTCCTTGCGATGGTGTAGAGACGTTATGCGCATGGCGATTCGCGTTACGTCGGTCGTCAGGTCCAACCGCGTTGATCTTGACTAGGCAAAACACGATGCCACAGACTCGAACTAACGACCAAGTTGATTCGATAAATCGCGGTGGGTACATTCTCAAGCCAGAATCGCACACTTTGCAACTAGTTTTGATAGCCACCGGATCCGAAGTGAGTTTAGCAGTTGAAGCCAGTAAAGAGCTCGAATCTTCTGGAGTTGGGACGCGAGTTGTGTCTTTACCGAGTACGGACCAATTTCTAGTGCAAGACCAATCATATCAAGAACACGTCATTCCATCCGAAATACGAGCACGCATTGCTATTGAAGCAGCCCATCCGGACTATTGGAGAAAGTTTGTGGGCTTAGACGGCAAGGTCATTGGGATTGATCGTTTTGGTGTTTCAGCGCCTGGCGAGGTTGCGCTAAATCACATGGGCATTCACGCACAAGCAATCATAGATGCAGCCCAAGAGTTGCTAGTCGATACAACGTCAATCAGTCATGCTAACACTAAGTGAAGTCGCGATCAGCAACGCCCGTGTAGCCGTACGAGTAGACTTCAACGTTCCGATTTCGGACGGTCAGATTGAGAATGACGAACGTCTTCGGGCAACTTTGCCGACAATTGAATACTGCTTAGCGCGAAACGCAGAAATCGTCTTATTGTCGCACCTGGGTCGTCCGAAGGGGCAAATCAAACCAGATCTGTCTCTTCGACCGATAGCTCGAAGTCTAGAGGTATTGTTAGGCCAACCTGTCGAGTTCATTGACGACTTGGACGGTTATTTCCAGTCGATTAAAGACTCAAAGGCGATTCAGCCGGGCAAGATTTCACTACTTGAAAATCTTCGCTTTGTGCCGGGCGAAGAGAAAAATAACGAGGAGTTTGGAACAAATTTAGGTAGGATTGGAGACATTTATGTCTTTGATGCGTTTGCGACTGCCCATCGTGCGCATGCATCAACTTATGGAGCAGTCAAAACCGCCCCACAGTCTTGCGCGGGTTTACTGTTTTCAAGAGAAATAGAAACACTATCCACCGTGATGGATACACCTGCACGACCCTTAGTTGCAGTTGTTGGTGGAGCAAAGATATCCGGTAAACTCGAGGTGCTTGAGCAGATTGGAAGAATAGCTGACGCAACATTGGTTGGTGGGGGAATCGCAAATACTCTACTGCTTGCAAATGGTTGGTCTGTTGGTCGCTCATTAGTGGAACAGGAGCTGATATCGACTGCGAAGAGTATTAGCGCAAAAACATCGTTGGAATTACCCATAGATGTGATGGTTTGCGATGAGATTGCACACGAGAACAACGCCCTCTTCCGCTTGTTAGATGAAGTTTCGGATAACGACATGATTGTTGACATCGGACCCGAAACTGGACGACGCTTCGCGAAAGTCATTGGAGGTGCTGCGACCATCCTTTGGAATGGTCCAATGGGTGTATTCGAAATCGATCAATATGGCGAAGGAACACGCGCAGTCACTGAAGCAGTAGCAAATGCTGACGGCTTTAGCGTTGTGGGAGGCGGTGATACTCTTGCTGCGATCTCAAAATACAGCGCGAACAGGAAGTTTGACTATATTTCTACGGGTGGTGGTGCTTTTCTCGATTTCATTGAGGGTCGGAAACTTCCTGCGCTTGAAGCTCTCTCGAGGCACTAGTTGACTCTCACATCAAGACCGACTTGTCGTCGTGTTCTAACTGACAAAAATGTCACTCAGAGTCTTCTGCTCTGCGTTCCTTCTTTCTTCGTATCAGCGTACCTGCGATGACAGATAAAAAGGCTGATAACGAGTAGATCACGCTCAAAACATAACTTATGAGACCCAAGAACTTTAGAACGACAACAGTTATGCCCAAAGAGACAAACACACAAGCGAACCACAGGAATTTGCGTTGCTGTTTCCCAATAAATAAACCCGTGAGAAAACTCCATGTCATCAAAGCGATGTAAACGGCGATGTACATACCCAACTCGTACACATTACCAAAAATCAACCAACTTGTAAGGGCAAGTGCTACGCCGATCGCTAAGAGTACTACGACGATGACGGTAGATTTCTTTTTGAGTGGATTGTTGGTTGTGTTATTCGTCACGAATATTCTTTCCCACTTCTGTACGTGGTTTGCTTCGTTGCCCATGTCGCACTGAACACGCAATTAACCCTACGTGCCGTTGGCCTCGCTTCATGATTTCAAATAGAGCTTTGAAAATTCCATGACTACGAGTGTTAATCTCAATTTAAGCGAAACGTTCATACTGTAGTCCCGCAACTCCGCGTAATAATGTGAGTGAGACAGGACTTTCGTCTCCTATTTTGTTGCCGCGTTTTCAAACTGTGTGTTCTAGGGAGTAAAACGTGTTGTAAAACATTCAGGGTCCAACTCTGTGATCTGCGCTTCCCTTGGTTTTCCACTAATTCTTACGAGGGTAGTGCTCACGTCAAATTCATTGAGGAACGGAAATTTTCTGCAACTGAAACTCATTTCGCGAGAGCTTGCATATTCGATAGGATGCTTTTTCTTGTGTACACGTTCGCAAGAATGTCATTTACTGTGATGTACTAGTCAATCGTTTGTCTTTCTGTATGAGTAACCCAGCGAGAGCAAAGCAAAGTGCTGCACAAGCGTATGTGGTAATCAAACTGAAACCCGTAAGATTAAAGAGTTTGAGAACCACAACAGTCGCTCCCAATACAATAAAAGTCGCGGCGAACCACTGGAATCTGCGGTGTAGCTTACCGATAAACAGACCCGTCAAAAAACTCACTATCGCGACGGCGGGGAACAGTATGATGTAACTACCTACTCGCATTCTTTCTCCAAAAATCAAATAGCCAACGAGACCTAGTTGGGCACCTATCGCTAGAAGCACGAAACCAATTATCGTACCCACCAATTTCACCGAGGTGTTGGATTTGTCCTCATTCATAAATATTTGATCTTGCTGTCCTAAGCGTTGTAATAAAACCTAATTACCAATATAACGAATGGCTCGAATTTGACTACACGACTCCATGGATTGTCCGACGTGTCTTTATCGCGTTTCGTAGACTCAATGACTCTTTGTTCTCGTCTGTCGTTCACTGAAAAATCAAACTAAAAGACTGGGAACGCTCGCTCAGGAACTGAATCAGGCGGGTCAATCGTCGTAATATCCTCTGTCTGCATTTTTATTCCGGATTCTTTAGGGCTCTGATCATGTTGTCGAACACTCAATGACCAACTCGGTGATCCACGCTTCCGTCAACCTTTGCTATAAAAATTTCCTGCGGCCGATGTAACGAGAAGATGCCAGTGGTGACCACGCCGGGAATGTCATTGATGGTTTGTTCCCAATATTCGGGATCATCAATTTTCAATCCACCCACATCAAGTATGCAGTTGCCGTTGTCAGTTAATCCCGCTCTCAGTTTCGGATTTCCTCCAAGTTTGCCGAGCTTTGTTGCGACCGGCTGATGCGCAAAAGGAAGCACTTCGACTGGGACAGAAAATTCGCCGAGACAATCAACCATCTTACTCTCATCTACGATGCACACGAATTTTCTCGCCATCGATGCAACTATTTTCTCTCTTGTTAGGGCACCGCCTCCACCCTTAATTAACGCGAAGCTCGGATCCACTTCGTCTGCACCATCGATATACACCATCACTTCGGAGACGTCATTGATGTCTGCTATGTTGATGTTGAGAGTCTCTAGTCTGTCGGAAGTTTGCAGTGAACTGGAGACCGCACACGCGAACGGTGGATTCGACCGCGCGAGACAATCAATGAAACAATTTACCGTAGAACCGGTGCCGATTCCAAGCACCCAGTTTGGTTGGATGAACCTTTCTAAAGAGGTGTATGCTGCCTCGGCAACCTTTTGTTTAAGCACGTCAGACGCCATCATCCTTTAATTACGTCGTGATACACATCCTCTGAAACGAGCAAATCTTCAAAAACTAACTTGGTCATATCGGTCATGCGATCAACAAATAAGTGCCCAGTCAAATGATCAAACTCGTGCTGGCAAACCGTCGCATGAAATCCTGTAAATTCACGGACGTGCCGAGTGCCTTCTAAATCTTGATAGCGCAAATTAATGTGTTGTGGACGTTCCACCCACCCGCGCAAGCCAGGGACAGACAGGCATCCTTCCCAGTTTCCCGCTAATTCGGCATCAGCAACCACAGAAATCTCCGGATTGACGAAAACCGTTAATGGTAGCTCTTCGAGTACGCCGTACCTAGATCCGAGTTTCGGAATCTTGATTATCGCTAATTGCACACTTTCTTTTATCTGAGGGGCAGCTAAGCCGATGCCACCGGCTGCGTGAAGCGTGTCCACCATATCTTCGACAAGCGATCGAATTTCCCGTCCAACAATTTCTTCTTCGCTCAATTGCCGGGCAACTTTACGAAGCGTGGGATGCCCCATTCGAATGATTTCTCTAACCGCCAACGGAGACCTCTTCGTTTATCCAAGGTGTATTTGTACGGAATACTCGCCATCCTGATTCTGTGACCACCGCATCGAGCGGTTTGTCGTTGGCGTGCGTACTGAATTCTTCAGAATGCTGAAAGTCGTAGCCGACACCAACAAGAGCTGTTCTGTCGTTGTTTAAGAACACTTGATCGTAATACCCACTACCGCGACCTAACCGATGTCCTGATGAAGAAAAAGCGACTAGAGGAGCTAATACTAAATCGATCCGGTAGGCGGACACGATTTCTAGCGTACTTGGTTCTTCGATACCGAATGGACCAATCCTGAACTCTGTATTCGGTTCAATCAAAGAAAATTGCATTCTTCTTTCACGTACCACGGGTATCACAACTTTCACGTGAGAGGAAAGTAAAGTTTCGATAACTGGTTCAAGGTCCACCTCGCCATCTTGGGCACGATAACAAGCGACGATTTTCAATTCAGTGTGTCGCAACCGCGAGTCGATACTACGGGCTATAGATTGAGACTTCTCTTGGATGACTGGTGAAGGCTGAGAATTTCGTCGAGCTCGCATAGCAGAACGAATCTGCTTATTTCGAGCGAGTGATGAGTGAATAGTGACGATCTCGCAGTGAGTAAGGAGTTGTCCGGAGTATCCATGGAGTGGTTAGACCCTGAACCGTAGGGGTTCAAGGCGGCGACCTAGGATCGGCCTTAGGCTTCCGGTCGCGGACCGGCCTGCACACCGACGATCCACTCGATCTCCTGAGTCTGTATTAACGGATCGGGCCAAAAACCGACCCCACAATACTCCGCGACAGTTTGATTATAAAAAAATCATTTATGTTCATTGGAATTTGAAAACGATAGGTCGCGCAACCGCTCCAATGAAATATTCACGTACTCCTCGTTGACTTCGTATCCGACATATCGACGATTCGAAAGTATTGCTGCTTCAGCTGTCGTCCCCGATCCCATAAACGGGTCGAGCACGACATCATTCTCAAACGAGTAAAAGTGAATTAGACGTCGCGGTAGCTCCACGGGAAACGGGGCTGGGTGTTTGTACTTCGTCGCGCGAGCAGAAGAAAATCGCCAAACGCTCTTACTGCACTCTAAGAACTCGTCACGGCTAATACTATCATGTTGGCCAGTGGTACGGCGGTAATTACCCTTTGAAAAGACTAGAACATATTCGTGCACGTCTCTGAGTGTTGGATTGCGCGCTGACTGCCAACTACCCCATGCACAAGATGTACCTGCACTCGCTCCTTTGTCCCAGACTATTTCTCCACGCATGAGAAATCCAGCATCAAGTGCAACTTGGGTCAGATACATATGGAGTGGTATGTACGGTTTTCTCCCGACGTTAGCGATGTTCACACACATTCGACCACCGTTGACTAGAACGCGATATACTTCGCTTAAGACATCGGTTAGTAACACGATATACTCTTGCAAAGAAAGATCGTCGTCATACTCTTTCCCCACGTTGTATGGTGGCGACGTAATCATCAAATGCACGGAGCGATCAGGCAAGTGATGCATCGACCGACTGTCCGCGCAGTGAATTACGTTGACCTGTTCAAGGATACGTTCGTCGGTTTCAGATGTTTCTTCAGGTAGTACTTCGAGGTCTTGGTACAACCGCTGCGAATAAAACTTGCGCGCATCGTGTCCGAGCCTTCCGGTCGTGCCAAATGCTGAAGTCTTACTGCGACGCAAGGGGAGTGGTTAAATTAGTCGGAGTCCCGAAATAAATCGTTTTCGATCTCGCTGACTTTATCGTTTAAGTTGTCAATGCGCTTTTGGAGTGATGCTAGTTGCTCTTCCTTTTTCAGAAGCATGTCAAGCACGTTCACGGCTACAGCAACTATCACCCTATCCGTGGATAGATAAGAGGCCGAAGTCGAACTACTCATGTCGTCTACGTATTCGCCAAATTTCTCTGCGGCTCGTTGGAGCGATTCAGCTTCGTCCTCTGTACATCGCAAGACATGCTGTTTACCTTGAATTTCAAAGGTAACGGTTACATCTCGACTGACTTCCATGGTCATTCAGTTCCTTGAATCGATTGTAAGTGCGAGATCGAAGAGTCGATACAATTTTCTACCTTCTCCAATCGTTGCATCATGTTTCTACGCTCTTCTAACCACCGTTCATGCGTTTGGATAAGCCGTGTGTTCTGTTCTTGCAAAATACGGCACTTATCAACCAAACGGTAAACAACTTCTTCGAGTTGCACGATAGAATCGTCAGCCATAAGAATTTGATCCCATTCTGCTAAGAACTTGATTTTATTATCTTTGATATAGTTAGCCCTATAGACTGATCTAGTATGAGTGAAAATGACTTGAGTTCTCTAGCTCTCCTCGCCTCGTTATCCCTACATGAGAGTGAGCTGCACGGACTTGTTTCCGGAATGATTGTGCGATCGCCACACGGGGACGAACATTCGATTGCACGACTAGTCGATCGTATTCGCCCCGGTCTTTGCGATCGCCACGCACTCGAACAATTTTCAAAAACCGTCTACGATGATCTGGTTGATCCGCAGTGTACATACAGTTTGTTGCTACCAACGGACGACGAAGAATTACATGCTCGGGTAACTGGATTGAGAATGTGGTTACTTGGTTTTCTGGAAGCGGTCCGCCCCTTAGCTGAAAGTAAGTTGAGCGGACCACAAGCCGACTTCTTTCACGAGTTTCACTCAGATTTGGAGCAAGTTGCCGAATTGGAGGACATCGATGATTCTGATGAAGAGGATCTTGAAGAAATTGAAGAGGCTCTTACGAGCATCCTAGAGTTTCTACGTATCGGAGTCTTAAATATGTTTGAAATTATTAAGGACGAAGAAATTTGAACGTTTTGGAATTGCAACGACGACGAAGTCGCTTGATGGCCGCGATCGGACCAGAAGGTGTCGCGATCGTGTTTGGAAACACTGAAATACCGCGAAACGGGGACACACACTATCCCTTTCGACAGGACAGTGATTTTTTCTATCTCACTGCATTTAATGAACCTAGTGCAGTGTTAGTGCTAGCACCATTCCATGAGAAGGGAGAAACCGCGATGTTTGTCAATCCTCGCGATCCTAGCATCGAACAATGGACTGGTTACCGGCTAGGTCCTGAGCGCGCCAGTGAGGCTTTAGGAGTTGATGCAGCGTTCCCAATTCAAGAGCTCGATACCGAGATTCTCGAATTCCTAACTGGTCGAAATGCGGTACACGCATTGTGGAATGCGAATACAAAACTCGACGCGCGTATTCCCGAATGGTTGCACAACTTAAAGAAGAAGCGGCGCGAAACACCAGAAGATCTGATTAATCTAGCTTCATCTTTACATGAACTCAGGCTGATTAAAACCGAAATTGAACAGGCGCAAATGCAACAAGCCGCCGATATTTCCGCGGAAGCCATGATATGCGCGATGCAGATTTGCGAACCAGGCATGTTCGAATGGCAACTCGATGCAGAAATTCAGTCCGTGTACTTGCGTAGTGGCGCGAAAACACCAGCTTATCCAATAATCGTCGGAAGTGGCGAAAACGCTTGTATCATGCACTACATCGAAAATTCCCGCAAGATGACAGAACAAGACCTAGTTCTCATTGACGCGGGATGTGAACTAGATCACTACGCGGCCGATATTACTCGAACCTTCCCAGTCTCGGGTCAGTATTCTGATGCACAACGCACAATCTATGAATTAGTCTTAGACGCCCAAACACACGCGATTGCTGAAGCTTCAGTTGGAAATCGTTTTCGAGACCCCCATAACAAGTCAAGACAAGTTCTGACGGAAGGCTTGATTGACCTAGGTATATTGGACAGTACCATAGATGAAGCACTAGAACAGAACCTTGACCGTCGATTCCTTGTTCATAGTTGTTCACATTGGCTTGGGCTCGACGTTCATGACGTGGGGCGGACCATGCATAACGGGAAACCTCGACGTTTGGAACCGGGCATGGTGTTGACCGTGGAACCTGGTATATACATCCCCAACAATGAAATGATGCATGACGTGGACGAACACTGGCGAGGTATAGGAGTGCGCATTGAAGACGATGTACTGATTACTGCGGAAGGGAATCAAGTTCTGAGCAGCAAAGCCCCGAAATCACCTGATGTCATCGAAGCCCTGATGAATGACTAATGTCGATATCGTTATCAGCGGCGGCGGTGTTATTGGTACGGCCCTGGCACTAGCTTGTGAGAGATTGCAATACCGCACATTACTGTTGGACGAACCGCTCGTACGACACACAACTGGTCGTTTTGGTTTTGATCTCAGAACAGTAGCACTCTCACCACAATCTTTAGCTTGGTTGGACGATCTTCTCAGTTGTGAACAGCTTCCGCGGCAACGTGTTGAGCGCATGCACATTTGGGAACACCTAGGAACAAGCACCATTGATTTTTGTAGTGAAGAGGTTGGTTCCGATTCTCTAGCATGGATCCTGGAACACTCTACGGTTGCCACTGCCGTACGAAACAAGTGTGAAAAACTTCTTGGTAATATCGAAACGGAGACGATCACAGCGGTCGATGAAACTCCCAAAAGCATCACTTTGACTAATGGTAAAGTCGTGTTTTGCAAGCTCTTGGTAATTGCTGAAGGAGCAAATTCCCGAACACGAGAACTGGTAGGTGCTCGTTGGGATTCTCAAAGCCTTGGACAACGTGCGATAGTAACGGTTATCGAGACCGAACAACCACACAACAACACTGCTTGGCAACGCTTTGGTAATGGGGTCCTAGCGTTTTTGCCGTTGACTAAACCGAACACTCATGCCATCGTTTGGAGCGTTCCTAATCCGTTGTTTTCCGCGTTACAGTCAATTGATGATGATCAATTCAAAGAGCGACTAAATCGGGAAAGCGATCAAGTATGTGGGAAGGTTCTTGAAGTTGATCAACGCGTATCATTTCCCTTAAACCACGGACTTGCAAACACGTTTCGTCCACGACCATGGATCTTTATTCTCGGCGATTCCGCCCACACCATCCATCCCTTAGCGGGGCAAGGAATGAATCTAGGAATCGAAGACGTACGGAGTCTCGAATCTATCCTTCGTACGAGCAACATTGACCAAGCCTTTTCCCCGATACAGTTGCAGGCCCTAGCACAGCGTCGGCGCGCTAAAGCAATTATCATGCAACAGTTGATGTCTTTGTTCGACAACACTTGGAGGTGGAAGGACCCGCTTTCACACTGGCTCCGAAACTTTGGCGTAAGAACTTTTTCACGCTTATCTGCTATAAAAAAACAAGTCATCAGGGAGGCCATGGGCTTTGGACCCATCACTAAAGTAAATTGAAAACAGCGTTGTACGAAAACCACGTTAACTTAAACGCCCAGATCGTAGACTTTGCGGGATGGCAAATGCCTATGCGATACAGCTCTACGATCGACGAACACCACGCGGTACGGAACCACGCTGGGATGTTCGACGTGTCCCATATGCTGACGGTCGATTTCGACGGACCGGACAGCCTACCGTTTTTGCAAAAAGTACTTGCAAGTGATGTGGGCAAACTCGCTACGGAAGGCCAAGCTCTCTACACGGCGATGCTCAACGAGAGAGGCGGTATCATCGACGATCTAATAGTGTATCGTTTAAATGAGACCTGCTTTCGCATCGTTTTTAACGCGGGTGTAGCTGATACTGATATGGAATGGGTCACTGCTTGGCAACAGTCAACCGCGCTGTCGGTATCGATTACACCGAGGCGAGACCTCAGCATCATTGCGGTGCAAGGACCCAAGGCAATACAGACCGTAATAGACCTACTAGATTGCCCGCAACTGATAAAAACTCAACCCTTTACGTCGATGTTTCACAATGAACTTTTTATCGGTCGCACCGGATACACTGGTGAAGATGGTGTAGAGATAATCTGCCCAGATACGCAAACACCAAAGATCTGGAGTCAGCTTTACGACGCCGATGTGATACCTTGCGGTCTTGGAGCCCGCGACACACTGCGACTTGAGGCCGGTATGAACTTAAACGGTCAGGACATGAGTCCTGACCACACCCCCTATGAATGCGCTCTTACGTGGGTGCTCGATCTCACGCCGTCGCGCGATTTTGTCGGGCAAACAGCACTTGAAGAGGCGCATCGACAAGGCGTCGCAACCAAACTTACGGGCATCGTGCTCCAAGGAGGCGTAATGCGATCTGGGTACGAAGTACAATCCAACGCAGGCTTAGGAACCATCACCAGTGGTTCGTTTTCACCTACTCTTGGCTACAGTGTCGCCTTGGCGCGAGTACCACGCGCAGCCACCGGAGAGTGTTCAGTCTTAATCCGTAATAAGCAAAGAACGGGAAAAATCGTTCGACCACCTTTTGTCAGACATGGAGAAAAAGCACATAAATGAGCGAGACGCCACAAGAATTACGTTACACCGATACCCACGAGTGGGCCAGGTTGGATCCGGATGGGACGGTCTGTGTGGGCATATCTGACTTTGCCCAAGACGCTTTAGGTGACGTTGTGTTTATTGAACTTCCAGAGACCGGTACCGAGGTTGCTGCTGGAGCCGAGGTTGCGGTTATTGAATCGGTAAAAGCAGCGTCTGACATCTACAGCCCTATCTCCGGTGAAGTCGTACGTGTTAATTCTGATTTAGTTGAGGAACCGGACCTGGTAAATTCCGAACCGTACGAAGGCGGCTGGATATTTGTGGTACAGCCCCTTAATGACGATCAAATGGCAGACTTGTTGACTGCGGAACAGTATCAAGAATTCTGCGAATCAGAAGATCACGACCACTAGTTATCGCGACAGGTTAGACATCTCATGCCGTTCATACCCCACACTGCGACAGAGGTCAAGACCATGTTGCAAAGCATCGGAGTCGCAAACATTGACGAACTGTTCGACGAGATTCCAGACAGCGTGCCCGTTGCAAACTTCAGATCGATCGAACATTCGCTCACTGAAATGGAGATGATGCAACGACTTTCAGAACGCGCGAGAGAAGATGAACTTAGTCTTTGTTTTTTAGGCGCGGGATCCTACGACCACCACATCCCTGCGGCGGTTTGGGACCTTGCCACGAGAGGTGAGTTCTTAACGGCATACACCCCGTATCAGGCAGAAGCCAGTCAGGGTACTCTTCAACTGTTGTATGAGTTCCAAACCATGATGGCTTCTCTAGCGAGCTTAGATGTAGCTAATGCGTCTCTTTATGATGGTGGCTCGGGCTTGGGTGAAGCGATTCTCATGGCGGTACGAAGCAATCGAAGTGCTCACAGCCGGAAGATTGTCATCGGTGGAGCAGTGAATCCTTTTTACGTGAAAACGGCTAATACCCTCGTGCGTAATCAGGGAATCGAACTTGTTCAAGTACCCCACGACAACGGTTTATTTGATCCCCTTCAGTGCGATGTAGATGACCCCAGTGCGGTAGTTGTACAGCAACCAAACTTCTACGGACTGCTAGAAAACGTTGATGCCATTTCAAATTGGGCGGCTGAACGAAAAGCGCTATTGATTGCCGTGGTGAATCCACTCACGTTGGCCGTTTTAAAACCACCTGGGGAATGGGGCGCAAGCGGTGCAGATATTAGTTGCGGCGATGGGCAACCACTCGGCGTTCCGATGGCTTCGGGTGGTCCGTCGTTTGGCTTCCTATGCTCCAAAATGAAACATGTGCGGCAAATGCCCGGTAGAATCGTAGGTCGGACACTCGATGCAAATGGAGACGTGGGATACACGCTTACTTTGCAAGCTAGGGAGCAACATATACGGCGCGCCAAAGCAACTTCAAACATTTGTACCAATCAGGGACTGCTAGTTACAGCGGCAACAATTTATATGTCGATAATGGGGGTCGCCGGACTCCGTCATACTGCATCCCGGTGTCACGAAAACACGAATTACCTTGTCGCACAACTCGAAGCAACCGGTCGCGCGCAGAGGGCGTTTTCAAGTCCTTACTTTCATGAGTGTGTCATTCGGTGTGCGGGCAATGTCGATGCACTCACAAAGACGATGATTTCCGATCACGGCATACTAGCCGGGTACCCGTTGGGCGACATTGATCCGACGTTAGAGGACTGCTTATTACTCTGCGCGACCGAGAGACGCACAAGAGAAGAAATCGATCTCTTTGTCGAACTCTTTAGTCGCATCCTTAAGGAAAGCTAGTTCATGCCAACGATACCAACCATATTTGACACTTCAGAGCCCGGGCGGATAGCAGGTGTACAGACTCCCAAGGCTGGGGACTTAACGGGACTTCCTGCGGAAGCACTTCGGGTATCAAAACCGGTATTACCCGAAGTCTCAGAACTTCAGACCGTACGGCATTTCACAAAGTTATCCCAGCAGAATTTTTCGATCGATGGAAATTT
This sequence comes from Gammaproteobacteria bacterium, assembly GCA_009842245.1. Taxonomy (GTDB): domain Bacteria; phylum Pseudomonadota; class Gammaproteobacteria; order Pseudomonadales; family Azotimanducaceae; genus Bin55. Next base: position 136,834 of record VYFT01000006.1, on the reverse strand, counting down.
CTATCCCCTCGGTTCGTGCACGATGAAGTACAACCCTAGGGGGGCTCATCGTGCCGCATCTCAACCAGGTTTTCTTAGTCGCCACCCTCTAACGCCAGCATTTGCAAGTCAAGGCTTATTGAAGTGTTTCTGGGATTTACAAGAAACGCTAAAGACCGTCACTGGGATGGAAGAAGTGTCTTTAGTACCGATGGCGGGCGCGCAGGGCGAATTAGCTGGTGGATTGATGATCCGCGCCTACCATGAAGATTGCGGCGACTTTGACCGGGACGAGATTCTCGTGCCTACCGCTGCGCATGGGACCAACCCGGCAACTGCTACTATGTGTGGATTTAAAACACGCGAAATAAAGGTTGCAGCCGATGGCGATGTAGATATTGAAGATTTGAAACGCTTGGTAGGTCCTAAAACGGCAGGAATAATGCTCACCAATCCTTCGACTTGCGCTGTGTTTGAAAGACGAATCTTGGACATTGCCGATATCGTGCATGACGCGGGCGGATTACTCTACTATGACGGCGCAAATCTGAATGCCATCCTTGGTAAAGTTTGTCCCGGTGATATGGGGTTTGATGTGTTACATCTCAACCTTCACAAGACGTTTGCTACCCCTCACGGCGGAGGTGGTCCCGGTGCTGGCCCGGTCGCTGTCAACAGTTTGCTTCAACCATATCTACCGATACCAATGGTAGGAAAACTAAATGACGAGTATATTTGGCTCGATGAAAATTATTTTCCACTTACTATTGGCAAGCTATCAGCATTTATGGGAAATGCTGGGATATTGATTCGTGCATTGGCGTACGCTCTCATGCTCGGCCGAGAAGGTATGGTAAGAGTCGCAGAATTTGCTACGCTCAACGCGAATTATCTCGCTGCAGAATTGTCCAAAGCTGGATTTCAACTAGCTTATCCCACTCGACGTGCTACCCACGAATTTCTCATCACTTTGAATAGAGAAGCTAGGGATCTAGATGTTCGAGCACTAGATTTCGCCAAGCGATTGCTTGACTTTGATATGCATGCGCCTACGACCTATTTCCCGCTGCTCGTCCCAGAGTGTTTTTTAATCGAACCCACCGAAACTGAAACCAAAGCAGTACTGGACGAGTTTGTTTGCGCGATGAGCAAGATTCGAGAGGAAGCGCAAGAAGATTCGGACATTGTGAAACAAGCACCGCACAATCAAGTTGTACGGCGACTTGATGAAGTTCGCGCGGCGCGCGTTCTCGACTTGACCTGGTCAGCCGATTAGGGAATCAATAACGGCAGACCGTATCGATCCGAAGCATATGCCTAGGTATTACTCAACGGCATTTCTCGATCGTTTCAGAACCGCGGGATTAATACCAATTTGACATCTTTGTCCTATCGACCAGCGATTGGAATCGTTGTCGTCAACGCGCGAGATCAAGTTTTGATCGGCCGACGCAACGATATGGTAGATCAATGGCAATTTCCGCAAGGCGGCATTGACCCAGATGAATCTCCAAGCGGTGCTGCACTACGCGAATTGACAGAAGAAACTGGGATTTGTCAAGGTAGCGTAGAGATTCTGGGATTCACTCAACAGTATATAAAGTATGATTACCCATCTAGCGTGATTCAAGAATTGAACGTGAAGAAAACTTGGCGATACGCTGGTCAACAATTGCAGTTTTTTCTCCTTCGCTATCATGGCTCCGATGAGAGTATCGACGTTCAAAACGTCCCAAATCCGGAGTTTGACGCATGGAAGTGGGTGGACTATTGGGAACCGTTGCGATTGATAGTTGAGTTCAAACACGACTTGTATCATCGCGCGTTAACGGAACTAGCACCGTACTTGAGGCTAGCGGTGAACCCATGATGTACGAGGCAATGATCCGATTGACCCGCGACATCCTCGCCCAATCGGATTGGAGCAAGGTTGCGGCTATGGCCGTCGCACGAATCGGCATGAATCTCGGAGTCGATTGCTGTTCGCTTTACGCTTTTGACCGGACAACGGATTGCTTTCGTCTGATCGCACACGAAGGACCGTTCACTGATCAAATCCACGAACTGGCGTTACCAGAGAACACTGGATTAGTAGGCTTTATTGCTAAACGCGCTGAGCCACTCAATCTAATGGATGCAACCGCTCATCCTGCGTTCGTGAGCAACTCCGTCATAGCAGACTCAGAATTTAATGTATTTCTGGGCGTCCCGATGGTACATAACCGCAAGTGCGTAGGCGTGCTCACCGTGCGTCGAGACAGCCAAAAGTTCACCGATGATGAAGAAGGATTTCTCACTTCATTAGCGACGGCTCTTGCTGCGACTATCGCTCACGCGATTGAATTTGGGGAAATCGCCGCCACGCCCAACTACCATCGTCATCGAATACAAAAAAAGTTTCGGGCAATTCCCAGTTCCCCAGGATGTCGTATAGGTACTGGTTTTGTACTGTATGACGACTTAATGCTCGACGATGTTCCGGAACGTGAAGCCGAGGAGCCAGAGGCCGAATTTCAACGTTTTTTAGTCGCTCTCAAAGCAGTGCGGGAACACAACGAAAAGATCTCTCAGTCGTTTGACGAGCTAGATCCGATGCATCAAGAAATCTTTAACGCGTATCTTCACATTCTTGACGACGAAACGATGGTGGACGAGGTTAAAGGCGAGATTTTCGATCATAGTCAGTGGGCACCCGGTGCGGTTAAGCGAGTTTTTGCCCGTCATATTGTCACCTTAGAAGAAATTGACAATGTGTACCTTGCCGAGCGTGGGGACATGCTTCGTGATATCGCGGATCAACTATTAGAAAAACTCCAAAATATTCAAAGTCGAGATCGCAACAATCCACCGGCACACGCCATCCTAATTGCGGAATATGTGACGGCAACGATGATTGCCGAGGTCGTGCCCGAAAACATCATTGGCATCGTCTCTAAAACTGGTTCCGCGAATTCACACACTGCGATCTTAGCGCGAGCGTTGGGAATCCCCGCAGTGATGGGTGCAATGGATCTCCCACTGTTTGAAGCCGAAGAGTCGCCAATAGCACTCGATGGTTCTACAGGTGAGGTTTATGTTAATCCGACGGAAGAAACACTCAATGAATACGAACAACGGATAGAGAAAAGCGAGAGTTTTGATCGAGAGCTAGAGACTCTACACGACTTGCCGGCAGAAACAACAGACGGACACCGTGTACAGATCCAGGTAAACATTGGAATGTTAGAAGAAATTCAGCAAGCAATCGAAAACGGTGCAGAGGGCGTCGGTCTGTTTCGAACAGAAGTCCCATTTGCATCCAAGAAGCACTTTCCAACCGAAACGCAGCAATATGAAATCTATCGTCAACACATGCTAGCGTTCGAACCAAGACCGGTGACTATGCGAATTCTCGATATCGGCGGGGACAAAGAACTCCCGTACTTTCCCATTCGTGAAGATAACCCGTATCTCGGTTGGCGAGGAATTCGCGTTACGTTAGATCATCCCGACATCTTCCTGGTTCAAGTCCGGGCTATGTTGAAAGCAAGCGATGACTTAGATAGCGAATTAAGAATATTGCTACCGATGATTTCCAATCTCGAGGAAGTTTGTTTTGCGAAAGACTTAGTGGAACAAGCTTTCCATGAAATTAAGGAGGAAGGCTTTAAGATTCATCGCCCGTCAGTCGGTGCAATGATCGAGGTGCCAGCACTGATTTTTCAAATTTGTTCAATCGCACAGCAGGTCGACTTTCTATCGGTGGGGTCTAACGACCTGACTCAGTATCTACTGGCGGTATCTCGCAATAACGCTCGCGTCGTCGACCTTTATCGAGAATTTCACCCATCAGTTCTACTAGCATTAGACTCCATTGTCAAGGATGCTCACGACGCAGATACGCCGATCTCCATCTGTGGAGAGATGGCGGGCACGACTGAAGGAGCCGTGTTACTTCTCGCGATGGGTTTCGATTCTCTGTCAATGAACGCAACCCACATTCCGAGGATCAAGTGGTTGGTACGAAATATATCTCAACAGTTCTGTAAGCAGTTACTTACTTCGGTTCTTGCGATGGAAGATGCGACAGAGATTGTTGAATTCGTGCGGGAGCAACTTCAGCAAGCCGGTTTGGAGAAAGTGCTAGCCAGTTAAGGAGACTAACGAGGAATAAGCTCTATCTCCTGAGATGCAAGTGATCCTAACTCTGCGTTGGGTCCGTATTGTTGTTCACAAAAACTAACGGTGCTCGATCCTAGCAGCAACGTAGTGCTAGCGCGCGTTCCATAAGTGTCTCCAAACACAAAACAACCACTATCTTGAGGTGGCGTCTTAGGTTCAAGCAAAGCCAGGAGCACGTTGACATCGTTCTTTTTGTCTATCAGTTCAAATTTCTTAAGCGCTAAACTTGCCCGAGTAGTACGACTGTTAAAACTCGCGTTGGTTATCACATGACAACTTGGATCAAGCGACATCGTCGCAGAGCCGTGATTGCTCCAATATACAAGATCATTTCCATCGTACACAATCAAATTACACCCACGATAATCACTTGGATTGATCGTATTTACAAACTGTATCGAATTGTCATTCGCACGAAGAAACTCCCTGACCAAGTCACCGCGAGAGCAATAGTCAGAATCTCTTTCGTTTGAAAAGGACCAGTTTGCAACCGCGGCGAAACGACCTGTCCTGCTAACACCCATCCAGGTTCCTCCGTTTTGCAAATCTCGACCACCATAAATGTCAGGGTAGTCTGACCAAAAGTGAGCTCGTCTGGTAGGACGCGCGAAATATTCATCTCGATTTGCCGCGACAATCAATGGAAACCTCGAGTCAACTCTATATGCAACAAGGATCAGACACACAGATTCAACTCACACTCATTCTCGGAATTATTTGGGTAGTCCTGATTTTTTAAAAAGCACTTTCTTGCATCTCAGTTACAATTTCTTTGCACGAATTAAGAACTTCAACACGATTAAATATTTTCATCGCAAGCTAGCCTAAAGGGCAATTCAACGCATTGAACTACCCCGACATAGACCCTGTTATTTTTTCGCTCGGGCCGTTTGCAGTTCGTTGGTACGGGCTGGCTTACATCACAGCTTTTGCAGTTTGTTACTGGTTAGGCCGCAAGCGACTTAAAACTCATTCTAATATTACTGTTCAACAATGGAATGACTTACTATTTTGGGGTGTAGTCGGTACGCTTCTGGTCGGTCGGATTGGTTTCGTCTTGTTCTACGGATTTGATCGATTTTTAGATGATCCGTTTTGGGCAGTCCGAGTCTGGGAAGGCGGCATGTCGTTTCACGGTGGTGTTCTCGGTGTAGGTTCGGCAATTTTGTTGTGGTGCAAGCTTAACAAAACGACATTCTTTAGTGTCACTGATTTTGTGGTGCCCATAGTTCCAATCGGCATTGGTATCGGTAGGCTGGGTAATTTCGCAAATACCGAGCTACCCGGTCGAGTAACAGAGAGCTTTTTAGGGGTACACTTTCCCTGTCACGCTGTGGTTCAACTAAATCCTACATGCGTGGGACAGTATGAGGAACTCACACGCCACATTTCAAGTCTGTACCAAGCATTCGTGACCGGTGTGGTTGTGTTTGGCTTACTTTGGTGGTTTTCCAGTAAACCTAGACAACGCGGTATTGTGAGTGGTCTGTTCATCCTACTCTATGGAATAGGACGATGTTTTACTGAGAGTTTTCGCGAACCCGATGTTGAACTTGGATTTATAGTAGGTGACTGGCTGACCATGGGACAATTACTGTCAATCCCAATGATTCTCATTGGTGGCCTGCTGTTAATTCCTCAAATTAATCAATATCTGACGCATCGCAAAAAACCATGAAACAATATCTCGACTTGCTACAAAGAATTGTCGCTGACGGCGTACCGAAAGAAGATCGCACGGGGACAGGTACGCTGTCGATATTTGGACATCAATTTCGAGTCGATTTAAGTGAGGGATTCCCCTTAGTAACCACAAAAAAAATGTTTGTTCGAGGAATCGTGTACGAATTACTCTGGTTGCTATCTGGTTCTTCAAACATCCGTTATCTTCAAGAAAACAAAGTGCACATTTGGGATGAATGGGCGGATGAAAATGGTGATTTAGGCCCCGTATACGGCTATCAATGGCGCTCGTGGCCTTGCGCAAACGGTGAGTTCATTGATCAAATTTCACGAGTGCTCGAGTCTATTCGTACCAATCCGTCTTCTCGCCGCCACCTTGTCTCAGCCTGGAATGTTGAATTTATCGACAAGATGGCGCTTCCACCGTGTCATACTTTTTTTCAATTCTATGTAGCCAATAACAAGCTGTCTTGCCAGTTATATCAGCGCAGTGCTGATGTCTTCTTGGGCGTACCATTCAATATTGCTAGCTATTCGTTACTGACACACATGGTTGCTCATGTAACAAATTTAGAACCTGGTGAATTCGTACACACCTTTGGAGACGCACACTTATATGTAAACCACCTAGAACAAACCAGAGCACAGCTCGCCCGAGAACCGCTCAAACTACCGAAATTGGATCTCAACCCAAACGTTACCGATTTGTTCGAGTTCCAATATGACGACATCCGAATTTTGGACTACACCAGTCACGGAGTACTGAAAGCAGACATCGCAGTGTAGTAAACGAGGAAAACAAGACGGATTCCCGAACATAGCGAGAATAACAGCAGTTTTCGCCGAATAGTCCCCACATACGTTCTCTATGGCAACATTCATCTATATTGTTTCTTACGCGACGTGAGCGACCGTTGCAATCTCGCTAATGCTTGAATCTAGTCTGTGATCATTTCTCTTATTTGGGCTATGTCGCGCAATCGCGTAATTGGTCGCGACAACAAATTGCCGTGGCAGCTTCCGGATGAGCTTAAATATTTCAAAGAACAGACCCTTGGAAAGCCGGTGATCATGGGTCGAATGACGTTTGAGTCGATGCCATCACACCTACCAAACCGATTGAACATTGTTTTAACGCGCACAAAACAAAGATTGCACAACGTAATGGTCGCTCATTCACTCGAAGAAGCATTGGGCATAGGGAAGCACCACTGTAAAGCGAAGCAAATTGAAGAGTGTTTTGTAATCGGCGGTACGAGTGTGTATACCGAAACACTACCGCTTGCAGATAGGCTGTATGCTACGACGGTAAACGCTGAGGTACAGGGCGACGCTTACTTCCCAGAATATGACGAAAGTTGTTGGAAACTAATCTCCGAAACTCACCATCCGCAAGACTCAAAACATGTTTACTCGTATGACACTAGGCGCTATGAACGCGCTCTCTAGTCACGTAGTAGCTCATTGATCGAGGTTTTTGCTCTAGTGTTCGCATCGACCTTCTTAATGATTACTGCACAGTACAAATTCGGACTCATTATGCCGTCTTTTTGAATATTTTTCGGTAGCGAACCTGGTACGACCACCGAATATGCCGGTATCCGACCTCGAAGAATTTCACCGGTTTGAGCGTCATAGATCTTCGTCGATGCTCCTACAAACACTCCCATCGACAATACCGAACCTTCTTCGACAATTACACCTTCAACAACTTCGGACCGGGCACCGATGAAGCAATTATCTTCAATGATCACGGGATTCGCCTGTAGTGGTTCGAGCACGCCACCTATGCCTGATCCACCTGAAATGTGACAGTTTTTTCCAATCTGTGCACAAGAGCCAACGGTTGCCCATGTGTCAATCATCGTACCTCCACCGATGTGTGCCCCAACGTTCACGAAGCATGGCATGAGTACCACGTTGGGAGCGATGTATGCTGAATGTCGCACGAACGAACCGGGAACCGCTCGAAAACTGTGCGAACTGAAGTCTTCCGAATCCCAACCAGAAAACTTCGAAGGTACTTTGTCCCACCAAGCAAGTGCGTCGTTCTGTGTAGCAATGCGTGCAAACGGATTGAGGACAAAGCTCAGCAACACCGCTTTCTTTAACCATTGATGAACAAGCCAGGCACCGTCGCGCTTTTCGGCAACTCTCAACACGCCTTTGTCAAGCGCTGCTAGGGTCTTTTCGACCGCAATCCGCACAGGACCCTCAGTCGCAGCAGAGTACTCGTCTCGTTCCTCCCAGGCTCGATTGATAACTTGTTCGTTGTTCAAACTAGTTTTCCTTCAAAAGATCGAATCCAACAAATGAGATTATGTGGGTTCCAGCTCATCTGTCTATCTACAGGCCTCCATTGGAATACTCGACAGTGTAGGTAAGCTGAAACCGTTCGACGTTGTGGCTCTAGATGTACATACAAAATTAGCAATTTGCAGAATTCTCTATCTTTAGAATAGGGAATCCAGATGATTGTCAAACCCAGAATTCGCGGCTTCATATGTACCACGGCACATCCAACTGGTTGTGCTAGGAATGTGCAAGACCAAGTAAATTACGTGCGAGGACGACCACGAGTGTCGGGTACAACCAACGCTCTAATTATTGGTTGCTCAGCAGGATACGGCTTAGCCTCGCGAATATCTGCGGCTTTCGGTTGCAGAGCAAACACGATTGGCGTGTCATTTGAAAAAGAACCCACCGACAGAAGAACTGGTTCCGCGGGCTGGTACAACAACGTTGCATTTGATCGGCTGGCTCGATCAGCCAATTTGTTTTCTCATACGATTAATGACGACGCATTTGCTGATCATACCAAAGCCGAAGTCATCAACGCTATTCGGAACAATTTAAACTCAATTGACCTCTTAATTTATAGTTTAGCCGCTCCCATTCGGACGCACCCAAAAACCGGTGAAGTGTTTCGTTCCTCGATCAAACCCATTGGACAGGATATGAGTTCTCGCACGTTAAAACTTGATGTACTTACGGGAAATTGTGAAGTAGCAGATATCGATATTGAAAGTGCAACAGAGGAAGAAATTCAGGCCACAACAGCAGTCATGGGAGGGGAAGACTGGGAACTTTGGATCGACGCTCTTTTCGAAGCAGGAGTACTAGCCGAAAACTTTAAAACCGTTGCTTATACCTATTTAGGGAATGAACTCACTTGGCCTATTTATCGTGGTGGAACGATCGGAAAAGCGAAAGAACACCTAGATGAAACCTGCGGACGACTAAACGAACGCTTCGGTCAATCTAAGGTAGAAGCCTATATCGCGGTACTAAAAGCAGTCGTCACCCAAGCGAGCATTGCAATCCCAGTAGTCCCGTTGTACTTTTCAATCTTGTTTCGAGAAATGAAAGCTAAAGGCTTTCACGAAGACTGTATTGATCACATCTATCGGCTCTTTCAAGAACAACTGTATTTAGAACCGCGCCGAGTGGATGATGCCGGACGTATTCGAATGGATAACTACGAACTTGATGAGGATGTACAAGCCAGTGTTGCCAAAAGTTGGTCAATTATCGATACAGACAATGTCCACGAGATCGCGGATGTCAGCGGGTTTCAATCAGACTTTTTGAGATTGTTCGGTTTTGGACACCCTGAAGTCGATTACGACGTGGAGGTCAACCCGGTCGAACTTAAGGGATGAGTATTCGATCCCACGACACGACATTTCTGAAAGCGTGTCGAGGAGAACCTACAGAACACACACCTATTTGGTTAAATCGTCAGGCTGGTCGATACATGCCGGAATATCGAGCAGTCAAAGGTAGTACCAAGAGTCTAGATTTCTTCACGAATCCTGATTTATCCGCGAAAGTCACGCTGGACGCACAGCGAATCCTTGGTGTAGACGCTGCAATTGTGTTCGCTGACTTGCTACCGATACTCCATCCTATGGGATTGGAGTTGGACTACTTCGAAGGAGTAGGTCCTCGATTCGCGAATCCGATACGCGAACCCCGAGACTGTTCGCGTTTGCGTCGACTGGAAGCTGAACAGGATTGTGAATATATCGCACATACGATTCAAAATGTCCTAGAAGATCTTCCTCCCGACATCAGTTTGATCGGTTTTGCGGGTGCCCCGTTCACGCTTGCGGCTTATGCTATTGAAGGTCAGGGATCGCACCACTTTCAACACGTCAGAAAGTTCATGTATCAATATCCAAAGAGTTGGCGCGAACTTCTTGAGACGATTACCCTATCCGTAATCGACTATGTCAATTTTCAAATCCGATCCGGAGCAGATGCGATTCAAATTTTTGACAGTTGGGTGGGTTGCCTAGGTACGAAAGAGTATCAGACTTATGTGTTTCCCTTTACTCAGCAACTGTTCAATGGTATAAACGACACTGTACCAAGAATTTACTTTGGAACGGGTAATACACATTTGCTAAAAGCAATGTACGAGACCGGTCCCGACGTACTGGCACTTGATTGGCGACCTCGACTGATAGATGTTTGGGATGACTTACAGTGCAGAGCAGTTCAGGGTAATATGGATCCAATCGCGTTGTGCGCAGACGAGAAAGTAGTAATCGAACACGCTCGACGTATCCTTGGTGATGTTGCGGCTAGGGCTGGGCACATCTTCAACTTGGGACATGGCATCATTCCATCTACCCCTGTCGACAACGTTAAACGTCTCGTAGACTACGTACAGTCTTATCGATCCCAATAAAGGCCCTTCTTAAGTCCTCACGTTCAATGGAACTTATCATTAGCCACTTAGTGTCTGTGAGTGTCGGCTATCGTCAATAACAATAAGTGTGAAGAACTCGTAGTAGTGCGTCTTGTGCGGTACGCACTTGGTCAATAGCAAGATATTCGTCTACCTGATGCGCTTGATCGATAGAACCAGGACCGAACACGATCGTATCAAGACCCATACTCTGCAAAAATGGTGCTTCTGTACCAAATGCAACGGCCTTGACCGTTTTCCCCGTAATCTGCGCCATTAGCTTCGATAACTTTGAGTCCGAGTTCGCGGAAAATGGTTCAATCGGAGGCATTCCCAGTTCGACTTCGATAGGCATACCTACTTTTGACTCAAGCGACTCTAAGTATCTCGTGAGATCCTCCGCAATCTCTGTACTTGACATTCCGGGAAGCGTACGGCAGTCAATCAAGAGTTCCGCGCTATTGCATATTCGATTAGCACTATCGCCCGCATGAAGGCAACCAAGATTCATAGTTGGATAAGGTATTTCGAAGGCATCATTTTGATGTTTCTGGCGCAGCATGTCCCTATATCCCAGGAGCGCGCTTACTATCTCGTGCATCCCCTCCAGAGCATTTGTGCCTAGATTCGGGTTCGACGAGTGCGCGGACTTTCCTAACGTGGTGATCTTCATAGTAAATATGCCTTTGTGCGCGATCACCGGTTCTAGTGATGTTGGTTCCCCGATGATTGCTCCTTCCGCAGTCAATTCATTCGACTCTAGCAAGTGTCGCGCACCTGCCATGTCTGTTTCTTCGTCAGCAGTAGCAAGTACGGTAATCGGTGCTACAAGTTTCGTCGAGGAGGTTTGCTCTAAGATCTCAAGTACCGTAGGGAAAAAGCCTTTCATGTCGCAAGTGCCGAGACCATAGAATTTGCCATCCTGAGAGTGCAACTCAAACGGATCCGTAGCCCATTGATCGGGGTTGCACGCGACAGTGTCGGTATGCCCAGAAAGCAATAAGCCTCCGCTTCCCTCCCCCTTCCTAGCGATTAAATTGAATTTAGTATCGTTGGGTAGAGAATGGATTGAAATGTAAAAACCGAGATCTTCTAACCATGTGGCTAAGAGTTCAACGACCGCGCGATTACTACAATCAAGCTCGCGCGACAGATTGCTGACAGATGGTGTCTGTACTAAAGCTCCAAGCATTTCTCGAAAACTAGGTATGGACATGAACGGTACGCGGAATCTAGGTCGTTCTTTGAGTGTTTGATGTTTAAAGTTTACTGAGGATGTTTAAGTATGGTAGCGACGCCCGCTAGTTTTGCCGACCGCGATGGCACTATCTGGATGAATGGTGATTTTGTAGATTGGCGGGATGCCCAAGTACATGTGCTGACACATACTCTACATTACGGTGTCGGTTGTTTTGAAGGAGTCCGCGCTTACGCGAGTTCCCGCGGACCTCAAATTTTCAGGTTGTACGACCACACCCGTAGATTCTTTGATTCCGCAAAAATCCTACGTATGAACATTCCGTACTCTTTCGATACGCTCATTAACGCGCAGGTTGAAACGGTAAAACGCAATCAGTTGGATTCTGCTTACATCCGACCGATAGCGTTACTCGGTTCTGAAGCTATGGGACTACGGGCTCAAGGACTATCGGTGAACGTCTGTGTTGCGGCTTGGTCATGGCCGAGCTACATGGATCCGGCCGCGCTTGCTAGTGGTATTCGGGTTCAAACCTCATCCTACACGCGCCACCACGTCAATATCAGCATGTGTAAAGCTAAAGCCGTCGGCCATTACATCAATTCTGTGTTAGCGCTTTCCGAAGCACTTGACGGAGGTTATGACGAGGCGTTGTTGCTTGACAATGAAGGGTATGTTGCGGAAGGTACGGGTGAAAATGTTTTCTTAGTGAAGAATGGTGTCATTCAAACGCCAGAGCTCACTTCATGTCTATCGGGCATCACACGCGATACGATACTGACATTTGCGAAAGAACTAGGGTATGAAGTCATTGAACGCAGAATCACTCGAGATGAGTTTTACATCGCCGATGAGTGCTTTATGACGGGTACCGCGGCTGAAGTTGTACCCGTGTGTGAGTTGGACGGACGAACCATCGGTGATGGTACCCGCGGCTCGATTACCGAACAGCTACAACAAATGTACTTTGATCAGGTCCAAGGAAAAACCACGACCCACCCTGAATGGCTCACACTAGTGGAGTAAGTGCTTCTCTCGAAAGCCATAGTCCCGTCGTTGCCCGTCAGCCTTTGTTTTGAACCTCCGGTGCACCCAAAAATATTGCGCGGGATGTGTTCGTACAACCTGCTCGATTACTAGATTGACGTTTGTTGCGTCAGCGACGTAACATTCAGGTTCCGCCAAATCCGATAATTCGATAGGATGTAACTCAACATCCCAACTCTGCGATTCGTTGTCGCGAGTGTGCGTCATCAGGACAACTCGCGCGCCCGTTAGACGAGCAAGACGGAAGGGGGTAGTGATTGTGGATGCTTCTACACCAAAAAAAGGAGCGAAACAGGTCGCTTTCCTGGTGCCCATGTCTTGATCAGACGCGAACCAAATGGTCTTACCTTTGCGAAGCTCACTAACCATCGTTTTCACGTCAGTCGCGAGATACATTCTTTCGTAATCACGGCGACGACGATTGACTGCGATGCAATTCACAACAGGGTTCTTGATATCCCGATACGTGATTTGGAACGGCGATTGCAGGCTCACGGCCGATCCACAGAGGTCTAGCGACGCAAAATGTGCTCCTAGTAAGATTGTGCCTTGCGTGTGATCTGAGCCGCGAAGTCGCTCAAGTCCGGACACTTGTACTCGATCTAATAATGAATGTACACCACGAAACCAGACAAACAGCGTTTCGACCATGCTTCGTGAAAATTCGTCAATAGTCTTTAACGTGAGTTCCTCACGTGCCTCATCGGCAAGTTCTGGAAACGCTAACTTCAGATTCAACTGAACAATTGCCTTCCTCCTACGAAAGAGAGAAAAGAACGTTCGCGCGACCATTCTGCCTACAGAGTACTGCATCCTCAACGGTAGACGTGCTACACACCAACCGAAACTTATCAGTGCCCAAGTAGGCCAATGCCAAGGTAACCACAAGTGCTTCATTTATCGTTGGACAAAGTCAATCACGGGGTACCAAAGAATTCATTGATCTTGTTGAAATACACGATGATCTACGATCGCGCCGGCCGTCACTCCAAGCATTGCACTAAGACCTGCGTTTACTTCAATAACCGCTCGCACGGGTGAGTCAGACTTGATGGATTCAAGAGAATACGGTACTGTACGCGCCACTACTTTCTGAATTTTTCCTCCTTCATCGACAAACCACATATCCAACGGCACATAAGTGTCTTTCATCCACATGCTGAGGACTTGATTCCTTGTGTACGAGAAGACCATACCTTGATCTAAAGGCAAATGCCGTACATACATTAAACCTTGAGCTTGATCAGCCCGTGTCGTCACTGTAACCACTTCAAATTGCGCAGAAATTCCGTCAGTAGTTTGTACAACTAACATTTCGCGTTCGAGCAGATACAGCGGAGACCGGAGCTGTCCATGGATGCTAGGCCAAAGAATCCACAAACAGATTAACGCAACGAGTGCCGTCTTTGGTAGCGTGCTAAAGATGTTCGATATGTACTTCAAAGAACTTTCAACGAACGATTATGACAACGAAAATAATGACCGAACCGAGTTGTAATGTGTTAGCCTACACACAATGCGTATCGAAGCGTTAAAGGTACGCAGGTAAATGTATAAAATTATTTCGTTCAAAACTTGTTGCTAACTCGTGTTGGCTCAGTGTGTATGCCCATCCCCTGGGCATGGATGTGTTATAGGATAACACGATAGGAGAATCATGATCAAATCAAAAATTGTAAAAATTTGGATGCTACTCGCTGGCACATTACTCTGGGTGGGAGTCACCACCACGGCACAGGATGACGATGAAGCAGATATGCAGGCCGCAGAGAACGATGAGGAGATGGAAGTTCTCAACGTGATTGGAATTCGAAACCCAAATCGTTCAAGTTCGGATTCTCCCGTCCCGGTTGATATTATCAGTGGTGCGAGCCTCGACGTAAATAATGGCGGTGTTGATCTAATGAGTCAAATTGCCAATCAAGTCCCGTCGTTTAACATCGAGCAGTTTCCAATTGCAGACGCAGCAACTATCATACGGCCACCCAATCTTCGCGGGTTGTCCTCAGATTCGACATTGATTCTGGTCAATGGAAAAAGACGACACAGAGGAGCCGTGATCGCCTTGCTTGGTGGCGGAAAAAATGAAGGATCACACGGAGTCGACATCAATGCTATTCCGGGAATCGCTTTAGAACGAATCGAGATTTTGCGCGATGGTGCATCTGCTCAATACGGATCCGATGCCGTAGCTGGTGTTATGAACTTTGTACTCCGCAAGAGTGATAGCGTGCGTGCCGCACAAGTAAAGGCCTCGCAAACGTACGAAGGCGATGGCACGACAGTTTCTCTCTCTGGAGTATATGGTTTACCGATTGGAGAAGGTGGTTCACTCACGGTTAGTGCTGATTACAGTATGATGGAAGCTACGGTTCGAAGTGTTCAGCGTGGTGATGCCCAGAACCTGATTGATGCCGGTAACACAAACGTTCGAGAGCCATTTGCCCAAATCTGGGGGTCTCCTGATATACATTCCGATTTCCGGGGATTCGCAAATTTTGAAATGCCCATGGAAAATGGTTTGACTTTATATGGTTGGGGAAATATTTCGTTGCGAGACGTTGAAGGAGGATTTTTCTTCAGAAATCCGGCGACGCGCTCCGGTGTATTTACTATCGACGGTGGAGAGACTTCGCTTATTGCGGATCTGGGCGATGACAGCAGCGATTGTCCGGTCGTTGCGATTGAAGATCAACTCACTCCAGATCCAGACGCACTAGCTCAAGTCGCGGCTGACCCAAATTGTTACTCGTTCTTGTCTCTGTTCCCAGGAGGCTTTACCCCGCAATTCGGTGGCGAAGTTTCTGATTACAGTTTCGCCGTAGGAGTTGAAGGCATGATCTTCACGACCTGGAATTTTGATGCGAGTTTTGTATGGGGCACCAGCAACGTCGCGTATTACATGAACAACACAATTAATCCTCAACTCGTCGATCGACAGAACAATATCCCAACTTCATATGAAGTTGGTGAGACCGGTGAGACCGATTGGACGTTCGATTGGTCGATGCACAGAGAGATCAATGTAGCTTCTGGATATGACGATATACACTTTGCGACGGGGCTCGTAGTTCGAAGTGAGAACTATGTCACCGAACAGGGCGAAGAAGACTCTTGGTTCGTCAACCCAGATTTCGTCCGTCAAGGATTCGGAATCGGTTCGAACGGTTTCCCTGGTTATCCGCCCGACGCTGAGGTAGATGAATCTAGAATGAGCGTCGCACTGTGGGTGGACGCCGAGCAAATGTTCACATCTAACATACTTGGTACGTTTGCGATGCGATACGAAGAGTTTGAAGGCTTTGGAGACACCCTCACCTTTAAATTCAGTACGCTAATTGATTACACTGAAAACCTCTCAATACGCTCTGGCTTCAGTACTGGATTCATTGCTCCTACCGTTGGGCAAGAGAACTTCCTTGTAGTTTCGACCAACTTCCTCGTTAGTGATATTTGCCCGGTTCCTGGAACGCCTTGTCTCACAGATGAAGTTACAGTGCCAGCCACTGACCCCATCGCTCTAGCCGTCGGTGGAGAGCGTTTACAGCCAGTCACTTCTCACAATACCACGTTCGGTGCTGTACTAAAAGCTTGGGGGACAGATATTACCGTGGATTTATTCAGAATCGACGTCCTTGATCGTCTTGCACGGACATCTGCCATCGAATTGAGCCCAGCGATCTTTGATGAACTTGAAGCGCGCGGTGCAGTCGTTGATCGTAATCTCCGAGCGGTTCGCTTTTTCACAAACAACTTCGACACACGAACCGAGGGGATAGAAGTTACTGCAGCTAGATCCATGACTATAGCAAGACGAGACATAGATTTCTTGCTCGTAACAAGCTTTATTAAGACTACTGTTGAAAACTATGACCCAGCTGTAATTAACGAACAACGCGTACTGGAACTACGAAAAGGTGTTCCCAAACTACGTCTAACTCTTTCTGGTTTTCACTCGGTAAACGCGAAGTGGAACGTCAATGGTAGGATTCGCTACTACCACAACATCTGGGAACCACATCTATTCTCAGATGCATATCCATTTCATGTTGCGGAAGACTATTTGTTAGATTTAGAAGTCAACTACAAATTCGATGAAAACACAACATTCTCCGTCGGGCTAGAAAATACGACAAACATTTTTCCCACAGGAAATCCTTGGGCAGAAGTCGCGGGGTCGAAATATCCCATGACCGCTCCATTCGGATTCAACGGAGGTGTCGCATATTTCCGAGCGAATATGAACTGGTAATTTAAAACTAGTTTTTTTCAAAAAGAGCCCGTTCATCGGGCTTTTTTTATTTCCAAAGAAGATAGAGAGTCGTGTTACGATTTTCAAAAAATCTACTTGTTCGCTGAGAACTTTAACGATGAAGTCTGTCATACAGCACAGAGGAAACAAATCACTTTCGAGACTCTCTGATCCGTGCCCTCATTTGACGAACATGCCTGATGTGTGACGCACCATTATTTAGGCGCAACCGATCTAACGATCTTGTAAGAAGCAGAGCCCTTCATAGGCACAAATTTAGTGCAGGTATTTCGAGTGAACAGGGTCGATATAATCGTAATCGTTGCGATCTTTTCCGTACAGTGTATTTCGGACAAATTCAAGGGGTTTTGTAGTGCATCGTTCAATTCGTCTAGCACTAATTTTGGGACTTCTTTTATCCATCTCGACGTTGATGAGTTGCAGCGGTGGGTCCTCAAGTACCGTACCGCCTGTTGATGTATCGATATCAGCCCCGACGCTCACCATCCAAGAAGATTCACTTGACACAGTTGTCGTAACGGTCGCACTCTCCAAATCTGCATCGAGCAATATCTCCGTAGCGTTAGAAATTAGCGGCAGTGCAACGCCCGACGTGGACTATGAAATCTCTGCTTCGAGTGTTAATTTCCCTGCTGGTACTACTTCAGCTCAAATCACGATCACACCGTTTCGTGATTGGGAAAGTGATCCCAACGAGTCTGTTGAAGTCAGTATCGGAAACATTCAGGGTAACGGTACGTCCGATGCCGATGCAGACTCAGTGGTAGTATTTCTAAGAGACGGTGCGATTCCTTCAAACTACAAGACAAACATCAGTGCTGATCTTGTAATTTTTTCGCGCGCAACCATACTGGCATCGGAAATTCGATACAGGTTCACTGTTTATAACACAGGTCGAACCACTGCATCGAACACACAAGCAAGAGTTGTAATTCGTAGCGATATATGGGATCCAAGCACTGAAGTGTATTCCAACACGTTAGAGATACCGTCGTTGCCACGTTGGAGCAGCTCAGTAAGGACAATCTTGATTCCTTTGTCTGCCTCTATGTTTGAATCCGATACATCGTACTACGGATTCGCGAGACTGAACCCAACCGTCGAAGAAACTTCGTCTGCAAGTCGATATGGAACGACTTATTTCGGTTTTACCCTTGATAGCAATTGGGATGTAGTGTCGCGTTGTTCGACAACCCATCCAGAAGAGTCGAGCGATGCTCCAGATATTTTCCTTGAACATCATTGGAATCTTGAAAACACCGGCCAGAATGCTTTCTCACAGAACGGAGGTGTTGCCGGCGCAGACCTAAGCATGGACAACGTACTGAGTGAAGGTCCCTATGGTGAAAACGTTACTGTCGCGGTAGTCGATACAGGTCTTGAAATGTGCCACCCTGATCTAGCTGCAAACGTTGACGTGAATGGGTCCTACAATTTTGCTGCACGCGGTACCCACGACAGACAGTGGTTCGGAGCTACCGAATTAGATCCATTCAACCCAGAAAATTTAGGCGATCACGGTACTTCTGTTGCCGGAATAATAGGCGCAGTAGCTAACAATGGAATTGGGGGACGGGGGGTCGCGCCGCTGAGCCGATTGCGGGGGTTCAACTATCTCGGAACTGCCGGAGATGTAGAAGAAGCTCTGGGATTTAGCGACGACAAACCTCGTTCTTCCGATGTTGACATATTTAACATGTCGTATGGTACCTTACCCTATATGGGTATAAGTTCGTCGTGGACGTATAACCTATACCAACGTGGTATTACCGATTTACGAGAGGGTCGAGGCGCGTTGTACGTGAAGTCAGCTGGCAATAGTTTCTTCGATTGCGTAAATCTAGAACACGACATACGTGGTGAAATCGGCTGCAGCTCGTCAAATGGCGATCCCACTCATAGTCTTCCTTTTCTAGTTGTAGTTGGCGCGTTTAACGCAAGCGATGTGAGAGCAGGATATTCGTCGACTGGTAGCAATCTGTGGATCTCAACTCCTGCTGGTGAATATGGCGACCAATACCCTGCCTCCATCAGCACTGACCAACAAGGGACAGAAAGAGGATATGTAGTCTTAGCAAGACGCGGACTCGCAAATCAACAAACACTAAACCCCACGGGAAACTACATCAGTACTTTCAATGGTACGTCAGCTGCCGCTCCAAACGCGTCTGGAGCGATCGCGGTTCTATTGTCAGCTAATCCAAACTTGACCTGGAGGGACATCAAGTACATCTTGGCAAAGACCGCCCGCAAAATTAACCCCGATATCCTACCGGTCCGAATCGCGTTTGGCGGTGGCAAACCGCACATCTTGCAACACGGATGGATTCAAAATAGCGCTGGGTATAACTTCCACAACTGGTATGGTTTCGGTGCGATAAACTTGGACGACGCAGTCGCTTTAGCCCGGACACATCAAGCCGACAGTCTTGGAGCTTTTATCAGATCCGATGTTTTTAGAAACCAAAGTACTATCGACGTTCCAGACTATCACAGTGACGGTGTTGAATCGTCAATTTCAGTGACTGGCTTTAGCGCGACTTCGAATATTGAAGCTGTAGTTCTCAACATAGAAGGGTCTCACAACTTCATGCCCGACATGGGGATCACTCTAATCTCCCCAGACGGAACTGAAAGTGTTGTAAATCAGGTTTTCAACGACTTTTTAATTCACAACACTACGCTGTCCTGGAGTATATTGTCAAACGCGTTTTTTGGAGAGTCACCAAACGGAGAATGGAGGTTGAAAGTAGTCGACGCTGCTCGAAACGACACAGGGACTATAACTGAATGGTCCTTAGAGTTCTATTACGGTACTCATCCCCAATAGAGTTTAGTGGATCGACTCAAACGTTCGACGCTTTTGAATCTCTGAGATCGACACAAAGAGAGCTCCTAGATATCCCAACAGCGTTCCAAGAGCAATTTCCACGCTAGCGGAAAAATAGTTGAGCGAAACTAAGTGGATGGTTCCACCGTAGCCTTGGACTAGCTGATGCAGGGGATCTTTAATCGCAAATAGCGCTCCGAACACAATCGCGGTTGCCACCACGCCCCCACCGAAACCATACAAAATTCCGCAATAAATAAAAGGGCGGCGTAAATATCGGTCCGACGCTCCAATCAGCGACAGAACTCGTAGTTCGCGGAACTTCGATTCAATGGCGAGACGCACCGAAGCAAACGTCACAAATACTACCCCAAAACCAAATAAAGCGCCGACGATCCACATGAGGGTCGAGACAACTTGGTGTATTGCATTTAAGTTTCGAATCCATTCGGTATCAAAGTCGACACTATCAACGGTAGCATAGTTACTCACTGAGGTAACTAGTGCTTCTATATCAGTGGCTGGCACATCTGGTTGTAAAACCACAGACAACGATGCAGGCAGTGGATTTTCGTCAAGCGCTAACAATTCCTGATCATAGCCGGTGACTCGTTGAAACTCTTCCATCGCTTGCTCGGAGGAGGTCATTTCAATCGTTTGAACTATGGTACTCTGAACGAGGTGCTTTCGTACTTCTTCGATCTCTTTCGAAAGACTAGTAGGAAGAAAGTACACGGTTAATCCAGTGTCATCATGCAGCTGTTGTGCGAGACGATGAATGTTGTGCTGTACTAACCACAGTCCCGTAGGAAGTGAGAGCGCGACTCCTATCAATAGCCATACCAATAACGTAACCAATGCATGGCGACTCAGATGTTGTACGCTTTCAAGTAAACTGTGAGCACGAATTCTCAGATTCGAACCACGAGACATTGAATCCGTCTGTACTGGAAAAGTCTGTCTGCTCATTGATTTGAGGAAGTGCTGTCAGCCGTGGATGCTTGAGGAGCGACCCTCTGCATAGTACCATCCTTCAACTCAAACACGTGCTTCATATTTTCTGTCAATTCAGGTTCGTGCGTCGCGACAATAACCGTAGTACCTAATTCTGGAAACATGTCAAAAAGTGAACGTACTTCTAACGACAATTGATTGTCCATATTCCCTGTTGGCTCATCTGCTACCAGTAATTTCGGACGGTGCGCGATAGCACGTGCGATTGATACCCTTTGTTGTTCGCCGGTTGAAAGTCGAACCGGGTACAAATCTTTGACCGAGTCGAGACCAACGACATTCAAACATCGTTCAACGCGATGGCGAATTTCTTTGGAACGTAGTCCGCGCACCCATAGTGGCATTGCGACATTGTCAAAAATACTTCTATTGGGAATGAGTGACGGGTCTTGCAAAACGATCCCAACGGAACGACGATACCGCGCGATTTCAGATCGGCTCAACGACGTAATGTCAATGTCATTGAAGAGTACACGTCCCACGGTCGGAGAAGTAAGACCGAGCAAAATTCGTATTAGAGTAGTCTTTCCCGCTCCGGAACGACCGATAATGAAATTCACCGATTCTTGATCAAAAGTCACACTAATTTCGCGTAGTATCTCAAAAGCGTTCTCAAACGTTTTTCCGATATTCTCTAGGACAACTTTGCTCACGAACCTAGCAAACCAGTGACGTAGTCTTGTGGGTCAAATGGTTGTAATGCGTCGATGCTCTCTCCGAGTCCAACGTAATAGAGCGGCAATGAGGAAATAGATGGTAACGCTAGTACGACCCCACCCTTCGCGGTACCATCGAGTTTAGTCAATACTAAACCGGACAGTTGTACTGCTGTGTCAAACTGATCGACTTGCAACAAAGCATTCTGTCCAATAGTTGCATCCAGAACCAGAATAGACTCGTGAGGAGCGGATGCGTCTAATCTCGCAATTACACGATGCACTTTTGCCAATTCGTCCATAAGACCTTTATTTGAGTGCAGTCTTCCTGCTGTATCGACGATCAAGACGTCGATACTACGCGAATTGGCTATTTGGAATGCATCGTGCGCGACGGAAGCACTGTCTGCACCCGTCTGCTGGGCAACTACGGGAACGTCATTTAATTGTCCCCATCGTTGTAACTGATCGATCGCGGCAGCACGATAAGTGTCCCCTGCCGCTAACATAACGGATAAGCCGTCTTTTTTGAAACGATGCGCAAGTTTGCCGATCGTGGTTGTCTTGCCGACCCCGTTAACACCGGTCACCAATATCACAAACGGGCGGTTTTCAGTAATGACTAAGGGTTTTACCAACTGATTGGCAAGGTCAAGTAGAACGTCCTCCAACGCACCAATAAATTGTTCTCGAGAACTGAGTTTTCGTTTACTGATCTCTTTCCGCAGTCGATCCAAGATCTGTGCTGCGGTATTTGTCCCCACGTCTGCACTCAACAGATTAAACTCCAGCTCGTCTAAGAGACTGTCATCTAACTCGCGTCCAGAAGAAAACACATTAGCGATTCCGTTGGATACTCGAGACCGAGTCTTAGACAGTGCGTCCCCTAAGCGTGACCAAGTATTGCGTTTCTTATTAATTCGGTATGACTCCTCGATCTACTTGACTGAATTTCAAGTTTTGCGCGCTGGGTGGAACATTATCAATTTTTTGTGAACAATATGCGTTTTCTAATATCTTAAGTGGTTGTCTACTAAGTCGTGCTGAATCACAAAGTACGAATCGTCGCTGGTCGTTTTAAGGGTCATCGACTAAAACTCATCGACCAAAAGAGATTACGCCCAACGTCGGATCGGGTACGGGAAACAGTCTTTAATTGGATAGGTCCAAACATCACTAGCATGCGAGTTCTCGACCTATTTGCTGGATCCGGCGCACTAGGGTTTGAAGCTCTTTCTCGGGGGGCGTCTAAAGTAACCTTTA
This sequence comes from Gammaproteobacteria bacterium, assembly GCA_009842245.1. Classification (GTDB taxonomy): domain Bacteria; phylum Pseudomonadota; class Gammaproteobacteria; order Pseudomonadales; family Azotimanducaceae; genus Bin55. The sequence continues at coordinate 114,034 of VYFT01000006.1, read as the reverse complement.
TCGAAAAACACACCAAAATAGCCACTCAGATCAAAGACACTTGCCACCGATTAGATCTTTCGGCACACGAAGCTGAGGTCATCTGCAGAAATTGTGTATCTTGGTTGAAACAAGACGATCAAGTGTGGGATCTAGTATTCGTCGACCCGCCTTTTACAGATTCAAACCTTTACGCGAAAGTCCTCAATGAACTACACAATCGAGTGAGTACACTCGGATTGATTTACTTAGAACACTCCAAGCGTACACCCATCGATACACACCCCTACACTGTGTGGAAAGAAGCTACCGTGGGTGAAGTAAAGTTTTCGTTGCTGTCCTTAGACACTGACTCGAACGGGTAAGAAACTCACCTAGTAGTAGGAATGTCTACTCTGTGGGTGTCAGGTCATCGTGTCAACCGTCAACCACGATTCAACATAGGGTTCCGTTGTATAACCATCGTATTAATGCGAACTACCACCTTAGAATCGGATGAGAAACGATGCGGTTCCCCATACTGACTCAACCTCTTCTTCAAAAACCTTTGTCACAGCTAGTTCGATTCCAGCGCTCGGACCAAAGCCTTTTCTAAACGGAAACTCCACACCTAACGATGCGGTTGGAGTGAGACCGTAGTCTTCCTCAAACTTTCCACTAAACTGAAGTTCACTCTTAGACTGAAACTCTACTTTAGACCGATAGGAGTAATTTGCGTATCCTAACTTTCCGATGAGGTTCGCAGATTTAATTACAGGGACTGTAAATTTCCCGACAATCGAGGAGAAACGGTTGTATGAAGACTTGATGTCGTAGGTATTGATTGTGTCATCAAAGTCCTGTTCAAAAATCTTGACAATTGCCGCATCGTTCAATGCTGGTGCTGAGTCTCGAGCGAATTCGAGGCCAAAAAAACTGTTGATTTGAAAACCAGCACCCCACCTTTTACCGTAGCCTTCTGTACTAGCAACTTCAATGGAAGTACCGTCCGGAAAAACAGTGAATCCGCCAAGAAAGTACCAACCTAAATCGTTGTCCTCGGCGGCTAAAGGGATTGCAAGCATGCCAATCAGCACTATACAAGCATTTCGAATTTTCATTTGTTGTGATTCCTTTGAGTTAATCTATGCATCGTCGGTTGTTCGCGATCGAATCGTCTAAGCTCTTCACCATGGGTTGGCGGAAAGCTATTTCAATCGACCATTACTGTGACAGTTATAAGCAATTAGTGTTCCATTTGGAAATTAGAATGTACACGATGTTTTCGTAGGGTAGAGTAGTACTAAATATGACTAAAGTGATCACACCAAAGAGAGAGTGAGTATCTCATTCTTCGGAGACCCACCGACAGTTTTTTTCACAACAAAAGGAACATCAAGAAAACCATGCGAATCATCGTCTATCCAGGGAGTTTCAATCCAATAACCTACGGACACATGAACATCGTTGAACGTGCGCTCGGTCTGTTCGACAAGGTAATCGTAGCCTTCGGGACCGCGACAGACAAAAATCCAGATGTATTTCTTGATGAGCGAATGGAACTCTGTCGTGAAGCGTTGAAAGAATATGGAGATCGAATAGAAGTAGAAAAGTTTTCTGGTCTGCTAGTTGATTTTGTTCGAGCAAAAAATACGAAGTTCATTTTGCGAGGGCTGCGAACCTTGATGGACTATGAGTACGAATTCCAAATGTTAGAAATGAATCGTCATCTCGACCCTGAACTTGAGTACGTATTACTACCGACTGCCAGTAAATGGTCTTTTGTATCTTCTAGTCGTGTCCGAGAAATTGCGGCACTCGGTGGCGATGTATCGGAATTTGTTCATCCTGTCGTTGCCGAATTTTTGGCAAAGCACTTTCGATCTCTGTAAACGTCAAACTAACGCTGACACTGCGGGCAATATATAGATTGCCGCTGACCGTCTTTCCAACTCTTCAATGGGGCTCTGCAACGTAAACAAGGTTCTCCTCCCCGGCCATACACATACAACGCCGCTTTAAAGTAGCCAGTCTCACCTTCGACCCCATAGTAGTCCCTTAGAGTCGTACCACCTGCTTCAATTGCAGCTTCCAAAACGTTTTGAACTTCCCTTACAAGCCTCACGCACTCCGCGCGTGTCATCCGATCACACCTGCGCTGCGGGCGGACTCCAGCAAGAAACAGTGCTTCATTAGCGTATATGTTTCCAATACCAACTACTACGTGGGAATTCATTAGTAGCGATTTGATCCTGGTGGTACGTTTCCGAGTCATTCGGAACAAGTAGTCCCCATCAAAGTCTTCTGCGAGAGGTTCAGGTCCTAGATGTTGCAACGTCCAATGAACCGTGTTTTCTGGTTGCCAATGAATGCTGCCAAAACGACGAGGATCGTGGTATCTGAGCATTTTGTCATTTGAGAAAACTAAATCGACATGATCATGCTTGTTAAATGTTCGAGTGGTTCGTAGCACTCGAAGTCGTCCACTCATGCCCAAGTGTAGTATGAGAGTACCATGTTCGAATTCAAACAACAAGTATTTGGCACGGCGGGTCACGACAAGTAATCGTTGTCCTACGATGGTCTTTGGTACCTGTAGCGGCCAGCGAAGCCGGGACTCGCGAATTACGAGTTCTTGTAACTGCGATCCTTCTAGGTGAGAAGCAACCCCTCGACGGGTGGTTTCAACTTCTGGAAGCTCGGGGATTTACTTAATCTTCGCTTCTTTATAAATAACGTGTTTGCGAATCACCGGATCATACTTCCGGAATTCTAACTTGTCCGGCGTGTTGCGTTTATTCTTGTCCGTGGTATAGTAGTGCCCTGTGCCGGCACTGGACACGAGTTTAATCTTGTCTCTCACTAGAACTTTTCTCCGCGTTTACGCATGTCTTCAAGTACAACTTCGATACCTTTCTTGTCTATTAGCCGCATGCCGGCCGCAGAAACACGTAACCGAACGAATCGATTTTCACTCGATACCCAAAAACGATGGTAATGAAGGTTAGGAAGATATCTGCGCTTCGTGGCATTGTTCGCATGCGAGACATTGTTCCCCGACATTGGGCGTTTTCCAGTGACTTGACAGACTTTGCTCATAAAGAGGGGAAGTAAAAAAAGAAAAAGGGATTTTAACGATTTTCGGTAGTTTCTAAACCTAAAGATTGCCATGAAGAATGACAGAAACACCCACCTGCGCCCTTTTTTGTAGAAAATACCGCGAGTGAAAGCTCTTTTTTTAATATGCGTTCCAAGAAAGTCTTACTAGGCATCACCGGTGGTATCGCGGCATATAAAGTCCCCGAACTAATCCGGTTGCTGGTCGCGGAGCACCACGAAGTCGCACCAATTATGACTCGCTCTGCGCACAAATTTGTCACCGAACACACACTGTCCGCGCTGACGTCGCAGCGAGTTCGGACTGACCTCTGGGATTTGGAAGCAGAACGGGCGATGGGACACATCGAACTTGCGAAGTGGCCGGATACGTTTGTTGTCGCTCCAGCCTCCGCCAACACGATTGCCAAACTCGCGCAAGGTCGTAGCAACGACCTACTTTCGACGGCATACCTCGCTACCACGAGCCAAGTAGTAATCGTTCCAGCAATGAACCAAGCAATGTGGCTACATCCTGCCACCCAACGGAACATTGCACAACTCAAACAGGATGGTGTTTGTATCTTGGAACCTGAGCACGGTGAACAAGCTTGTGGAGATATCGGTCCGGGAAGGATGCCAGAGCCCGAAGACATTTTGTCCTTTCTAAAGACCCTGTGGGAAAAAAATTCTCCCCCAGCATTACTGAAAAATCTCAAGGTGCTGGTATCTGCGGGTCCGACACAAGAACGAATAGACCCAGTGCGTTTTCTTAGCAATCGGAGTTCAGGTAAACAAGGATTTGAAATCGCTCGCGCAGCAATAGACGCCGGAGCGGAAGTAACTTTGGTCAGCGGTCCCGTAAACTTGAAGTCACCCACAGGGGTAGAACTAGTTAACGTGCAGACCGCTGCAGAGATGAATTCTGCAGTCATGACTCGAATCGATCAGTGTGACGTATTCTTTGCCGTAGCGGCTGTAGCGGATTTCCAACCAAAACAATTAATCGATCACAAACTAAAACGTCCAACCAATTCGAATCCATCAAATCTCACTCTTGAACTCGAGACAACAGAAGACATTGTGCGAGCGGTTACGTCGAAGAACAAACGTCCATTTGTCGTCGGATTCGCGGCCGAAACCAATGACGTGCTACAAAACGCGCGCGAGAAACTGATACGCAAAAATTTGGATGTGATCGTCGTTAACGATGTCTCCGATCCCACAATTGGATTCGACAGCGACGAGAATCAAGTGACTGTGGTCTTCCCAGAGACTGAAAGCGAACTGAAAAAACAGTCGAAAAAAGAGATCGCGCAGCAAGTCATCGAGTTAGTCGCAGACGCGCTTCCGAGATCTAACTAAATCTTCAGCACTGCTAGTGTCTATCTTGCCGCTCAATATTTTTCGAGCTTACGATGTTCGTGGTCGTGTGCACGACGAACTCACTGAAGCAAATACGCGACTCATAGGTCAAGCGTTTGCGAATCGAGCGATCGCTTCTGGACACCCCACGGTCCTTGTAGCAGGAGATGTCCGTTGTTCGACAGCTGCGCTGAGGCTCGCTCTTCATCAAGGGTTGAATGACGGTGGAGTTGATGTTATCGACATTGGTACGGTGCCCACTCCAGTACTCTACTTCGCTGTGCACGAATTATCGGTCGCGGCGGGTATCGTGATCACTGGATCACACAATCCCCCGGAGTACAACGGATTAAAGTTTGTTCTAGACTACATACCCTTCGCGGCTGATGAACTCCTCGATTTGCACCGTCTCATCTCCCAGAACAGTCTTTCTGAGGGAACCGGTACCGTCGCGCAAAATTGTGTTTTAGATTCCTATGTGGATCGTATTTGCCATGATGTCAAACTCTCCCAAAGTTTGCGTATTGCGGTCGATTGTGGAAATGGTGTAACGGGCGTTCTCGTACCTCGACTGTTTGAAGCGCTTGGTTGTGAAGTGATCCCGCTTTTCAATGAACTGGATGGTACATTCCCGAATCACCACCCCGATCCCGTAAATCCGACTAACTTGCAACAGCTCGTGCAAACGGTACGTACCCAATCCCTGGACTTCGGAATTGCGTTTGACGGCGACGGCGATCGCATCGGTGTGGTAACTAGCACTGGTACGATAGTACCTGCGGACACCTTATTGGCATTCTTGGCAAGAGACACACTTCATCGTCAGCCCGGCGCGCCAATTGTTCTAGACGTCAAGTGTGGGAGAAATGCGATCATGAGCATTCGCGATTTCGGTGGGCATGCGATTCTTACAAAAACGGGACACACAAACATTAAAGCAAAGATTCGCGAACTCGACGCACCGCTTGGTGGTGAATTCAGCGGACACATTTGTTTTGCCGACCGGTGGTATGGATTTGACGATGCACTGTACACGGCATGTAGATTCCTCGAGTCGGTGTCGAGGAATCTTTCTGACTTTACGAATTTCTTGAATACACTGCCACCTACTTGGTCAACGCCTGAGATTGAAGTCCCCGTGCCTGACAACGAAAAATTTGACCTAGTCGATGCATTTGGTCGCTTGAGTTCGTTCAGTGAAGGTGAGGTGAACAGAACGGATGGAATCCGTGTAGACTTTCCGGATGCTTGGGGTTTGCTTCGTGCGTCAAATACTTCCCCCAAAGTCGTGATGCGTTTTGAAGCGAACTCACCAAGTAGACTACGGGAAACTCAAGACCTGTTTATCGAACAGTTACGAAGCGTTGCACCGCACCTAGAGACACTCCAACAATAGAGTACTAGTTCAGCACGCAGTGTTTTGCTACGTAGTCTCGCAGGGTAGCTAGAGTGTCGCTAAGGTGATCGTGTAGTGCCAGATACGCCAACACGTCTTTAATCGTCGCAACAGAATAGACTCCCAACCCAAGTCTCTCTTCCAAAGTCTCTAAGTAGGTGCGGCCACTAGCAGGGTCTCGTTCTTTGCGATCAAGTGCTACTAAAACAGCTATAGGATTTCCACCGTTCTGGCGTACGAGCTCGGCCGCTGCAACTTTCGAAGCACCGTCGGTGATAACATCGTCGATGATCAGAACGCGTTTTGACTGAAGATCGGCTCCAACGAGTGACCCGCCCTCACCGTGGGACTTGACCTCTTTACGGTTGAATGCTATTCCGACATCATGTCCAAAATTCAGTAAATTGGTCGATGTCGTCGTTACCAATGGTATTCCTTTGTATGCTGGACCAAAGAGAATATCGGGATTAAAGTTTAGTTCGGAAATGCGTCTTGCGAACGCGTAACCCACCTTGTCGACCCCACTGCCTAGTGAGACGTTTCCCAAATTCATAAAGTAGGGACTGCGAAGTCCAGATTTCAACTCAAATTCCCCGAATTGAAGAGCTCTTGCTTCAATCAGATCAGCAACAAATGCCGTAGCCGACATTATCACTTAGTCGTGCTACTCTCTTGATGCTTGAACAGTTCGGTAATTCCTTGCTCCGCTAGCTCAAGGGCTGTCTGAAGCTTTGAGTGAGCGACGGGTTTTCGTTCTGCCGTACCCTGAATCTCGACGAGTCCACGATCCTGCATCATGACTACGTTCACGTCCGAATCTGCTTGTCCATCCTCACCGTAATCCATGTCCAATAAGACTTCGTTCCATACTTCGCCAACGCTAACAGCAGCAACCCAACCGACGAACGCATCTGGAGAAACTTGTTGCAGAGCGTAGTAAAGAGCAACACAACCTCCGGTTATAGCAGCCGTGCGAGTTCCTCCGTCAGCTTGAAGCACATCACAGTCAATTTGAATAGTACTTTCGCCGAGTTTTCTGAAATCTACAGCTTGTCGCAGGCTACGTCCGATAAGACGCTGGATCTCCACGGTACGACCCCCTTGTTTACCAATCGCAGCTTCCCGGCTCGTTCGCGTATGGGTTGCACCGGGTAACATTCCGTATTCCGCGGTTAGCCAACCCAGACCGGTGTCGCGCCGAAACTGCGGGACTCCAGATTCAACATTGGCAGTACACAACAGCATAGTCGATCCAACTGTAATCAAGGCGGACCCGCCTGAATTGGTTACGAAGTTTGTGTCGATAGAAATTGGGCGTAGTTCATCGTGACCTCGACCGTTTGTCCTTTGATACACTAAGCTGTCTGCTAGTCCTTATACAATAAGATACTGCAAAAAATTATACGATTGCACATATCTCTAGTATGACATGTTCCATGACAGCCTTCGCCCGAATCCAAGAGCCTTCATACGCTTGGGAAATTCGCTCTGTGAATCACCGAGGATTAGAAATTCGACTGAAGCTACCGGAGGCAATACGCGAGTTGGAGACGAACATAAAGGAACAAACGCGACAGGCTCTAACACGAGGTTATGTCGAAATATTCTTTCACGAGCAACCACCTGACCAAATCGCACCCAAAGAAGCGCACGAAATCGATCCAGCGTTATTGCAAGCGATTACAGATTTAAGCAACGCACTACCCACAAAGAAGATGGTTAGTGTAGTTGACGTGACTCGGCTCCTACAAAATCCCAATCTGTTACCAACACGCCCGGTGAAACCAGTCTACGATCTAGACGAGCTCGTTTTGACATTTCAGGCCTGTCTCAAGCAACTTCTCAACACAAGACAACAAGAGGGTCAAGCACTGCGTTCTGTAGTGCTAGAATCTGTCGAAACCGCGCGTAGTCTACTCATACAAATTGATGATCTCGGTAAGGAACAACCTAAGTTAATCCAAGAGCGTTTAACAGAGAAGTTACGTTCGCTTGAGAAACACGTCGACCCAAACCGAGTCGCGCAAGAAGTAGCATTGCTCGCACAGAAAGCAGACTTCAAAGAAGAGCAAGACCGGTTGAACATTCATCTAGTCGATGTAGAAAAGTGCCTCAACGTGGAAGCTCCAGTAGGTCGGCGCTTGAATTTTCTCGCGCAAGAGATTTTGCGAGAGGCAAATACTCTTGCCGTAAAGGCACAGTTGCCAGCTTGCGCGTCTCTCGTGATTGACCTCAAAGTTTGTGTAGACCAAATGCGCGAACAAATACAAAATATTGAGTAGCACAGACTCTTTCTTTACCGAACAAAATTAAGACGTTAGTACCCCTTAATCAAGAAATGCCACACAAATGAATCAACGGAGAGGACATTGTTTCATTTTTTCAGCACCATCTGGCTGTGGTAAATCTACCATCGTCAAAGCACTCAGCGAGTTAGATTCTCGTTTAGTAACTTCGGTGTCTACCACCACTAGACCGAAGCGGTCCTATGAAGTTGAGGGTCAGCATTACTTTTTCGTGTCAGATGAGCAGTTTGATGAACTCGTCGCCAACGATCAATTTCTTGAGTACGCAACTGTGTTCAAACATCGTTATGGAACACGACGTGAAGTAGTCACTAAGAGACTTGAGACAGGGCTAGATGTTCTTTTCGATATCGATTGGCAGGGTGCGAGAAAAATCAAACAACAAGAAACTAATGTCGTTAGCTTTTTTCTCATCCCTCCATCACTTGAAGAACTAAACAGACGACTCACTTCGCGAAGTCAGGAATCCAGTACAAGCGTAGATTATCGAATGTCTCGAGCACTGGACGAACTCTCGCACTTCGATGAATTCGACTATGCGATAGTCAATGATGCGCTCGCCGCGACATGTAGTCTGATTCACGCATGTATCGAGCAGATTAGACGTAGCATACGACCTTCAGTACCTCCCATAGATAGCATACTGAAAAAACTACTGTGAAAGTTAGTGTCCCTACTGAACCAATATTACATTCTCCGTGCTGATCGAATATTGGGCAAGACATTTTCGAAAAATACGATCCTGCTCATTAGAGCGGTCGGCGCGACCAATCCAAATCCGCTAACTCCATGAAAGTTAAACGACGTACTTTGTTTCATCGATATAGAAATTGGTGGATACACAAATACTGCAATAAATATGGAGATCGACCACAGTCTTTTCATAGACGTATGCGTGTATGGGCAATTGCGAACGCGGTTTTGTGGTTTTTGTTAACTTGTTTCAATATTTTTGTACCTATCTATTATTTATGGATGACTTAACGCATATTTATGCAGCACCAGAATCACAATTACGTAGGAACACCAAGGATTTTCGTAGAATAAGGAGCGGAATAAAAACTGCTAAATTTATATTTCGATGTAATATGGTAGCATTAACTTTCGTTACATTTTTCCAATTACCCTTTTATTTATTCTTATTGATACTCAAACTCTCCAACTTGATATGAAAGAGTATTAACCCTCTAATGATGACTACTTGTAGTACTATAAATGTCTAAACTCACGAGGTTCTTCGTTAAGTTCTTCTGTTTAAATATGTGACTCTGACGGCATTCAAAATCGTCAGGTTCACCGTTTTTACTCTATTTTTTTGTCTCGCCTTCGCTGGAGATTCACGTTAAGTTAAAGAATCCCACGAGCTTGAAGTTCCTTCCACTCCAAAATACACCACGGCGTGTAGACGTTTGGCTTCGACACAAGCTCCTGACTAAGTAGATCAGGTTCAATCCACATCAACGCTGAGATTTCTTCTGGGGCGACGGTCGGCTCTCCATTAACTCTACCCGTAAATACGGAAACAAGTTCGTGTTCAGCATGTGCTTTAGTGAACGAGGCTTGGTACTTCAGTTTGAAATGGAAAGTCAAATCCACAGACAAGCCCAACTCTTCTTGAACTCTTCGTGATGCACAATCGATCGTCGATTCACCAACAAACGGATGAGTACAACAGCTGTTTGACCAATATCCTCCCCAAACCAGTTTGTCCGGATGCCTCTTTTGCATCAGAACGCGTCCGCTTCCATCGGTGAGAAAAACTGAAATCGCTCGATGGAGCGATCCTCGACCAGAATGTGCCGCGATCTTAGCCAGGGTACCCACCTCCCGATCTTGGGCATCGACCAGGACTACAGTGTCTCGTAGCTCGTTTGTAATCTGCATTTAGTTATTGTCCGATTTTTTTACTCATCAGATCTTAAACTGATCGAAGTCTCTTCTTTCTCACTATAAATCCGGTGTCGCGATCGACTCATCGAGAAGTGATCGCAAGAACTGAATTTGAACCGAGAAGGAATGGTCTTGATTTACTTTCTTTCGAAAGCCATGTCCTTCGTCCATGTAGAGAACGTACCATGCTGGGATTTCCGCGTGTTCTAGCGCCAATGTGATCTGTTCACTTTCAGAGACTGGAACGCGCGGATCATTAAAGCCTTGAAATATTAGCAGTGGTTTGCGAATTTTCTCGATGTGGTTCATCGGTGCAATGGATTCTAAAAACTCTCGCATCTCAGGTATACGCTCGTCACCATATTCAACTCTTCGTAGATCACGTCGATAGCCCTGAGTGTTCTCTAAGAAAGTTACAAAATTGCTGATACCGACCCGTTCCGACCCGCCGAGCAAACGATCGCTGTAATGTACCAAACAAGCTAGTACCATATAGCCTCCATAGGAGCCGCCGTCAACGATGACGCGTTCGGCGTCAAGATCCGGTTGTGCTTCAATCCAATCTAACAAAGCACCAATATCTCTCACCGAGTCTTCGCGCTTTTTCCAGTCGTCCAATGTGAGATATTCTTTACCATAACCACTTGAACCTCGAACATTCGGTGCGACTACCGCGATGCCAAGTTCGTTGACGTAATATTGAAAGCGAGACGAAAAGCCTGGTCTATATTGTGACGCTGGACCTCCATGAATGTAGATCAATACCGGATGCGGCCCATCGGTCTTGGGTTTGTATATAAACGCTGGAATCTCTAAATCATCGAAGCTGGAATAGGACACTAACTCAGCACGAACAAGGGAATCTGCATCAATCCCCCCTAGTTCCGACTGGGTCCATCGAACTACATCATTCGTCGCCAAATCAAGGACATAAACATCGTTTTGGACCCGAGCTGACTGGAAGGTAAATGCAAGCGAGGTCCCTTCAGCATTGAACCGTGCCCCACCTAACAAACCGTCCGAAAAATCTGGTAACAATTGAGACAGACTACCTGTATTGACGTCGTAGAGATGGAACAGCCGGTAGCCTTGAAAATTCTGTGCAACTACCATCTTAGAACGGTCCCAAGAAAGCGAATACGAACTGACATCAGATTCTTTAAATTGAACCAATACCTCTAGTTCTGAAGTCTCTGGATTGATTCGATGTAGTCGGCGAAAGTCTGAGCCATGATCGCTGATGAGTATGACTGTACCATCGGTTAGGTATTCGACCCCACCGATTGATATTTCACCGTAGTCTTCCAACAATCGTTTTTTGGTGCCGGAGTTGCAATCGATCTCGAATAAGTGCGATTCCCCGACGGATATGTATTTGCGTATCAGAGCTTTCTCTTCACTCGGATGCCAAGCAACGAAAGACCAGCCCACCTCGTCAACGATGTGTAAAGGGGTCTCTACGTTATTTTCAAGGTCAAAGATATACAAATCAGAATATTGTCCAGTTCTTTTTGTCGATGTGTAGCTTATCTTGGAACTATCGGGGCTATAGCTCACGCCAGTATATCGTCCATCGCCACTGCTGATCATCGTCTGTTTGCCACTTTCAACGTCGTATTCATAAATTTGATACGACTCTGTGCCACCGACATCTTGTAGATACAGAAAGGATTGAACATCCTTCAAATCTGGTACTACCACACCAGAAACAGGTTCGTCAGCAAAAGTTATCTGTTCTCTCATTCCCATGGGGGCGCGAACTCGATGCAGTTGAGAGGATTCTCCGAACCTTGTCCGAATCAACAGACTATCACCGAGCCAATCGACTATCGAAGCAGTTCGAACGTTTCTGTATCGTTCAATTGACTCCAGAACTTCCTCGTCAATTGTTGGAACGTTGCGTACTACTACGTTTTCGTGCGCATGGGATTGCAATGTAAATGGAAGGGACATAAGCAGAATGAGGATACTACGCAGGATTGGGTTAGATTTGATAGTAGACTCCCTTTGTGTTGCGAACTTGAAGTGCAATAAAGTGACAGTTCTCGAAAATTTTGCATTTTCGAAGTGAAATTGCCTTTTTACACTAGTCCCCAACTTGCATAATTTGTCGCTTTACGGTGATGCGATACCATCACTAAGAAATAACTCAGACAACAGTAACAGGCACACTTCACCCGAATTCATCAGCACCAAATGTCCGAATCTACTAACCAGAAATCGGTGTTCTCGTTTCCCGAGATGGAGCAAGAAGTACTTCATTTTTGGGAGACGCACGATACGTTTAGAGAGTCGATGCGTCAAAATAAAACTCAACAACCGTTTGTGTTCTTTGACGGACCACCTTTTGCAACAGGATTACCACACCATGGAAACCTGCTTGCGTCTGTAATCAAAGACATCGTCCCGCGGTATTGGACTATGAAAGGACGCTACGTGGACCGTCGCTTCGGATGGGATTGCCACGGTCTCCCTATTGAACACGAGATCAACAAAAAACTGGGTATGCAAGCACATCAAGCTATCAAAGAACTTGGTGTCGCTGGCTACAACCAAGAGTGCCGAGACATTGTCGAGCGATACGTTCAAGACTGGCGACACATCATCACGCGGTTGGGACGGTGGGTCGATTTTGACGACGACTACAAAACCATGGATGTTGATTTCATGGAGTCTGTGTGGTGGGTGGTAAAAGCTCTATGGGACAAAGAACTCATTTACCGAGGGAATAAAGTTATGCCGGTGTCAACGGGTCTCGAGACACCGTTGTCTAACTTTGAGGCTGGCATGAACTACAAGGATGTTCAAGATCCGTCGATTACAGTACTCTTTAAATTGACAGACGAGGACGCGTACATTAGTACGTGGACTACGACACCTTGGACGCTACCTTCCAATTTAGCTCTCTGTGTCGGTAGTGAAATCTCCTATGTCCTTGTACATGACAAGGCATCAGATAGGAAGTTTTATCTCGCAGAAGACCGGCTAACCAGCTACATCGAAAAGCACAATCTTGTGACACTAAAACGCACTAAGGGACAACAGCTCGTGGGTCGTAAATATGAACCGTTGTTTCCCTACTTCGCAAACTTGAAGAGTGAAGGTGCATTTCAAATCGTGAGCGATGGGTACGTCAAGACCGATGAAGGCACTGGAATTGTCCATCAAGCTCCTGCATTCGGTGAGGACGATTTCAGGATAGCCCAACTACACGGTATACCTACACACGTATGTCCAGTCAGTATGAGCGGTCGATTCACGGAAGATGTGGCCGACTTCTCGGGATCGTTTATCAAAGATGCCGATGCCCACATCATCGCTTGGTTGAAAAAACGAGAAAACTTGTTTGAACACACGACAATACAACATAGCTATCCGTTCTGCTATCGTTCGCAGACTCCGTTGATTTATCGGGCGGTACCTTCTTGGTTCGTACGAATAACTGAGTTTCGAGATGCATTACTTGAATCAAACAGAAGTATCCGCTGGGTCCCTGATCACATCCAAGATGGTCGAATGGGAAATTGGCTTGAGAACGCCAACGACTGGTGTATCTCAAGAAATCGGGTGTGGGGGACTCCCGTACCGATTTGGGAGAACGACACTACTGGATCTTTTGTGTGCGTTGGTTCAAGACGGGAGCTACGACAATACACGGGTGTAGACGTTGACGATTTACACCGAGAATTCGTCGATCCGCAAACATTTCAACTTGAGAATGAAGAAGGCACGTATCACCGTGTGCCAGAAGTATTGGATTGTTGGTTTGAATCCGGTTCGATGCCGTATGCGCAATGTCATTATCCGTTTGAAAACAAAGAACAGTTTGAACGGGGGTTTCCAGCAGATTTCATCGCCGAAGGTCTTGATCAAACAAGAGGCTGGTTCTATACACTTATAGCGCTTAGTACGCTACTGTACGAGCAGCCGCCGTTCAGAAATGTAATTGTCAATGGTCTCGTGCTCGCTGAGGACGGTAAGAAAATGTCCAAGAGCTTACGCAATTACACTGATCCTGAACTGTTGATGAACGAACACGGTGCTGACGCGCTTCGGTTGTATCTAATCAACTCCGGACTGGTCCGAGGCGAAGAGCAGAGATTCGCTGATTCTGGTGTGAGAGAAATGACTCGACGTGTCCTACTGCCATGGCATAACGCGTTCTCTTTTTTGGAGCTTTACGCAAAAATCGATGGATGGACGCCGGAACAATTCAACCTTGCTGACGCTAATGTTCTTGATCGATGGATTCTATCGCGATTGCAGACAATGAAATCCACGATAGCTTTTGAAATGGAACGCTACCGCTTAGACAATGTCGTACCAAGACTCTTCGTATTCATCGAGGAACTTACAAATTGGTACATCCGACTAAACCGATCTAGATTCTGGGGACCTGGACTTAGTGCTGACAAAATTGCGGCATACTCCACGCTTTATCTAGCGATCCGAGAGCTTACGCTGGCTTTAGCACCGTGCGCGCCGTTTTTAGCAGAGCATGTCTATCAACAATTGAGTGAACTAGGAAACAAGGAATCTTTGAAACCATCCGTCCATCTATGCAGTTACCCATTAGCCGATGAATCACTCCAAGACCAAGCTTTGGAAGATGCTGTCTCTAGGTTACAGCAAATCGTTCTGCTCGGTCGCAAGCAACGTGAAGACCAAAAGATTTCCCTCCGTACACCATTAGCTCGACTCACCGTCATTCACAAAGATAAGGGATTACTTGGAGATGTACAGAAACTAGAGTCCTACATCAAAAAAGAGCTCAATGTAAAACAAGTCAATTACAACCAAAACGAAAGCAATTACATCGAGTGGATTGCGAAACCGAATTTCCCGGTACTAGGAAAAAGGTTAGGAAAACGGATGCGACCCATTCAGCATCTTATACAACAACTCACATCCACACAACTTGAAGAGTTTTTGGAGAGAGGTAGTATCGTGTTAGACGAAGAGACGTTTACTCTGGATGAAATTCACGTCTTTCGCCAAGCAAAGGCTGGTATTGATGTTGTAACCGATCGGCTAATTTCCATCGAGCAAGATTTAGAATTGACCAGTGACCTCAAAAACGAAGGTATTGCTCGAGAAATCGTACATCGCATTCAACTCGCTCGAAAAGAATTGGATTACCAAGTTACCGACCGTATTCGAGTGACGTATCAAGCCACACCGACAATCTTGCCGATTGTCGACCAGTTCCGCGAATACATAGGTAGTGAAGTACTGGCAGTGGACTTCACTCTAGGTGAAGAGACTAGCTTTCGTTTTGAATTGAACGAAGAATATTTCGAGTTTGGGTTAGAACAAATACCGACATAAACCAGTTTGAGTCTACCTTGTATCTAACTTAGACCAGCTTGGTGGCCGTGTAACTTGGCTATGTTTACATCGACGAAAAATCGTGCATTGATTCGCTAGTTCAGTGCACTGTCAAAATTAAACTCGGTCCTCAAAAACTCCGCGACCGCGCTCATGTTTCCACAGTAGATCACTCGCTCTTTCTTTCGAGTTAATTGATAGTCATACATCGGATCATAGTAATATTTGAGTAAGAGAGTGAGCCACGCGAAGTGATTCTCTCTATCACCAGTCTGGTAAGCTTTTTGTATAGAACTTCGAATCTCATCGTGGCGCTTCAGTCCGAGTCTCTTTTGTATTTTTTCTAAGTTTGCGATCATTGTCGCTTCTGATGTCCCCTGGACATAGCTCTCGTATATATGGTGTAATCGCGTCGTTTCATCCGCTTGTAACACAACCACGGGTGACTCTCCCATTCTTTTGAACAGCGACTCAGGAATAGCAAGCTTCCCGATCACTCTGCTTTCGTCTTCAACAAGTATGTTTGCACTATTCTTGACACGCAATAATTTTTGAGCTAATGAACTCTCAAAGTTAACAGGTGTTGGCTGGACTGCAGTGTCACCACCAAACGCGGATCCTCGATGGTGAGCGATTCCTTCAAGGTCAATCGATGGCTGCAAGGCTTTGATGAGTTGTGTCTTACCGGCTCCAGTTCGACCTGCTACGATCACGTAGTGGTATCGACTAGCAGAGTCAATAACGGCTAGACAGAATGATCGCAGGGCTTTAGACCCACCCACGACGCGGGGTACTGTCCAACCAGATTCGTATAGCCAAGCTTGTACGATTTTTGACCGAAGACCACCTCTCCAACAACAGATCAGAGCGTTAGGGTGTCTCTGCAAAAATTGAATCC
Source organism: Gammaproteobacteria bacterium (assembly GCA_009842245.1). Taxonomy (GTDB): domain Bacteria; phylum Pseudomonadota; class Gammaproteobacteria; order Pseudomonadales; family Azotimanducaceae; genus Bin55. Next base: position 97,797 of record VYFT01000006.1, on the reverse strand, counting down.
AACCAGTTATTAGTTTGGCTTGCTTCTGTTTTGGTAAGACTTCTAATCCACAAGATATGGCTTTCGTTTGACCTCCTTCTCGATAAGCCGTCCCAACTGCCTTACGTTCGTCGTCGGATAGTAAGGGGAGATTTACCGCATTCGGTGTAGTCCCCTGCGCAAATTCGCGCGGAGAACGAACATCCATAATGGGGATAAGATCGAGCAGAATTCGTTGGTAATCATCAACAGCAGGTAGAGACTCTGCTCCCAAGTTCAGTTCAGGGTACTTCTTCTGTAAGTGCTTCACCTTTTAGAAAACTTTCTAAGTGACTTTGAAGTTCATCAATCAAAGCTTGAGAACTTCGCTCATCTCTTGCGAATTTCAACGCTTCTCGCTGAAGTTCTAGCGCTCTATCAAAGTTCCCCAATGCCGCGTGGACAGCTGCCCAAGTATCAACTATCATTGGATTTACTCGAGCTTCCTCGTCGTTCTCCATTAAATGTTCGATGATCTCCAAAGCAAATTCCGGTTCTCGTATTCGTTCTCTGTCGCTGACCGCAAGTGTCCACGCTACACTATTGACAACTTCAGGGTTCTCTGGTTCTGTTTGTACCGCTTTCCGATACCATCGCAGAGCTCTACGAAAATTTGGCCTCGTTCCACATCCCCTAACATAACAGTTGCCTAGTTCTAGCATTGCCAATGCGTCGTCGTTAGTCGCTGAGTCGAGGAGCCAATTAATCACTTTATCGGTGACGTCTAGGCCGGAATCTGGATGTGCAATGACTTGGTAATATTCGATACGTGCTTCGCGGTCGCCGAGTTCAGCGGCTTGTTCATAAAGGCTAGCTGCTTGTTTTAGATCTACCTCCTCGTCGATACCGAGGCGATACAGATCTGCCAAATATCGAAGGGCTAGCGTGTCATCCAAAGCTGCTGCTTGTTCCAGCATTTCCCTTCCATCGGGTATCCGTTCTTCGCCATAGAATCCTCGATGTCGCAACCATCCTAATTGTCTTAAGGCTGTGTGATAGCCATATTCAATCGCCTGTAAATATTGAGACTCAGCAATCTCAAAGTAGCTATCTCTAGCGCGGCCTCTCGAATTGAATGCTTCGTTCAGATAAAGATCGCCGTACAACATGTGCGCGTAGCCGTTGTTCGCGCGACTAGCGGCCAAATACAAACTCTCAGCACGGGTAAACGCACCGCCGTTAGCAAAAAAACGGCCTAGACTCAATTGAGCCGCTGAATCGCCTGTATTTGCCAGATTGACGAGTGCCAATGGCCAAGGAGTTTGTTCCGTGTCTGACCCTTGCGACGCTTGATCTCGTTCGAGAACTGGATACAGAGCACTTAAATCAAAAAAGACTTCGTCGTATGGACCTTCTTCTTTGAAGCGCATGACCCGCAAGACCATCGCTTCCACATTCGTTCGAACGTAGATCGACCCAATCACGTTATAGCCGGATTGTTGTACAAAGAGTATGGCGTCTACTGGAGTCAATGCTCGATAGGGCTTTTCCAAAGATCCATCTCGTTCGGTGGTCATGTACTCAACGACACGATCAAGTTGTGCTTTGTGGACACTTGCGTGCTCGTTCTCGAAATATCTGTAATAGTGGTGCATGGCTAGGTGGCCCGCATAGCTAAATTCCATACGATCTAGTATCGCACTTCCTAAAGAACCCAAGCGCAACGGTCTGTCAAGTAACCGATCAAGAATTCGCCCGAAACGACTGAGTTCAGCGATTGTCGCGACCGATAGTTCTGATTCAGACAGATCCAACTGCACAGTCGTTAAATCAAGATCCTCATCTTCGCTAAACACCACGGCCACAAACTCGTCGTACGAGTAGGTTGACGGTGGTGTAGTGGTTGCACAACCAAAGAGCAAGCACGTACTGAGCAGTACAAGACTGCGCAAGAAATTCCCTATCACAATATCGTTAATGATTCGCAAAAACAAAAATATATCATAATCAACCTAAGAACAACTACAATCGAAATCATGTTCAATAAAAAGTCTCGAGGGAACACCGACTACCTCCCTGATAGAACCCAGTTAATGGACGTACCGAACCTTCACTTTGTCAATGGTAATCGCATCGCTCCACCTTTTCCGGACGGCCTAGCTAGTGCCATGTTTGGTATGGGTTGTTTCTGGGGAGTTGAGCGACGGTACTGGCAACTTCAAGGTGTATACAGCACTTCTGTTGGATACGCAGGTGGTGTAACGAAGAATCCAACCTACAGGGATGTTTGTTCCGGTCGCACTGGGCACGCCGAGGTTGTGTTCATTAAGTATGCGCCACGAGAGATTAAATTTGGTACACTCTTGAAGACATTTTGGGAAGGGCACGACCCTACCCAAGGGATGCGTCAAGGTAACGATATCGGCACTCAATATAGATCCGTATTGTTTTATTTTGATTCGACTCAACACAAAGAGATCCTATGTTCTCTTGAAGAGTATCAACGAAGGCTGAAACAGGCCGGATATGGTGAAATTACGACAGAAGTTAAACCTTTCGCAGAGTACTTCTACGCCGAGGAGTATCACCAACAGTATCTAGCAAAAAATCCCGCTGGCTACTGCGGTGTCGGTGGTACCGGAGTCACTTGTGATATAGCTTCGCCAGTGCTCGGGTAGACTAGCTTCATTTCAAAGAGGCCCGGGCCGAGCTAACGCTCTCCGCATCAGGTCTCGATTTACAGAGAAGATCTGTTTCGGTGCTGAACTGAAGAATCTGCTAGCGTCGGTAGTTAGATGGACTCAGTCAGTCCTAGGATTTTGCGATAGTCGAAAAGAACCTTTGCAGTATCCGATAGGTCAATCCCCACACAAATTGTTTGTCGTTCAACCGAAAACCAGGTAGCAAATATTCGTTGTTGTTGAAGTGAACAGTCTCATGAGCGAGTAACTCACCCGAATTTAACCGTTCTAGCGGAACCCAAATTACTTTTGACACCTCATAATTGAGTATTAGTTCCGGCATGTCTCTCAGTACAAAGACGAATGGCCGTACTAGGAGATCAGCTCTTTGATCAGAGGTGTAGGGCTTTTCAAAGGGAAGTTGACTGACATAGTCTGCTGGAGAAAGGGTAACACCGACCTCCTCCTGGGTTTCACGAATTACCGTATCAAACAAATCCACGTCTGACTCTTCGTGATGTCCTCCAGGAAAAGCGATGTGACCTGACCATGGGTCATCTTCACGAACGGAACGTTGAATCAATAGTACACTCAGTTCCTCCCTATGTACTTTCAAAATGAGCGCAACGCCTGCTCGGCGAGTATTTGCAGGAATTGTTGACAAGGCAGGTTCATTTTCTCGGAGAGCGTGCACGATCTCTGAAAGGACAAACGAATCTTTATTATTAGCAGAGTCCATTAGGCGGATTCAGTGAACATGTTTGAACGAAATGCTAATCATTGTTTTGTATGCGGTCCTCGAAACTCGAGTGGCTTGCGAGTCCGCTTCGCACTACATCCTGAGGGGTATTGTCACGCACACTGGACTTCAACCCAAGATTACATGGGATACGACGGTGTGACTCATGGTGGTATTCTGTTTTCTTTACTCGACGATGTCATGGCGAATTTGTTTTTCTTACAGGGAGAAATCTGCGTCACAGCTAAAGCCGAAATTAGATTCCGCAATCCTTTGCAAATTGGAGATACTGTGCTTCTTCAAAGCAAACTTACGTCGCGTCGACGAAATCTTGCAGTCATCGAAGCAAGCGCAACGCGAGAACACGACGGTCTATTGATCGCATCTTCAAAAGGGCACTTCATGATAACTGGGAAGCTTACAGCCGATCAGCTGACGGAATTACACCAAACCCGTCACGGGTAGCGCAGCACCGTGAATCGGTTCTGCGTCGGCGGAAGAGAGGAAAAGCACAACTCGCGCCAACGCTTCGGGAGACACCCATTTGGAGTGATCAGCATTGGGCATGTCTTGGCGGTTACGTGGGGTATCGATTATGCTGGGAAGAACGCAATTGACATTGATACGATCTTGCTTTAGCTCCGCCGCTAAACTCTCGGTGGTGCGGATTACCACGCTTTTTGCAGCAACATAAGAGCCCATCAAAGCACTACCGTGCAATGCACCGTGTGCTCCCACATTGACGATTCTACCACCGTTGTTGGACTCTCGCATAACCGGTACAACCGCTCGTACCAGGTTCAACATTGTTCGAACGTTTAAGTTCATCATGTAGTCCCAAGTTTCATCTGTAGTCTCTGCCACCGTTTCACCCATCGTGAAGCCACCCGCAATGTTGGCAAGGATATCAATTGAACCCAGTGAGTCTATTACCTTTTTGGTCTCTGTTAAGTCGAGAAGATCTAATTCAAACGATCTGAATGGCGCGCGATGCTCCACGACGTCAATACCAATCACCGTTGCACCACACTCATGGAATGCTCGTGCTACGGCTTCGCCTAATATCCCTGCGGTTCCAGAGACTACAACCAATTTGTCCTCAAATTTCATCGCGGTATTCCCTCCGATTGTTTTTTGATAAAGCTATACAAGATCTATAGAACGGGCGATGAGGACTTTGCTCGCAGAGTCGTAGAAGATAGATCGCACTGAAATTGAGCTGCGTCAACTTGCTGACAGAGCGGGCGCAGATTTGCTGGAATGGAAAGGTCTTTTAGGGTCCGAAATTCATTCTCAATGGTGCGCCCGAACACCAGAAATCTAGTTTTCAAACCAACAAAGTAATTTATCACATCGACTAACTGCTCACCGGTCTCATAAAACTTTGGTTCGAGAATTCGTGCGAAAGTGTCTATACCCAAGGCAAAAGTGATGTCTTTACCGTCGCTAAGATGTTTCGCTTTTGAGAAAAAATGAGGGAGATTTGTGAGTACCAGTTCATCCGATTTGAACTGGTTAACTCTTTGATTTAGATCAAAGTAGTCCAATGGAAGTTTATCCACATTCTTAACGCTCAGCTCATACTGTACTTCGCATCGCAACAATTCCTCAGATAGTGCGAGCATCTGTCGGTGCCCAGCGTGCAGCGGATTAAAAGCACCGGGAAGATAGGCACGTTTGCGCGCTCCCAATGCAAAGGGCTCAGCTTTAAACAAACGGCTATGTGATTCTTGGGCAATTGCTGTTTGAGTTCTGCAATTAGGATAGGAATCGGACGAGAGTTCTAGCCCAAAACAAAGTTTCACATAAGCGACCTGCGCAAGCGTAGCCTCTTGCTCTTCTCTTGTTTTAGAATGAGAAAATTCAAGTATTGATACTTGCGATCGGTTCAAAGTTTGAAGTGCGACGAAAGCGCGAATTGCGCCGCGTTTTTGCCGATTGGTACTCAAACTCGCGGTGACACCAAGACCAAAGAGTTCATTCTCGGAACCCAAGGACTGGGCATTGATGAACGCTTTCATCGCGAGGCGTCGTGCGGTACTCTCCGAGCAGGCCTGTTCTGGTTTACTACCCAACAAACGACCCAGTGCTTCATAACTGTACGGTATCTGAGCGTCAAGGATCGTAGCAGATGCTCCTGATACACTAAGCAATTGACTCAACAGTCGCGATCCGCCGCCAGTCAGATAACACACACCGGCCCAATTCGACGAGTGTAGGTCCTCAATGTTCATAACTACAGAAATGCACGTACCACTTGTAAGAACTCGTCGAACTGATCATGATGACACCAGTGGCCCGCTTGCGCAATCGAGTGTATTTTGACATCTTGCATGGACTTCACTCGCTCATCTTGCGATGGATGTAAGACCCAAGAGTCCTGACCATGCACTAATAGGGTGGGACAGGAGATCCTCGCGTAAATCTGTTCGGTCTCTTCATACGACAACGTTATTGGGGCCAATACGCGAAAATAGTTGTCAAATTTCCAGCTAAAGGTACCATCTTCGTTTTGAATACTACCATGGATGGTGAGATGTCGGGCTCGTTCTGCTGAGAGATGGGGATTCACTGCTTGAAGTCGCTGAATGGCTTCATCTAGCGTCGTATACCGTCGAGATTGACGGCCGGAGAGCTGGTGCACGTCTTCAACCCAACCGCGAATGTGCTCATGCATTCGGTTCGTTGCCATGCGCCATTGGTTGAGCATGATTCCCATACCTTCGACCGCGACCAATCGCGTGACCGTTTCTGGGTAGTTGCCCGCATATAGTAATGCGATGATTGCACCCAACGAATGGCCGACGACACGCATCTGGGTAATCTTTGTCTGACGGACGAGTTGTTGGATATCGTAGATGTAGTCCACAATTGAATAAGCCCCTCCGACCATCCACTGAGAGTCGCCGTGTCCGCGAAGATCTGGTGCGACTATGAAATATTCGTCTTTGAGTGCAGTCGCTACCCAATCCCAATTACGACAATGATCTCGACCACCGTGGATGAGTAGCAAAACGGGCGCGGCCGGATCTCCCCAAGCAACGTAGTGCAGTCTTAAACGTTGAGAAAAGTAAATGTGTGAAGTCGGAGAATCTTTTAACATGCGGAAATTCTAAGTGTCCAATCAGGATGTACTACACGATCACGACTTACCAAGTACTAACACAACTGCACTGAACGAAGTAACACAGACGTCCAAGAGCTTTAGTGAATCAATCCTGATAAAATCGCGAATTCTGTTTTGTATCAACTTTTAGTTTTTTCTTGTGGGAGATGTTTTTATGCGTGACGTAGTAGTTGTTGATAGTGTTCGAACCGGATTAGCAAAGTCGTTCCGCGGGAGTTTCAATCTCACCCGATCCGATGACATGCTAGCCGTTGTTATCGACGCACTCTTAGCTCGAAATCCAAGCGTCGCTCCCGACGAGATTGAGGATGTGATCGTCGGCGCCGGCAGCCACGCTGGCGAACAAGACGGAAACTTAGCAAGACTCGCTGTGGTACTCTCAAAATTACCTATATCTTCTGCAGGGTTAACGATCAATCGATTCTGCTCCTCTGGCTTGCAGTCAATTGCAATTGCAGCCAACCAAATCGCAACCGGTCAAACTGAAGTTGCGATGGCTGGTGGTGTTGATTCGATCTCTATGCGGAGCCGACAAACTCCCGCACAAGCGCAACAAAACCAACGCCTTCTAGACGAAAAACCCGAGATATTCATGGCAATGGGCAACACGGCTGAAGTCGTTGCTCGGCGGTATAACGTCACCAGAGAAATTCAAGACGAATACGCAGTTCAGAGTCAAAAGCGTTACGCTCTCGCGCAGAGTGCTGGTTGGATGGATGAAGAAATCGTTCCTATGACCGTGGAAATGCTGCATGTCGACAAGGAAACCAAAGCGGAGAGTCGTCATACCGTTACCGTGGATCGGGACGAATGCAACCGCCCGACGACAACTATGGAGGGCCTTGCGCGACTACCTCCAGCTTTTGAAGAAGGTGGCACCGTTACGGCCGGTAACGCGTCTCAGTTGTCAGACGGTGCTTCCATGGCTTTACTCATGAGTGCGGATCGAGCGAATCAACTGAATTTGCAACCCATGGGTGTGTATCGTGGATTTACAGTTGCTGCTTGCGAGCCAGATGAGATGGGTATCGGTCCAATCTATGCTATTCCTCGATTACTTAAAAACGCCGGCTTGACACAACAGGATATTGATCTATGGGAGCTCAACGAAGCGTTTGCGAGCCAATGTGTATATTGTCGAGACTATTTAAACATCGACAATGACAAGTACAACGTGAACGGAGGGAGCATCGCTATTGGTCATCCATTTGGTATGACCGGTGCCCGGCTCACCGGCTCATTGTTGCGAGAACTTGCTCGACGAGAGCAAAAATATGGTGTCGTCACCATGTGCGTGGGCGGAGGCCAAGGAGCCGCGGGGTTGTTTGAACGCACATAAGGCCGTTTCAACTTTAGTTCTATTAACTCCAAAATGACTGTACTCTCGCTTATAATTCACTATGATTCAAAGCTACTGTCGCTAAGGCAGAGCAAACTTTTAGAAGGAGAGGAGGCGCACTCAGGTTTGAATTCGATAGGAATTGTGCGCCAGCAAATCTGTCGTCAGGAAAACTCGGAGCGCAAACTGACGGAACCAGGTTTAAAAACAGGGAGGTTTTGAACCGTGGATCATTCAACCAACCAGGAACTAAACCGCATGACTGTGAGACACCGCCTCTTTGGTGTTGTAATTTCGACAATACTTGGATTTTCAGCGTATGCGCTCACAGCACAAGAAGCTGATGAAACCAGTGATTCGTCAACGCTTGATCAAACGACAACATCTACTGAGACAGACAACGAACAAAACGCAGCTCCGGTCGAGGATCAACTTACGAAAGAGTTCCTTCAGAAACTCTCTAAAGATGAGTTCAAAGAATATATGCTGATGCTGGACTTAGATCAGTACAGTGCAAATGATCAACGCTTGATTAGGATGGAATATCAGCGACGATGTTCTGATGACAGCAAAGAAAGTTCTTCAGACTTGTGCCCGGACGACATAGAGCCGAGTTGGGGAAATGCTACTCCGGACTCAGACGAGATTGTTCAAGATTCAGAAGAGGTTCCTCAAGACTCGGATGAGGTTGATCAGGAGACAGACGAAAGCGAAAAAATGCCGGAATTAGAGGAAAAAGCCGTTGAGCTTCTTTATGCGCAACCGAACGAAAAGACCGGAAATGCCAAGGATCCAAGAAGGAATAACGACAAATCATCCAAGCAAAAGAACGGACTTGTTCCGGCATGGAGAAATAAGTAACGCAGTTAAGTGGCTTGACGGATAGTGGTCACAGTGTTCTTGTCGTCGACGACGATCCTAACCTTTGCGAATTGCTCGCAGGATTTTTAGGTAAACACGGCTTAAACGTCCATACAGTAGCGGATGGTTCGTCGATGGACGAGGCCTTGCGCGCACACCAGTACGATCTGATCGTACTAGATCTCATGTTACCAGGGGAAGACGGATTGTCTATCGCCAAGCGACTCAAACAGGTAACAACATCCCCAATCATCATGCTCACTGCGCTCACCGACAGTATTGACAGAGTTGTCGGTCTCGAGGTGGGTGCCGATGATTATGTCGCTAAGCCATTCAGTCCGCGTATTCTGTTAGCGCGTATTCGTTCCGTATTACGTAGGCGCAACTCACCCATCAAAGACCAAGTGCATCACATTGGAAAGCTCTTAGTCGTTGATGATGACCCAAACATTCGAGAATTACTGTTTGACTACCTGACCCGACAGGGGTTTGAAGTAGTGACTGTACCAGACGGTGCAGAATTAGAGGTAGAGCTAAACCGCACCGACTTTGACCTAGTCATTCTTGACCTAAAAATCCCTGGCGAAGACGGTTTACAACTTACAGCGCGACTACTTCGGGATCATGATTTACCGTTCATCATGATGACCGCGATGGGCGACGATGTTGAGCAAGTCGTAGGACTTGAACTCGGTGCTGATGACTACGTTGACAAGCCACTGAATCCGCGCGAGCTGCTCGCTCGAATCAAAGCGGTACTTAGGCGCAACGTTGGGGCTACGACGATGCGAAGCGGCGACGGAATTTATCGCTTTGGCGATTTCGTTTTCGATGCAACTCAGATGTCTCTCACTCGTCAAAACGGCGAGATAATCTCACTTACCTCGGGAGAGTTTGAGCTACTGAACATTTTTGTTAAACAACCTTATCGCACCCTCTATCGAGAACGAATTTTGGAGTTACTCGGAGAAGAGAATAAATCTGGAATTGACCGGAGTATTGATGTCCGGATCACGCGGCTACGAAGTAAGATCGAGTCAAACCCTTCACATCCGACCTTCATAAAAACGGTTTGGGGAAAGGGGTACGTGTTTTGTCCAGACAGTTCATAAACCGAATTCGTGCCAATTCACTAGCTGGCAAGTTCAGTATGGTGATTGGGACCGCGACGTTAGTGTTGGGTGTGTGTTTTGTGATCTTGTTTCAAATATTCGCATTCTCTCCGCTACGAGAACAGTGGATAGACGATCGAGTGTCGCACGTGCAATTGGTTGAGAGTCTATGGACTGCAAATCCCGAAATAATTCACACCGGACTAGATGACACATTGCTTCAACAGGCAAACATATATGCTACGACGGAAAACGAGTATGTCTTGGTGCAACAGTTCGGTTTGCAAGAAATTTCGAGCACCAAAGGCATCTTGTACCGTCTTAAGTCTGCGTTTGAGAAAAAGTTCGATGACGAGAATATTAGCACCTATACGGAAAAATCAGCCGGTAGGAACGACACGTTCTGGGTGATATTTCCCTCAGGGACTGAAGACGACAACGATCTAGCCGTACGAATTTTTGTGAGCTTGCGTGACTTGGGCACGTTGAATTGGGTGCTAATCGCAATTGTTGTGAGCGTTGTCGCGACGGCAATCACGGCACTCTACGGCATGAATCGTATTAGTCGACCCTTGACGCAATTGGCGTATGCAACTCAATCCTTTCGTGGTGTTTCAGGCTACGATCCGCTTCCTGAAACTGGTTCTGACGAAGTTGTATTGTTGGCAAAAAGTTTTAATGAAATGGCCGACGAAATCTCGGCGCTGATTTCGAATAGGACCACGATTACGGCTGGTCTTTCGCACGACTTGCGTACACCGCTTACACGCATGCGTTTAGCACTAGAACTTCTTCCTGATGACACCGACCCGAGTCTCCTCCGAGCATTCGAGGAGAATCTCCAACGCATGAATTCCTTAATTACTGATGCCGCACTCTTTGCGAAGGGCGAAAGGGAGAGACCTAGAAAAATAGATCTTCAGAAACTGGTTGAATCTATTGTTCATTCCATTAACAATTCGATTAGTGTTGATTGGTTTGGCACTCCACCTGCAAACATTCATACCGCACCGAATGCATTAGATCGTTGCATCACGAATCTCGTGCAGAACGCGATTCAATACGGAACGAATGTTCGAGTGCAAGTACGGGTAACGGAAGTCAACGTAGAGGTTCATGTTTTGGACGATGGACCCGGTATCCCTAAAGCTGATCGTCAGCGAATCCTGCAGCCATTTGTTCGACTAGACAAGTCTCGGAACTTGGAAACTGGTGGCAGTGGGTTGGGCTTAGCAATCGTCAATCAGTTGTGTTTGATCCACAATTGGACATTAGAGATTGGTTCGAGTCCAACCGGTGGTACCGACGTTTCAGTTACGATTCCAACAAAAATCTCACCGGAGATACTGTCCGGGACACCTGACTTAGCCATTCAAGAGCGTCTCGCCGACGTCAAGTAAGGACAATCTCTAGCCGCGTAGCTGTGCTAGATCTTTGAGCATAATTTCGCGCTTCTATCATGACTTCGAACCATTAAATTTCTGACACTAAACTGAATACATGAACTCCAACAAAACAGAAGAACAAGACGCGAGCAACACCGCGTTATCCAGAGTGCGCAATGCGCTTTTTGAGGCCAGATTTGTTACGCTTTTCGGAAACATTGACCAAAAAGTCACTCAGCAGACCGTGGAACAGCTTCTTGCGCTATCAACAGAAAACAACGAATTTATCACTCTATTTCTTGGTTCTCCAGGGGGTCACGTTGAATCGGGTGACACGATACATGACATAATCCGCTTCATAGAAGCACCGGTACGAACCGTCGGAACTGGCTGGGTTGGAAGCATTGCGACACACATTTACTTGGCGGCAGAAAAAGAAAACCGGTTGTGTCTGCCAAACACTAGATTTCTGATCCATCAGCCATCCGGGCGTTTACAAGGAGACGCATCCGACATTTCCATCCAAGTCAAAGAGATTGTCAAAATTCGAGAACGAATTAACGAGACAATCGCAACAAGGACAGGTCAAACACTCGAGCAAGTCAATAAAGATACGAATCGTGATCATTGGCTCTCTGCTCAGGAATCGCTCGAATACGGCTTAGTAGGACGCATTATTCAGTCGGTGTCGGATTTTAAAACGTGATATCCACCCGCGACGAACAACCGTTAACGGTCGAAGGACAGGAGATAAGTGTCTGTTTAACTACCGGTAGTTCCTCGAGATGCACGGTTATCTTTGGACATGGTGCTGGTGCTGGAATGAGGCACTCTTCGCTTGACGCGATTGCGAGTGCTTTTGCTGAATTAGGAATTTCTACCCTTCGCTTCAACTTCCCCTATATGGAAGCAGGACGAAATCGAGTAGATTCGCTTTCAGTATCGACAAACACATTCAAAGAGGTGTATGACTTTGCCGTTACAAATGGGTTGGAACCACTCTTTCTTGGTGGTCATAGTTTCGGCGGGAGGATGGCAACCCATGCAGTGGTGGAACACGATCTCAACGTGAATGGACTCATTCTTAGCTCGTTTCCTCTTCACAATCCAAAGAAACCATCACTTGACCGAGCTAGTCATTTTGACAAGATCAATTGTCCTATCCTGTTCTTGATCGGAACCCGCGACGGCATGGTAAATGCCGACCTCATCCGAGAACTCTCTGCAAATCACCAAGCCTCTTTGAAATGGTTAGACACTGCAGACCATGGATACACGACTTTGAAGCGCACTCGTATACGCCAAGATGATGTCTTTCATGAAATTGCGGAGCACACCGACGTGTTTGTCGGAGAGATATTGAAGCGCAACTAGTATCAGGTGAGAGAATCAGTTGTCGTTGTCGGTGGTGGCATCGCCGGCTTATCTCTTGCGTCACAGGCCGCCTATGACTTTGATGTCACGGTACTCGAATCGGAGTTTCAACCAGGGTATCACAGTACCGGTCGTTCTGCCGCGGTGCTGCATATTCCATTTGAAAACGATGTGGTACACCGACTCACGTTAGACTCTGTAGATTTCTTTCGATCACCCCCCAAAGGTTTTCAAGGTGTCGCGGAATCTCTATCCTCTCTGAGAATAGGTGGGACTGCCGAAGAACCAGAGATTGAGAATTTTCTAGAAACGTGGATAGCACGCTGCCCCTGGCTCGAGAGTTTGTCTCAGAAGGAACTATTCACCAAATGTCCGATTCTCTCAAAAAAATTTACTAGCGGCGTAATCGACAATCAGTCTCTGCATCTTGATGTCCACCGCTTGCTCTCGTGTATGCGGCGCGAATTTAAAGAGCTAGGTGGGAAGATCGAAACGAATTTTCGTGTTGTATCCATCGAACACGTTCACGGTTCGTGGAAGTTGACATCAGACAACGCCGCAACCGTGACCGCAGACATCCTTGTAAACGCTGCTGGAGCTTGGGTTGACGACGTCGCACGATTAGCTGACATCCAACCAATAGGAGTGCAAGCAAGACGAAGAACTGGTATTCGGTGCAAACCAAGTGTCTTCTCAAGTTCTTGGCCGATGTGTTACCTGATAACAGATGACCTTTACTTCAAACCTGAAGGACGATCACTCATGTTGTCTCCCTGCGATGCGACACCTAGTGAACCCTGCGATGCTCAACCAGAGACAATCGACATTGCTCAGGCTATCGCTCGCTTAGAAGAGAGTACCACGCTACAGAATGTCGTTCCTCATGAATGCTGGGCGGGATTACGCGTTTTTGTCCCAGACCAATGGCCCGTCGTTGGTTATGACCGCGATCATCCGGGATTCTTCTGGTACGGAGCGTTTGGTGGCTTTGGCGTGCAAACAGCTCCGGGTTGTAGCAAATTGGGGGCGATGTTACTCCGACATACAGAGTCTACCAACTCGTCGGTGTCGGTACACGAGCTGAGTCCTAGTCGATTGAATAGGGCAACTGGAGGATACTCTTGAAAGCTTATCTTCGAACTGAGTGAAGGTCAATCTAGCGCAGCAGCGCATTTAGACGCTCAGCCAGCTTCAACAGACTTGGAGGTGCTTGGGCGCGCCGCAAACGACCCGCAGCCAATCGGACCGCTTCCATTCGTGTAGGATACACGTGAATAGTAGACAGTATCGAGTTGACTCCATAGCCATGGCGCATCGCATTGATGCAACTCGAAATCAATTCTCCAGCGCTAGGACCAACGATACAAGCACCCAACAGCGTGTCTTTTCCTGGTTTGGTGATCAATTTCACGAAACCCTTCGACGTGCCCTCTGCAACCGCTCGATCCAACTCTGCAAATGAATACTTAGTTACCTCATGTGGAATTCTCAGTCGCGTTGCGTCATTTTCAGATACACCCACTCGAGCAAGTTCTGGATCAGTAAAGATCGCCCACGGTACGATTTTGTCGTTCAACTTCAAACGCCAAAACGGACGGGTTAGCGCATTCATGCTTGCGAACCAAGCCTGATGTGCCGCCATATGAGTGAACTGATATGGTCCAACGACATCTCCACAAGCAAAAACAGAATTTACCTCGGTTTGCAAATAGCGATTCACTTTTACAGTCTGTTTTGCACTTAAATTAATACCGACTTCTTCAAGGCCAAGATTTTTCACCCTAGGTGTTCGACCGGTTGCTACAAGCAACTGGTCAAAATCTAGTACCCTTTCCCGTCCAAATCTGTGTATTGTTAACTGCTGATTCTTGCAAGCACTTGCTTGCCACCCCGTGTACAAATCCACTCCTTCACTCAGAAGCACGTCAGTAATGACTTCTGAGACATCGACGTCTTCCAACGGCAGGAGCTGGTCTTCTACCTCTACGATAGCAACCTTGCTCCCTAGTCGATGGAACGCTTGAGCTAGTTCACATCCGATTGGACCTCCACCTAGAACAACCAATCGACGTGGTAGTTCTTTGAGATCCCAAAGCGTCTCAGACGTGAGAAATTGACAATCCAATAGCCCAGGAATTGAAGGTACAGTCGGAGTGGCTCCGGTCGCCAACACAATACTCCTGGTCGTAGGTCGTTCGCCATTTACTTCAACGATGTGTGGATCTAATACACGAGCATGACCTCTACGACAGTCCACCCCCAATGAGGTATACCGTTCTACAGAGTCATGGGGTTGAATCTGCGCGATGGCTTCATGAACCCGCCGCATCACCGCGGGAAAGTTCGTCGAAGCCTGCGTCGTTTCAATGCCGTATCGCGAAGCATTCCGTACTTCATGTGCGATCCGAGCCGACGCGATTAAGGTCTTGCTGGGAACACACCCGGTATGCAAGCAATCACCACCCATTTGATTCGACTCCACCAACATCGTTTTCGCACCCGCAGTAGCGCTGACCAACGATGCAATCAGACCAGCACTACCGGCACCAATCACTATGAGGTTGTAGTCGTACTTAGCCATATGAAGATGGTATTGCTTGAATTCTGGTCATTTTATGTTCTGATTTCTAAAGACAATTCGTTCGTAGTTTCCTAGAATCTGGATAGTCTGCACAAAATATCTTCATTTTCTGTTGCTATAGGTTCTCATGGTAGCTAAGTTTCCTCACGTACGAATGCGGCGAAATCGCTCCAACGAGTTTATTCGTCAACTGGTGCGTGAAAACGAGCTCACAGTAAAAGATCTCATTTACCCTATTTTTGTGATCGAGGGTACAAACAAACGGGAGGCGATAGCATCAATGCCCGGAATTGAACGCATGACGCTTGACGAACTTGAGCGCGAACTAGAGGATCTAGTGAATTTGCGAGTGCCCGCAATAGCATTGTTCCCAAGAGTCGATGTTTCTTTGAAAGACTCTACCGGTTCAGAAGCGATCAATCTAGACGGGTTGATCCCTCGCGCAATCGCTACTGTGAAAACCTGCGCCCCTACTTTGGGCGTGATCACCGACGTGGCGCTAGATCCTTACACAACACATGGTCAAGACGGAGTCATCGACGAAAATGGTTATGTCCTGAATGACGAGACTCTCGAGATTCTGATAGAACAAGCACTAGTGTGTACTCGGGCAGGTGCTGACGTCATCGCTCCCTCGGACATGATGGATGGGAGAATTCGAGCAATACGTAATGCACTCGAAGAAAACTCCTTCAAAAACACCAAGATATTGGCATATGCAGCAAAGTACGCCTCAGCCTATTATGGCCCCTTTCGAGACGCAGTAGGATCGTCGGCTAATCTTGGTTCAAAAAGTAAACGTAACTATCAGATGGATCCCGCGAATAGCAATGAGGCACTACGAGAGGTTGCCATGGATATCGATGAAGGAGCGGACATGGTCATGGTCAAACCTGGCTTACCCTATCTAGACGTGATCCATAGGGTGAAGCGGAAGTTTGGTGTGCCAACATTTGCTTACCAAGTTAGTGGCGAGTACAGCATGCTTATTGCGGCCATTCAGCAAGACTGGTTGCCCGAGAGAGTGATTTACGAGAGCTTACTATGTTTCAAGCGTGCAGGTGCTGATGGTATTCTTACCTACTTTGGGAAACAGGTTGCTGAACGACTTCACGAATTCACCGAGCAAGAATAGCTAGCGACTTATCCCTCAGCGAGAGATGAATGCGAACCGCGAGTTGAGGATTGCGTCTCGAGCGAGCCAGCTTGCACGCATTCAAGCAAAATTGGTGGGGACAGCTCTCAAACAGCACTTTCCCAACCAAATCATAACTTATGTACCGGTTACGACCGCGGGAGACCGGTCGGCACAGGTTGGCAATCTACCCCCAAAAAATAAGGATGAATTTGTCCGAGAAATAGAAGCTCTAGTGCTGAACAACGAAGCGGATGTCGCCGTGCACAGCATGAAAGACTTGCCTAGCAAGACACCCGATGATCTTACTGTTCAATCGGTATTGCAACGCGAGGATCCTCGAGACGTATTGCTCGGACAAGAGAACTTGTTTTGTTTAGATCCAGATACGAAAATAGGAACATCAAGCCCGCGAAGACGTGCACTTATGAACTTCCGATCAAAGTCAAGGAATATCGCTTTTTTGCGCGGCAACGTCGAAACCCGGTTACGAAAACTCGAAAACGGTGAGTATGACGCGATTGTCTTGGCTGCCGCTGGATTACACCGGCTGAAGTTGCGAAGTCTGATCGGTACCTATCTCGATCCTTCCATTTTCACTCCTGCCCCATGTCAAGGGACGCTTGCAGTCGAATTTCGAGGAAACGACGTACAAGTTGCATCTACCTTCGCCTTTTTGCAGAACACAAGAGTGGAAGCAGCTACTATCTGCGAACGCGAGATCGTTCGAGCTTTGAACGCCGATTGCAATGCACCAGTTGGAATCTATTGTGAAGATTTGGGCAATGAGTATGTCTTACATGCAATCGTACTTAATAGTGCTGGATCCGAAACATTGGAAATAAGAACTCACGACCAAGACCCAGTTCGGCTTGCGTCAAATGTAGCAACAAGTCTCATTGCGATGGGAGTAGACGAGCTTTTACGCTCGTGACCAAACGAATTTGGATAACACGAACGGAACCGGGAGCGAGTCGACTGGCTTCAAAGTTACGCGAGTCCTGCTTCGATCCCGTAACGAAACCTGTCTTTGAAATACTACCAGTACACTCCACGAAGCCTTCGCAGGAAACCGACCTATGGGTGTTCGTGTCTGGGCACGCAGTGTCACATGTATCTAAACGTAAATGGGACAGAACCAAACCGACGATTGCGGTAGGACCAACGACAGCAGCACAATTAGAATCGATGAAGATTCATCCCTTGGTTCCAAGTAGACATTCTTCCGATGGAATCTATGACTTGATTCGTAGTCTGTTTGCTGTCGGTTTGCGTGTGACAATCGTAGCTGGACGAGATGGAAGAAAGGATTTGGGACAGTGGTTAAGCAACGATGGTTACCTTTGTCATGAATGGATCGTTTACGAACGGAAACCCACCAAGGTCCAAATACAAACCTCGCTCTTGGATGCGATCATCATCGCTAGTGGGGCTGCAATTTCAGAGGTTCGACAACAATTCACGGACACGAGCTCTGTGTCGATTCCACTGATTGTACCGTCTCCTCGCGATGCCGAACTTGCCAGATCAATGCAATTTCGCACTGTATTGGTTGCAACGGGAGCAACCGATACTGCGATTGTCAGTACGTTAGAGCACTATTTTTCGAATGAGTAGCTATTCGGAGAACAGTGTCGAGTGTCGGCACCCAATGACTGGACGACCGGTTTGCTTACAGCTTCGAATTCGTGATGGCGTCTGCTGACTTCATGGAATTAAAGAATTCCACGTTCGTTCGAGATTTCTTCAGGTGATCGATTAGGAATTCAATCGCGTCGATGTCTTCCATTTCGTGCAAGAATTTGCGGAGTATCCACACTCGTTGTAATTCTTCCTCGGTCATCAATTTTTCTTCGCGTCGCGTTGCGGAGCGACGAATGTTGATCGCAGGATAAATCCGTTTCTCAGCGATGTGTCTCTCTAAGTGGATCTCTTGATTCCCCGTACCCTTAAACTCCTCATAAATCACTTCATCCATACGGGAACCAGTGTCAACAAGCGCGGTAGCGACGATGGATAAGCTACCACCTTCGATGAAATTTCTTGCTCCACCAAAGAATCGCTTAGGTAGACTCAACGCGTTTGAATCTACTCCTCCAGTGAGCAGCTTTCCACTTGAAGGTACGGTATTGTTATAGGCTCGCGCTAGTCGAGTTATAGAATCCAAAAGAATCACTACGTCGTGCTTGCACTCTACGAGCCGTTTCGCCTTCTCGATAACCATTTCGGAGACTTGGACATGTCGCGTCGCAGGTTCATCGAAAGTACTCGCAACAACCTCTCCTTTTACTAGACGTTGCATCTCCGTGACTTCCTCCGGACGTTCGTCAATTAGAAGTACGATCAAAATCACATCGGGATAGTTCGACGTTATCGCTTGCGCGATCGACTGCAACAAAAGTGTTTTACCAGCTTTGGGTGGGGACACTATCAACGCACGTTGCCCCTTCCCGATAGGCGCGACTAAGTCAATAATCCTGCCGGATAAGTCCTCAGTACTCCCGTTGCCGCGTTCCAGAGTGTATCGTTCCTCGGGAAAAGTTGGGGTGAGGTTTTCAAACAAAACATCGCGTTGCTTCTTCTTGTTCTCCGTGGGACGGTTATTGACTTCATTGATCTTGAGCAGCGCGAAATAGCGCTCGCCGTTCTTCGGAGCACGTACTTTGCCAGAAATACTATCGCCTGTACGAAGATTGAAGCGGCGAATTTGCGTCTGAGAAACATAGATGTCGTCTGGTCCTGCGAGATAACTTGCGTACGGAGAACGCAGGAATCCAAATCCGTCACTGAGAATCTCCAACGTACCATCACCATACACTTCGATTCCGCTCTGAAATTGCTTCCGCAATATCTGGGTGATGATGTCCTGTTTGCGCGCACGTCCTATGTTGTCTATGCCGATACCTTCAGCTAACTCCACCAACTCTGGAGTCGGACATCGTTTAAGATCCGATAGATGAATGCGTTCGGCTGGTTGTGCGGGAGGTGTGTTTGGGGGATTTGAGTTGCCGTGGTGGCGAGGGTGAGAAGTAGACAGGTTTTCTCTCATGATCAGGTAGGTGTGGGCGTGTGATGGAAGGTAATCGTGGTGTCCTTTGAATATTTCAGAGTCGCAAAAGGTTCGTGGCTGAATGAATATGAAAGTTTGTGGGGAAGTGAGAAGGTAGCCTCGTGGAATCCGGGCACCACCATCAAGTAAATGATGAGTGGGAAGAAGAGATCGTGATTTCGTTGATTACTATCACGAAATCTTACATAGGAATTTTACTCAACGATGAGCGAAAATTGAAACTCGTTAGTTCGTTTCTAAGAGATTATGGTGTGCGTCTTCGCACATCAATGGAGTCAATCGAGTGCTAAATGTTACTGTCGAGAAACGCTTCTAGTTGAGATTTTGACAATGCACCAACTTTGGTCGCTTCGACCTGTCCATCACGAATAATCATCAACGTAGGCACTCCGCGAACTCCGTATTTTGCGGTAGTACTTCTACTTTCGTCGATGTCGAGCTTGCAAATCTTAACTTTGTCTACGTACTTTGCAGCAATTTCGTCAAGAATTGGCGCGATCATTTTGCAAGGACCACACCATTCCGCAAAATAATCTACCAAGACGGGAACGCTGGATTGCAATACCTCGGATTCCCAAGTCTCATCGTTAACGTGTTGTATATTGTTACTCATCAAAAGCTCCTATGACTAGCCCATATTTTAGACAACGAACCAAGTGCTCAAGTCTACCCTTGACCGAATTTCGAAGTTCCCAAGTGGAATGTGAAAATCGAAGAAAAGTGCGTTTTTTAAATTTCTTCAATAGCTCTTGCTCAAAACGTATCTTCGCCGTGTGGGCAATTCTCTTTCTAATCACGTACCTTGGTTCAAGTGGCTGTGGCATGAAGGGACCTCTTGAACTTCCGCCAGAAGATGTGACGAAGTTTCGTGCCACTATCACGGACTAAGGGTGTACTGCGATTCGACGGAATACCGGTCTCGACTTTAGGTGCGTTTGCTGGCACGCCAGTCTACGTGTACTCCTGGAACCGAATCGCCGACAATGTCGCAAGTATCGCGCAACATCTGAGAGATACACGCCATCGAATTCACTATGCCGTAAAAGCTAACTCAAACCACGAGTTGCTACGTCGACTGGCACGGTTAGACATAGGTTTTGATGTTGTATCGGTAGGCGAGCTTGAGCGCGTCCTCAGAATAGGTGGTTCGCCAAACAGCATCATGTTTTCTGGTGTGGGTAAGTCGCTTGAAGAACTTGCTTTTGCGATCAAGGTCGGGATAGGAAGCATCAATGTCGAGAGTTCCGGTGAATTGTCTCGCATCATCACGCTCGCCAAGCGCTTACATGTTCAGGCAAACATCATGTTTCGGATCAATCCATGTGTTGATACCGCCACACATCCATATTTGGCGACCGCGTTAGACTCAAGTAAATTTGGTTTGTCAACTGACGAAGTCGTCGAGCTTGCCGCCACTGTTCGCGATAGTGATCTAGTGAATGTCGTCGGTCTTTCGTTTCATCTCGGTTCACAGATTTCAGAGGTGGTTCATTTTGAAGTCGCGCTCAGTCAATTAATCGAATGTGCAGAAAAGATTGAACACAACGGCGTGCCGATTGACGTGTTTAGTCTCGGCGGAGGTTTCGCTACGCAGTATCGGGACGAGAGGTCTTTTTCATTTAGCGAATTTGCAAAAATGGTACAAGACCGACTGCGTCATCGCACAGCTCTAATCTGTATTGAACCAGGTCGAGCGATCGTTGCTGATGCGGGTATACTCATTACTCGCGTTGAGTATTTGAAACGCGAAACGGGTACGGGAAAAAAGAACTTCGCTATCGTAGATGCTGGGACAAATGACTTGCTACGTCCCGTGCTCTACGATTCCTGGCACGATATAGTCGTTGCAGACGATCGAGAGGGAACACCAGGGGAATGGGACATCGTAGGACCTATCTGTGAATCCAGCGATGTCATCGGGCGAGATCGAATGCTAACGCTATCAGAGGGCGACCTCCTCGTGATTCAAGATGTCGGCGCATACGGATTCTCGTTGAGTTCAAACTACAACAGCAGGTTGCGAGTAGCAGAACTGTTAGTATCTTCAGAAGGAATTCAATTGATCAAACAACGAGAGTCCTTAGTGGATTTAGTGCGCCTTGAGGATCCTACGTGAGCCCTTTTGAACAGTCCATGGTGTTTACCAAAATGCATGTCAGTGGAAATGACTTTTGCCTAATAAATGGGTTGCATAGAAGGTATTCATTCAATCCTGACGAAATTCGCCGTTTAGGAGATCGTCGAACCGGCGTTGGATTCGACCAACTAATTCTGATAGAAAGCTTGTTAGATACCAAAGGCGATGTCGCGGTCGAGTTTTTCAACAGTGACGGTTCGAAAACGGACCAATGTGGAAACGGATGTGCTGCGGCTGTGGCATATTTGCAAAAACACCGTCTAGTCCGAAAGACAATCGTCCGTCTGGAGTCCTCCCACCAAATAACCGAATGTGCAATTGTTGATTCCGATAAGCAAAACTGTTACACCGTTGATGTAAGTCTTGGTATCCCGCGCTTAAATCCTGCTGACGTTCCGTTCTTAGCCGAGAAACAACAGACACAATACGAGCTTGATGTTCCGAGCCAAAACAAACCCATTCTTATATCGGTGGTGTCGCTAGGAAACCCTCATGCTGTGATCGTAGTACCCGATGTGGACCAAGTGGCGCTTGATCAACTTGGAACGGAAATTCAACAACATGAATCATTCCCGCAATCGACCAATGTCGAAGTACTTGAAATTCAAGACGGTTCTAATGGAAGACTTCGTATTTTTGAACGCGGTGTCGGAGAGACTCGTGCCTGTGGAACCGGTGCCGCGGCGGCGATGATTGCCGGACGACTCCTTCAATCATTTACTAGTTCAGTGCATATGAAGATGCGAGGAGGATCTACGTTGATTCGTTGGAAAGGAATGGAAAACCCTGTTATCGTACGATGTAAACCCTTGTTCACATTCACTGGTACGGTGCCTATTTCAAGTTTCTCTTAACCGTTGCATTGCGAGCACTAACAAGTATCATTAACAGGTAGTAGTTACCAATTTCTTGGTTTTTCGAGAACATGTTATGTCCACTGTAATCGCCCACCGTCTTTCTGCGCTAGAAGACAGCAACTCTGAAATTAAGCAGCAACTCGAGCTGATGTTGGAGATTGGCCGCCGAAACGAAGAAAAATTTCTTTGGCTCAAGTCATTTATCCTCAAACTTCTTGAAGTCCAGGGATTTGCACAACTTGACCAAGTGATGTTTCACCAACTCATCGATTTCACTCACGTTAACCACGTCATGTTGTTCCTAAAAGAACCGATAGATCAAGGTGAATTGTTACACATTAAAGCAGCGAAGCATCCAGACCGGATTCATCCAAGATTGTTTGACTTACAAAAAACCTTGTGCGAAACGTGTCGTGAAGAAGAGTACCTCAATTTATTTGGCGTGTCAGTTGATGATCCACCATCAGTTGCGCTAGTGCCGATCATGTATCGATCGTATATTGGTACTTTAGCAATAGGTTCTGCGGATCATGCGAAATTCAATGTGGATGTAGATACGTTATTCCTAGATTTTCTTGGCGAAGTAATCGCTCGTGTCATTGTCCGACTCCAACGTTGAGAAGAGTACGACCAGTGCTCAGACAAAAAACGAAGCGTATGTAGAGGAATTTCTCGAACATTTGAGGGTGGAACGACAACTTTCGTTCTACACCCAGACGACCTACGCGAACGCGCTACGACGATTTGTGCATAACAGCGCGCCGCCAGACATCAAGGATACCTCTGTCTATGACGTTCGAGATCACATCAGTTGGTTACGTAGCGAACGCTTGGCACCCGCCTCAATCCGAAATACACTTTCCTGTTTACGAACGTTCTTTGAGTTTCAACTACGGAAACGACGCGTAGAGTTCAATCCTGCGAAGTCCGTTCGTGGTCCAAAATTAGCAAAGAAAATTCCAAATGTGCTCGATGTTGATGTTACAACCCAACTTGCTACCGCCGAGTCTCGAACACAACCAAAGCAATTACGTAACCGAGCAATAATAGAACTTCTTTACTCGAGTGGCCTACGACTCTCCGAACTTGTGAGTCTCAATATCTCAGATGTCGATTTTCGTGCCCAGATGGCGCATGTTTTAGGAAAGGGAAATAAGACCCGTTCGGTCCCGGTGGGGAAACATGCGATTGCTGCTATACAAGCATGGCTGGGTTGTCGACAGAATTTCGACCCAAACGCACCACTCTTCACTGGTCGAAACGATCAACGGATCGCTCCACGTACCGTCCAAGATGTATGTAAGAAACTAGGTGTAAGAGTACTTGGCTCGAACGCGGTTCATCCACATTTGTTGCGTCATTGTTTTGCTAGTCACGTATTGGAAAGTAGCGGGGACTTGCGTGCAGTACAAGAACTGCTTGGGCATGAAGACATCGGCACCACGGCGATTTACACTCATGTAGACTTCCAACAATTAGCAAAAGTCTACGACCAGAGTCATCCAAGAGCGAAACGTCGTTCCGACGATTCGAGCGAATGATTCGGCTCATTACGTTTGACCTTGACGAAACTCTGTGGGGTGGGGATGAAGTAGTTCGTCGCGCTGAAACAGAAATGGTTAACTGGGTTACCGAGAAGGTACCCGCCTTCCGAGCGCAATATCGAATTCTCGCAACCGACACTCGAGCAGAAATTATCGCGAAGCGTCCGCGAATACACTACGATTTCAACAAGATTCGGTTAGCGGTAGTCGAAAAAATCCTCACAGAGTGCAATCTCGAACCGCGTGAGGCTTGCGAAGTAGCAACTGCTGCTCTTTGTATTTTTCATGGATCCCGAAATCAAATACCCCTCAACCAGGACGCGATCGAGTTACTTCAGAATCTACACAAACAGTATTTGTTAGCTTCTGTCTCCAACGGCACTTCCGAAGTGCATCGTTCCCCTTTGAAAGAGTTCTTCGAACTCTCCGTGTATGCACGGAACATGGGAACCCGCAAGCCCGATCCGGCGATGTTTGAGGTGGTATTGTCACACACCAAAACGCTACCCCAACAAGCAATCCATGTGGGAGACCACCCGGTCGAAGATTTAGAGGTTGCCAAACAGGTGGGGATGCACACCATTCAGTTTTTCACTGGCATGCACGAGCGTTCACTTCATGCCGACCATGTAGTCGATAAGCTTGCCGACGTAGTCTCAGCCGTGCAATCTATCGAAGCAACGGAAGCTTAAAAGAATTCTTGCTTAGAGTGCTTTAGGTCCGCGTTCTCCAGTCCGAATACGCACAACTTCTTCAACGGGTGATATCCAAATCTTACCGTCGCCAACTTGGCCTTTGTTCGAAATACGACTAATAGCTTCGACACAATCTTCAACAATTTCATCCGGTACGACCATTTCGATCCGAATCTTCGCAAGAAAATCGACGGCGTACTCAGCACCCTTGTAGAGTTCGGTACGTCCTTTCTGTTGACCGAATCCCTGAACTTCAGTTACCGTCATTCCAGCGACACCAACTTTAATCATCTCTTCTCTGATGTCGTCCAGCTTAAACGGTTTGACCAAGGCGGTAATGAGTTTCATCGTTGTTGTTCCCAAAGGTGTGTTTTAGAATTCAGGGTGCAATATGATAATTGCTTCCGATTGTGCTTACCACAATTTAACCTGTACCTCAAACAAGTCTCCTTCGTCGAGAAGGAATGACCAAATTAGCTACTCTAAAATTGTAACCGTTTAAAGTATGTAGGATTTGTCTTCATGAGCACCGCCAGTTTTCGCGCCGCCTTTCCATATCAAGATGATGTCTTAGCACTACCAGTTTCAAATGTTCAAGAGGCGGCGGCTTGGTACTGTCAGAATTTTGGTATGCAAGAAATAGAGCGTGGTTCTAAGCCCAATCCGTTCGTGATTTTAGAGCGCGATGGAGTGAGAATCGGTTTTGCTGAGAATGGTGGTGATCCTACGCAAGATGGAGCCGCGGTATTAGTCGCTGGTATCGCTGAAGTACGAGATGAATTGGAATCTCGTGGATTAAATCTAAGTGATTGGCGAGTGGACGAGTACGAGGGCAAACAGTTAAAAGTGTTTTTCGTTACCGCCCCTGACGGTCTGTGTTACTACTTTCACGAACCGGTTGATTCAACTCCATAATCCGATCTGCTTAAAACTCTAACCGATTCGCGCCTATTGATTTCGGTGTCATGCCGTGGTAGAGGGTCTTGCAGTCACCGTTTGATACCAACTTCGCAAAGCCGAGTAATTATCGGGAAATGGTATGCGGGCGGATGTGGTCGCAAAGTCTATAGTACAAAGTGCAGCAATGTCGGCGATTGAAAAGCCTTCCCCTGCTATATATTGCGATTTGTTAAGTTCTGCTTCCAATCGCTTAAAGAAAATTGACACGAGCACTTTGCCGCGATTCACTAGTTCCGGAATTGCCTGGATCGTTCCCACATTGCCACCAAAAGCTCGTGATTGAAAGCGTGGATAAGCATTACGAAAGACTTCTGACGCCGGTAACAACCCGTCAAATTCAACGTGTCGTAGCCTAGCTTCGATTCGTGCTTTGCTTAACGCATCGGTACCCATAAGCGGCGGGTCAGGATACAGTTCTTCGAAGTAGCGACATATCGCTACCGATTCGTCGAGTACTGTTCCATCGTCGAGTACGAGAGCGGGAAGACGACCGCGTGGATTGATTTCGAGAAACTCCGGTGAAAGGTTTTCGCCTCGAACAATGTTTATTTGTTTGCGATCGTAAGCAATCCCCTTCTCCGCAAGAAATATACGAACCCGACGTGGGCTTGGAGCATGTTGTTGATCGAATAAGAGCATTTATGCCTTTTAAGATTTAACGCAGATAAACAAATTTTGCTAAATTGAACTCCTGTTGGGTAGTGCAAGCTGAATAACAAAGAATATTGGCTCGTTCTCTATCGCGTCGAGATGCAGAAGTTGGAATCCTGGAGAACAAAAGTGAGATAAAATGGGATGTAACTATACTCTAGCAAAAAGTTCTCACCGTGCGAAGTCTCTCTTTTCGAGCGTTCTCTCTTTTATTAGGTGTCTTACTCGGAATCGCTACTGTTTCAGTCCTGCTCATTTTGCTTCCGACAAAAGGAGCAAATACGGGAAGTCCGGTGTCAACCTCTACTACAGACCGTTCGCTACCAACAGATCACGCGACGCAAACGGTAAATACTGGTTCAAATTCTCAATCCGAATATGTTGCCAATGTAAACGCGCGTATCGACGAACTTGAGCTCCCGTCAGAAACATTTTCGCGTAAATTAAGAGTTGCGACATGGATCGGCACTCTCACAGACGAACAGATCCTCGAAAACCTCGACCTGACGACGAAATCTACTTGGAACGTTTCTTTACAAGTTCGACGAGACACTCAAACGTCATTAATCAAGAAACTATCTCTGAACGCTCCTAGCGAAGCGCTCGTGTTCGCAATAGCAAGGATTGAGCCACAAAGAACTGCGTTGATTTCAACCGTATTCCAACAGTGGGCACTAATGGACATTGATGAAGCTGTTGCACGTGCCAAAGAGTTTCCGGAACAAGAAAGAACAAGGCTAATTCATTCCATCCTACATGCCCTTCAGGATCAGCCACGCGAAAAACACCGTGAAATAGCGTCCGAACTAGGCAATGAGGAATACGCTCGCACGTTTTACCTGCAGTCTCTCACAAAGGTCACGATAGAAAATCCAAAAGATACGTGGTACGAAATCGTAGACCTAGTCGAAGCTGAAAATAGTCAACAACTTGCGGCACTGAGAAAAGTTGCTACTGCATGGGTTGCGCAGGAAGGTTTGGGTGCGTTAGATGAAATTAGGGCGACGATTAAAGACGACTTCAATAGAGACACCGTGTCCTTTGGCATATTTCTAGAGCACGTGAAAACACACCCGGAAGCGACGTTTGACTACGCGAATGCGCTAACCGATATCCCAGCGATGTTCCTGAACAGCGTCGTCGCGAGTTGGGCTCAACAAGACTATGAAGCGGTATTGGCGAAGGCTGAGACGTTGTCGCCGAGTGGAGTTAAAGACAGAATGTTGTCCCGTGCATATCGTGCATGGGGTGAAGACAAGCCCATTGCATTCCTCAAACAACTCAACGAAATACCCGCAGGACATCAGGAAACTGCGCGTGTGGGTGCAATCCCATCACTCCCAGAAACGGACTTACCCAAGGCTGCCGAGCTTATATTACAGTTGGACAAAGAAGAGTTGCAGGCAACTATGGCCGAAGCCTTAGTCCAAAAATGGTCCCGGTATGATGTCGAAGCTGCTATGAATTGGGTTTCGAGCCTGTCCAATCGCGAATCCCTAGCGACGAATTTGCACCGCACAATTGCATACTCAGTTGTGTCAACTCAACCTAGACTTGCGTTTCAAATCGCGCAAGACCTACCGGAGACACCGAGAGAAGGTATGTCGCTCGGAAACGAGGCTCAAATATTACATCTCATAGCTGGTGACGACATGCAAGTTGCGATGGAGCTCCTCCCCTCTGTCCGGGAAGATAACCGAATCCAAGCGTACCAGGTAGTCGCAAACCAGATGATCAATCTTGGCGACACGCAAGACGTTTTTACGCTTGGTCGACAACTACCTGACGAAGAAAGAGTCGAATATTTCGAAAGCGTGGCGATTCATTGGACTAGAAAGGATCCAAAAGAACTGCTGCGTGAATTCGAAAAATTTCCTACGGCAAAAGTTAAATCGAAGTCTGCTCTGGCACTTATTACGAAAAACCGCTTGATCACCGCATATTCCGCAGACGAGATCAGTAGTTTAGAGGAGTATCTACAACCTGAAGATGAAGCAGTGCTCAATCAAACTGGTTCGCCTGAGGGCACGCCATAACTTGTTGTCCTGATTGTTTGTGATCGAATCCTTGCTAACCGATCTGCCTGAAGTCCAATGAAAACAAGACTACAAAACTTCTTGATCCTTGGCGGCATCGGTTTCGTACTTGGTGTTGGTGGCGTCCTTATAGTCAATTCCGTATTTACAAACGGTGACCAACAATCGACGCCTAACTTTGGAAATGCATCTGAGACAAGAAGAACTACTCCCAATAATCGAAATCAAGGGATTGGACAGGGGGACAAGCAAGCACAGAACAACATTAGTGGTTCGAGCAACGCTATCGAAAACGTTGCACTGCAACAAGACACATTTCTACGAGAACAAGTAATTTATTCCTATGTAGATGGACTAACTGAACGAGAAATCGAGCAAGTGTTGGAACGAACAAAAGAGTCCT
Source organism: Gammaproteobacteria bacterium (assembly GCA_009842245.1). Taxonomy (GTDB): domain Bacteria; phylum Pseudomonadota; class Gammaproteobacteria; order Pseudomonadales; family Azotimanducaceae; genus Bin55. The sequence continues at coordinate 69,152 of VYFT01000006.1, read as the reverse complement.
CATGGAAACTTTCGCATCACGTTCGAAAAGAGCTACAAATTGCTCTGCTGGAGAGGCTAGCCACAAGTAATCCCAGCGAAGCGGTAGAGTTTGCTCTAGCTCAAACCGATGTGATCGAGTTTGAAGAATTACCTACCGCGCGCACACAGTTGGGCGAATTTCCATTCACACACCTGCCTACAGAATTGAATCGTTCATCGTTCGTCCACATAGTATTTCGCGAATGGGCGCAGTACGATCTTGAAAGTGCGATCGCGCGCGCTCAACATTTGCAACTCGAATACAAAAACGCGGCGGTGGAAGGAATTGTAGAAGCACAGTCAAATCAACCGTTATCGACGCTACTCGAACTAGTCGAAGAACTGGATGTTGAAGAAGCCGCAATGAGTTCCTACTCGGAACTATTTAACGCCGAACATTTAGAAGATCCAGAAACCCTGTGGAACGATTTAGTAGTGCTGCAGACCGCTTCGAGAGCAACTCACTCTTGGACTCTCTCCAATGTCGCCTTGCAATGGTACGAACAGGAGGGGTTGAGTGTAGTGGAGAAAATTCAAGCTTCGACAACAGACAACTATCTGAAAGGTAATGCAATTTATCGAATCTTGCATGCAGCTGTGAACGATTCGCCGGATCTAGCTCTTAGTGTTGCGCTCCACATACCAAATCATTCTTTAGGCAGAGGGATATTCTTCTTTCCCGCGCGAGAAGTAGCTGGCGCGTGGGCGTCGCGCGACCCTCACGCAGCCATGCAGAGTGTCGAAACCGTTGAGAATAGTGGTCAACGCAACGACCTAAAGCGACAGGTCGCGGCTACTTGGGCATGGAACGAACCGCATTATGTTCTAGCAAATCTTGAGGAGTTGCCCGCTGAGCTCATTTCTATTGCGATCAGTAATGCCATTAGAAAGATTGCGAGAACGTCGCCGCGAGAGGCTGCAGAACTCACATTGGAAAAGACTGATGGTTCAACGAGAGTTGGCGCGCAAAGAACTGTAGTTAATGAGTGGGTTCGACTGGATGCTGAAGCTTCCATCGAATGGATTCTCAATTTGCCAGAAAGCGAGGAGTCACGCGACGAATGGGTCGAAGCCCTGACAAACTACCTAGTTTGGTTGCACCCGCTTCGTGCATTTGAAATAGCTGTCCAACAACCTCTTGTTGAAGACATTCCCGATACGGAGTCGATCGGACTCGAAGCACAGGTCATTGAGTCTATTGCTTTAGACGACATTGACACTGCCATCGAACTCCTACCGCAAGTACGATCGGGACCAACTAAATCGAATGCTTACGCCGGCGTAGCAGTGGAATTGATCGACAAGGGCGAAACGAAAAGAGCACTGAGTCTAGGCCTTCAATTACCGGACGCAAATCAAGCAACGTTCTTTAAGAGCATTGCAGCTTCTTGGGCGACAGTCGATGCTGCAGACTTGATTGAATCGATCGAGCAACTACCCTCAACAGAAATTCGTTCGGCATTAGCTTTAGCTGCATCAACTGGTAGAGCGAAGAGTGAGTTCAGTAAAAAACAACTAGAAACTCTAAGACAGTATCTCACCGAGGCGGATCGAACCACCTTAGATAACCAGTAAAGACCTCCGATTGGAACACCTCTTTTTACCCGACATTGAATGGGGAACCACGGGTGTGCACTTGCGACCACTTCAGTCAAACTTGGAATCGAAGAGACTCGAGAATACACCAAAATCTTTAGCGTGCTTTACGATGAGTTATGTGCGCGTGATGGACGGAAAGGTCGTTATATAATTTGAAAAGCGGTCTAACACATTCAGGTAGCTTTCGCATGCAGAATCTTCGAACACATGCTGTCGTTCTCCTCGCGGGTGTGGTTATTGGTGTCCTTTGTGTCATTGGTGTTCTAGTTTTACTCCCTGACGATACAGCACGTTTAGAGGGGCAACCTCGTTCTACATCAATGGATACGGATTCCTTGACGCAACGAGATCAGACGGCAAAGAATCGCGCGAGAAGTCTGGATAGGCACGGTTCGATGCCCACCGACCTCGACGATTTAGTTTTCCCAAAGCAAGCCTTTGATCGTAAGATGTCGATCGTGTCCTGGGTAGCATCGTTATCAGAAGATCAAGTCTCGAGTTGGCTTGAGCAATCCATTGATCCTTCTTTGAATCTCCCGTCGTCCATACTGCAAGAATTGCAATCCACATTGTTGCAAAAGCTCGCGGTTACTGCCCCGGATCAGGCTTTTGCGTTTACATGGACGCGAGATGAGCAGCGGAACATCGCCATGGCTTCAATCGTGTTGCTGGAATGGGCAAGTTCAGATTTAGATGCGGCGATCGCCCAGGTCAAGCAATTGAGTGAATCAGAAGCCGCAAACTTCCTTCCAATCATTCTGCGAGCGCGGGATGACATGTCTCTAGATCGTCAACGAGAAATCGCAAGAGACCTAGGGAATGAGAGTGTCGCTTTTTCCAACTATTTTTGGAAGCTCTCTAGAGGAGAGATCGAAAACCCAAAAGAGACTTGGTACGACATTGTCAATATAGCAAATCGGGAGGGCGTTCAACAAACGACCGGATTCGCGCTTAGCAGAGTGGCTGCTGAGTGGGTAAAGGAAGAAGGATTAGAAATCCTTGATGAAATAGTATCTTCAATTTCACTTGAGACCGATTACACTGCCACACTCTCCAATATATTGACCACGTTGTCAAGAGATGCACCCGAAAAAATCTTTGACTTCGCTTTGAATAACCTCGGGGATCAGGCTTACGACATTATTCAAAACAGTGGCATCATATTCAACTGGGCTAGTGAGGATCCTATGGGTGTGTTAGTGAAGATGGAGTCGTTACCTGCGAGCGGTTTTAAACAGAACGTTTTTTGGCGCGTCATTTGGCAATGGGCAGATGACAATCCGCGTCAGATTCTTGAACGGTTAGAGCTAGTACCAGAACCTCATCGTGTGCACGCACGACGAACCGCGATACAAGCGCTGACGAGAACATCACCCAAAGAAGCGGCGAAATATGTAATACGAGAAGAGGACTTTGAGACGCGCTTAACACTGGCAAACAGCTTAATCACTACTTGGTCCTATCAAGATTCTGACGCTACCAAGGAGTGGGTATTGGGACTGCCTGAGAATGATCCTTTGCGCGCCGCACTCATTCGTCCTCTCGCGTCCACCCTCATATCCACAGACCCTCGAGCCGCGTTTCAACTTGCGCTCGAACAACCCATTGAAGAGAATGAATCGAATCCATATCTTTCTTGGGGGTATGAGTCTACGATCTTAGCTTCAATAGCATATCAAGATATTGATCTTGCCATTGAATTGTTACCACAAGTGAGAGATCAAGGAAAGACCTATGCCTACGGTGCGATTGGTAATTCATTAATTCAGAAAGGCGAGACACAAAAAGTCATTGATCTTGCATCTCAGTTGTCCACTAGTGAACAGGCTAAGTACTTTCAAAGTGTTTCTACGATGTGGGCTACCCAAGATCCGCAGGGACTACTGAACGCATTCGACGACCTTCCCTCTACCGAAATTAAATCACGAGTCGCGTTTTCAGTGAGTATATCGAATGTCTCTAGAAATACTTACACAGCTGAAGAAATTGCTCGCATTGAAAAGTACATGGACAGAGAGACCCGGCAAAAACTCGAAACTTATCGAGAAATAGACTTTAATAATCCCTCACCTGAAGATCAGAAATTTCTGCGAGAACTATATTCATGGTAGTATCTCAGAGACATAGCCATGAATGCACCATCTATGAAGGACACGTATGCAACGTTCTGTGCGGACCGTTCAATTGGCAATCTTATACAGCTGTGACAATAAGAACTTCACAGGTTAGAACTTCATGAAAAAATCTTTAGCTTCGTCGTTACTTCTTGTTTCCGCTGGTATGTTACTCGGCGGTGGAGGTACATACTTTGTGTATGTGGCGACAACCGCCAACTACGACAATATACCAAACGAATCTCCTACGAAATTGGACTCCTCTGGGATTGAGAAAACTGTACCGATTAGTGCTGAAACCATCAACGAACAACACCCTAGATCCTCCGTTGACAGTCAATCGGCCACCACGCTCGACGATCCTTCTTTACAAAGCAACTC
>VYFT01000006.1:0-65028 GCA_009842245.1 Gammaproteobacteria bacterium | reverse complement strand
CGGTTTACTCCTATGTGGCGGGCTTACCTACGCAACAAGTCTTGAACGAACTACAACTTACGATTGGTACTTCGTCGAAACACTCAGGTCGTGTTTTACAAGAACTTCAAACCGCACTAGTAGAACGACTAGCGATCTTAGATCCAACTGCGGCTATGAATTTTGCGATAGAACAGCGAGCCCTTGGGGAAGAATCTTCTGCACTCAATTCATGGAACCTACATCGCTACATTGCTCAGGGAAATGGATCTACGGTTCTGCCCTTCGTTCGGAATGTATTTAAAGAATGGGCATTAAGTGACCGCGATGGTGCTGTCAAACAGGCTAAAACCCTAAAAGCGGAGGAAAAGAGCAACGCGTTAGCTGGAATTCTCAAAACTCTGACGGGCGAGTCTTTGAGCACATATCGTACTATCGCCCGAGAGCTAGGAGATGAAGACCAAGGGATTGAATCGTATGTGATGTCGTTCAACTCAAGACAGGTTGATGACCCCAAAGCCGTGTGGGACGAAATTGTCACTCTCATAAAACCTGGATCCCATAACCACTTACCGGCATTGGAAAATGTCGCGCGACAATGGTACCAGCAAGTTGGTATGAGTATGCTCGACGAAGTGAACTCCGATTCTTTGGATGAAGCCTCTAAAGCTCGCGTGGTTCAAGTGGTACTTTGGTTGGCCTCAAAAGAAAATCCCGATCAGGCTTTTCGCTATGCACTGTCTATTCCACGTCAAGGAATATACTCACAGCCGCTGTATAACGTTGTAAATACTTGGTCTGAATCCGATCCACAAGCAGCCTATCAAGCTGTTACTGAAATCGAACAAAGTGGCCTTCGGGAGAATCTACAACGATCAGTCGTCTCTGTTTGGGCTATGAACGAACCTTACTACTTTTTAGAAAACGTGGAAGACTTTCCTCCGCAAATCCGAGACTTAGGAAGCTCGCGTGCGCTTGAGTCTATTGCACGAACATCACCACAAGAAGCGGCCGAGATTTGCTTAAATCATAAAGCAGGAACTGTAGGAGGCTTGACTTACGTACCAACTCAAATTATGCAACACTGGGTTAAACTGGATGTCGAAGGTGCTGTAAATTGGGTAATTAATGGTCCTGTGAGCGAGGAACAGAGTTTCACTTGGGTCAGTGCTTTAGCAAACAATTTAGTTCGTAGCGACCCCCGTCGCGCGTTTGAGCTAGCTTTAGAGCAACCGATTAAAGAGGGAATGGTAGGCATGTACATGCCAGCGCTTGAAGCACAAATCATCGGGCAAATAGTCATACAGGATTTCGATTTGGCAGTCGAACTTCTACCAAAAGTACGGGAAGGGAGATCACGCACTCAAGCCTATTCCTCAGTAGGGAACGGGTACCTAAATTTGGGCCAATCATCCAAAGCAGTTGACCTCGGACAAAAACTATCTGCTGACGAGCAAGTGAGCTATTTTCAGAGTATTGCATTTACGTGGGCTCGTGTCGATCCTAGCGGATTGATTGAATCCTTTAAGAGTCTACCAACTGCAGAATTGCGATCAAACTTAGCACATTCATTGTCGAGTCAATGGATGAGAGAGAATTTCACTGATTCTCAACTCGACATACTACAGCAGTTCATTAATGACTAAGATCGGCACAATTCGGAACGAATGTAGCGACCCTAATTGAAGCACCTTCAAAACTTCGAAATTTAAGTCCTTAACAGTTTATCTAAGTCAGTTTCTCACACTCGCTACTCAGTGTCGAAATGTCTCGTTTTCGCTAAGCTTCCTGCCTGTAGGGTGCAATGAACGAATAGGACGATTGTCATATAATCTGAACCGCCTCAACGCATCATTGGTAGCAATCCTATGAACACTCCCCTAGCTCGAATACTGCTATTAGTGGCTGGAGTTTTAATAGGTATCGGTAGTTTCCTCGGAATCAAGTTCATTCTTGACGACGATTCCGCGACTGTTCCTCAAGAAAGGACCGAACAAGCTCAGGAAACGGAGCAAGAGTCATCGACCGAAGGTGGTAATGACATCCGTGGATCCCGCGGAATCAATGAAGTTCCTACTAAAGTAGACCAATTGGTCTTTCCAAAACTCAGCTTTGAACGCAAGGCAACAATCGTGTCGTGGGTCTCGACCCTGACTGACGATGAAATAGTGAACTGGCTCGACCAGTCTACTGCTTCATCTTGGATAGTTTCACTGGATAATCGAACCGATTTACAAACGACGCTGTTGCAAAAACTTTCGTCATCGGCTCCGGACCGCGCGATGGATTTTGCTTTAGCTAGAGATGACCAACGACAGGCTTATTCGATGGCTAACACCGTACTTCAAACCTGGGCTAATACGGATTTAGAACGAGCAGTCGCTCGCGTTAAAGAACTGGAGGAACAAGCGAGATATTACTGTTTGAATTCTCTTTTGAATGTGCGAGACGATCTACCATTAGAACAAATGAGAAAAATTGCAATTGAACTCGGAGACGAGCGTTCCGCGTTTTATATGTATTTTCAAAACCTAACCAAGGACGACATCGAAAATCCAAGGGACACCTGGTGGGAGATACTAGACATAGCGAATCGTGAGAGCATGCAAAGTGCCGCCGGTATTTCATTGAGCATAGTTGCAGCTTCTTGGGTCGAGGATAGTGGCTTAGATGTACTTGACGAATTAGTGTCCTCAATATCGAATGATTCCGAGTACGTTTCCATACTGCCCCAGATTCTCCGGGGCGTATCCTTAAACCATCCGGAAGAGGTTTTTGACTACTTAATAAGTAATCTAGGTGACCAAGCGACAGAAATCATTCAAAACAGTAATATCCCCTCCGTCTGGGCTCGAAAGAATCCTAAGGGCATGATTGAGAAGGCCAATACCCTCCCCGCGAGCAGATTTAGACAAGCATTTGTTCGGAATGCCGTGTGGCGGTGGGCGGTAAATAACCCAAGCCAACTTCTTGAACAACTAGCAGTAGTACCTCCCGGAGAGCGTGAACGAGCGAGCTCGCGCGCCATTCAAGAACTCACTAAAAATTCGCCAACCGAAGCCGCTGAATATGTCATGCAAGTGGAAGATGAAGAGTTGCGGTTGCAACTAGCACAGAGCTTCATCCAAAGTTGGGCATACACAGATTTGGAAACCGCAAAGGAATGGGTACTTAGCCTTCCCGTAGCCGAACCAATGCGCGCATCACTAGTTGGCCCTCTGACTAGGTCCATGGCACAAAATGACCCCAAGGGTGCGTTTGAATTCGCGCTCCAGCAACCCATCGAAGAACAGGAATTTCCTGGTGGTCTAGTATCGATAGCACCGGAAGTATCTATCTTGCGTACGATCGCTCATCAAGACATCGACCTCGCTATTGAAATGTTGCCGCAAGTGAGAACTGAAGGAAGAGCATCTGCTTGTACTTCGCTAGGTAGCATGTTGCTCCTGCAGGGAGATACTGAACAAGCCCTAGGGCTAGTAGAACATATACCTGAAAAGGAACAGAAGGGATACTATCAAATGATAGCGACACTCTGGTCGTCTAACGACCCAAAAGGACTACTTGACGCGTTTGACGAATTTCCTACTAGCGTGAAGTCAAGAGTCGCTCTGTCGATGATTATGTCAAATGAAGGTTCAAATGCCTATTCCGAACAAGAGATTGCGAACCTTGAGACCCACATTAGCGCGGACGACAAGAAACTACGTGATAGACTGAAGGAAATTGACATGCGCAATCCTTCTCCTGAAGACATGGAATTTCTCCTGGAGTTTTACGGACAGTAAGCAGCAAGTTACTCAACCATGACATCGCGTTCCAACGAGAATCCACTATCACCTTACCAATGCGACTGACATTGTGGTTGAGTCAATTTTCAAGGGGAAAATCTCAACATCTATCAGTTAGGATCCTATGAAAAAGTCTCTTTTAACATCGGTATTGTTTCTTTCCTGCGGTGTTCTTTTAGGTTGTGGAGGCATGTACTTGGTACATATCTCAACGACCGGGAATAGTACCACCGCTGGAATCGAAGAAGGCAGAGAAAACGATACGAATCGATCCACGCAAGAACGCGATTCTCGGTTGACTGGAGAATGGAACGAACGTATCTTTACGAACAATGATTCTGTCGCTTCTATAGATGACCCAAACTTACACACTGACTCATTCCAACGTAGACTTGCGATCTACTCGCATGTTGCGGGATTGACAGTACAGGAAATGACAACCGAATTAGAAGCAATCTCAACCGGATCGCAGAAGTATTCGTACCACGTGAGGGACGAACTACAATCAGCGTTGGTCACGCGACTAGCAATTGATAAACCTGAAACAGCTGTTAAGTTTGCAGTTGAACAAGCGACAGCGGAACCGGATAGGTCCCCGCAGGGGTACTCGCCGCAATACCCCATCAGCGAAGGCGAGCCACTCAACATGCCAGGTGTGCAAAGCGTGTTCTCGGATTGGGCAGTGAACGATCTTAGTAGCGCGATCCGAGGAGCTAATTCACTAAGTACCGATGCCAAGAGCAATGCGCTTACCGGCATATTAAATTCACAAGTAGGAAGTTCTTTAGAAACACACCGACAAATCGCACGAGAACTAGGGGATGAACAACGCGGGGTTGACTCTTATGTACAGTCTTTTGCTTCACGCCAAGTTGACGATCCTAGAGCGGCATGGAATGAGGTGATAGCGTATTTGGAACCAAATGACTATCGCCATTCTCGAGCATTGATGAACGTTGCATCACAGTGGTACGAACAAGATGGATTCAACGTACTTGATGAAATTAACCAAAGCAATCTGGACTCTAATTTCAAATCTAATTTTGTCCGTCAGCTTCTGTGGCAAGCCGCAGAAACTGATCCCGAACAGGCTTTTCAATTTGCACTGAAGATGCCAAGTGAAGGGAGATTTCCACACACTCTAAACAAGGTCGTTAACACGTGGTCAGAGTCTGATCCACAGGCAGCCTTTCAAGCTGTTAACGAAGTCGAACAGACTAGTGTGCGCGATCAACTTCAACGAAACGTGGTTCGCAATTGGTCGAGGAACGAACCACGGTACGTTTTAGATCATATAGACATCTTTCCAGCTCACCTTCAAGTATCCGTGAAACGCGACGCAATCACTTCAATCGCTAGGAAATCACCAAAAGAAGCTGCCGAGCTTGCTTTGCAAATTGAAGGCATGGATGGTGAAATAGTTGGACCTCAAATTATGCGTTGGTGGGTTGAACAAGACGCAGAGGCCGCTATAGACTGGGTGTACAACGGACCAGTGAGCAACGAGAGTCAGTATAACTGGGTGAGCGCATTGACTAGGTACTTGGTTGCCTCAGATCCTCGTCGTGCCTTTGATTTAGCTATGAAGCAAGAAATCCCTGAGGAAGTGAGTTTAATGGGCTTCAGAACATATCAACCTCCTGGCTTAGAAGCCGACGTGATTAGCCGAATTGCGTCTCAGGATCTCGATCTTGCCGAAGAACTTCTGCCACGTGTTCGGGACGGTATCACCAAGAACAGTGCGTACTCAGCTGTAGGAGATCGTTATATCGATGAGGGGCACTCAAACAAGGCGGTAGAACTCGGCTTAAAACTCTCCGACGAAGATCAAGTGACGTACTTCCAAGACATCGCGCATACCTGGGCTAGAGTCGATCCGGTTGGATTGGTAGAATCGATAAAAGAGCTACCAACAGAGGCAGTCCGTTCGAGCGTTGCGTCAGTATTGTCGAATCGATGGTATCGTGATAATTTCACTGAAGAGCAAATTGATACATTAAAGCAATACCTATCCGATTCAGACAGACAAGCATTGGAAGATCAATAGGGCTGTAGCACATCACTCGTAGTAGTGCAGAGACTGTTACAAATATGTGCTCGCCACCGTGTGGTTAGTGTAAAAATTTTGTCAGTTCAAAAAATCTGAAACCCACGCCTTAGTTCGCTCTAGTTATTGAACCCAATGATCAAGCGTGCCGTTAGACATTTATGTTCCGATTGAGTACTGTGCAGTCGGAAAGTCGGACGAGATAGAAGAAATCGAGTTAACTCCTCTAAACGCACTTTAGCTTCTAGCTGAGATTGAAGGAAAATAGACTAAATGAATAGACGAACAACAACCATTGCAATCTTATTGTTACTTGGAATCGGTATCGGGACCACTGCATCGTTCCTAGTGTCTACGATAAATCAAAATACGTGGAAAGCCACCCAACAGGATAACGTCCTAGAAAATCCTGGCACGACTACTGACACCCTGCGCGATACTGAATCTGAGATCAAGTATCTGGGTCCATCGCAAGTCTCGGTACCAAAGAACATCGCGGCCATTACACTTTCAGAGTCGAGGTATGAACGGCGCGCTGAAATGTCCGCGTGGATTCTCGCGCTCGACGAGAAACGATTGGTTGCCTGGCTTGAAGAGTCCATCAGTATCAATTGGGATGTGTCCTCAAACGCTCGTACAGACTTTCAAGGGATCCTGCTTACCAAACTGACGTCGTTTAACCCCGTTGAAGCAATAGACTTCACGGTTGCTCGTAGCGAGCCTGCGAGATCGGAACTTGTGCGGACAGTTTGTTTCGAGTGGGCAATCGCAGATCTAGATGCTGCAGTCGAGCACGCTAGTAATATCGAGAATGAGCTTCGAAGAGTCGCACTTCAAGGGATCCTAGAAGCTACAGACTCACGTTCACTTGACGAACACAGAGTAATCGCGAAGAGACTTGGTGATGAGGCATACGCGACAACATACCATATACAGAAATTTCTGGATGGTGCAACGGAAAACCCTGAGGAGATTTGGTTCCAAGCTGTCGTACTCGCAGATCTCGATCATGAGCACTATCACGTACTCTCACAACTAGCAAGTTCTTGGATAGAAGCATCGGGAATCGATGTACTCGAAGAAATCATTGCATCCATGACCGACATTGAAATGCGTGCCGCGGTAACTAAAGCAATCCTCGTTGAAGTTGCCCACTCAATGCCAGATCAGGCGTTCAATTTTGCGTTAACTCTAGCGGCCGATAATCGCGAGTACATAACCCGAAACGTAGTGGAAGTGTGGGCGAAACAAGATCCTCACGTCGCATTGGAAGCTGTCAAAATCGTCCCACCGGGTCAATTTCGTAGCGACCTCGAATTCTCAGCTGTTTTACAGTGGGTTCACAACGATCCTAGAGATGTGCTAGTTCAGGTACCCGAATTACCAGTCTCAACTCGAGAGTCCGCAGTTACTGAGGCCATTTATCTAATCGCAGAAGAAGAGCCAACCGAGGCAGCATCATTGGTCGGACAGGTAGACGACGCACTGCAATGGAAAGCTCGCGACATACTCTTGGAATCGTGGATAAGTCAAGATTTCGAGGCAGCTATAGATTGGGTCGAAAATTCAAAGTCTATTAAGCCCGTCGACCGACCCTATGTGCTTCATGATCTAGCCAATAAGGCATTTTGGATCGATCCCAACCGCGCCTTTCAGATTGCGCGACAAGTATCGCTACTTGGTGAGAGTACCGTCGGAACTGAGGCTATGATCATTGGACGTATCGCAAATTCAGATCTAAAACTGGCACTGGAATTATTGCCTGAGGTTCGTGCTGGCGATACCAAAACCCAATCCTATGTTTCCGTCGCTAGTACACTCATTGAACAGGGAGACACGCAAGAAGCGCTGAACCTCGGAGCGCAATTACCAGAATCCGATCAAAATGACTTCTTGTTTGATCTCGCGCAACGATGGGGATCGAGAGATATCACGAGTTTATTAGCGCAAATGGATAGCTTTCCGACAAGTGAAGTCCAATCCAAAATCGCGTTGTCGTTGATTCGTATAAACCGCAAATATCCGCGTTTCACCGATTCCCAGATTGAGCAATTGGAATCTCACCTAAGTACCGAAGACAAGACATCGTTGGAGAATAGCTCACAGTGAATGGTCCCACTACATCTTCAAAAGAAACTACACCCAAGTCTCTCTCAATAGTGAACGTTTTCACCTGGTTAGCCGTGGGTATCGTTCTCGGAACAGCTGGATTTCTTTTAGTACATTACAGCACCAGAGATGGAATCCAAGACGACAAAGGAGTCGTACAAGTTTCTGAGTTCGAAGAATTAATTGATTCAGACCGAGAAAGTAGTAACAGTGCATCAACTAGCTCGGTAACTACATTGACCGATCCTACGCTTGATGTCAACACACTGCAACGATTATCAACGGTGTATTCCTTTGTTCAAAGCATACCCGCACAAGACATTGAGAAGACACTACATCGGACCATCGACAACAGTTGGATCCAGTCGCTGCGGGTCAGAGACACACTAAAAACTGCGCTTTTGGAACGTCTGGTTTTAATTTCACCGCAAACTGCGCTGGAGTTTGCTCTCGATCAAGAGAACGCGAATCGATCAAAGCTTGTGAAAACGGTGTTTACCGAATGGGCTAGTATAGATTTGGAAACTTCGCTGGAGGAGATTGTCAATTTAGCGGAACCGCTAAGAATCGTAGCTCTGAAGGGAATCATTGAGGCTCAGGCGGAACTGTCCCTGACACAAATCCGTGAAATGGAGCTTGAACTAAACTTAGAAGCGATTGCAGTATCTCATTACATCGAGTCACTGAGTACCGAGTACGTTGCGGATCCCAAAGCGCGATGGTACGAGTTGATATCATTCCCAGAAGCTGAAACCGAATTGGGGTATGGGTTGGCAGCTCGGATCGCGCAGCAGTGGTATCGAAATGAAGGTATTGATGTGCTCCAGGAGATTTTCAACTCAGAAGCCGGAGAAGACTTTCAGAGAAACTCAATCAACCTAATTCTTGAATCGATTGCTCGCGAAGATCCCTCACGCGCATTTCAATACGCACAAGACATCCCGCAAGAAGGCACGTTTCAAATGTTTCCTCCTACTTTTCGAGTAGTGTTCGTATGGGCGGAAATAGATCCACAAGCTGCGCTTGAGGCAGTTAGTAGCGTCGAACCAAGTGGTATGCGCGATAGATTACAAAACACGGCGATAAACTCTTGGGCGAGTACCAATCCGCGAGAGTTGTTAGCGAATTTGGAAACTATACCCAAGGCAACCCTAATGACTGCTGTGAGCCGATCGTTTTCTAACCTCGCACAGTCTTCACCTGACGAAGCAAGTGATCTGGTTTTGCAACTAGAAGATCCGGAAATGAGGTCTCTCGCTGCTGAATCACTAGTTTATCCGTGGGCTCGAGACAGCGTGAACGCGGCCTTGAATTGGGTGTTGGAATATCCCAAAACCGAACCGATAAGAGGACGACTTGTTGAAGGTGTACTGTCTATGATGATCGATTCAGACCCGAAACGTGCGGTTCAAATTGCTTCGCAACAACCCATTTCGGAAGGGCGCAGTATTGGTCTTGAAGCGGAGTTACTTGCGGCCTTAGCTTTTCGAAATGTCGATACAGCTCTCGAATTATTACCAGAGGCTCGGGAAGGAGAAACAAGAACAGCAGTTACTCGATCTATCGGTGTTAGTCTAGTTGCGAACGGAGAACCCGATAGAGCTCTAAGTCTAGCGCAGCAATTACCCGACAACGGAAAAGACAGCTTCTATCGCAGTATCTCATATGAATGGGCGAAGTTCGATCCGCCCGCAGTATTAGCTGCGATAAAAGATTTTCCAACCGAGGAGATCCGCTCAAACGTAGCGAGTGAATTGTCGCGAATGCACGCTCAAAATTTCTCTGATGATGAGCTCGAAGAATTAAAACACTACATAATAGAAGAAGAAAACCAGATAAGAGACGAGTAATGCAGGAATACATGTGCTTCGGTAACAAGTGGCACCAATGAAATCTGCGTTGCACATTCTTCAATACGCTCTGCTTGTGATTGCAGCGCTCGTTGTTGCAACGTATCTTAACGGACAAAACGTCGCACAGTCAAAGTCAGATTCCCGCGGCGAGAATTCCTCGCGTTCAAGTCAAATCGTGAAAACAGCTTCACGCGCGGCAACACATCCGGTTCGCATCGAAGATTTGGAGATTCCGGATGAACCATTCGCGCGCAATGTCGCAATCGCTTCCTGGATTCTAGAAATAGACGAAAACAGGTTGTCCGACTGGCTCTCCCAATCTATCGAAGCTACATGGAAGGTCCCACAAAGTACAAGAGACCGATTCCAAACTCTGTTAATCCAACGTCTCGCAACGAGCAACCCCGAACAGGCTATTGCGTTTGCACTCGCACGTGCAGATCCGATACGCACAGAATTGCTGAACGCTGTTTTTTCTGAGTGGGGAATGAAAGAATTATCTACCGCCATCGAACGGGTAAAGATCTTGGACATTGAGGTCTTCGAACGACTGGACTTACTTGAAACCCTCGTTGATGTCAACGATGAACTAGACGATGAAGATAAGAGGCAAATCATAGATGACTTTCGCGACGAAGAAAACCTGTCGGATTACGCTCTTGATTCAGTAAAACGTGAACGAGTGGAAAAACCCAAAGAAGAATGGTATAAAACTTTAAAACTCGCTCAAACACAGTCCAAAACTTACGATGACTTAGTTCCAATAGCCCAGGTTTGGATTGACGAATCTGGAGTCAGCGTACTCGATGAAATCAACGACTCTGTAACAAGTTATGGGCTCAGAAAGGAACTCCTAACTCAAGCGCTAACTTGGTTCGCCAACTCTCAACCAGAACAAGCGTTCAACTATGCGTTAACACATGATTTTCCTGGAAAGAATTTCACATTGAACGAAATTGTTCGAGCGTGGGCCAGTGAAGGAGACGCAGTTGAAGCGCTTCAGACGTTGAATGGACTACCGAACAGTCAACTTCGTAGAGAGTTGGTAGATCGAGGTACGATGGTCTGGATGGGTATCGATTGGAAGTTGTACTATCGTCGGTATGAACCAGAACCCCTAAAACTGTTAGATAACCTACACTTACTCCCCGCTTCGCTTCACAGCGCAGTGAGTGCTACGGCAATCGAAAGCCTTGTCTCGGCTGAATCACCTACTAGAGCTGTTGAAATGGTTTTCCAACTAGACGAGACTTTGCAATTGAGTGCTGCCAGAGCACTCGTTGAAGAATGGGCAAGACGAGACCTGAACGCTTGCGTCGAATGGGTTCTGTCAAGTCCAGACAGTAAAGACCTACGAAACAAACTCTACCATACACTAGCTTGGAAATTGTTAGATGAAGGCGAACCAGAGCTCGCTTTCCAAGTCGGGCTCAGGCAACCAATTCCTTATCACGGCTTCGGTCTGGAAGGAGACCTGATGGGAGACATCGCTTCAGATGATTTGTCTCTGGCACTGGAACTACTCCCAGATGTTCGCGAAGGTACGACGCAGATGAATGCATATGTAAGCGTTGCAGAAGAATTGTTTAATCGGGGAAAAACCGAAGAAGCGATTGATTTAGGCACTGATTTGGAGTCGAAGGACCACTATCACTATTACTTACGATTATCCTGGACATGGGCACAATCAAATCCCAAAGAGTTTCTCGAGGCAATCGAACAAATTCCGGGCACGGCAGTTCGTTCTTATGTTGCTCGCCAACAAATTCTTTGGCATCACTTGAACAATTATTTCACTACCAATCAGTTACGAACACTGGATACGCACTTGAATGAGAGAGACAGAAAATATCTTGAAGAAAATCGTTGATTCGATCTGGAATAATTCGTAATGAGACTGAACGTCGTTTGTGGTTTGTTTATAGTTACCGCAGGGATTTTGTCGAGTACCGCGGAACTCTTTGCAAATCCCTTGGAGAACAAACGATTACACGAAAACTCGTTACTAAGATTTGTCGCGATTTACTCATATGTCGCTGATCTACCTACTGCCGCAGTTAAAGACAAACTCGTTGATGTGTCTCAAACCCAGGGACGACAGTATTCAACTCGCGTGCAGCAGGATCTTCAAATAGCTCTGTTGCAACGACTGTCCAACCATGACCCAAATGCCGCTTTAGAGTTCGCTTTGGGTCGTGAAGAAGACGAAAGCGAAATATTTGTCCAGACCGTGTTTGACGTTTGGGCGACAATAGATCGAGAAGGAGTTATCGATCATGCTAAGAGTTTGTCTTGGAGTGTTAGAAATCAGGCAATGGAAAGTATCGTTAGAGCAAATTTACAAATACCTCTTGCTAATCTGCGAGATATCGCTGTAAGACTAAATCTAGAAAAAAAACAGGCAGTAACGTACTATCAACACATAGTCAATGTAGAGCTGATAGAAGATCCAAAAACTGCTTGGTATGAACTAGCCGAAATATCGAAACAGGACAATGCTAGCTTTTCTGATAACTACAACGGTTTAATGTCACGCTTGGCTATTCAGTGGTTTAAGCGAGATGGATTCGAGGCACTAGACGAAATTCACGCCGCTCCCAACGAAGTTTACTACAAAGGAGTCTCTTTTAGTGCGACATTGGAGTTTTATGCTCAAGAGTCACCTCGCTTCGTGTTCGATTATTTATTAGAACGACCTGACGATCAATATATCCTTTCGCATGTGTTACGCATCTGGTTCGAACAAGATCGGTCGGCTGCAATTAAAGCAGTGGAGGAAATAGAATCGAACGACTTGAGGTATGACCTGCAATACACAATCGCGTCGATTTGGGCGCATCGCGAACCTCGGTATATACTTCAAAATCTCGATGTAATCCCAGAAGAAGTGAGATATGTTGCGATAAGAGAGGGAGTCGCAATTATCGCGGAATCTTCATTACAGGAAGCGGGAGACTGTGCTATGCAGATTGAAGATTCGTCATCGCGAACTATCGCGATTCAAGCGTTGTTACCGATTTGGTCCAAAAAAGACCCAAACTCACTTCTTGACTGGATATTGAAAGATTCTTCCAATACTCGTTTGATCGACGAACTACGAGAACAGTTGGTTTATCACACATTAGATTCGGATCCTGTTCGTGCTTTTCAATTAGCTCGGGAACATCCAATTGTTGATTGGGAACCTGGATGGGGAGGACAGATCAGGAAATCACAATTAATGATTCCGTCAGACACTCCCGGTGTCGGACTGGAGGCACAAATTTTAAGGGACATAGCGGAGAGTGACTTAGATCTGGCTAAAGAACTACTTGCAGATGTGCGAGACGGTATTACAAAGAGAGTAGCCATGCTCCAAGTTGGACGTGCACTGCGATACCAGGGCGACATACAAGAAGCAATAGATCTCGCTCAAGAGTTGACTGATACCGAACAAGACTGGTATTTCAGCTTAATCATTTTTGATTGGATTAAGGGAGACCCTAGTGGCTTAGTCGATGAGATTTCTACATTTCCAACAACCGAAACTCGGTCGACCGTCGCACAACTATTGCTGCGGTGGAACAGACGATATGACCAGCTCACCGATAGGCAGATCGATACTCTACAGAAACACTTAACAGAAGATGATCGAGACCGACTGCATTTCCCATGGTAAAGACCGTCGACGTGTCGCGCACAAGTTAGTAGGGCGGGTACTTTGAAACAGCAATGCTTGCTATGGTCAATCCACAATGCCGTACTCATTCAAAAATCTGTCTCTAGAAGGTACTGATCTGCAAGTATTAGTGCATTGTGCGATAAGAAAGGATCTTGATTAAGTGAAAAGAAGTCCCCCTATTCAAAGAGAGCTCCTCGCAATCGGCGCCTTTCTCGGTGTCGGAGCGATACTCGTTCTTCTCTTCACACTCCAAGGCAGGGATCGAATCGAGCGACCGAGTTCGATCGAGATTGCTGTAAACACAGAGATTAACAATAATCCCTCTTCCGATACCAAAGATACTGTTCAGGTTTCAAGTACACAAACGTTACTAAGTGAGCTTGACACTATATCGGGACTACGGTCCAAGTTTGAGCGAACTGCTGCACTGTATAAATTGGTTTCTTCGAATAATCCAACGAATATCGAACAACTACTATCACGATCGACCGACCTACGATGGACAGCACCTAAAGAATTTCGATCGGAACTGCAAACCGTTTTACTTGAACGACTTTCCATATCGAATCCAAAGGTTGCCATAGAGTTTGTTCTTGACCGCGAACAGGACAATTCCGATAGAAATGCTACGCTTGTTTGGCTCTTTGAAAGTTGGGCTACTGCTAATTTGGCGACCGCCGTTGCCGAAGCAAAAAAACTACCGAAGCCCAATCGAAAATTCGCGTTCGAAGGGATTCTGCAAGTTCATGCTCAAGAACCGAGTGATCAACTTAATCAACCTACGAATGACTTCAACGTCGACAAGGCTTTTGTTAAGTCACTACTCGATGCGCTGGATTTCGAAAATCTACATGATCCAAACCTGGTGTGGTCTGCCGTTATCGATATAGCGGAGCAAGATCTTTTTTTCGTACCACAGTTAGAAGAATTAGCAAAACAGTGGTACCGTAGCAGTGGCTTTGAGGTAATCGAAAACATACGGAATTCCCTAAGTCACTATGAACTGAAGGTAAAACTCATTCCAAATTTGTTGAGATTCATCTCAACGTCTGAACCTGATCGTGCGTTCAACTATATTGCGACTGAACTCAATCTCGAATTGAGATGGGACTCCGCTCCTAACGTAATAAGAGAATGGGCAAATCAGGATCCCAGTACTGCTCATTCTGCAGTCAACAACATAGAGCCTACCGCGCTTCGAGAACTATTGCAAAAGATAGCTTTAGAAACTTGGGCTTTGAAGAACCCCGAGAGTGTATTACAGAATCTTTCAAATTTTCATCTGCAGACGAGATCACATGCCGTGGTTTCTGCGATTGAATCCCTGACCTCCAAATCCCCAGAATTGGCAGCGAGTTGGGTGTTGCAATTAGAGCACGAAACCGACCAAATCAACGCAGCTCGTACTTTGGTTTCAAATTGGAGTCAACACGACCTAGAGGCAACACGTGATTGGATACAAACAGAGTCCGCGATCGCTGACTTTCGCGATGCCTTATATCAAACTTTGGCGATTTCGATGGTTTCGATCGACCCTTCTGGTGCATTTGAGCTCGCATTGGCATTACCGATCGCAAGTGGAGGAGTGGGTCTTGAAGCAGATGTCGTTTCGAAAGTCGCGATTGACGACGTCGAACTAGCGCTGACTCTGTTGCCCAAAGTTCGCAACGGACAGACAAAAGCTTTCGTATACGAAAAGGTTGGTGATGCTCTGGTCAGAAATGGAGAGTTCGAAAAGGCTGCTAATCTCGGTACTAAACTAGATGAATCCAATCACCATAACTACTATCAGTATATTTCCTATATTTGGGTGAACACCGACCCCGATAAGCTATACGAAATGCTACCGGTTCTACCGA
Organism: Gammaproteobacteria bacterium; assembly: GCA_009842245.1. GTDB lineage: Bacteria > Pseudomonadota > Gammaproteobacteria > Pseudomonadales > Azotimanducaceae > Bin55. The sequence goes on along the minus strand of VYFT01000006.1, from coordinate 49,729 downwards.
ACGAAGAAGCGCGTTCTAAAGCGGCGTATGCGCTCTGTGTGCTCTACGACGGAAACGACTCTATTCCTAAAAGACAGGTCGAAAGTCTCGATCAATATCTCACTGAAAACGATCGCGAGATTCTGGGATCGATAGCCCCGTTTAAGAATCCGTAGGGTGACCTACTGCTCAGACTGTTCCTTGCGCGGAGGTTGAGTTTGCAGCGCCAGCGTGGCTGCCACCAACAAGAGTAGTGCAGCACCAGCGTTGTGCGTTACTGCGATCGGGAGTGGTAATACGAACAGAACATTCGAGATGCCCAACGCGACTTGAGCACAAACCACTGCTCCAAGAACCAGACCTGATGCTCCGCGGATTCGCCATGCTAGTATCACTCCAATTACGAAGACGATATATGCACCCCACCGATGGAGGTTCTGAATTGCGACGCGACCTTCATGCGACATTTCTCCTCCCGTGTAGTCTGGGCCTATCGCTTGAAAAATGTTTAGTCCTGCGACCAGATCCATTTCCGGTAGCAGAGTCCCGTGACACAGTGGAAAATCGGGACATATCAGTGCAGCATAATTTGCGCTGACCCACCCTCCGAGTGAAATTTGCACAACTAACAATGCGATGAACAAATAGATCGATGTACGCAATTTTGTTGCAATCCTAGGTAACTCGATAGAAGAGAGTTTGAGTAAATACCACCAAAGCAAGAGTAACGTCGTAAACCCACCTAATAGGTGGGCGACTACTACTTGCGGCCAAAGTTTTAGAGTTACCGTCCATGCTCCAAAAGCACCTTGCAAAATAACGAGCGCTAGCAGAACTAGCGGAAAACGTAGCGAAAGCTTGTAGTACCATGCGAGCACGACGATCCCGATAACAAGAATGCCCAATCCGGTGGCGAAGTAGCGGTGCACCATTTCGGTCCAGGCTTTGGCTTGATCCAAGGGTGTATCCGGAAAGAGTGCTTCCGCACTAGCGATTTCCTCCGCGGTACTAGGTACCAGTAACTGTCCATAGCAACCAGGCCAATCGGGGCACCCTAATCCGGCATCTACCAGTCGAGTGTACGCGCCTAGTACGACTACGACAAATGCAACAAGAATGGCAAAGCCGACAAGTAGTCGCAACGGTTGGGTAGATGGTCGCGAATTTACGGATTCGGTGGCGGACAACTCTTAAATTCTCAAATATTTGCGCGAATTTAATACAGGGGTAATCTGATTCGCCATAATTGTAAGAGTCGAAAACATCCACATAACCGAGGCTTTCTATGAATCGACGCATGTTGCTCCAATTCGGTGCATCGTTTCCATTTGTACTACCGTTGATTGGACTGAAGGCAACTGAAGTTGCACCGTTATTAAAACCTCTCACCGATCCGACGACGGGTCTAGATCTCCTGAAGCTTGCCCCGGGATATACCTATCGATCATTTGCATGGACGGGAGACAAGATGAGTACTGGCGATCTCACTCCAGATCGACACGATGGAATGGCTGTGGTTCCTGGGAAAGAATCAGAAGAGATTGTGTTACTCCGCAATCACGAACGCTATGTAGGTCCAGGATTCACTAACTGGGCTGGCGATGCATACGACCAAGCCACGGTAGACTACGGCACAGAGACACCAGACGCACCAGGTGGGGGCGTAACCGAGGTGAGTCTAACGAAAGGAGTCTATTCAGCGACGACCCCAATTCTAGCAGGTACCATGGTGAACTGTGCGGGAGGTCCAACACCTTGGGGTACCTGGCTCAGCTGTGAAGAGATCGTCTATCGACGCTCTCTAGAAAAGTCCACGAATGACCACGAACCCAAGGATCACGGTTATGTATTTGAAGCACTACCGGTTCATCTCGGGAAGTCCTCGCACAAACCGATAAAAGACATGGGTTTTATGAAACACGAAGCTACCGCAGTCGATCCGAAGACGGGATACGTCTATCTCACGGAAGACAATAACGATTTGTCGGGTTTCTATCGCTTTATCCCAAACGATGACTCGCAAAAACCGGGTTCGTTAGATCGGGGTGGTCGCCTCGACATGCTACAGGTTAACAAGGGGCAACTAACAAACCTGATCGAAGCTCCATTCCGGAGCGAGTATGATGTCAGTTGGGTGGAAATTCAAGAACCTGATGCCGACCCGCAGACTCTATCGCCCAGAGTTGAAGGTGGTCCGAAAGCTGTAGGGGAAGGAATGTCGGGACCATTCCTTCAAGGTGTTGCACAACGAGCCGCTAGATTTTGTAGGGGCGAGGGCTGCTGGTACCACGATGGTCTGATTTACTTCATTGACACGGCTGGAGGTCCAACCCGTAATGGTAGTGTCTGGGCTTACGATCCAGAAAATGAAAAACTCACGAACTGCTTTGCCTCTTCAAGTGAATTAATGGCTGACGCCATCGACAACATCACTGTGAATCCCGTAAATGGAAAAATCGTCGTGTGTGAGGATGGCGGTGGAATCACCAACGCAGACAATGAACTTGTAACAGGTGCTCGTCTGCTGGTTCTCGGAAACGATAACACTGCTAGAGTTATTGCCGAAAACAACGTCCGCATCGACAAAGCACTAGCTGAAAAAGAGACCATCCAGATCTCTAACTACCGCTCCAGCGAATGGGCAGGAGCAACGTTTTCTCTTGATGGAAAAGTACTTTACGTAAACATTCAGTCGCCGGGGATTACGTTCGCAATCGAGGGACCATGGCTGGGTTAGTCGAGTGATGGAGACACATCAACCTGAGTAGCGTCTCAAAGCTTTTGAACTAGCGTCAAACCGTCACCGATAGGTAACATCGTCGCAAATACGCGGTCGTCTTGCCGAACCTTAGAATTAAGATTGCGCAAAGCAACCGTTGAATTGTCAGTTGCTGTGGGGTCTGCCGTGCGCCCGCCCCAAAGAACATTGTCGATTGCAATTAGCCCACCGGTTCGGATCAACTTCAAGCAGAGTTCGTAGTAATCGTCATAGTTGGTTTTATCGGCATCGATGAAGGCAAAGTCAAACGTTCCCGTCCCGTACGCTGTCAGTAGTTGCGTTAGAGACTCGGTCGCGGGAGCAAGTCGTAACTCAATCTTATCTGCAACTCCCGCTCGCATCCAATATTCTCGGCCGATGTCGGTCCATTCTTTCGAGACATCACAGGTTATTAACTTGCCATCTTTAGGAAGAACTTGTGCGACCGCAAGGGCACTGTAGCCGGTAAATGTACCGACTTCAACTGCAAGACGAGCATTCAATATGCGGCACAATAACGCCATGAATGCACCTTGTTCTGGTGAGATTTGCATCCCGTACATGCTCAGCGTTTCACGGGTGGTTTCCCGAAGCTCACGTAGTGCTGGAGTTTCAGGAGCAATGTTGCTCAACAGGTAAGAATAGACTGTTTCATCAAGATTGAGAGTTCTGCTGGACATGTGTGTTTTCCTTGTTTCTGTGTAATAATGAGTATGGAAATGCGTGCAATAATAAGGAATGTATAGTCATGCCGTCCTTGATCATCGATTGCGACCCCGGGTGCGACGACGCGATCGCTATTTTGTTGGCACTGAAACATTCAGACTTAAAGGCGATTACTACCGTCAGTGGAAACGTGCCTCTCGCACAAACGACCGAGAATGCGCTGATGACCATAGCACTAGCAAAGGCTCAGACACCGGTTTACGCTGGAGCGAGTCGACCGCTTGAAAGCACTCCAACACAAACCAATATTAGTCATGGCAGCGACGGTTTGGGTGGAATTGAAAGACTCTCTCACGATCGCACTTGTGAGTCCTACTCCGCGCGCGACTACCTGCTAAATCACGTGTCGAACGAGGATTGGGTAATCGCACTAGGACCGCTAACCAACCTCGGAGAAGTATTACAGCAAGATCCAGATTGGGGTAAACGAATCGGTGGTATCTCGATCATGGGAGGAAGTACCACAACAGGCAACATTTCACCAGTGGCAGAATTTAATTCATACACTGATCCACATGCCGCTGCGAAGGTATATGCTTCAGGTGCAAAGCTCATAATGTGTGGACTCAATCTCACTCATCAATTATTAGTAACCGATTCAACCATGACTGCCGTGCTCGAGCTAGGTACACAACAAAGCACGTTCGTTGCGGCACTTCTAAACTTCTTGTTGCAGCGTATAGAGCGTTCGGTGGGGACGAGATCCGCACCATTACATGATCCTTGTGCAGTCCTGGCGGTTACCCATCCTTCGTTGTTCGATTTTGAGGAACTATCTGTGGAAGTTGAAACAGAAGGCGATTTGACTCGGGGAATGACGGTCGTTGATCAACGAACAACGCGACCCAGACTAATGCCGAATACTCTGGTAGCAAAGCAAATTAATGTCGCGCTCGCGCTACAAGTTATCACCGACTCATTCGTAGAAGCTTAAATGACTGAGGAACAAGCATTCGCAAAGGCATTGAAAACTATTAAAGACGGTGATCACCATTCGCTACGAGTGCTTCTGATTCAGTATCCAACGCTCGCGCGGCTCCGCGACAAGACAAACGCAACTCTACTATTAAAGTTATTTGAACTACCAGACGGTGCGCAGAATAACGCAAAATTGGCGCGGGTGTTGCTTGTAGCCGGTTCCCAAGTCAACGCTCAACGAAATCGACAGAGTCCCGTTCCAATCTTCAGTGCACTTCAATCAGAAAAGCTCGATGTAGTGCAGACGCTATTGGAGTTTGGTGCAAATTTGCGCATTCCGATGCAACCACGAAAGGGAACTGTCCTGGACTACGCGATAGAATTGTGTAAAGAAAAAGAGGATGACCCCGACTTTACGACACACTTAAGCAAGCTCATACAGGCCTATACCGGTGGGGAGCTTTCTGGATTCAGTTCTCGCGCATGAAACATACGTCTCTTTTCTTAGTGCTTATGTTGGGACTCGGTACGACCGCTATTTCCGATGAAAACACAGAAGAAACTGAATCGGACTTGATTATTGATTCAGGAAAAGTCACGCAAATCGTAGACGGGGATACCTTTAAATATTGTCCTACAGATGAAGAACCGTGTAGCGAAGAGGATTGGCTAGAAGTCGATTTATGGGGGGTAGATGCCCCTGAACTAGCTCCAGAAGAGCAGTTTTTCTCAAAAAAAGCTAGCCAATATCTCGTAGATGAACTTCTTCACGAAACCGTGGTATTGGAACAAATGAAAACCGATGATGGCGGTAAGCCGATGGTCAAGGTTCTAATCGTGAATCATCCAAATTCCAACTTTAACGTTCATCTCCTACTGGAAGGACATGGGTGGTCGACCACGTCCGATGATGACGATGTCGCGGACGTAGTCGCGTACCGAGAAGCCGAAAAGTTTGCCAAAGAGCGCAAGTTGGGACTGTGGCGCGAAATTGAACCAGTCGCTCCATGGGAATGGTTGAAACAGCATGCTGAAAAACTCGAACCGGAACAAGAACTTGACACAGATTCAAATGAATCTGAGTAAACACTCTCCATCTATATGCTCTTGAGACGAGGGTATCAAAAAAGTCTTCCATAATGCCTACGTTCACTCAATTAGGTTGAGACGGTTAATCCCGACACGCTAATCGGAGCAATCACCCAACACAACTTGATTCAAACAATAACAGATTGACGTCCCTAGGCTATGCTCTTGGTCCCATCCACGCGATGAATTTGGCACAGGAAAAAGCGATCGGGTAGCCCGTTTTCACCAACTAGAATCGTCTAGATTGGACTAATGTGGTGAAAGATTATTCCCCACACAGAGATGCTGTTCGCCATGCTGAAGACGTTTTGAATTAATTCAATAATATACTCTTTTTAAGGTAAATACACCGGAGAACTTCTCAATGAAGATCAATGTGAATGGTACATCACACGACCTCGGTGAGATCGATCCCAAAACTCCACTTCTATGGGTACTTCGCGATCACCTCTCGCTTGTCGGTACCAAATATGGTTGTGGTATTAGTCAGTGCGGGGCATGCACGGTGCTGCTAGGCGGCGAAGCGATGAAGTCTTGTCTCTATCCTGTATCGGCTGTGGGAGACACTCAAGTTACCACTATAGAAGGCATCGCCGCAAAAGATGGCACACTCACACCAGTGCAACAAGCCTGGATCGACCTGGATGTCGCTCAATGCGGATACTGCCAAGCTGGACAAATAGTTTCAGCCGAAGCGTTGTTGCGTAAGAACCCAACGCCCAGCGACAGCGAAATCGACGCTGCGATGGACCCAAATCTATGTCGATGTGGCACTTATATTCGAATTCGCAATGGGATTAAACGAGTAGCAGACGCGAACAAAAACGTGCTGAACGGGGGCTAATCAATGAAATCTTTGAGCTATAACACTGTAGACGAGATCACCGATTTTGTCACTGAAAAAATTCAAAATCTCGACGCAGCCCAAAACTCACTTATCTTCAAATTAGATCGCCGCCAGTTTCTCCAGTTAACGGGCGTGGTAGGTGGTGGGCTGATGCTTGGGTTTGCTCTTCCGAGAGCACGGGCAAACACAAACGGTTCCACGTTCCATCCAAATGGCTACATAAAAATCGACGAAACCGGAGTGACCCTATATGCACCCAATCCAGAGATTGGTCAGGGTGTAAAGACATCCCTCCCGATGATGGTTGCCGAAGAACTCGATGTATCGTGGGACGATGTGCACGTGGTTCAGTCCGCAATTGACAGAAACGCCTACGGAGGGCAATTTGCTGGTGGTTCTACGTCTACGCCAGAGAACTACATGCGGCTCAGACAGGCTGGAGCTACTGCACGGGCCATGCTAGTTCAAGCCGCAGCCGAGGAATGGAACGTGGCTGCTAGTACTCTATCAACCAAATCAAGTCAGGTTTTGCAAACGGGAACGAATCGTAAGATCTCATACCAGGAAATTGCGAGTGCTGCAGCAGCATTACCCGTACCTTCGCCCGAGAATGTTAAACTTAAAGATCCAAAGCAATTTCGATTGCTGGGAACTCGCGTAACCGGCGTCGACAACGACGCTCTAGTGCGTGGTGAACCTTTGTTCGGCATTGACGTTACTCTACCTGACATGAAATATGCCGCCTACCACAAGTGCCCGGCTTTGGGTGGCAGCGTGATTTCATCAAACATCGAAGAAATTAAACAAATGCCGGGTGTGGTTGACGCTTTTGTTCTGGAAGGAAATGGGAATGTCGGAGAACTACTGCCAGGGATCGCCATCATTGCGAACAGCACTTGGGAGGCTCTACAGGCAAAGCGCGCGCTGAATGTCGAATGGGACGAGTCTCAGGCTGCAAAAGACAGCTGGACTGATGCACAAAAGGAAGCAGAAAGACTAGCGAAAGAACCCGCTACGCAAGTGGCCGATAACGGTGACTTTGATGCGGCAATGAATGCCAGCACCGCTAAAGCTACTGGTTTCTACCAGTATCACTTTGTGACGCACGCGCCTTTGGAACCACAAAACTGTACTGCTCATTACAAGGGTGATTCTTTAGAGCTCTGGGCACCAACTCAGACACCCGGTTCAGCCATTGGCACGGCAGCCAAAATGACGGGACTGCAGACATCACAGGTCACCCTTCACCAAATGCGGTGCGGTGGTGGATTTGGACGGCGATTGTACAACGACTTCGTGAGCGAAGCAGCAGCAATCGCACGCCGTTCCAAAACTCCCATTAAACTGCAATGGACTCGTGAGGATGACACCGCGTTCGATCTCTTCCGTGCAGGTGGTTTTCACCAAATGGATGGATGCGTTGATGACAATGGGAAGGTTACCGGATGGCGCAACAGATTCATCACCTTCGCACCGGGTGGTCGACCGGCTAGTAGCGTGAGTGGTGGTGTCTTCCCTGGGGGCATGGTAGATAATTTGCGTGTTGAACAAGTCGCCTTAGATTGGACGAATCGGTGTGCCGCGTGGCGCGCTCCTGGCTCTAACGTGTTCGCCTTCGTAGTACAGTGTTTTCTTGATGAGTTGGCACACGCCGGGCAAAGGGATCCTCTTGAAGTATTGCTCGAGGTTTTAGGTGAACCCAGATCTGTCGGTGGTGGATGGCGAGGTCAAGGCATGCACACTGGACGCGCGGCGAACGTCGTAAAACTCGCTGCCGAAAAGGCCGGTTGGGGGAAAGAACTACCTAAAAACCATGGGATGGGTGTGGCTTTCTACTATAGTCATGCTGGACACATCGCTGAGGTTGCTGAGGTGAGTGTTGGCGGTAAGGAAGATACTGTTACAAACCGTAGTGGAGATAGTGTCGTGCGACGCAAGCTTACCGTGCACAAGGTAACGGTTGCTGCTGATGTCGGTCCAATCATCAACTTGAGCGGTGCGGAGAACCAAGCCGAAGGTAGCGTAATCGACGCACTATCGACCATGATGGACTTGTCAGTTACCTTTGAAAATGGCCGGGCGCAACAGACAAATTTCGATAAATATCGAATGCTCCGAGCTTCATCCGCTCCAGCAGTGGCATCGCACTTCATAGATACTGGCGAACACTCGCCCACCGGTCTTGGCGAACCTGTGTTTCCTCCTCTTGCCCCAGCAGTAGGAAACGCAATTTTTGCCGCCTGCGGGCATCGAGTGCGAACGCTGCCGATTAGCGAAGAAGGTTTTTATCTAGCGTAGAGCATGACGCTTTATATTCTGGGTTAAGCTAGTAATACACTATTTGTTGTGGAGTAAACATCGACATGCGCGTTTGCTAGCTCGTAATGACATTTAAGCGCTTTACCTTTAGCGAGCGAGCTTTCCAAGCCAACTACGCGCTATTCAAAGCGCGCGCCGTTGGCGCGTGCGGGGCTGTAGTAAAGGCAAATGCTTACGGTACCGGGGCTCGTCGAGTCGTCCGTTTACTGAGTCAAAACGGTTGCGAGCACTTCTTCGTCGCAACACCAAATGAAGGAATTGTTGTTCGTGATCTGACGACGAAGAATATCTACGTTCTATCGGGGCCAACGAACGACTCAGCCGCGCAACAAATCGCGCAACACAATTTGATCCCGGTGTTGAATTCACCTCATCAACTTCGAATATGGGATCCCTATCGAGAGTCTCCCTGCGCAATTCATATCGACTCCGGAATGCATCGTCTTGGACTGGAACTCAACAGAGTGGATCAACTCGACTTTTCTCGGTTTCAAATAGATCTTCTAATGACCCATTTAGCGTGTGCCGACCAACCCGATCACCCACAGAACGAGATTCAACTCTCGAATTTCAACGAAGTAAGGCGTTACTTCCCGAATACACCGACTAGTATTGGAAACTCTGCAGCGATCTTCATGGATGAACGATTCCACGGGGATGTGGTTCGAGCTGGAATCGGACTGTATGGTGGCAGCCCATTCGTTCATCGAGAGAGTCCCGTAGCGCCGGTTTGCCAGCTTGAGGGACGGGTATTGCAAATCCGAGATGTACAACCAAACTCTCCGATCGGGTATAGTGCTTCGTTTACCTCACCCAGCCCAACCCGCGTGGCAGTTGTTGGAATTGGTTATGCTGACGGGGTGTCGCGCGCACTTTCCAACAACGGATTCGTTGCCTTCCGCGACCAGCGCATGCCCATAATAGGAAAGGTCACAATGGATGCGACGCAAGTAGACTGTACACAAGTAGCCAATTTAAGAGAAAACGACTTTGTGGAATTTTTTGGTCCGATGATCTCAATCGATGAAGTAGCTACACGAGCGAACACAATCGCATATGAAATCCTCACTCTAGTTGGCAACGCGACTGAGAGAGACTAACACCAACGAGGAACATTGCATGAATACCTTTCACACCAAGGTGAATACGCGAGACAAGGAGTTCCAACGGAACCGCCAAGCAAACCAAGCGCTCGCGTCAGATCTACGTTCCCTACTCGATGAAGTCGCACAAGGTGGTACGGAGAAAGCTCGAAATCTTCATTTAAAAAGAGGGAAACTCCTCCCTCGGAATCGCATCTCGACACTTCTTGATCGAGACTCTACTTTTTTGGAACTTTCCCCTCTCGCTGGACACCAGCTTTACGACGACGTTGTACCTTGCGGCGGGGTCATCACGGGCATAGGCAGAATCCACGGAACAGCATGTATCATCGTAGCTAACGACGCAACAGTCAAGGGTGGTACGTACTACCCAATCACTGTTAAAAAACACCTGCGCGCGCAGGCAATCGCACTAGAAAACAACCTCCCCTGTGTCTACCTAGTGGACTCAGGCGGCGCGTTTCTACCCTCTCAAGCAGAGGTGTTCCCAGATCGGGAACACTTTGGTCGGATTTTTTATAACCAAGCGAATATGTCAGCGCGAGGAATACCTCAGATCGCGATCGTGATGGGTTCATGCACAGCGGGGGGCGCTTACGTACCGGCGATGTGTGATCAAACGATTATCGTTAAAGAACAGGGTACGATCTTTTTGGGTGGTCCGCCCTTAGTTCAAGCGGCCACTGGTGAAGTTGTCGGCGCGGAAGAACTGGGTGGAGGCGACGTGCACACACGCGAATCTGGTGTTGCTGATCAGTTGGCCGAAAACGATACGCATGCCTTAGCAATTGCCCGTGAAATAATTCGGGACAGTAACTTAAGCTATCACAGTAGTGTCGAGGTAATCTCTCCAGATGAACCCCAATATGATCCACAGGAAATTTACGGGATCATTCCCCCAGACACACGAACGCCCTACGATGTTAGAGAAGTGATCGCGCGCATCGTGGACGGTTCACGATTACAGGAATTTAAACCACTTTACGGTGAAACTTTAGTTTGTGCGTTCGCACACATCTTTGGTTTCCCCATTGCACTGTTAGCGAATAACGGAGTGTTGTTTGGCGAGTCCGCATTGAAAGCTGCGCACTTTATCCAACTCGCGGACCGGCGCGGCATACCCTTGGTATTTTTCCAAAACATCACCGGGTTCATGGTTGGTAAGAAGTATGAGAATTCCGGAATTGCGAAGGAAGGTGCCAAGATGGTCACTGCGGTTGCGTGCACTTCAGTGCCAAAGTTTACCGTCATTATTGGTGGTTCATTCGGTGCGGGAAACTACGCTATGTGCGGTCGAGCGTATGACGCACGCATGTTATGGACCTGGCCGAACGCCCGCATATCGGTGATGGGAGGCGAGCAAGCAGCAAATGTACTTGCGACCGTGAAACGGGATAGTCTTGCTGCTAAAGCGAAAACATGGTCCGAGACCGAAGAAACGGAGTTTGTAGCAGAGATCCGCGCTCAATATGAACAAGAGGGGCATCCATACTATGCTACTGCCCGCCTTTGGGACGATGGCGTTATAGACCCAACAGATACTCGCAGCAATCTAGGATTAGCACTGCAGTGCGCAGCGCGGGACTTCGCGTCAAACACCTCTAAATTTGGAATTTTCCGTATGTAGGTCAGCGAGGCGCAGTGACAGGTGCAAGAGGTAGCTCAGTGGTGTACTTTACCTGCCGCAACGCAAACATTGAGTTCAGCGTTCCCACTTCTCTTAGCCGAATGAGTTTTTTGTAGAGCAAAGTCTCATATGTCGCTACGTCAGCGACAACAATTCGCAACAAAAAGTCGGTGTCACCAGATACGCTATAGCATTCAACTACCTCTGGAATGTTTGCTACAGATTCTTCAAACATTTTTAGCACTTCGTCGCTGTGTTCTGTCAATTTCACATGGACAAAAACATTGACATCAAGCTCTAGCAATTTCGCGTCTAGCAGTGCTACTTGTTTGCGAATTAGCCCTTCGTTTTGTAGTCGCTTCACCCGGCGCCAGCACGGCGTGGCCGATAAACCAACCTTCGCGCCCAAGTCCTGAATCGAAATTGACGAGTTCTCCTGTAAATATCGGAGAATGGAAATATCCAGTCTATCTAATTGCGTCACATTTCATACCACATATGAGATACTATTTAGAATATTATTCTAATAAATCACATTAAAGAGAAAGTATTAGTGCACATATTTTAACGATTTTGGATAATATACTACTCCCTCTATATGTACTCTGTTGTTCCTTAAATGAAGCGCCGCGCCGATCTTTTCGAAACTCAATTATCAGACAAGTATACGATGACGGAGGGACCGATTTGGATCAACGGGACGCAAGTGATTACCCGCCTGCTTTTAGAGCAGAGTCGCCTAGACACAAGGAATGGGTTAACTACCGCTGGATTCGTGAGCGGCTATCGTGGTTCACCCTTGGGTGGCGTAGACCAAGCATTAATGCAAGAAGCTAAGCTTCTTCAAGATCATAAGATCAAATTCGAACCTGGCGTTAATGAAGACCTCGCCGCTACTGCTGTTTGGGGTACCCAACAAGCCAATATTTATCCTACTGCGAGCTACGATGGCGTCTTCGGACTATGGTACGGAAAAGCTCCCGGTGTAGATCGTTCGGGCGATGCGTTCCGACATGCGAACCGAGCTGGTACTTCGAAATATGGTGGTGTTGTTGCCTTAGTAGGTGATGACCCCGCCTGTAAATCCTCGACGCTTCCTTCCAACAGTATCGGTGCCCTTCGCGAATTTCAAATCCCCGTTCTTACACCGGCTGACATCGAAGATCTTATCCACCTAGGACTTGCTGCGTGGGCTCTTTCACGATACTCTGGTTGCTGGGTCGCGCTGACTGCGATCACCGCAATCATGGACAGTGCAACTACGCTTCGAACTGAAACGTTTAACTATTCCTTCGAGTGTCCTGAAACAGAGTTAGATCCCTATATTCGATTGATCGATACACCACAGGAACAAGAACTACGGATCGCGTCCAAGATCGCACTCGCAGCTCGTTTTGGTGCCGTTAACAATCTCAATCACATCACCGTAGACACCGACCAACCTAAACTAGCGATCTTGGGAGTTGGGAAAGCTTACACCGATGTCCGACAGGCATTGAAGCTCATAGGATTTGCCGATGAACAGACTCTGTCTGCAATAGGTGTTCGAATTATTAAGATCGGACAAGTTTGGCCGCTGGACTCCGGTCATGTGAAGTCGTTGCTGCAAGGTGTCCCGGCGGTCCTTGTCGTGGAGGGTAAGTATCCTTACTTGGAAGACTCACTCAAGAGCATTCTGTATGGCAAGGATGCACCCGATGTTGAAGGCCGCAGAACTCGACATGGCAAAGAACTGTTTCCCACAGTGGGAGAAATTAGCTGCGACATGATCGTACGCGCTCTCATCGACGTATTTAGAGATCACGGAATCTCGATTCCTAGATCCGACTTATCTCTGGGTGAACCTTGGGAGAGCACGCACACGCCCGCCAACGCATCTCGGTTACCTTTGTATTGTCCAGGATGTCCGCATAGTGTATCGACAAAAATACCGGAGGACAGTCGCGCACTCGCTGGTATCGGATGTCATTACATGGTTCAATGGATGGACCGCAACACGCATACTTTTACTCATATGGGCGGTGAGGGCGCGAACTGGATTGGTCAAGCGCCATTTGTGGACGATCAGCACATTTTTGTGAATCTCGGCGACGGTACGTACTTTCATTCAGGACTCATGGCCATACGCGCTTGTGTTGCCGCTGGGGTAAACGTTACTTACAAAATTCTGTACAACGATGCCGTCGCAATGACAGGTGGGCAACCTGTCGAAGGTAATCTCACAGTAGATGACATTGTTCGTCAGGTGCTAGCTGAAAACGTCTCCGCAGTTCACATTGTCACTGATGATCCTCGACGCTACGAAGAGCGTAATTACGAAGTTAGTCATCGCGACGAATTGCTCACTGTGCAGGAACGATTACGCCAAATCAAAGGTTGCACTATATTAATCTACGATCAAGTATGTGCGAACGAATTACGACGCAGGCGTAAGCGCGGTGTAATACCCAAGAAGATGAAACGGGTAGTGATCAATGATGCAGTCTGTGAAGGCTGCGGCGACTGCACACGTGCATCAATGTGTAGCGCAATCGAACCAGTCGTGACTGACCTAGGCGTGAAACGCAAGATTAATCAGACTGCTTGTAATCAAGATCTAAGTTGCATGCAAGGATATTGCCCCGCGATGATCGAAATTGAAGCAGATCTTGTCCAACCGGAGACAGTAAAGATCGATTTGAACGCTCTCCCCGAACCGAGTGTGGCTCGACCTACTAGTGCTAATATACTCGTAGCGGGTGTCGGCGGTACCGGAGTAGTAACTTTGAGTCAGGTCTTAGGTATGGCCGCTACGATCGAAGGCAAACACGCGTCGAATCTAGATATGACTGGCCTCGCGCAGAAAGGCGGTGCGGTTTTTGCAAACGTTCGGATCAGCGACAACGAGGTTCTGCGTACCCAAATTTCCGAACGGGAAACTGATGTACTCCTCGGTTCAGATCTCGTCACAGCTCTATCCCAAGAATCGGTCACCACGCTTGACAGCACCCGGACTAACATCGTGGTTAATACACATTTGGTGCCCACGTCTAAGTTTGTGCTTCAACGCCAAGCTGATGTTGAAACCTCAGATCTCGCGAGTCAGCTAGCTTCTTTCGGTCAGAGTCTGAAAACCATAGATGCCGACCGACTCTCGGTACGAGTTAGCGGCGCGAGCACGACTGCGAATATGACGTTACTTGGATATGCGTGGCAGTTAGGCTTGATACCGTTGAAAGCCGAAAGTATCGAACGAGCCTTGAACATTAACGCGACTCTTGTTCAGAAAAACATCTTAGCGTTTCGTGCAGGCCGAAAATATGCACTTGACTCCAATTTCTTAGACATTTCTGGTCAACCAGAAGAAGCAATGTTTCCAAAGCAACAACGAACGTTGCCGGAACTTATTGACGACCGGATAGAGTTCTTGACGGAATATCAAGATGCAAAGTATGCCGACCGGCTACAGAACTTTGCCGACAATATCCAGAATGTTGAACAAGAGGTCACGGGAAACACGTCAACACTGTCGCGTATTGCTGTAGAGACCTATTTCAAACTCCTTGCAACTAAAGACGAATACGAAGTCGCGCGGTTGCTCACGCACCCTAACTTCCAACGTTTTATGAATGATCAATTTACTAATGTCCAAAATTTCCAATTTGCGTTTGCTCCAACTTGGCTACCACGGGCACAGAAGTCAAAAGTCAGAGTGGATGGCTGGGTACGAATATTTTTGAAATTACTTGCGAAGTTTAAGTTCTTACGAGGCACGGTCCTTGATCCATTCAAACATATCGAAGAGCGAAAGTTCGAACGCAAACTGCTGCTCGATTTTGATGAGAAAATGAATTCTATACGTGCAAACTTAAGCCAAGGAAACATTTCGAAAGCGGTTGAACTAGTGCGTTGCTACAGTGAAGTGCGTGGCTACGGCCACGTTAAACAAGCCTCGTGGGATCGGGTTGCAGACCGGGTCGAAGAGCTGGAAAAGTCGATCGCTACAGAAACCGAACGAGCTACCCAGACCGACTCTGTTGCAATGTAAGAGTACTTATAATTTTTGCACATCATGTTAGGCTCTACTAGGATTAAACCATTGATACAACGCGGTTTTTTAATCGTCTGTTGTGCTCTCGTAGGATTATTAGTCCTTGTTGCGTCGGGGCAAGACGTAGATGAAGAAGAGTGGAAACGACGCCAAGCAATTATCGCGAATCTCAAACCATTTGGTGATCTCTGTCTCGTAGGCCAGGACTGTGGTGTAGCCGCTGTTATCAGAACAGATGCTCCGCGTGGTACGGGACTCTCTGGAAAGGGTGTGTACGATCAGTACTGTCACACGTGCCACGAAACAGGTACCGCAGATGCTCCACTCGTCGCGTCCGAAGCATGGGAACCGCGAGTCGCTCAAGGCTTCGACGTTCTCCTCAAACATACAAAGGAAGGGTTAGGTAAAGACATGCCGCCTATGGGTACCTGTGTGGATTGCACGGATGATGAATTAGAAGCCGCAATTCGCTTCTTAATCAGCGGCGAAGAGGAAACTGAATCCGAAGAAGAAGAGTCCGACGAAGAGTCGTAGCCTACGTTTTCTGTTAGAAAATATCATGGGTGTTTTCTAAAACGTCCATCACAATCAATTGCTAGCTTCAGTTCACGTGATTCAGCAAAGGAGGATCCTGATGAACAGATTTAACAAAACCTACAAACTATTGTTAGCCATGAGTGTATCGCTCGGGATACTCGCACAAAATGCGTTCGGCGTCGAAGCAGAGGCTAATGTGACATTGGCTTCTGACTATTCATTCCGTGGTGTATCGCAAACCGGGTTAGACCCTGCGATCCAAGGTGGCTTTGATATCGCGCTAGACAACGGATTTTCTATCGGAACATGGGCATCGAATGTAAATTTCAACTCCGAAACCTCAATGGAGCTAAATCTCTACGCGTCCTGGGAGTCGGACACGATCGGTGATCTATTCACGTTAAGCGCTAGCATCATTCGCTTCGAATATCCATCTGAAGGAGATGTCTTAGACTATATGGAGTACTCCATTAGTGCTAATATCTGGAATGCCTCTCTTGGGTTCAACTTTTCCAACGAATATTTCGGGGCGGACGGTCCGTCGTTCATCTATCCGTTTATCGGAGTTAGTTGGGAGTTTGAAGATCAGTTTTCCGTTGATGCACACGTCGGTTGGAGTAGTGTCGACTCCGAGGGTTTCTTCGCGCCCGGCGAAGACTCTTACATGGACGCGAGCCTAAGTATTACGGTACCAATAGCCGAATTAGACGTTACCGGTTCGTTGGTTGGCTCAACCCTTGACGACCCTAGTGCTGAGTTTCGCTTCGTACTTTCGATCGGGAAGAGCTTCTAACACTTGCAATCCGCCTGACCCGATCGCCACTGTGAGTTGTTTGTTGTCCTTATCGTAGCAACTTCAAGCTACTCTTTACGAATCCAAATTTCCATTGATGGACACGACGATCATGGCCACTGACGAACTTGCTTCCGCCCCATTAACAGAAGCCGAATGGAAGACTATGTCGGAACTCATGGTCGAACTACGAAAGATCGAACGAAGTGACCTTTTTGTGCCTGTCGCTCGTTTGCAATTGCTCTATTTGCTAAATCGCATTGAGCAGACCAATGAAGACAGTGAAGACGAGCTGAATAAACTACGAAAGTTCGCGCGTGGTAGGGCTTATAACGTTGCGGCCTTCACTTGGCCGGGTTGGGACGACATGGGACCAATATCACCAGATATTCAGGAGCTGGGTTTGTCAGCGGCACGCGTAACTCTCGAGTTAGCGACGCAAGCAAACGATGTAACCTTCAACGCTCTTTGGATTAACGGTGCGCACGAGCTAAATGCCAAAAACTTTGACTCGGCGATCAAGTTTTTCGAAAGAACGCGAGATATAGCAGAAGCCGCGGACGGTCGAAATATGGCTACCACATGGATTGAGTTGTGTAGATATCTAGTTGACCCTACTAAAGAAACACAATCGAATCTTGAAGTTGCGGTCTCGACGCTTCGGGCAGAAGATGAAGAAAATGGAGACTTCTTCGCGAAACAAATTGAAACTGCGCGAGATGTCTATACGCGGGATAAGTAACTTTCGATCCAAGTTCCCCGCGGTATCGATTTGTTTTAGAACAAAGAGTACGGTTTGCTAGCCGAAAAGCGCGACACTGAGTCGCTACATTTGCTTCCCATTCTTCCAACTAAATATGTGCTGTTGCACACAGGATAGGTTCCCATCAGTCCTCGTTGTCTTCCTTGCGCCGAGTTGGTAGAAATTTTGGATTACGGATTAGTACTGCGCCGACGAGGCTCACGACCGCGCCAATGACAAACATTTGCAAATAAGTCGTGGTGATCCTCAGGAACGGATTAGCAAACGCTTCGACTATTTTTCCATTCCGTTCCATCAATTCTGCAATTTCAATCGCGGACGCTCCAGCCAATTGAGCTCTTTGCATCAGATTTTGTGAGTTTTCGCGCGCAAATTGGTAATCAGTCGAAAAGTAGTACAGCTCCCAGGCTGCACAATGGATTAAACTCGCTAGTGCACATATTCCAAAGCCTACGACTATTGCTTCCGGTAGTGAAATTGTTCCTCCGGGTGTCCGATCACGTACTCGTTTTATTCCAAACAAACACATAAACAACACAGTCGCCATTGTGAGGTTTTTGACTACCTGGGAGAATAATGTTGGTAACGTTGGATCTCCGACAGTGGTTACTAATAGCGTAAGAGCAGCTACGGCTACTCCAGCGACCAGACCAAGCAACAACACAGATCGAAACATGAGCGAGATTGTAGTGGTACATAATGTGCATAGAATGCTCAATTCGTCAAAGTGCCTGTTGAACGCTCTTGACGTTGCTGAGAGACTATTGTTGTCCGGCATGATCCGTTGCTACAGTGTTTACTTCGCTTCATATCATTTACCCTTCTCATACGGTGTTAGTTGAATGCCCTACTATCGATTGAAATCCGTGTTGTTGGCTGTTGTGCTAACTTTTCTTTTAGGACCTCTAGGTATGTTCTACGCCGGTGTCGGATGGGGGATACTCGCGCTCTTTTTTACCTTCGTGTCAGTGTTCATAGGGTGTGCCATCGTCGTACTGTTCGGAGAGATCGGGGGATGGATCGATATAGACTCGCTAGGTCCATTAGTTCTAGTCTTTGGGACTCTATTTGGCTATGGCATCATACATTTAATTTCTCTTATCGTCGGACCGGTGGTCGTGTTTTATAAACGTCAGGATCAACTTGACGAGCTCGACGAATTAGAAGCGAACCGAGCTCAATCAGCAAACCGTTATCGCCCTAAACGACGTCATTACACCCACGTCAGCCCTTGACATTGCGATGTTGCGATGATGAGCGGTCATTGCGATCAGTCGTCAGGGTGTTTGTTTTTGAAGTTGTGACAAGAAGGGTAGTGTTCAGAAGAGAATCACCACGTTGAAAGTACGACTCCAATACGGTAAACGGGGGCTACAGGTTACCATACCCGATGAATATCGGATAACAGTGGTCGAGAAACCGTCAATGCCGGTGTTGAGCAATCCCGCTTACTCAGTGCAATCCGCCCTAGAAAATAACGGTAAATCTCCAAGATTAGGACAAATCGCCTCGAAATGCAAGACCGTTTGCATACTAGTCTGCGACATCACACGCCCAGTACCGAATCATCTAATACTTCCCCCAATACTCAAGACCTTAATTGATGTGGGCATTTCACGCGATGAAATTCTGCTGTTGATTGCCACGGGGTTACACCGACCTAACGTCGGGAAAGAACTCACAACGATTCTCGGCGACGACCCGATATTGAACTCGGTACCTGTCGAAAACCACTTCGCTCGATGCGAAATTTCGCATGTGAATTTGGGTTACACCGCTAATCGAACACCAATTAAATTAGATCGAAGATTTGTGCAAGCAGATTTAAAAATTGTTATAGGATTAGTAGAACCACACTTCATGGCAGGTTTTTCTGGTGGCCGAAAAGTTATCGTGCCAGGGATAGCACACGAAGACACTATTCGTACTCTCCACAATTCCAAGTTCTTAAGCGACCCACATTGTCGCGTATGTGTCGTTGAGGGGAATCCACTACATGCAGAGCTCATAGCGATTGTCGATAAGCTACGAACACACTGTGGTACAAACATCTACGGCGTCAATGTTGTGATTGATGCGGAACGCCGGTTAAATTTTGTAAATTTCGGAGAGATCGAAACCAGTCATCAAGACGCGATGGCATTTTCCGGCCAGATGTCAATGGTCGATCTAGATCGTCAGTTCCCAGTCGTACTATCCACGGCGGCGGGTTTTCCACTCGATCAAACTTTTTATCAAGCGATTAAGGGAATAGTATCTCCTCTCAATATCGTTGAGCCTAACGGGAAATTAATTCTCGCAGCTGAGTGTAAGGAAGGGCTTGGGTCACAGTCCTTTCAGCAAGCACAACGAAGACTGTTCCAAAATGGAACTTCGTCCTTCTTACAGTCCATAAAAGACAAGAATCAAGCAGATGTCGATGAATGGAGTACCGAATTGCTAGCTCGAGCTCAACAAAGAGCAAAGATCATGCTTTACAGTGAAGGTTTAACGCAGCCTCAATTTGAGCTGACTGGGACGCAAAGCATTGCTTCAATTGAGCAAGGGTTAACGCTCGCGCTAAAAGGTTTAGAAAGACGCGAACTGGCGGTGATCCCAGAGGGACCGTATGTAGTTCCTAGATATCGCGACTAAGCGAACAGTCGGTTCGATTAATACCGCTGGATAATTTTTGAACCGACAATCAGTTGCTCAGAGACTGGCCACATTCGAACCAACGTCTGCCAATTCGAGCGAGAGCTACATAGAGTAGTTAACTCGGAAGAAGAAGTATCGACCCGCAGTGTCAAACGTTCGTACATCGGTGTTGTCATTCAATCCATCTAGAGAGAGGGGCGGATCTTCATTCAGGAGATTGTTGATCCCTCCCGATAAGGAAAGTTTGTGTTCCGGTAGAGCTAGACTAGCAAAAATGTTGTGATAAATTCGTCCTTCTACAGTTCTTTGCAAGGAATTTCCAGTCAGAAAATCTGTAAAGTCTTCTTCTGCTTCACCGATAACTCGCATCTGGTAGCTCATTTCGAAATTATTGTGCGTCACTTGAACAATTGCACTACTTCGATATTCGGTGAAGTACCCATCTAGATCGTCAACAAACCTCCCCGTAAGATCCGTAGTAGTTTGATCCGCACGAGTGATGCGATATTCGTTCAGAAGTGAGGCTTCGTATCTAAGTGCCACATCTCCAAAGAAATCTGAGTGCCACACATAGTCTACGGCAAAATCCCATCCACTTGTGTCTACGCCACCGACATTCGTCACGGTGTTCTGAACATTTACAGGATTTCCAGCCAGAGTTCCAGCACTGAATCGATCAATGAGATTACAAAAGTTCCCTGTCGTCGCGCACTGGTCAAGGATGAAACTTGCACCTAGAGTGGTTAAGGCATCGGTAAGTGCAACATCGAAACGATCAACAGTGATAGAAAGGTTCGTCCAAGGACGATAGACCAGGCCAAAAGTTTGGATTTCGGCAGTTTCTGGTTGTGCAGAGGGATTTCCTCCTATTGTGGTCCGAATCTGAGTCGATATAGGTTGGAACCCCGTCGGCGGTACACCATCGTCGATGCAAAACTGCGTAGGATTCTGTGAACATGGATCAACCAATGCGGGATATTCAAATCCGTTGCCTCCAAATAGATTTGAAATAGAAGGCGCGCGAAACGCCTGCGAATATGATGCTCGGATCATTAAATCGTCGATTGGACGATACTTTAATCCGAACTTGCTGTTGGTCGTCTCACCGAAAGAATCATAGTCGGAGTATCGCACTGCAAAATTCACTTCCAACAAGTTCACAAAGTCCAGCTGCGCCGCGACAGGAACATTGAGTTCAGCATAAACTTCGTTGGCTGAATAGCTTCCTGAAGTCGGTTTGCGAGGAAAACCGGTTGCTGCATCTCCTAAAGTGTTTACAAGTGAATCTGGATGGTCCACTCCTCGTTCTTCGCGCCACTCCCAACCAGCAGCTATACCGATTGGACCGGCTACTCGAGTAACGAGGGCTGAATTTACGACATCGAAGCCGAACACTTTCTGATCTTGTAAGCTTGATTGATTGTCGACGAACGTTAAATAGCTAAGCATATCTGAGGTGACGCTGTTCTCACTAAAAACGTTCAGAACGACGCAATTTGCAGTATCGTTTGCGCACATGGGGTTACCGTCCGCATCAAGAAGCCACTCTCCTGATTCGTCTCGTAAAGAAGGTCCAACAGCATTTGCGACTTTGTGCAGGTCGTACACCCTTCCAAAATTACCCCTCGACGCGGTTTCGCCGAATGCATGGTATGCATTCCATCGCCAATCTCCAGCCCTTCCCTCGATCCCTATCGTCACTTGTTTTGTTTGTGTGACTACATCGAGAATTCTTGCGCCACCTTCGACCATACGTCTACGCCAATCTGGCACGTCCACACCAAAGGGATTGAAAAAGTTATCTTTACTATAGGGAGCGTCAAAGGCAAAGAAGGCAAGTGGAGCTAGTGGGTTGGGTGCAATTTTCTGGTTTCCATCCCGATTGAGGTAACTTGCCGAAATAAACGCGCGTAGGTCTCGCATTCCCATAGAGTCGGATAGTGTACGATCTCCAGAGAACATCATGCTCCATCTCGTACTCGGTTGTCTTTGGTGATTCACTGGGGCAAAGTTGTAGGAGTCTCCACCAAAGAAACTAAATGGTCTAAAGTCTCCAAACTCCGGACCTCTAGTCAGATCGTAGTCCTGACCATCGTCTGAAAATACATATCGTCCCCACGGAGGCGCAGTACTACCCAAAAAGATGACGTCTTCACCAAAGTAAGCTAATGGTGTTGCCGCCCACTCGCGGTCGCACGCACATATCGCTTGTTCGTCTACATACCCGGCAAAGAACGTATACGCGCTGTGTTCGTTGTTGTCTCCGAAAGTAAAATCAATCAGATTCCGAGCACCATCGCCTTCTTGCGTCGTTCCCGTCTGTAGGTTCAACGATAAACCCTCAAAATCCCTTCGAGTAACGATGTTTACCACGCCTGCGACAGCATCTGAACCATAAATCGCCGATGCTCCATCTTTTATTACTTCTATCCGCTCTACTATTGAGATAGGAATCGTGTTGAGGTCAACCACGCTACTAATACTTGTCGAAGACAGCCCCGTAGTGCTCGGAGGCAGTCGTCGACCATTCATCAGTACTAACGTTCGGTCCGACCCTAACCCACGCAAAGAAATCTGATTTGTTCCATCGCCGTTGTAGTTAACTTGCGTAGTCTGCGCGCCGCCAGCGACTGAAGGTATTTCACGTAGCAACTGTCCAACCGACGTCTGCCCCGACTTTGCAATGAAAGCAAAATCAAGTACTTGCATAGGGCTCGAACCTTCTAATTCTGATTTACCGATACGAGATCCGGTAACTACTAGTTCTTCAAGTTCGGTTTTCGAAGTACTTTCGTTTTCTGTCTCTTGAGAATGAACTGACAGAACGAAGAATGCTAACCCAAGAAGAAAAACCGACGACGCGACTCTTAAGAATTGCGTTTGAACCCAAAGTGATACTTTAATCAAAAGTGAATCTCCCGATTTACACGTGCTACTTCACGCAGATGATGAACACCAAATTGCACGATATTCTATGTTTGCGCTCAATTGCAACTCTGCTCCCACTTCTATCGCGAGTCGAGGCCGGATACCCCGTCTCTTACCCGGCAAAATATTCATGCGTAGTCTTGATCGTCCAAAATCTCGAAGAGAGACTGATTTGCGATGTGAGCGAACCCAAAAAAAATAGGCACATGTACATGTGCCTATTTCACAAAGGTGATGTTAAAAAACTTTGTTACATCGAATAGTTAATCTTGAAATAGAAGTAACGGCCAGCGGTATCAAAGGTTCTTACATCCGTATTGTCATTGAATCCATCTAAAGACAAGGGTGGATCTTCATCCATTAGATTGTCGATCCCTCCCGACAATGTTAGATTGTGATCAGGCAGGTCAAGATTTGCATGAACATCGTGATAGATTCGACTCTCAATTGTCCTCTCAGGTGTTTCGCCAGTAGCAAAATTTGTGTAGTTTTCGTCGGCTTCGCCAATAATTCTCATTTGGTAACTAAAGGTGAAAGCATCGCGATCAACAACAACGCTTGTGCTACTGCGATACTGCGTGAAATAGCCTCCGAGGTCATCAGAGAAACGACCAGTTAAATCGTCGGTTGTATCATCCGCTCGGGTAATGAGATATTCGCTTAGAAGAGATGCCTCGTATGTGAGGGAGACATCGCCTAAGAAAGTTTCTCCCCAGTCGTAGTAAACGCCAATATCCCAACCACTAGTGTCTACGCCACCCACATTCGTGATAGTGTTCACAACATTTATAGGATTACCAGCATTTGGACCACTGGTGAAACGCTCAACGAGATCGCAGAAATTACCTGTCGTTGCACACTGGGTCAGGATGAAGTTTGCACCTAGAGTTGTCAACGCGTCAGTAAGGCTAACATCAAAACGGTCTACAGTGACCGACAGACCGTCTATAGGCTCGTAGACCACTCCATAGGTTAGGATGTCAGCCGTTTCTGGTTGCGCTGTAGGGTTACCACCGACAGTGGTACGAATCTGCGTGGAAATTGGTTGGAATCCAGTCGCAGGTACGCCATCAGCGATACAAAACTCCGTTGGATTCTGCGAGCAAGGATCTGCGAGAGCCGGGAACGAAAATCCACTACCTCCGAAGAGATTAGAAGTCGATGGCGCCCGGAACGCTTGCGAGAAAGAAGTACGGAACATCAAGTTATTTGTAGGTCGATACTTTAATCCGAATTTGCCGTTAGTAGTAGCTCCAAATGAGTCGTAGTCCGAATAACGAAGCGCAACGTTGGTCTCTAAGAGTTCGAATAAATCTTGATTTGCAATCAATGGAATGTTTAGTTCCCCGTACAGTTCGTTAACGGTATACCCACCTGAAGTCGGTTTTCGAGGCGTGCCGGTTGCTCCACTACCCAAAGCGTTCACTTGTGAGTCTGGAACATCTGCCCCTCGTTCTTCACGCCATTCCCAACCAAAGGCCATCCCTACTGGACCTGCGTCCCGCTCGAGGATCGCAGGATTGACAAAATTGACCGCGTAGATTTTTTGGTCCTGTAAACTGGATTGATTATCGACAAAAGTGATGTAGTCAACCATTGCCTGCGTCACACTATTCTGACCGAAGGTATTAAGCACGACACAGTTAGCAGTGTCGTTAGCGCACATTGGATTACCATCCGAATCCAGGACCCAATTCCCATCGGCATCCTTCAATGAAGGACCAACAGCGTTCGCTACCTTTTCAAGGTTGTATATTCGACCAAAATGTCCTTCGGAGGCAGTTTCACCAAACGCGTGGTACGCGTCCCACTGCCACGAATTCAACACGCCCTCGAAGCCAATAACTATTTGTTTAGTTTCGGTAAGCGTCTCTTCAGTTCTAGAGCCGTCTTCAACCATGCGTCGACGCCAATCTGGAATGTCTTCTCCAAACGGGTTGTAGAAGTTGTCCTTACTGTAAGGTGCGTTATATGAAAAGAACGCTAATGGCGCTAGCGGTGTTTCCGCGAGCTTTTGATTGCTGTCGCGGTTCAGATAGCTTGCACGTACAAATACTCGGACGTCACCTAGAACTGGGAAGTCAGTGAGATTTTGGTCGCCAAGAAACATCATGCTCCATCGGATACTTGGTTGTCGCTGATGATTCGATGGTGCGAAGTTGTATGAGTCCCCACCAAAGAAGCTGAATGGTCGGAAATCGCCGTATTCGGGACCACGAGTAAGGTCCATCGCCGTTCCGTCTTGAGTAAATCGATAACGTCCCCACGGTGGTGCTGAACTGCCCAAGAAAATGACATCGTCACCAAAAGATGCCAGTGGCGTAGCAGCCCAGTCCCGGTCACAAGCGCAGATACTGCCTTCATCGACATATCCTGCGTAAGCCATGAACGAGCCATTATCCGAGCTACCTCCAATAGTCATATCGACAATATTTCGAGCTCCGTCGCCTTCTTGAGTGATCCCAGTCTGAACATTCATTTCCATACCCTGAAAATCGCGCCGCGTGATGATGTTCACCACACCTGCAACCGCATCAGAACCATAAATCGCAGACGCACCGTCTTTGAATATGTCAATGCGATCTACCATCGACACAGGAATCGTGTTCAAGTCTACAGCACTGCTGAGATTAGTGGAGGCCAATCCGGTAGAACTTGGAGGAAGTCGACGACCGTTCATTAACACGAGCGTGCGAGTCGAACCCAAACCTCTTAAGGAAATTCGGTTCGTACCATCGCCGCCGTTGTTGATTTGAGTAGTTTGCGCGCCGCCCGCGACCGAAGGAATTTCTCTCAGCAATTGTCCGATCGATGTTTGTCCTGATCTCGCGATTTCAACCCGTTCAAAGATTTGTACCGGGCTTGGTCCCTCTAAATCGGTTCGAACGATGCGCGAACCGGTGACGATAACTTCTTCCATCTCTTCAGATTCATCTTCGTCGTTTGCATCTTGTGCAAACACTCCGAGACTTAGCAAGATACCGCCAAGAATTAGCAAAAGTGTGTGTATTCGTGACCGTAATGTGTGGCCCAACATCAGTTTCTCCTAATCAGTGGTTGGTTACAGTTAATCTTTGAACTACTGTCAAGGTGAAAATTTCACCAATATCAGTGCAATTTTTTCTTGTGATTCACTATTATTATACGTTGTGATTCGACACTCGCATTCGATATCTAACTAAGATATTTAGAGTGTTTTTTGACTTTTTTTAGGCAATCAACCAAACTGTGCTGTAGACAATCTCCTTGGTTCGTACGTGCCCTTACTCGTTCAGTTATCGTTGCCAAGTACATCACTGGTAACGGCATCGCTGTCTGAACCGATGGACTTCAGCGATCTAACGATGGTTTTTCCTGCGAAGCAATCTAGCCCCCCGGTCTCAATTGACTGCGTCAGTTCGTCAATACCGTGCTAGTTCATTGTTTGACCACCATTGCGTTGACTGCCTCTCACATTTGTTAATCAAAGTCCCTTAAAGGAGAACCCTCTGTGAATGCTACTAGTGCTATAGGAAAAATGGACCATATCGGAATCGCCGTTCGAAATATCGAACAAGCACGCAGGTTCTACGAAGACCAGCTAGGCGCGAAATTCATACGGGAATTTGTACATTTCAGTGGCGACTTCAAACTTGGAATCTTCGATCTCGACGGATTCTGTATTGAACTGCTTGAACCCATCAACCCGGACGGTTTTCTTGCGAAGTTCATTGAGAGAAAGGGTGAAGGTATTCATCATATCACATTACAAACTCCGAATCTCTCGGAACAATGCAATCGCTTGGAAGAAAATGGAGTTCGTGTGGTGGATAAAAACTTTGATCGGGACACAGGTGGCGTGGACGCGTTTATTTCACCCAAGAGCTCCCACGGTGTGCTCATTCAACTTGGCGAGAATCTAGGTCCGTTGAACACCGTTCCGTTTTGGGAAAGCGAGTAGCGTAGTCTTTTAGTCCAAATGACGGTACCTAGTCCTACTTCATAGAATACGTCAAATAATTAACCGTACAAACACTTGTGCGTTTCCACCAGAGAATTGCTAAGCAAAGTTAACCCGTGCATGTAGTAGCGCTACGCGAACAATGGCCAGGAGAATATCGTATCGCGCTCGTTCCCGCGATCGCTAAGAGACTGGTGGATCTCGGCTGTACAGTGACAATACAACACGGCTTGGGCGACTCTGCTGGGTTCACTGATCAACAATATCTTGAAGTCAATGCCCATATCGGACATAACGTCGAGGAAATTCTTAAGAACGCCGATCTCGTCCTCAGTGTCCGTCAGCCGTCCGATAAGCGGGTACAACTCATGCGTGGCGGCACTGTTCATCTAAGTTTTTTGGATCCGTTTCAAAACGATGCTTTGATTCAGAAGCTAGCGCAACGAGGGATTACCGCAGTTTCACTGGAAATGATCCCGCGGACGACGAGAGCGCAGAAAATGGACGCACTTTCTTCCCAAGCGAATTTGGCGGGATATGCTACCGTCATTGTTGCTGCTTACCATTTACCACGCATTTTCCCAATGATGATGACTGCGGCGGGAACCTTGGCTCCAGCGCGAGTGTTTGTCATCGGTGCGGGTGTCGCTGGACTACAGGCCATCGCGACTGCTCGTCGGTTAGGTGCCAGAGTTGAGGCATTCGATACCCGTCCCGTCGTCGCAGAGGAAGTTCGTTCTTTGGGTGCAAGATTTGTGGAAATCGACGTTGGACATACCGGTCAGACCGAACAAGGTTATGCCCGTGAACTCACTCCAGATCAAATAAAGAAGCAAAAGCAAGGTATGGCTGAGGTCATCGCTCGTTCCGATGTTGTGATCACGACCGCACAAGTGTTCGGACGTCCCGCGCCACGTATTGTTTCGCTCGAAATGATAAAACGCATGCGTCCGGAAAGCGTGGTTGTCGATATGGCGGTGGAAAGCGGCGGCAATGTGGAAGGCTCTAGAGTCAACCAAATCGTGGAAATCAACGATGTACAACTAGTCGGATTCGCGAACCTACCAGCAAAAGTAGCCACACATGCGAGTGAAATGTACGCTGCAAACCTCTTCCACTACGTCGAAGAGTTTTTTTGCAACGACACGAAGAACTTTGAGCTCGACTTTGAAAATGAAATTGCCAAAGCAAGCGTGGTGACCCATGACGGAACCGTGCTGATAGAACTACACAACGGATAAATAAGTATGGAAGTCGTGTTGCTAGCACTCATTCTGGTCCTTGCCATATTCCTAGGCTTTGAGCTCATATCGAAAGTTCCTGCGACGTTGCACACGCCTTTGATGTCCGGCGCGAATGCAATTTCAGGAATCACCTTGGTCGGTGCTTTGTTAGCTGCTGGTACTGGTAGTGCAACTCCAGCTCTAGCTACGTGGTTAGGCGCGGGAGCGGTCATATTTGCCACCGTAAACGTCGTCGGTGGATACCTAGTCACTGACCGCATGCTTGGGTTGTTTAAACAACGTGCGAAACCAACCGACAAAGAAAAGTGAGTGGTACTAGCATCGTACCAGTTCACATTTAAGGTAGTGAGTCGCTGTTGAATCCGCTTCATCTCAAGCTCTACATCAATGCGGGCTACATTGTCGCTGCAGTTCTTTTCATCCTAGGACTTAAACTTTTAAGCAAACCAAAGACCGCGCGTACGGGTAATTTACTTTCCGCTCTCGGCATGTTCGTTGCGGTTGCAGTTACTCTACTTTCCCAGGAAATTGTGGATTGGCGAACAATATTAATTTGTGTCGCGATTGGTAGCGTGATCGGAGTGCTAGCCTCGCGTCTCGTCGCGTTGACCGCGATGCCACAAATGGTTGCCGTATTCAATGGATTGGGGGGCGGTGCGAGCTTGCTGGTTGCTTGGGTAGCTCTCTTTGGAAGTACTCATCGTTTTGTCGCGATCGCGGTCGTTTTGTCTATCGTCATCGGTGGAGTCACGTTTGCCGGAAGCGGAGTCGCTTGGGGCAAACTTTCGGCAGTTCTCACGAGCAAACCAGTGCTATTCCTTAGCCAACGGTTCGTTAATGCCGCACTGTTCTTAGTGCTTATCGGGTGTGCGGTGCTGTTCGTACTGGAGCCAGCTCCAACCTCGTACTTTCTCTACGCGATTATTGGGGTTGCACTGATACTTGGCATCTTGACAGTGTTGCCCATTGGCGGTGCTGACATGCCGGTCGTGATCTCGTTGTTAAACAGTTATTCCGGGCTTGCTGCATGTGCTGCTGGACTCGCAATCAACAATGTGATCTTGATAGTATCGGGTGCACTAGTCGGAGCAGCTGGGATTATTCTCACGAATATCATGTGCAAAGCAATGAATCGTTCGCTTGCGAACGTTTTGTTCAGTGGATTCGGTGCACAAAAGACTGCGACAAAAGTCGTTGGACAAGCAAATCCTATTACTCCAGAAGATGCGTACCTCATATTGGAAGCGGCGAACTCTGTGACCTTTGTGCCAGGTTATGGAATGGCGGTTGCTCAAGCACAACACGTGGTCCACGAACTCGGTACCCTGTTGGAAAATCGTGGTGCAGATGTCACCTATGCGATTCATCCGGTCGCGGGTCGGATGCCGGGACACATGAACGTTTTACTTGCAGAAGCAAACGTTCCTTACGACCAATTATTAGAAATGGACGACATCAATCCAAAGATGAACACCATCGATGTCGCAGTAGTCATTGGTGCTAACGACGTGGTCAATCCAGCGGCGCGGGAAGATGATGGTAGCCCCATCTATGGTATGCCGATCATTAACGTCGATGCAGCCAAAACAGTATTTGTGCTGAAACGTTCGTTAGCGTCTGGATTCTCGGGAGTCGACAACCCGTTGTTTTTCAATGCCAACACGCGGATGTTGTTTGGGGACGCGAAACAGTCGATTTCGGCGTTAATCACGGAGTTCAAAGATTGAGCTGGCTCGATTGAGTTATCCATACCAATTTAGCCGTTTAACACGCTCACATCAACTATACAATTCTTGTTCTGATCGAAGCTTTGTCTGGAGACTACCGCGACGATGAATGAGACCTCTGGGTATTTAGAGTTACTGGCGCAACTCTTCATCTTTACTGTTGGTCTTGTGATATTGGTGCTGGCGATCTTGTTCTTAATTGACGTCAGCCAAAGGCGACATGCGATCCGTAGGAATTTTCCTGTTATTGGTTGGTTTAGGGATTTCTTTGAATACTTGCCCTACGGGTATAACCACGCACAATAAGAGCTTACAAAATGGATTAGATGTGAAAAACAAAACTCAACGCGTGATGCACTATGCAAAAAACATTCAACATGATGTCGGCGTTATTGCACACTCGTGTGGTGCGGACGCACCTCATTTTCTGCGTCGCGATCACTGTCGTATAGTTCAACCGAATGGTTTGTCCATACCGCTCAGTGAATTGCACCCTTATGTTTACCCACACACACCTGACGATACTAGGAGCGTCGCCTAATTATGGAACTCTATGATGTGATGCGCACGACCTTTGCCGCACGACAATTTACGGAGGACGAAGTCTCGGACGAGACGCTTCATCGAATCCTAGACAACGCCCGCTTTGCACCGAGTGGTGGGAATCGTCAAGGCTGGAGAGTGATCATAATCCGTGATCAAGAAAAGCGTGTGCAACTAGTCCCGTTGTTGGAACCGGTAATTCGAAGATACCGTGCGCAGGTCGCGGCTGGAGAAAATCCCTTCAACACTATCGTGCCCACTAAAATTACCGAAGCAGATGTTTCGCAAACAGAACTTCCGGTTGGATACTCGGACCCGTACCTCAAGTCTCCGGTGTTGCTGCTTATCCTGGTCGATCTGTCTGTGGTCGCGTCAATGGACTATGCATTAGAACGTGTTGGTGTCGTATCCGGTGCTTCGGTATATCCGTTCGCTTGGAACATCCTGCTCGCCGCACGCAATGAAGGTCTTGGCGGAACACTTACTACGTTTGCCGCGGTACAAGAGCCCATGATGATGGAACTGTTCGATGTCCCAGACAACTTTGCTGTCTGTGCTGTTCTACCTATAGGAAAGCCAGTTAAACAGCCTACAAAGCTACGTCGCAACCCAGTTTCCCACTTTGCATCATTCGACACGTTCCACGGTGATCCGTTCGGTTAAATCAATTACCAACGCTCTTTGAGAACCGCTCGTTAAATCGTGAAATTTTCAGGCGAATATGTGATTCCAGCTACGCGCGAAGAAGTCTGGGTAGCACTTCAAGATCCACAGATATTGCAAGAATGTATCGACGGCTGTGAAGAAATGACATCGCTAGATACGAACGAGTATGAATCGTTAGTTCGCGTCAAACTTGGACCCGTACGGGCTAAGTTTCGGTCGATCATTCGCATGTTAGACGTGGCTCCGCCGGAGAGCTACACCCTCGCGGTTAACGCCCGCGGTGGAAACGCAGGCTTCGGAATTGGTCAAGCAAACGTTACTTTGAAACCCAATGAAGCTGGTACCACGTTATGCTATGAAGTCACTGGTTCCGTCAGCGGGAAACTCGCGCAACTTGGATCACGATTGTTTCTGAGCGTTGCAAACAAGATGGCATCGTCCTTTTTCACAAAATTTTGTGCCCGTTGGGCTACAACTCAAAATACTACATGACAACCTAGGAGGAAAAATTGGTAGACATCACTATCACCGTAAACGGTGCTGAACACTCGTTGTCTGTCCCTGACAATACTCTGCTTTCGGATTTATTGAGAGACACCTTGCAGCTCACTGGAACACACATTGGTTGCGACACTAGCCAATGCGGAAGCTGTACTGTCGAATTAAATGGTCGAGCAGTTAAGTCCTGCACGTTACTCGCGGCACAAGCAAATGACAGTTCCGTTACCACTATTGAGGGTATCGGTACACCTGATGACTTACATCCGATGCAAGCAGCTTTTCGAGAAAATCATGCCCTACAGTGTGGCTTTTGCACCCCAGGGATGATTATGACCGCGATTAGCATGATTAACGAGGCGTCTGAAACGCTAACAGCGGACGAGATCCGCGCCGGTCTGGAAGGTAATTACTGTCGATGTACTGGTTATCAAAACATTGTAAACGCCGTGCTTGCGGCTCAAACACAACTCAGGAGTGCATAAATGGCTACTAATTCTGGTATCGGCGCTTCGGTTCTACGCAAAGAGGATGCTCGATTTATTACAGGAACTGGGCGCTACACTGATGATATAAATTTAGCAGGTCAAGTGTATTGCGTCTTCGTCCGCTCGCCGCACGCGCGCGCGATCATCAAAAGTGTCGATATCTCCGATGCAGAACGAGCAGATGGTGTACTTGCGGTGTTCACCGGTGAAGACCTACGATCCGACGGAATCGGAGACTTACCGTGTGGCTGGCTCGTGAAGTCGAAAGACGGGACTGACATGGTCGCGCCTTCGCACCCCGCCATTGCGACAAAGTTTGTGAACTACGTCGGTGATATCTATGCGATGGTGGTCGCGGACTCGATCGAAGCTGCGAAAAATGGCGCAGAACTGGTTGAGGCGGACTTTGAGATTCTCAAGCCCGTAGTAGATGTCGCAACGGCAACGACAGCAGACCAGATTCACGAGAACGTACCCAACAACCAGTGTTACGATTGGGAACTGGGAGATAGCGGCGCGACGGAAACAGCATTTGCAAACGCGGCACACGTTACGTCGCTCGACATCGTGAACAATCGATTGATCCCCAATGCAATCGAACCTCGAGCCGCGCTGGGTTCCTACGATGCCGCCTCCGGTAACTACACGTTGTATACCACGTCTCAAAATCCTCACCTCGAACGTTTGATACTTGCAGCTTTTGTGAATGTCGCGCCGGAAGCGAAACTACACGTAATTTCTCCAGACGTTGGGGGTGGATTCGGATCTAAGATTTTTGTTTATGCCGAAGAAACCGCGGTCATTTGGGCAACCGCAAAAGTTGGACGCCCCATTAAATGGACAGCGGAGAGAATCGAGTCGTTTCAGGCGGATGCTCACGGCCGCGATCATGTAACACACGCTGAACTCGCGCTGTCTGAGACCGGAGAGTTTTTAGGATTGCAAGTAAGAACCATCGCGAACATGGGTGCGTACCTTTCAACGTTCGCGTCCAGTGTGCCAACGTATCTGTATGGGACTCTACTTTCAGGACAGTACAAAACTCCGGCGATTCATGTTGAAGTTCAGTCGGTATTCACGAATACTGCACCTGTCGATGCATATCGTGGAGCTGGCCGACCAGAGGCTACATATGTGGTAGAACGACTGGTCGAAACCGCCGCACGAGAACTCGGAACTGATCCAGCCGAGCTTCGTCGCAAAAACTTTATACAAACGTCAGACTTTCCTTATGAGACTCCAGTAGCGCTCACGTACGATACTGGTGACTATGAAGCTAGCCTCGATAGAGCTCTGAGCCTCGCGGATTACTCTGGATTTGCCCAAAGGCGCGCTGCGAGTGAAGCCAAAGGTAAAAGAAGAGGTATCGGTTTCTCTTGCTACATCGAAGCTTGTGGATTAGCTCCATCTCAAGTCGCCCTATCGCTAGGAGCCGGAGTCGGACTCTTTGAATCTGCGGAAGTCAGAGTCGATGTGACCGGATCGGTCACAGTAATGACAGGTACTCACAGTCACGGTCAAGGGCACGAAACGACCTTTGCACAAGTCGTCGCAGACAAATTGGGCATTCCGTTTGAAAACGTGACAGTCGTGCATGGAGATACGAGTAAATCGGACTACGGTCTTGGGACTTATGGATCTCGATCCCTCGTCGTTGGTGGCTCGGCAATAGCCACTGCAACCGACAAAGTGATCACAAAAGCGAAAAAGATCGCCGCACACATGTTGAACAGCACCGCAGAGCAAGTCTCATTTGAAGATGGCATGTTTAAGATTCCCGATTCCAATGAGTCGTTATCGTTTGGTGAGGTTGCATTCTCCGCGTACGTACCAGGAAATTTTCCAATCGATGAATTAGAACCTGGATTGTCTGAAAAAGCATTCTACGATCCCGCAAATTTCACGTATCCGGCTGGTACCCACATATGTGAGGTAGAAGTTGATCCGGACACCGGGACGACCAAAGTGGTGTCATTTGTCGCGGTAGATGACTTCGGTAACGTAATCAACCCGATGATCGTGGAAGGACAAGTTCATGGTGGTATCACACAAGGAATCGGTCAAGCTCTATTAGAACATGGCGTGTACGACGCCGATGGGCAACTGCTAACTGGATCGTACATGGACTACACCATGCCGCGAGCGGAAGATGTACCAGAATTCATCGTTGACACTACTGTTACTCCCTGTACTCACAACCCTTTGGGTGCGAAGGGATGCGGTGAGGCTGGTGCAATCGGTGCAACTGCTGCAGTGATGAATGCCATCACAGATGCTTTAAGTGTAAAAGACATTCCCATGCCAGCCACTGCGGAAACCGTGTGGCGAGCGACAACAGGAGAATAAGATGTACTCATTCAACTATCACTACGTTAGGTCTACAGAGGAAGCAAGTACTTTGTTCTCCTCTTGCGAATCAGCGGCTTACCTATCGGGTGGTATGACCCTCATACCCACCTTAAAGCAACGACTCGACTACCCTACAGATGTCATTGATCTGCGTGGCATCGATGCTCTCGAAGGAATTGACAACGAGAACGGTTTCGTCCGAGTGGGTAGCCGTACCTGCCATGCAGGTGTAGCAAATAATGCTCCGATCAACGCACTTGCAGAACTTGCTGGTGGCATTGGCGACTTTCAAGTACGAAATTGTGGCACTATTGGCGGCTCGATCGCTAACAACGATCCTGCCGCAGACTATCCCGCGGCATTGCTTGGACTGGGTGCTACAGTGCACACCAACGATCGCACAATTAGTGCCGATGACTTCTTTGTCGACCTGTTTGAGACATCGCTTGAGTTGGGTGAGATCGTCACCGCTGTTTCGTTTCCAACACCGCAACGCGCGGCGTATATGAAATTTCCCAACCCAGCGTCTCGCTACGCAATCGTGGGGGTGTTTGTAGCGGAACTACAATCGGGTGTCCGTGTCGCGGTTACGGGTGCCGGTTCATGCGCATTTCGAGCAACCGCATTCGAGGAAGCGCTGCAGAGTGACTTTCAACCTGATGCGATTGCTGGCATCGCAGTGGATCATAGTGCTTTCAATTCTGATATTCACGCGTCGCAAGAGTTTCGCGGGCATCTCGTTACTGAGATGGCAAAACGTGCGGTCGCAAAGATCTCGTAGGCTTGTTCATTACAGAGTTAGTATTCGTGCGATGACTAACCGGGTAGCAGAGCAACAAATACAAACCGATGCGGGTGTCGTATAACGGTTATTACCCCAGCTTCCCAAGCTGGAGACGAGGGTTCGACTCCCTTCACCCGCTCCAATCGACACTCATTCAAACATAATCACGTTTCTGGTGACTTGACCCGTACGTAGTTGCGCAAAGCAGTCGTTTATGTCGTGTAACTTGACGTGTCCCGCAATTAAGTCGTCAAGATACAGTCGACCGTTGAGGTAAAACTCTACCAGCCTCGGCATGTCAACGCGAAACCTATTCGAACCCATTAGGGATCCTTGTAGTTTCCGTTCTTGCATCAAGTCTATTCCATGAATTGAAATCATCGTACCTTCAGGAATTAATCCGATGATCGTAGCGCATCCCCCGGGACGGAGCATTTTCCATGCCTGTTCTGTAGTGGTTTTGAGGCCAATAGCCTCAAATGAATAATCGACGCCATCGGTCGTCAAATCAAGCACCGCTTTTACCGGATCGACGGAGGATGCATTGATTGTCTCGGTTGCGCCAAATTTTCTCGCTAACTCCAGTTTGCTTTCGACGGTGTCGATTGCGACAATTCGACCAGCGCCGACCAATGCAGCGCCGTTGACGCAAGATAGACCGACGCCGCCACACCCAATCACCGCGACCGATGCACCTAGTTCAACCTTGGCGGTGTGCACAACCGCACCCACGCCGGTAGTAACCGCACATCCGATTAGTGCGGCGCGATCAAGGGGCATGTCCCGCCGAATTTTGACCAGCGCATGCTCGTGTACCAACATGTATTCAGCAAACGCGGAAACATTCAGAAACTGATGAACCGGGTCCACGCTTTGAAATAGTCGAGGTTCAAGATCTTGATCACGTTGCAGTTCTGCCCCAGAACAACGAACTAAGTGCCCAGTCAGGCAGTGTTCGCAGTGACCACAAAATGCCGATATACAAGTGATTACGTGATCACCGGGTTTCACATATCGTACATTCGACCCGGTTTGTTCAACAATACCGGCAGCTTCGTGCCCTAACACTGTCGGTAGTTCATGGGGAAAGGACCCTTGCTGGAAGTGTAAATCGGAATGGCAAATCCCGGCAGCAACGGTACGGATCAAAACCTCCTGCGCCTCAGGTTTGCTCACATCAACGTTTTCGATCGTTAATGGAGCGTGAACTTTCCTTAATACAGCCGCTCGCATAGGTACTTCTACAAGCTAATCGTTTGGTCTACGATGTGCATTGCTGTTTAACAGTGTGTGTTGCTCTACCAAAAATCACGACGATCGCATCGTGCGAAATGAAAAATTTACGCGCGGTGTCGAAATATCCTTGCACTTCGGAACTTCGTGCAACCAAAATTCTTGTAATGGTGCGTACATCATCAGTAGAGAACCATGTGCGACAGGTAAAGCCATACGAAGCTCTTTCTTGTGTCGGTGTTTAAATCGAATTACTCGTCGCGTACCAACATTGAGCGAAGCGATGGTCACTTCAGATCCTAGTTCCGGTTCGTCATCAGCATGCCAACCCATACTGTCGCTACCATCCCGATACAGGTTAACTAAGACCGAGTTGAAATCAAAACCGGTTCTTGCCACTACCACACTTAGTAGTTTCGCTAAGAATTCAGGCTTCGGTTTCGGTTGGTGTACTAGACCGGAGTACTTATATGTAGCGTTGACACTCGAAAACCAAGCAGACAACCGCGGGACCGGTACCGACCTTCCAAAAATTCGTATGTTATCCTGAGTCCAAGGAATCTCCGCAAGCGACTGGGCTAACAGTCGATCGCTTTCTGATGGGGACAAGAAGTCCGAAAGATACCAAACGACGCCGTCTTCTTGTATGATTGTTGTTGGTTGTGTGTTGGAGCTTGCCGCGAGTGAATCGTCGCACTCCAGACGGCTAGATACTGAGAAGTTTTTCGCGTCGCTCTCCACGCATGTAGGCTAAACATACAAGTCCCAAGATGACGAGAAAAAAGCCTACCCGGTTCTGTAGGATCATAGCTAACAAACTCGCGTTCTCATTTACATTCGATGCGTAAGGATTAAAGAATGGCGAGAATATTTTGATCGGATTATCTGATGGTCCTTGTATTACTAGCAAACTAACACTGAATATGACGGCCGCAACGATCGCACCGGACACTTCACTACGAAACAACGCTGAGAATCCCATGGAAACCACCATGAAGAACATAGCAGCTAGAAATGCTCCCAACAATGCTTCAATGGGGAAATGTGTGAAGTAAAACCAAATATATACTGCCATTACTATTTCTGTAATCGCAATCATTGATAGTGCTGCAAGTAACTTGATCGTCCAGACGCGATTCGCACCACCCGGAACCGTGTAAATGATCTCAATCGTTCGAGAATTGATTTCACCGGCAATGATTCTGAGGCCGAGTATGCCACCCAATATTGCTAAAGGAATGCCTAACAGGCGATTCTGAACGTCCGATGCTGTCAATGAGTTGATCACATTGATGCTGTCGTGTTCAAAGAACGTAAATACCCCCAACCAAATGACCACAAGTGCCAATGGCCAAATCCAAAAAAAGTGCCCCGCGATCGCCACCATCGCGAGCCTAATTAACTCGAATGACTGAAAGATTTTTATTACACTATTCCTTTCAAATCAGCTTGGGCGAGCAACCATAGGTAGCCATCCTCCGGTCTTGGCTTGATGGACTTCGCTTCTTCACTCGGCGATTCCGCCGCAACGATCCGTTGGATTTTGCCTCCCGACGGAGTGGGTGATTCCTCAGCTAAAGAAGCACCGGTCGGCAGTGTAAAGCTAGCCCCTGGTTCAAGCTCCATTTCCCAAACTTTGTTGATAGCTTCGTCCGCAAGTGCGGTGGGGCTACCATCAAATCTGAGCCGACTCTTCGCGATTACCAACACTCGATCACACGATATCGCAACATCTTCGACAACGTGAGTCGAAAACAGCACGATACGTGATGCGGCGAGTCGTGAAAGCAGATTGCGAAATCGAATTCGTTCCCGAGGATCTAATCCTACGGTCGGCTCGTCGACAATGATGATCGATGGTAATCGCAGTAATGTCCTCGCGACCGCGACGCGTTGGCGCATTCCACCAGATAGTGAACCAATCTTTTCGTTGATCTTTTCACCCAGTCCAACTTCCTTCAGGAGTGAAAGCACACGTTCAGATCTTTCCTCCGCGGGAATTTCGTAAAGTGCAGCATAGTATGCGAGATACTCGCGCGATGTCAGATTTCGGGGGAGACCAGCGTCTTGGGGTAGGTATCCAACCCAACGCGCAAGTACTTTCCTAATTGGACCGAGCGATACTCCGCCATATCGGACGTTACCTCGTGTGGGATCTAGTATGCCTGCCAGTTGCCGAAGCAGTGTTGTCTTTCCAGCTCCGTTCGGTCCCAAAATCCCAATCATTCCCTTCGTCGCCGTGAACGATACCGACGATAAGGCGTGAATCTCTTTACCAGGTAGATCAAGACCTCCAACCCTCAGGGTCATGCGACGATACCAGGTTCGAGGATATTTGAGAAATCCCTTGGTTACGCGCGGCCCAATCTTTCCAGCTGATTGTTGCAGAGCATTTCGTCGGAAAAGTTGCCCCAAAAGTAGTAATGTACTGAACAAAATCGGCCAAAACCAATTTGAGCGCGCAGGTTCATCGTTGAGATACACCGGATCGATAATTTCCAAATAACAGAAAGTAAAGATTGCGATCCAAGGTAGCAAAATCTTCAGGAAACCCTCGATACCTCCTCGCACATGGGTGCCCTCGGATGATACGTGTCCGCGTAATTTTCGAAATTCGACGCAGATCCACGCCAAGAATGCAGAAGCGATTAACCAGAAAAACAACTTCCAAACTGCAGCACTGTTGAGCCATCCGATCACGCTCGTCCCAATTGCTAAGATGAACAGAATTGTTGTTCGTTCCAACGTTTCCATCCGAGTAAATATCTTACCCTTGGCTTCCAATACTTTTGCGACGAATTGTTTACGAGAATTCATGGCGCGCCGAATCGGACCAGGGAGACCGTAAATCTTGCGGAGAAAAGTAACAACAAGTTTTGGAGGGCCGTCGCGAGTCTCCGGTTCTGGAATTTCGACCCGTCGAAAAATTAGCACAAATAAAGTTAAGTAAGCTCCTCCAATCAGCACTGCCACCACAATCTGCCAGAAGAAATTTTCCAATCCGGCGAACTCTATTAACACGAACATTGTTCCCACGGTTAGCGTCATCCAAGCAACCATGAGCCAAGCTCCTAGCCGGCCAAACGTTTCGTCAAGTCGTTTGAGAAACACGTACCCCACAGGAATCATAATAAGAGTCAGTATTGCGCTTGAAACTAAACCTCCCATGACTACTATCGCAAAAGGCGGCCACAACTCATTTTCACGGCCTGTGACAATCGCAAGAGGAAACAACGCCGCGACTGTAGTTGCGGTGGTCATCAATACCGGCCGAGTACGTTCAATCACAGCAGCGAACGCCGCGGCTCCGCGGGTAAACCCTGCTCTAGAGAACTGTTGCATCCGATCTAGTAACAGGATTGAAGGATTAATACTCAATCCTGCAAGAACAAAAAATCCCACTATTGCCATCCCCGCCAACGGTGTCCCGGTCACAACAAGTCCCCACAACGATCCCACAATGACCAGCGGAATAGCAAGGAATATGAGCACCGGAACGGCTAGGGATTCGAAAGCGAAGGCTAGGACAAGAAATAACAGTCCTAACACTGGCAAAACCAATTTCCTGACCCAGGAGAACTGTTCTGCTTCATCTGGAGTATCAACTACATAACCCGCCGGGAGAGGAATTTGCCGAATGAGCTCCTTGACACTCTTTTCAATTGCGATGCGCTCCGGTCCACTCTCCGGAACATCCCAGTGTAAGTAATAAGCGACTGGCATTTCGCGTCGGCCGTTTTTGTACGTTATAGTAGCTGGCGGCTCTCCCTTTCTAATGGAAGCTAGCGCGTTTACCGGTAGGACACCGCTAGGAGTTTGCACCCGCATTTCTCTAAGTTCTCTTAGGGCAACGGTCCGATCTCTAGCGGTTTCAAGTTCAATAAGGATCGGCACTTCACGTCCATTAGACAGTGGAAAATTTATAGTCGTCGATGTCACACCTTGCCCTGACAAATCGACAAAAGACAAGGCTTGGCGAAGCGTTAAGCCAAAAGCATCTAACGCGCGTCTGTTGGGTTCTACGACAAGTTCTGGAGAGGTTCTTGGTAATGGAACGTTAGCGAACCTTACACGAGGATGTTCCATCACACGTGCACTTACTTCGTAAGCCACATCATGCAACGTCTTTGGATCAGGACCTGAAACAATGACTTGTTTTGACGGTTGGGGAGAGAACCCAAAGCCAGAGTAGCCACCACCACTACCATAACCATAACCTCTTCGGCTCGCACCATACGCTCCCACGAGATCAAAGACATCGGTCATCGACTCTTCTTGGATGATGCGATCAACTAGATCATGGAATGCATTTGCATTGAAGTCCGGAGGACGATCTTTGATCTCGACAAAATCGATGTGCACGGAAACCGAATTTAGGCTCACTCTAGACTCAATAGAAGCAACCCCTTCTGTCTCTAAAAGAATTTCTTCGATCCGTTGCACATGTTGTTCCATCTGGTCGAGTTCAGCGCGTTTCTCCTCGTGAACCTCTATAGGAACCGTGACGTCATCAGCTTGAGTTTCTTCACGGGACAGTGTTCCTACTGCAATTGCATTAGTAGCAAGGGTTGCGACCAAAGTAGCCACAACCAAAATGATTGTCGCTGCAATCCAAGACGCAGGATGGCGAATCGCTTGCGCGGCGAAGCCAGTTAACAGAATCTTAGCTGGGTCAGGGGCACGAAACCCGCCGCGCAATTTCCGTACGTTTCGACGTTGCTGAATCCGCTTGAACGCCGCCGGTGCTGCTAACTTGTGCGCTAATAACGGTACCAGACCAACGGCTACTATCATGGAAGCAAAGATGGGCAGGACAATAGCAATCGCAAACGTTGCAATCATTTGCTGCATCATGGGATTTTCAATACCCACGATAAACACAGGAACGAACACAACGGTCGTCGTAAGGCTCGCGGCAACGATCGCGCGCACGGTCTTGCGAAGCCCAACCCGAGTTGCTTCAGCTGTACTAAGCCCGCGTTCGATCCCACGTAGAATTGACTCGTAAACAACCACACTATTGTCTACCAGTAGCCCAATTGCCATCGAGAGTCCCATTAGCGTGAGTAAGTTAAGGCTTTGGCCCATCAAGTATAGTCCGGCCAACGCGAAGGTAATGCTCACCGGAGCTGAGATACCGACTACTAAAACTGCTCGCCAGCGGCGGAGAAACAAGAAGAGAACTACAAGTGCAATGACCAACCCGATCATCCCGAGTTTGTAAACTCGTTGAATCTGATCGTCTAAAAACTCAGCTCCGTTTTCAGTAATAACGAGGTCTAAGCCATGGCTCTGAACCTCGCGTCGCACTTCTTGAACCCGTTTTTCGAGTGCTCTACCCACCCTGACGAGGTTCGAGCCTTGCTCTTGAGTAACGATAAGCCCGACAGCCGAGTTGCCGTTATATCGGAATCGGGTTTCGCCGACGCCGTAACCTAACTCGATCGTCGAAATATCTGCTACTTTAACTCCTCGTGCTGGATCAACCCTCGCAGTACCGATGTGACTCAGCGAGTCTACCTGACCATCGACCACCACACTGGTTCGGCCGTTACCGGAGTCCATCGTACCCACTCCTCTGATACGACCCAAGCTATTTTGTATCGCTCCTTGAATGCTGTCGAGGGATATTCCTAGTGCGACTGCTTGGTCCGGGTCTACAAAAATATTTACTTGTCGACCGCCACCTCCTTCTAAGATCGCCTGGCTCACGCCAGGTACCGACGCGAGGCGGGGTTGCACCTTCTCGCTAGCAAGATCAAAGACGGTATCGGAATGAAGACCTTGTCCCGTCACCAACAATGTCATAACGGTTTGTTCACCGCCACCGAAGAAGTTGTCGGAGGCGGTTCCTACATTAATTTGCGCAGAATTTTGATCTTGTTGCCGTTGTAATGCGCTCGCGATTGCTTTGACCTCGTATTCGCGAATTTTCATATTTGTCAAAGGATGAAAAGTTACGTAGAGGTTACCACTTTGCCCACTAATCCGGCCTTGCGTTTCAGTTATTCCACCTAAACCGAGTACTCGCGACTGCAACGGCAAAAATATCTCACGTTCGACTACTTCTGCAGTACTTCCGGGACGAACGAAGTTGATGTTTATAAAGTTTCCTTGAAACTCTGGCATCAGTTCCACAGGCATGCGGTATATACCGATGGTACCCAGGACGACCATCGCTAGGAAGACCATCGCCATGGCAATTGGTCGCAACACCGGAAGGGTTAGAAAATTACGGATTTTGGACGGTGCCCGTGGGCTGTCGGAGGTCACAGGAAATCGCTGTTCTGTAGAGATATTTGTTTAAGCAAGAATCGTACCGAGTTCTCGCGTCCGACCCATAAAAGAAAACACCTGCCGGAGCGAACTCTGATGTACAAATTCTGCGGCATGTCACTATTCTAGACCTAATACCTTGGATTTCGTAGTCACACAAGAAGCTGCTAAATGTAACAGAAATCTTGGAGATAGAGTATGAGTGGTATCTCGCTCGAAAACCCTCTCCAATGAGGTGTCTTATTTTCCCACTGTCAAACCAGATTTTTACAATTATCTTATGTTGTACATCGAGACTGCAAAATCGATTGCAACAGTAGGAATTGTCCATCTCGAATCAGCAACGAATACGAGGAGATTACGATGGAATTTGACTTTGCCATTATTGACTACTTTGCCCGTACCGCTCACATAGTTTTCGGTATAGCCTGGATTGGCCTTCTGTACTATTTCAATTTCGTACAGGGAGGTTATTTAGCCAAAGCTTCCGACGAAGCTAAGATTAGCGCATTCACCGGTCTTGTCCCCTCAGCGTTGTGGTGGTTTCGTTGGGCGGCGCTGTTTACACTGTTGACAGGCTTGTACTTAGTTCACAGCGTGTGGTCTAACGGTACTTTTACTGAAGACACTCTCATAGCCGCTCTAATGGCCACTCTGATGGCGGCAAACGTTTGGTTCATAATCTGGCCCAATCAGAAAATCGTGATTAAGTCGAACGAAAGTGTGCGAGATGGTGGTGAAGCAGATCCCAACCAAGGTAGTGCTGCTGCGTCAGCCCTGCTAGCGAGTCGTACGAATACGCTCTTTTCCTTTCCCATGGTCGCGACCATGGTTTCCAGTGGACATGTGAAATTTGGGGGGGTGATTGAGTCAACCTCCTACGGCATGTTCATACTGCTTGCGTTGATCTTGATCATAGAGTTGAACGCAATTTTTGGAAAAATGAATCCGTTGATCAAAAGCGTACGAGGCGTGATCATGTCTGGGGTCGCGCTCACGGCGATCACGTTGCTTCTATTGAACTTTCTCTAGACCTGTTCGGAACAGGTCGGTGTTATATTTAGGGAGCTACGCACGTAGCTCCTTGGATACAATTTTTTATTTATTTCATGGCTAGTCAACATTAGATGAACGACCTACCAATTGTTTCTAATACGGGAACGCCACCCGGAGCGGACCGACGTCCAAGAACATCTCGTAAACAAGGAAATGTCGGTCTAGTTGTACTTTTCCTCTTTACGACCGCAGCGCTTGTCGCGCTGAGCTGGTTCGTTTGGTCGATCAACTCAGTATTGAAGGAACGTACAGCGGAACTTGGAGAGTTTGCTGAACGTATCGCAATTTTGGAATCACAGATGTCCGCCAGCGCGGAGATTTTTAGCGAATCAGACGAGACAATGACCGAAGAGATCTCTTATTGGGAGAGTGAAACGAGGAAGGTCTGGGCCGGGTATCAACGCCA
The DNA here is from genome assembly GCA_009842245.1 of Gammaproteobacteria bacterium. Classification (GTDB taxonomy): domain Bacteria; phylum Pseudomonadota; class Gammaproteobacteria; order Pseudomonadales; family Azotimanducaceae; genus Bin55. Next base: position 5,465 of record VYFT01000006.1, on the reverse strand, counting down.
CCAAACTTGGATCGACGAAAATGAACCTGTGATCGCACAGTTGCAACAAGATATAAACGGACTAGACATGCGTCTCAACTCGATACAAGGAAAGCTAACTGACGTAGAGAACACATTGACCATCATCGCACGCCAACAACGCGATCTCACCGATGAACTCAATACTACTTTACGGTCCACCAACGCACTGCTCGAAGAGCTCGATGCAAGTGTGAAACGTCACGGCGACGACATCGATGACATAAATGACTTTCGGCGGCAAACGAACACTTCTATATTGGATATTCGAAGACGCCTACAAAATCTAGAGTCCGATAACTGATTAAACTCACAAACAGAAAAGAATATGGACACGCCCGAAGAACAAATTAACAATGGAAGGTTTCACTGGAATGTGAAGTATCGGAAACTGGAAAACGATGAAGGAGTTACCATTCGTTTTTTCGGTCCGGTTCAAGGGGAAACCAAGGAGCTTGCTCGATTCGATTGCTTTCGGCAAACGCCCCATTTTCACATCGCGTTCTATGATCACGACACCGTTACTTTACTGGATCGTGAAAAACCATTAGCCGTTGTACTAGAAAAGATTGAACTCGAATTTAACGAGCTTATTGCAGCTTGCGGTAGCGATGTACCCACCGACCAAGAACGAGAGAATCACGTTCAATCAACTAAGAATCTGCGTGGAAGAGCCATCCACATTGATCAGGAATTTGGTTCGGTTCCTCGCTCCGACTAGGGCACTTCGCTTTCTAAGAACGCATCGTCGTCAGCACGCGATCTTTCTCGTGCCAAACTTTCATTACCTCGCCTTTTAAGTTCTGAGTGAACTCGGCGGTGAGAGAAATTGTGTCTACGAGCACGTCAACCTGCGAACAACGACCGCATACGAATTGCCAAAAACCAGGTACTTCTCCTTGGTAATTTATGGTTACGTTGACAATACGATCAACATCGGTGTCTAAAGCCTCCAAACTGTAAGCCAAGCCGCCTACCTTCGGGCGCAGTAAGTTTTGATACGAGGACTGTTGTTCCGCGTGTTTTATCGAGGTGAACCGAGTACCCTCTAAGAACAACAACAGCGATATTGGTCTTTCGTGGAATTGCATCGCGGCTCTTTGCAATTCCTGACGATTTTTCTGTTGAAGCCGCTGTCGCGTTTGTCCTTTCTCTCGATTACCGCGACGCACATAGGGAAAACGAAGCAACCACAATCCAAAACCGAGGAAGGGTACCCAAATGAGTTCGCGCTTGGTAAAGAATTTGATAGGAGGTGCTAACTTTCGAAACACTATTTCTAGGATCACGATATCTGCCCAACTTTGATGATTGCTTGCTATGATCCACCAGTCCTTTCGACTAGGTAGTGTCTCCGGAAGTTTGGTGTCCATACGAATCCAGCGAAATGCCTGGCACATCTTTTCGTTGAGGAACACCCACGCCGTAATCACTCCGTCGTTCGCGCCGCGAAGTTGTCGTCGCCACCGCGGGACCGGACACAACATCTGAGCGAATGCAAGGACATACACCAAGATGCACCCAATGAGGGTATAACAGGATAGAATCGCAAAACCAACGATTCCACGGATGGTGTGCACGCTACTTGAAGGTCGATGGCAAGCCGGGAATCACAGGCCGAAGTAAAGAATACACATTGAAGAAATGACCACAGCTCCAATCAAGTTCAATACGAAACCTTCCTGTGCCATTTTCTCAATCGGAAACTTGCCACTAGCAAATACTACCACGTTAGGCGGTGTGGCAACTGGTAGCATAAACGCACAGCTCGCACTCATCGTCGCTGGAATCATTAAGTACTTTGGATCGACAGCCAATGCGAAAGCCGTTGCCGCCAAGATAGGCATTAACAGAGTTGTTGTTGCAGTATTGCTTGTTGCTTCTGTAAGAAAAGTAACGCCAAGGCAGATGATGATTACAACCAAGAAAACGGGAAGTACACCGAGTGCTTGGAGTTGAGTTGCTAGAATCTCACTCAATCCCGATGACGTAAACGCCGTAGCGATAGAGAGGCCAGCACCGAAGAGAATTAACATTCCCCAAGGAATTTGCGTTGCCGTATCCCAATCGAGCAGTTTACTGCCTTTTCCATCTGGTATCAAGAACAGTAGAACTACCGCGAAAAAGGCTACCATGTAATCTCTGGTAGCACCTTCGGGAAAAAAGAACGACCATCCGTGGATAGGTTCGGGAAGCGTTCGCGTTATCCATAACAATGCGGTGAGTGAAAAGATTACAAGTACTAGTATTTCCGATTGTGCCCATGAGCCAACTTTCGGTAGTTCAATCTCAGTTTTATAGTTCACGTGCCTCGTTAACCAGAGAGCGAGCAAAGGCACGATCAAGATGACGACTGGCACGCCCCAAAGCATCCACTGAAAGAAGCCGATCTCTGTCCCCGTAGTTTCTGCATAAACACCTAGAAACACGACGTTGGGCGGAGTTCCGATCGGGGTGCCAATACCTCCCACACTTGCAGCATGCGCAGTGCCTAACAGTAAAGGAGCTACGAGTCTCGGATCATTGATTCGATCCAAAATTGCGATTGCCACTGGAAGCAACATCAATGTGGTCGCCGTATTACTCATCCACATAGACAGTATCGCGGCCGTCGCCATGAAGCCAATCACAAGACGACGCCCGCTAGACGCGCCGAATGCCCGCAACATCACGAATGCTAAACGCTTGTGTAGTCCACTTTTGGCCATCGCGGTGGAGAGGACGAATCCACCCAACAGTAGCAAAATTAAGTGATTGCCATATGCAGATGCTACATCAGCGACCCCCAAGACACCCAACAACGGAAACGCAAACAACGGAATTAGCGATGTCACAGGAATGGGAATGGGTTCGAGCATCCACCAAACCACTACGAGCGTGGTGATAGCTCCCGTAACATTTGCTGCTGTTGGTAGCCCGCCTAACCACATTAGAATTGCTACTAATAATGCGAGCAACGGGCCAAGAATCAGTCCGACTCTTTGATCAACCAGTGCCATTTACCACCATGAGTCCAAGCTATTCCACACGACAAAAACCGTCATTTTATTGGTACGATACCGAGACGACCGGACTAAGGAACAGTTACGATCGCATCATTCAATTCGCTGGACAGCGCACTGACCTTAACCTTAATCCACTCGGCGAACCACTAAGCGAGTATGTTCAATTACCACCCGAGATCGTACCTACTGCAGATTCCTTTAAGATCACGAAGATTCGACCCAAGACCCTAGTAGATCATGGTATTCCTGAATATAAGCTGTTCGATAGATTGAGACTTCACTTACAAACTGCGAACACTTGCATCATTGGCTATAACAACATTTCGTTTGACGACAACTTCATTCGCTTTGGCATGTACCGAAATCTACTGCCGCCATACGAACACGAACACACGCGAGGAAACAGCCGATTGGATTTTCTCAGTATCGTGCGGCTCACTGGCGCATTACGCCCCCAAGGATTAGAGTGGCCCGTCGTTGATGGTGTCCCAACATTTGCTCTCGGGAATCTAGCCCAAGCGAACAACATTCCGATTGAAGACGCGCACGACGCGTTGGCCGATGTAAACATCACGCTAGCCTTTGCGCGCAAGTTGAAGTCGGCACAACCAAAGCTGTGGCACTATGCTTACAAGCTACGGAAACAAAAACTGGCGCGAGAACTTCTAGATCCAACAGCTAGAAAGCCCGTGCTTCACGTGTCGGCAAAGTACGGTAACTCTCGCTACTGCATTGCACCAGTCTTACCAATTACTCGACACCCGGACATGTTCAATAGAGTTATTGTGGTGGACTTGGGAAGTAACATCGACCTATTGTTTTCTAACAGCTCGGATGAATTAGCCAAGCTTCTGTTTGAGAGTAAAGAAGACGAGGAGAAAACTGATTCTCAAGAACGACTTAATATCAGTGTAGTAGCTTTAAACCAAGCTCCAATGGTAGCGGTCCTCAAGACCCTTTTACCTGAAAACCTTAAACGACTCAACATCGATCGCGATAGAATCGAACTAAACTGTAGGAAGCTTCTAGAAACTCCCAATCTCGCAAAAACGTTACGCACGATTTATGGAGAACGTAAACGGGAGACAAAATCAAAGATTGCCGAAGAGGCACTGTACGATGGCTTCATATCAGATGGCGACCGGACTGAATGCGCAAGCTTCTGGAAAGAATTGAAGAATGGCAAATCGTGGACAAATGCTCGTTTTGAAGACTCTCGCCTAAAGGAACTTCATGCCCGATTGAAAACCAAGATTGCACCGCAGGAGCTGACCGAGTCGGAGCGTCAAGATCATTATCAATTTGTACGTCACCAACTAGTCCGCTCAGAACGAAATCTCTTCGACACGCAAAAAGCTACAAAGGAGTTGCTCCAACAAGAAATTACCACAGAGGAAGCCGTCGTTTTGCAAGAGTTGTACGATCATTTGCAGCAAACAGCGACTCAATATAGTGTTGGCAGTTCCCACTGACACTCCTTCGGATCAAGGGTCGGACGGGACGACCGATAGTAGTAACGAAACTCAGCCCTATTTAGCGTCGACGATGATACTCGTTCGAGACCAACCCTCTGGTTACGAGGTTTTTATGATCGAACGCCCGAAAAAAGGCGCTTTCCCAAGACTCCATGTATTTCCAGGCGGAAAAATCGATCCCATAGACTCTGAGATGGAACAGTATTGTCCGTTTTTGTGCGACGCTAGAGCTTCAAAAATACTCAATGTAGAGGAAAAAGGATTGCGGTTTTGGGTCGGTGCTATTCGAGAGTGTTTTGAAGAGTGTGGCGTACTATTCGCGTTGCAGAATGGACAACTTCTTGAGGTACGAACAGAACAAGACCGTCAAGAATTACGAGGATGGGCTACAAAGGTTGCGACGTCCGCTGAATTCTTCAAATTGCTACTCGAAGAAAGGACGTTAAAGTTAGCAACCGACCACATTCACTATTTCAGCCATTGGATCACACCAAAGCCTGCACCCACACGATTCAACACAAGGTTCTTTCTAGCGAAGCTGCCGTCTGGTCAATCAGCTGATGCTTTGACCACCGAAGTGGTCTCGGCATGCTGGATCCAACCGAGCGTTGCGCTCAAAAAATTTAAGACCAAAGAATGGCAAATGATTCTCCCTACGTTGACGACGTTAAGAATGATCTCTAACTATACCGACGCTGATGATCTCATTGAGCATGTACGAGCTGGTTACCACAAAATTCCGGTACGTCCCGGCAAACAACTTCAAGGAATGCAACCCTTTGAGGACCAGTGATAGTCCAATTTCGCAACGTCGGTAAGAAGTTTCCTGATGGTACGGGGGATCGGTGGGTAATTAAAGATGCCTCCTTCAAGATCGAACCAAATCAAGCGACTGCAATCCGGGGACCGAGCGGGGCAGGGAAAACAACGCTGCTGAATTTGATCGCTGGATTACTCCGCCCAGATC
>VYFT01000037.1 GCA_009842245.1 Gammaproteobacteria bacterium | reverse complement strand
GCTTAGTAATTGCTCCTCAATGTCCGAACGCGTTTCTTGTAACGCGGCTTGTTCTAACGAATCTACGCGAAGCTGTAACTGATGCCGAAGAGCTAGAGCGCTAGACACCAAATCCATCAGTTGTAATGCTTTGGGTACGAAGTGTTGCCGCTGTTTTGCGACAGTATGCTGGAACGACTCCTCTGTTTCGGGAAGTGGAGGAAGAGGAAAAAATGTGTTTCGAGCGGCAGTCAACAGCAATAGTTCCCGGAACTCGTTGAGATTTCCAAGTTTCATGGAGTACAACTGTAGCGAGCGGTCATTGTCGAATTGGGTTGTCAAATACTTAACTGAATCGCGCTCTTGCAAAAGCACGAATCGACAATAACCACGTAGTGATTTTTCGTGCTGACCAATTTCATCGATTCGTACTTTCATGTCGACGCTTTCACCACAATCAACAAGCACTGGAAAAAGCATTATCGTTCCCGAGGGACTCTCCGCAGATATATTCCGCGGTATCCCAGAGTCAGGGAATTTCTTCATTCCCTTCTTTTCAAATCCAGCTAGGAATGACTCATCGAACTGGTCTTTGAGTAAGTGATGAACCCCGTTGCGCAACTCAGGTAGCTTCCGACCCTGAACTATGACTTTACTCTTGTGATCAAGAATTTGCACATTCATAATCAGATGCGTCGATACTTCATCCATGCACCATACCGACGAGTCGATGTCCACATGAAACAAGGCTCGTATTCTTTGAGATAACACTTCCGCAAGACGCCCAACACGGTATTCTCCTTCCTTCAATAATTGGGGAACCAGTTCTTGCACCTTATCTGGAATTGGAGCAAGTTGCTTTCGATATTGTTTGGGGAGTCTTCGCAGTAGCTCCATAATTTTTTCTTCAAAAAAACCAGGAACGACCCATTCAATGATTGAGCTTTGAAGCTTTGGTAACTCTGAGAGTGGAACGCGAATCGAAATTCCATCGTCTTCGTGCCCAGGACCAAATTTGTAGCGAAGTGCGAAACGAACTGAGTTGACCTCTAGCTGTGCGGGATATGTATGCTCTTGCAGGGAATATTCGGTGTCATGAAGGAGATCCTCTCGGTGCATCAGTAGTGACCCGTGTTGTCTCGCGTCAACCGATCGGTACCACCTTATGAATGAAGCTCGGTCGCAAACCTCTTCCGGTAATTTTTGGTTGTAGAACTCGACAATTCCATCTTCCTTCAAGACAATGTCGGTTCGCCGTTCCCTTGATTGTTCTTCGAGTAGTGATTCACGAAGTCTGTAATTCGCCTTTACTTCACTGGCTTCAATGTTGCCTTGATTTCGGACAAGGGCATGGACTAGAAACAATTCTCTAGCTGCGATACGGTCGTGTTCTTTGAGTCGTACGGTGCGATTCTGAACGATTGGTAACCCGTACACCGAGAGATCTAGATGGGTTCGACTATCGTTTTTGGATGAGTCCCAATAGTGGTCGTGAACCCGTTTACGCAAAACTGACTCAGCGAAAGATTCAATCCAGTTTGATTTAATCTCTGCTAGACCGCGCGCGTAGACTCTAGAAGTCTCAACGATAGACGCAGCGACCACCCACTTCGGTTTGCGTTTTGCAACAACAGAACCGGGAAACAACCAGAATTTCAGATTGCGCGCGCCTTGATAGGATGAGTCTTCCAACTGAAGTCCTATAAAACTTAACGAACCGCTTAATATGGACTTATGAACTCTTTCGAAGCTCGCAATCTTTTCATTGACGTTCATGTGTAGCCGTTTACAGGTCAGCAGTAATTGCCTGTGTAACGCACGCCACTCCATGTATCGTTGAGTCGAAACAAACTGTCGTTCCAGAACACGTCTGAGCTCTCTCCACGACAGTTCCTTCCGATGCCCTTCAATCCAGTCCCACAACTTAAGATACGAAAGAAAGTCAGACTTTGGATGGCGGAATTGTTTGTGTGCTTCGTCTGCAGCTTGTTGCTGTTCCAAAGGACGCAAGAATGGTTCTTGCACTGCTAGTGCAGACACTATGACTAGAAGTTCCTTGAGTGCGTTTTGATCATTTGCCTCGATTAACATTCGCGCGAGTCTTGGATCAACTGGTATCAGGACCATCAGTCTCCCAAGGTCTGTTATTTGATCGTTCTGCAACGCTCCTAGTTCATGCAACAACCTCTTTGCCGCGGTCACAGCTCGATCCTCGGGACGATCTAAAAAGGGATACGTCGTGATTTCACCAAATCCGAACACTGTCATTTGTAGCACTACCGCGGCTAAATTCGTTCGCTTGATTTCAGGTTCGGTAAATGCTTGTCTTGATAAGTAGTCCGTTTCTGAAAAGAGCCGAAAACAAACACCTGGCGCGACGCGGCCACATCTTCCCGCTCGCTGATTTGCGCTTGCTTGGGAAATTGCTTCAATCGGTAACCGTTGAATTCGAGACCGAATGCTGAAGCGACTGATCCGTGCTTCTCCGAAGTCGATAACGTATCGAATATTGGGAACGGTGATGCTCGTTTCTGCAACGTTGGTTGCAAGTAAGATGCGACGTTTTGGTGATGTCGAAAAAATCTTACGTTGCTCCGAGGCAGGTAATCGAGCGTAGAGGGGGAGTACTTCAAACCGGTTGGAGTATTTTTTTCGGAACCATCGTGCCCAGTTCAATATTTCTCGTTCGCCGGGTAAGAATATGAGAACATCCTGAACTTTGCTTACACGTTCCGCCTCAATCTCTTCAAGGCATTCAGTCAATACTTCCTCCACATCATCCTCAACTGGCTTGTATCGAGTCTCGATCGGAAACGAACGACCCTCAACCTCAAAGACAGGTGCGTTGCCAAAGAACGTGGAAAACGCTTGAACATCGATCGTCGCGCTGGTCACAACCACTCGCAAATCGGAGCGTCTTGTTATTAGATCTTTTAAGTAGCCTAGCAAGAAGTCAATATTTAGACTACGTTCATGCGCTTCGTCTACGATAATGGTGTCGTAAGCGTTTAAAGACCGATCACTTCGAATTTCGGTCAGAAGCAATCCGTCGGTCATCACTTTAACAAGGGTATTGGGACCTACGTGATCTTCAAATCGAACGGCATATCCGACTAACATGCCCACGGATGTGTTGAGTTGCTGTGCGAGTCGGTCTGCAACACTGCGTGCGGCTAACCTACGTGGTTGCGTGTGACAAATCACTCCACGCGCTCCTAATCCCGCTTCTAAGCATGCTAACGGAAGCTGCGTCGTCTTACCGGACCCTGTCTCCCCAGCGACCACTATAACTTGGTGCTTTTTAAGTGCCGAGACTATATCTGGTAAAGCCTGCCGTATCGGCAGATCAGACTGATATCGAATTGCGGGAACTAACTCCCTTCGACGGTCTAATTCATACCTACTTGCAGACAGACGTGATAACGTCTGTGGGTTTATCTTAGGTTGTCGAAGCGCACGGTACAGGATCGGTGTATCCCGAGCGAGTATGCGTTCAAAAGAAAACTCCTTTAATTTAGAACGGGGCATGCAACACCAAAATTAAACGAACACCAGGCCTACGGAGCACCGATCCTACACAGAGCAAATTGTTAAATCTAAACAGATTTTTTCTTCGAACGTGAGGCGCGCCGCAGAAGTAGAATAGCCAAGAACACCAAGCCAATACAGAAAGTTCCTAACACGCCAAACGCAGTAACCGCAGCGGGGTCTACATCTGCTTCAAGGAACGTTTGATAGAAGAACACGGCGAAGAGTGGCGCGTAGAATCCATCTTCGAATTCCCACGGCCATAGCGCCCAAAACCCGCCTATAGAGATAACACAGTAAGCGAGTAACTTGACTCGTTTCAGCGCGAGATACGCTAAAACACCTAGAACGCTCGCGGCGACTATTGCCACAATCCATGCTAAGTTATAGGACATCGACCGACTGATGACGATTAGTCACTACTGTTTTCGACCCATTTCACTACCTGCGTTGCGAGATCATCGGGATGAATGTCTCTCTCCGACAGCGAACGGTTCGCTACCGAAATTCCTAACTTTCTCATTTTGTCGGAATTTCCAGCAATCAGCGGATGCCAATCATATAACTCTCGACCTTCAGCAAGTAATCGATACGCACACGTGTCCGGCAACCAGTAAAGAGAATCAATGTTTTGAGGGGAAATTTCAACGCAATCAGGAACCAACTTATGTCGTTCTTCGTAAGCAGTACAACGACAGGATTCAAGGTCGAGTAGTTTGCATACTACCGGTGTCATCACGTACTTTGGATTATCTTCGACTTTGAACTTCAATTGACAGCACTGCGCACAACCGTCGCAAAGACTTTCCCACTCTTTTTCATTCATTTCGTTAAGCTTTTTAGTTACCCAAAATGGCTTCGCCGATTGTGTGTCGTTGTCCATCTAGGAGTTCAATATCTCGCGAAGTTCTGTGCCAATTAGTTCTTCTCGCCAATTACCGAAAGTTGGTGGGAAGTCTTCATGCTCATCGTAATGTGAAATCCAACCACTGATTTGACTACTACGTCCCAATGTCTCCGGTGCTATTGTTAGTGAATCAGACGTCTTCGCTACAAGTCGTTTGATGGGTTCTTTAGTACGCTGAAATAACCCCCGGTTACTAGATATCCGATTCTCTGTTTTAGGAAACTCTTTGATGTTCTTGAAGGTTGACCCTTTTTTTACTCTTGAAATCAGTCGATGCAACTTTCTACTCTGTCCTCGAAAATGTTCTCGAAAAAACTCGAAGCTTTGATCGTGATGCTCGACCAACAATCTTAAGTCCCTATGCGCTAGAACACGTTCTCGAGGTAGATTGTGTGAACGAGCAGTCCGTTCACGCCATTCGAGTAACCCGAAATATACGTTTGACTCTGTAGGAGACCAATCAGACTGCGCTGGAATCGCAGCTACATCCATTAATGCGAATTCATAAACTGGTTGAAAGTAACGTTGCATTTCCTCACGGAACCAAGATAACCGCCCCCGCTTCAGAAGAAGAGATCGAATTTGATCCCACAGCGGAATGAGAAATCGAACGTCATCAATTGCGTATTTAACCTGTGTGTGAGTGAGCGGCCGTTTTCGCCAATCGCTTTGAGTCAGTCGTTTGTTCTGTTCCAACGGATGGTCAAGGTAGCGTTCCACTAGAACTGAATAGTTCAATGACGCGTCGGTGGATAGGAACGCATGGGCAAGTTGCACGTCAACCACATTGGGCAACTCTGTTCCGAACACTAGATGGAGAAGTTCTAAATCTTCACGCGGAGCGTGCATCACCTTCACACGATCCTCAGAGAACAGTGCGATTTCTAGCTCCTTCAGGTTGAGCGGTGCAAGTAGGTCCACGATATGCGCACCCGATGAAGTCGCAATTTGTAGCACGCATGGTTTTGGGAAAAACGTCCTGCGACGATGAAATTCAGTATCCAGTCCAATGACAGAATCCATATCAACTACGAGCCGATCTAGATCACTCTGCCGATGAATGACGGCTTCGCTAGTCTCCAATGGGAGTCCGCCCACGCAACGCGTGATTGATCGTGTTTGTGTCAGTGTATGTCAATTCACCTCCCGCGGGAACTCCGTGTGCGATTCGAGTCACTTTGAGGTCGTCGTCACTAAACATACTCGCAATGTAGTGTGCAGTAGCTTCTCCCTCCGCTGATGTACCTGTCGCAACGATTACTTCAGATACCGAATCGGAACACACTCGTTTGTGTAATGTTGCTAGTCCTAGGTCACTCGGTCCAATACCATCGATGGGAGAAAGATGCCCATGCAGGACGAAATAACGGCCAGCGAAACTTCCAGAGCTTTCAATGGCATAGGCATCACCGGGTGTTTCGACTACGCAAATTACGGATGTATCGCGTTTAGGATTAGCGCATAACTCACAAACTGAATCTTCCGATACGTTTCGACAATAAGTACATTCTCTGATCCGCTCTACTGCATCGTGTAGCGCATCTGCTAATTCTCTACCAGCACTTCGGTCTTTGTGTACAAGGTACAACGCGATTCTGGTTGCTGTTTTTGGTCCGACGCCTGGCAATACTTGGAGTGCTCGAACCAGTCGTGAGACTAGGGAACTAAACATCGCGAATCGAATTAGTCGAACTCACTAAAACAGACCGACGTATCAAATCAAAATGGAGAACTTGTCTACCTGCGCTTAATGTCAATTATTTGCGCGTCGAAATTTTCGATCAGTGAAGATACAAGCGGATCTTGAAGAACGGCTTCTCGATCGGACGCTACGTCGCTCCTAACAGATGATTCTCGAGCTTGGTCATCTTCGTGCATAGCCGAGGACGCTTTAACCGACTGTTGATGTATTCTCTGTTCATCGTTAGTGGGAATCTCTTTGCTAGCAGATGCCTTTTTCGAAATGGATGAAGTCGCGTTTGACTCTAAAGTTCGCGAACTGTCCTCCGTTTGCGATTTCGTCTGGGCTTCTTCCTTTTTGATGGGTGTTTGATCTGGATTTGTGTCCATAACCGGTTCAAAGTCCAGAAGGCGCAGAAGGGTCATTTCAAATCCAACCTTGTGGTCTGGCGCATACTTCAAGTCACGCATACCGACGACCAAAATCTGGTATGCCACCTGCAGCCACTCTGCAGAAAATTTCCCTAGAAATGCTTGTAACTGATCTGTGTCGGTCTGGCCAGTAATCTGCGCTAGTGCAATCTCGTGTATGCTTCGTTGAAGGTTTTCGAGTAGATCAGCAAAACTCACCGCTTGTTTCGACAATTGGTCAACAAATTTCAAAGTGGCTTTACGATTACCTTGGATAAGCAGATTCAAGATCTCTGACACTTCGTCGGTACGAACGGTCCCCAACATTTCGGCAACTCGATCTATGGCAATGCTCCCTCCGCCATGAGATATTGCTTGGTCCGTTAGTGACAATGCATCTCGCATGCTTCCTTGTGCAGACCGCGACAACAACTGCAAGGAATCTTCGTCAAATGGAATGTCTTCTTGGGAGAGAATAGTCTTTAACTGCTCTTTTATTACGGTCGGTTCAATGTTCCGTAAATGAAACTGGAGACAACGAGACAGCACTGTGAGTGGTACTTTCTTTGGGTCTGTAGTCGCGAAAATAAATTTGACGTGGCTAGGAGGTTCTTCCAAGGTCTTCAGCAGAGCGTTGAAGCTTGCGGTCGAAAGCATGTGTACTTCGTCAATGAGGTACACTTTAAATCGACCGACATTAGGCGAGTAATGAACGTTTTCCAATAACTTGCGCATGTCGTCTACACCTGTTCGAGAGGCTGCATCTACCTCGTACATGTCTGGGTAGTTCCCGCTCTGAAAGCCTTCGCATGCGGTACAATCACCGCACGGTGATGAAGAAATTTTTTTCTCACAGTTCAGACAATTCGCAAAAATTCGAGCTAAGGTCGTTTTTCCAACACCGCGTGTGCCCGAGAATAGGTATGCGTGGTGCAGTCGATCAAAGTCTAGTGCGTTGACTAACGCCTTTACGGTGTGATCTTGCCCACGTACGTCTTGAAATTCTCGAGGACGATACTTCCTCGCTAGTACTACGTAAGCCATTGATCAAATTTTATGCTAATCACGTGACCGTTAAATGAGGGAATGACAAAGCAGTTCTACATTATCGGTCATCGCGGCGCGCCAGCGCTAGCTCCAGAGAATACCCTACCGTCGTTTGCTCGCGCAATCGAAGAGAACGTTCACGGGATAGAGTTCGATGTACACAAGGTCGACCGTCATTTGGTCGTGATCCACGACGAATCAGTCAATCGAACCAGTAATGGAACTGGCTCGCTTCAAGACTTTTCTTTTGATGCCCTTCGGCAACTTGACTTCGGCGACGGCGCGACTATACCGACACTAGAAGAGGTCATTGAAGCTACCTCAACGAGCGTCTTAATCAACATCGAGCTAAAGGGACTCGACACAGGTTCGGCGGTAGCACAAGTACTTTCGAATTATCCAACGCATCAATTCATGGTTTCGTCGTTCAATTGGCGCGAGCTTGACGAATTCAGCGCTACGTTCGGTACTGCTTCTAATACGGAAATTGCCCTGCTTAGCGTACGACTAACCCCGCGTCTAATGGAGAGCGCAGACCAAATGGGCGTAAACATCCTCAATGTCTCCTCGAAATTTCTTCAAAAACACAGGGTACTGGCTGCTGTCAATCGCGGTTTCAGTATCTACGTCTACACGGTGAATAGTTCAAACCGTGCGAGGCAACTTCGAAATATCGGAGTCTCTGGAGTCTTCACCGACAACCCCACTAAGCTTCGGGACTTGAACTAACAACGGGCAAAAAAAATATCGCAATGCTCTTTAGCAATGCGATATTCAAACACTAAATTGGGTATGATGGGTATTGAGTTAGTGTTTCCTGTTTACCGCTCTAATGCACGAAACTCTTCATCAAGTCGATACCGACCTGATGTGATGTAGTGTTCCATTCGAGACAGTTTCTTTTCCATTTGGGCGATATCGCGTTTAACCAATCCCATGCGAAAGATCATGCTACTCTTCGCAGCCGAATCGCTGAATTCATCAACCGTTCGTTTGTAGCCCTCTTTCGTGCGGGAATAACGTCGGCGAGATCGACGATAGTGAGCATGCACTGGAGTAATCTCATCCTCGTCATAAGGTTTTTTGTCCATTACAAAAATGGCAACAATATAGGCAGGAATTACGAACCAATGCACAAAGATTGCGCCCAATACTGTAAGGAGGCGAACGATCCACGGTTCGATGCCTAGGTAATCGGCTACACCAGTACAAACACCAAATAACGGTCCATTATCAGGGTCGCGGTACAAGCGCCGTATCGGTCGCTCGTCCAAATCTTCCCTATGTCTTTTATAGGTCGTTCTGTCGTTCATCTGTCAATCGCCAGTCTGTTATACTTGTGGTTGATCGTAGAAAACCGTCGCAAAGTTCGTCTATGTCTATACATCATTCTCGATCTGTATGTGTTCGCCGCCACTTGGGAGCACTATGATCCAAGATTTTCTCTAAGGTGTCGACGCGCTCTGAGAGCGATTCCGCGTGATCTTCCAAGCGTTGTAGTTCTTCCCGATCTTCTCGAGCTAAAATTCGATGCGCACGTTTGGAACGGGAATAATGCAAGATCAACCATAGCGGTACGCAGACTACTATAAAGAGAATCGCACACACGCCACCAAAAACGAACATTGCAGTAAAAAATTCTCCCGCGAACATGATGAGTCCTTATATTCCTTGTTTTAAGATTTGTCACTGATGGAGCGTTTTAACTTCTCAAGCGCTTCATCTATTTTCTCATCCGCCTCGAGTTCTCTGATTTCGTCAGAAAGATTGCGCTGCCCCATATCGTAGGATTCTACTGCACCTTCGAGGTCATCGATTTTACGTTCGAATTGCTCAAAACGGATCATCGCCTCGTCGACGTTTCTCTCGGTTAATTGTCTACGGACGTTCAATCGCGCTCTGGCCGTACTACCACGAACCAGCAATGATGCCTGTTTTATTTTGGCGTCTTTGAGCTTTTGCGTGAGCGTTGTGATGTCGTCATTCATCTTTACCAGCATCGACTCAATAGTGCCGAGGTCGTTGTCGATCGCGACGACCATTTCTTTAGCTTTTTCTGATTCAACCAACGCTGCGCGAGCTAGGTCTTCGCGATCTTTGCGGATCGCAGTTTCGGCTTTACGTGTCCACTCGTCTACGTCTTGCGCAAAAATGTCGCGTTTTCGCAACATTTCCTTCTTGTCGGCAATACCACGAGCGGCCGTCGTTCGTACCTCAACTAAAGTAGCTTCCATCTCCTGAATGATCATACGAACCATCTTAGATGGATCCTCAGCTTTGTCTAACATTGAGTTAATGTTAGAGTTCACGATGTCACTGACTCGAGAAAAAATACCCATAATTTTCTGTCTCCTTTGTGTTGAAGAGTTGTGATACTCTCTTTAAGCAACTATCGTGCCACACAAAAAGTACAAGGAAATTACTATAAGGGTGGAGACACATGAAGACTATCTTACAGCGTAGAGTATGATATGTTGGTGAAATTTCGCGAAACTTGGGACTTTCGAACATGGTAGAGCAAGCACCAACGCTAGTTGGGCAATCCCCCGCTTTTCTGAAAGCGTTAGAAGAAACATCTAATGTTGCTGAACTAGCGAAACCAGTTTTGATCGTCGGTGAGCGCGGTACTGGAAAAGAGCTCTTTGCCGCTCGTCTACATTACCTGTCGCCTCGCTGGGATTCAGTGTACCTACAACTGAATTGCGCAACTCTAACGGAAACACTTTTGGAAACGGAACTCTTTGGGCATGAAGCAGGTGCATTTACCGGCGCGACGCGTCGCCATTTAGGGCGGTTTGAACGAGCAAGCTCTGGCACTTTGTTCTTAGACGAGCTAGCGACAACTTCGCAACGTGTCCAAGAAAAGATCCTACGAGTCATCGAATATGGTGAGTTCGAACGGGTTGGCGGAAGTAACACTATTCAGACTGATGTTCGGATAGTCGCAGCAACGAATGAAGACTTACCAACGCTCGCGCACGAGGGAAGGTTTCGTATCGACCTTCTTGATCGGCTCGCTTTTGATGTAATTACTCTGCCTCCTCTACGAGAACGCGCCGAAGACATACTACTCTTGGCTGAACACTTTGCAGTAAACATGGCAAATGAACTCAAACGTGAGTTGTTCCCTGGCTTTTCTGATTCGGCAACAAAGATCCTGATGGAACATGATTGGCCTGGAAACGTGCGAGAGCTAAAAAACGTCGTCGAAAGGGCTGTTTATCGCAACGATCCTGATAACTTGGTTGGAGTGATTGTCCTTGACCCCTTTGACTCGCCGTTTCGCCTTAATAAAAAGACGCACCAAGTACATGAAGTTGTATCAGAAATTGAAGACTTAGAGTTTCCGATACAGTTTCGTCAGCGCGTTGACGAATTTGAGGTTTCGATATTGCGCGCTGCACTCGAAAAAGCCCAATTCAATCAACGAAAAACCGCAGAACTCTTAGGTTTGTCTTACAACCAGCTAAGAAACTCAGTACGTAAGCACAATATTTCGCGAATTGAAGAAGACGGTTCAGGTTAGAAAATTACCACAGATACTCGCGTTCAACGGGAAAAAAGCGACTTGCGAGACCCACAGCATTTCTATAATTTCTGTTTAGTCCAGATAACCTTGTTATCTGAAAATATGGCAATTAGCCGGTCCCTTCGCGGCGATAGATTGTGAACCCCGCCAGGCCCGGAAGGGAGCAACGGTAACAGTTGAATCGGGTGCCGAAGATTCGATTGGCTAATTCGCCGCCTTAAACTCACCAATGGGTAATCAAGGAGAGGTGTCCGAGAGGCCGAAGGAGCGCGCTTGGAAAGCGCGTATGGGGATAACTCATCGAGGGTTCGAATCCCTCCCTCTCCGCCAAAACTGAATTTACTTAGCTGCCACAAACCAACAGTACAGCTTCAGTCTTCTTGAAGCGCGAGTTTCCGGAGCTCAGCAGCCTGTTGTAGAAAACTACAACAAACCGGTGAAGTGGTTATTCAGACTGTAGTGCAGTTACCGGATCGAGCTTAGAGGCTGACATGGCTGGATATACGCCGAATGCTACCGCAATCGCCATACAAACCACCACCGCAACGACAATCCCTATATAGTTCCATGCCACTGGCCACTTCGCAAAAAAGGTAATCAAAATAGCTAGGGCAACTCCGGCAATGATACCAAACAACGCCCCAATGAATGCGATGACCGTGGTCTCAATTAGGAATTGACGCACTACATCATTTTTAGTCGCACCAATAAACCAATTTCTGACTTTCGCTCCAACACGCTAGCAAGCATGATGTTCATGATTCCAATTCCTCCGACTAACAACGAGATAATTGCGACCGAAGTCATGACGATGTTGAATATACGATTTGTTTGTCGTTGCTGTGCGAGGATTTCATTCGGTACCCTAATGCGGAAGTCTTCTTGTCCTCCATGGCGACGCCTTATGTTTTCAGAGATAGCCGCTTGCGCGGATACCAATGGCTCGTCTTTAATCTTGAACTTAGCGGTCGTCAGCTCGGAAGCCATATCTTCTACTTTCAATCGATTCAAGCCGGTGTTTAGTGGGATATAGACTCGATCAGAATCACCGCCTACCTTTACGCCTTGAATTTCTTCGCCTGGAATCTTTTGGTCCTTCAATATCCCAATCACCTGAAACCAAGTGAAATTTACTTTCACTTGCTTGTTTATAGCGTCCCCGTTAGGAAACATACGACGAGCTGTCGCTTCGCCCAAAACTGCTTTTGTAGCGAACTCTCGATTGTCATCACTAGTGAACACTTCACCAACTTCAGGCTCGAGATTCGATAGAGTAAAGAAGTCACTACTCACGGCCCAAACTTCTGAATTGCTGCTATCACCCTCATGCGAAAATAGCGACCACACCTTAATATTCTTAATGCCTGCCCACGCTTCAACGAAGACCAACGTCTCTTTTATGGCCCTAGCATCGTCTACGGATAGTCCGGGACTATGCTTTCGTATCTCTAATAGTTCGTCAGTGCTATATTCTTTACTCTCAACAATTATGTTGTCGACCCCCAAGCCTTGAATCATCTTCATAGACTGTTGTAAGCCACCTTCACTGACAGCAAGCATAGATATCACAGCACCTACTCCGAATATCATGCCAAGTAGCGTCAAAAAGGTGCGAAGGGGTCGATGTACCAGCTGGCCGACCGCTAACCGAAAATCCGGCCACATTCTTGAGAGAACTTTCACGAAGGTCTGATTACTCTTCTAATTTAGCTTGTTCGCGTTTTATGGCTAGATCAATCTACGAAGAGGAAGCTTGATCTGATTCATCTGCCTCATCTAGTTCATCTGGTTTTTCTAAGCTCACTGCCTCTCCCGCCTCAAGGCCACTTACAACTTCAATCAGTGTAGGACTGCTGTGACCAAGTTCCACGTACCGTCGCTCAGGTTCTCGGTTTTTTATGACATAAACATAAGCTCTATCTTTATCAATATACACAGCTTGCTGTGGAATTAAATATGCATTTTCCAATTCACCTGTGACGACTTCTGCTTCGATAGTACTTCCAACACGCATTAGGTCAGCATCAATGTTATCAATGTCTACACTCACGGTGAAATACTTCGTTGGATCTACCTGATCTCGCGCGGCGGCGATGTGTGATATATCAACGATCTTCCCTGTTATTTCTTGATCTAACGCGCTATGCAACCACATCCTAACCGTCTGACCGACTTCGACGCCAATAGCATCGACTTCTAAGACATGAAGTCTCGCTTGAATCATTCCCTTCACTGGAATCTCACCCACTCTCGAGTTTCGCCACACCGTCTGACCAGGTGCGTATTTAGTACCCCACCAGGTAGACCCGTAAATGAATGTTCCATCCGAAGGACTCTTGATTTCCATGTTGTTAAGTGTTTCTTGTTGCGTTTCAAATTGCTGCTCAGTAGCCTCAAGATTCGCTTCCAGTCGGGTGATTTCTGCATCGTGACGGCGGTCGTGAGTTTGAATTTGCCATTGAATAAATTCACCTAGCTGTCTCAAGTACTCTAAGTTGCCTACCTGATCAATTAGCTCGTTACGGCTAAACACTTCGTCGTCGAGTAGGGTGTAGATCGCGGCAATATCAATTTCTCCATCAACCCGAATATCTTCGTGTCCTAGTTGAATTCGTTCCCCAAAGCTCGAATTAATGAAATTGTCTATTGACGACTGCTGGCGCTCGAGTTGCAATAAGCTGCGGTCTCGTACTTGAACCATGTCTGCGTTGTCGAAGCGAACCACGACATCGCCTGCTTTTACCTCGGAATACTCAGGGATCATCCACGCAATAGTAAACTCGGCACGAACATTTCCCCCTACTTGCACGGGGTCGGACTGGGTAGAAATAATCTCTCCATGAGCACGGACGAAGAATTCATGATAGTCTCGCGGTTCTATGATAACTTTCGAGTACTCTCGTGTATCAAATGAACACCCAAAGCCACACACAAAAACTGCAAGTGCAAGAGTGCCGGTTAAGAACTTCAACATCTTCATAGTCTTACTCTCTGTCCTGCTTCTAGTCCTTCCTTCACGATAAAGTCATCTTGACTAGCTTTCCCTAATTTAACTGGTTGCCACTGGTCAGTAAAAACAAAACCTCCAAAATGAAGTTTTGGGGTAAACACGCCAGGTTTCCCCTGTCTATATACGAGTGCGTCTTTCGGCACAGTTAGTACGTTGTTGAATGTTTCGACTTCCACTTTGACTTCAACGGAACCCCCAATACGCAGGATCTCCGAGTAATCTTCGTCGAGTTCGACGGTGAAATCTCGAACTCTCTCTAGTGACTTCGGGGACTTGCGACGGACTGTGTTTCCTACAGAATGTACCTCGCCCAAAAGCTCAGCGGTACCCGTTGTTTCAGTAACAATTACGGCTTTTTGTCCTACTTTGAGCACGGTCGCTAAATTTTCCGGTATGGTCGCGCGAATCAATAACTGAGTGTCGTCCACAATTTTTACCATTTGAATTCCACCACTCGCGCTGGATCCTGCAGTAAGTTTTTCACCACCCCAGCCCGTTCCAATTACCGCGATACCGGGGCGACCCGCACGAATAGTGAACGTGTCTAATGCACGTTTTGCTTCAGCGAGCCGAAGTTGTGCCCGGGCGATCTCCCTTTGTTTATTTTCTTCTTTCGCGACTTTATCTCTATCACTCAACTGTTTTCGATACAAGGCCCGGTCGTACAGTGTCTCGGCTAAGCGCCGGCTCTCGACAAGTTTACGATACTCAATACCCGGAATGATCCCCGCAGGAACTTCAGCCATCCGCGCCGCCTTCTCCACGTTTGCCTTGAGATTCGACATATTAAGGGCTTCTTGTCGTATTTGTTGCTGCTTTTCTTCTTTGTCCACGCCTACATCGCCAGCGTGGACATTGAGTTCACCTTCCAGTTCGCGAATACGCTCATCCGTTCGGGATCCTTCAATTCGAACTACAACTTCATCTTCACTCACCCGTTTTCCTTCTGGTACGATCCACTCGATTCTAGACCGCCACCGAGATGTAGGAGGCGCACCGATCGATTCAAACTCCTTTGAATCAACCACACCAGTTGCACTCACAGACACAGTAAATTTTGTCTCTTTTTGTACATCTTTCCACTGCGTAGCTTGTGCACACACTACAACGAGTAAAACCAGCATCGCAAGCAAAGCTGGCTTGCGAGCAGACTTAATCATCTTAAATAGAGAATTCTTCATTTGTTAATTACTCCCAAAATTGACATACCCGGTTTATACACTTCGGGTATCTCATCCAAAGGTTCAGTTAGGATTTCATAGTATCCAGCTGTACTCCAGTCGTTTCGACTAGCCGCTTGGTTGGACATCCAGGTTACTTTAGTTCTAACTTTCGCGTCCCCAACAGCGTCGGGCGATACTACAACTTCGTCGCCGAGTACTATTTTTCGAATATCTGCTTCATGTACCCAAAATCTAAACTGTAGATCTTCACGACTCGCAACGATCAGAAGCGTTGTTCCAGAACCATAACTTTCACCGGGAAAAATCTTCAATCCAGTGAGTCTGTTCTCCCCATAAATCACTATACCTGACTGTTCCGCATAGAACTTCGTGTGCTTTAATGCGTTTTCTATGCGTGTTTTTTCGTTTTGCGCGTTCAACAAGTCACGTTCTGCCATCGGTCGATCTCTATCGCGAGCGTCGTAAGCTTCTTCTAGACTTCGAATAGATCTTTCTAAAGAGTGTATCGCATTGGCTAGTGCTAACCGGTTTCGGTCGTAGGTTAGCTCTGGTACAGTCTCTCTTGGTACCATTGAGTCCAAACGTACATTTTCTAACCTCGACTCGGTCTCAATGAGACTTGTTGTAGCATCGAAGATCCTCAACTCGTGCGCGGCTTCTTGAGACTCCGCGCCCGTGATCTGTGCCTCAATATTTACTTCTGCTTGTTCTAGCTGCGACTCAAGATCACCAGGATCCAGCTCAACAATTGGGTCTCCAGGCTGGACTAGCTCACCCTCGGGTGCCATCCACGAGATCGTCCTTGAATATGAGCCTGGCAAGCGAGGCATCTCCACGGACTGCGCATTTCCGTCCTCAATTTCGCCAGTAACAAGAACTACTTCTACCTCGGCCCACGCTGCTACGGTGAAGATCGAAAGCGGAAGTACTGCCAGACACCGAAAACAACAACTGCGAAACTTGTCGAATGTTTGTGTTACCATTTTTTCTCTTTGCTAACTCCTACGATCAGTCTGTCTACGCTACCGCAAACTTAGTATTCTCCATCTCACCTTCAATTTTGCCATCACGCATATGAATTACACGAGTCGCGTGCTTAGCAACTTCATCTTCGTGAGTCACAATCAAAATTGTTTGATTTTGCTCGTTCAAAGCATCAAATAGAGACAAAATATTGGCCGAAGTCTTAGAGTCCAAATTCCCCGTCGGTTCATCCGCTAGTAAGAGCGACGGATTTGTCACCAGTGCCCTCGCGATTGCGACTCGTTGCCGTTGTCCTCCGGAGAGTTGATTGGGAGTGTGTTTCATTCTGTCATCCATACCCAAGTCTTTAACAACCTCATGCGCTCGCTTGATGATTTCACTTGCGCTGGTATTAGCAGAACGAATATAACGCATGGGTAACAATACGTTATCCCAAGCCGTAAGGCGAGGAAGTAAGTGAAAGCTCTGAAACACAAAACCAAGGTATTGATTGCGAATGTCGGACAACTCATTGTCTTCCATTTCTGATACTGTGTGTTCCAACAGTTCGTAGGTTCCGGATGTCGGAGTATCTAAACACCCAAGAATGTTCATCAGCGTAGATTTCCCACTTCCAGACGGTCCCATCACAGCGATGAACTCACCTTGATGAATGTCTAGACTTACATGATCTAGTGCATGGACATCAATGTCCCCTACGTGGAACGTCCGACACAGATTTCTGACCGAGATTACTTTCTTCATGCAGTCCTTAAAAGGATTAGTGACAGTGTTCTTTAAAGTATGAAATTTTAAACAATCGGCTTGTTATTGCATTATACGATTGAGAGTAGCTTCATCCTTCGTTGACCACGTGTACAAAACACGGCTCAATACGGACAAAATAGTGCATTGAATACGGATTCAAACGTCCCGTAAAACGCTACCGTTCGCGCTCTGCCGAAGACAATCGACTACGATCCGCGGACAGACCATCTGAAACTCTTGTCAGAACTAATCAATACAAAAATTGTGCGATCACTTCTGGCCAAATGTTCTGCAACGCGACTTCGCGAACCGAACACTCTCTTCGGTCCAAGTAATGTTCGCCGAACGACTGTGCGGCGCATGCTCAATCTACGTCGAACAAATTATCGAAGCTTCCTACAAGAACAACACGTGTAGAAATACTGAACTTTCCTCACTTCGAATCGAACGCGTGGGCTCGAATAAACACTTACGTGCACGCAGGCACGTGCCCACACTGCTACGAGAAGCTCAGTATTTCTCGGTCAAAACGAACGTTGTATACGTCCCTTTTGAGTCAGTCGCTAATGGCCGGCTCTTCCGAATAAGGGTGAGGAACCACCGGCGGAAGTGTACCAGACCCTTGAACCTTCCGTGCCCCTAGTTCTTCAATAATGATGGAAGGAGCAACAATGGACACTGGCGTCGTGCCTCTACCTGTCCCACCAAAGTAGGTGGTATCAAACTGAGTGACCTCAGCTGAAACTGCCACTATATCGCGTAGTGTTCGGTCTGTGATATCCAGCAGCTCAACAGGCGCTAACATTTCTTCCCGTCCGTCAGGATAGACCTTGTAAGCTTCCATGACATTAGACAAGCCTCGTGCACTACCACTGATAGCGCTTGGTGCTGAAATTTGGCGCACTAGAACCCCAAATTCAACATTGAAGTCTCGCAATAACTCCCATAACTCTTCCTTCATTTCTTCTGCGGAAAGTCCATCCTGTGGTTCAATCAGAACATTGCCAGGAACACCACCTAGCCCACCAAACCCTGTTCTTCTTTTTGAACCAGTACTCTTGCGAAAGTCATCGACCGGAGTCCGGGTCGTCAACATGGTCTGTAATCGACCCTCTTCAACGAGGAGTGTCCGCTGTGGCGGAACCCCTTCCATGTCTACTGGGTAGCTACCGATCAGTCGCCGACCTTGATACTCGGTCAAGGTCGGGTCATTGATCACGTTAATCTGACGTGCGGTTACTCGAGCCCCAATTCTGTCCATAAAAGAGTTTCGAGGTGGCCGAAACTGGCCTGGATTAGCAGACATTGGAGGACGGCTCGCGGCAAGCTTTGAAACAAGATACGTCTTTAAAAACTGCGCAGCCGCTTGGCCCTCAAACATGATTGGTCCAAAATAGACGTCTTCAAGCTCGCTTGCCATTCGCATGACTTGCAGACTTGAAATCATACCTTGAACATCACTCTTCATCGTCGCTATATCTGGAAGGTGTGAACAATCAATACCGTAGTGAGTGCGAAAATCTCGCAACTCTTGACCCTTCTCGTTTTGAGTCGAAGCAGTGGTCAAAATCTCGCATTTTTGTTCGTCGTAATCGGAAAGACTACCCTCAGAATTCAAAAATAACACTCGGCGCGTCGTCGCCGTGGTTGAAACCCTTGATGAATAAATATCTGAAACATCCAAGAATAGACCGGACAAGTCCTTGCCAGCCTGCGTAAACGCTTCCGGACTATCGCTGTCGAACTTGTGGTCGGACCTGTACTCAAAGGCCGGTTCCTCAGTAAAGTCTGGATCTCGTTCTTCAGTGGAACTTTGATTGGCTAGTGCAGTTTGTTTCTGTGCGAACGCATTGATTCGACTCTTGAACACTCTATCTGTTACGCGCCAAGCAACCCTGCGTATCTCATCGTAATCATCTTCTAGTGGAAGAATTTCTTGACCCTCAAAGCTGCTAACGCCACGCCCCATAAAGTTAGATTGGTCGACTTCGTACGATCCAATCCTGAGATCAACATATAAGTAACGATCTCCTCCACGTTGTGAAGTTACCAATCCTCCTAATTCGTAGTTATGCGTCTCGTACCGAGTGTCTATCACACGATACGAAACGAAGTAAATCTCACCTGAATTGTTTTCTTCGTCTTTGAGATCATTGAGGGTTCGTTCCATCTCGTCTTGAAGGGCTTGCACCAAGACATCAGAGTCTTGCTCTTGACCCCATGCAAAAGTAACGAGGATTAAGATCGATGCTGTTATTATTCGTTGCAAAATGTTCATAAGTTACTCGCCTTGGGTTTGTCTCTGAAAGTGCATTGACACTTCATCATCGTCTCTTTCAACCGGATTCGGCAGAATCGGTGGTTTTGCTCGAGATGTACTCGTTTTTTGAACTTCAATTTGCGAAATCAATATGGACGGGGACACTGCGGACACCGGGATCCTTCCCGATTCAGCCCCGCAATACCCATTGAAAGTATCGTAATCATTCGCTCCAGCTTCAATTCGACTCATGGTCGTAAGCGGTGTACCGATCAAGTCAATACCCCGAACGAACTCTTTACGACCATCCGTGTACAACCGATAAATTGTCAATGGTTGAACATTAAATGCATTCGGCATAGTGCGTCCGGTGACGGCAAAGCCTCCCTGAATATCGTCAATATACAGTCCGAATTCTCGTCCTTGTTCGCGCACGCGTTCAAGTAGCATTTCCTTTAGCTCGTCGGCACTGACAGGATTCTCGACATCGAGAATTAGATTCGATTGACGCGATACTGAACCCCAACCGCTCGTACTCTGGCGTCTGCCGTGGCCATTCGAAGTCAAGAATCCCTCCATCGGCTGGCGGGACATCAAGAAACCGGTCAGAATACCATTTTCGATCACAGTCACGCGTTCTCCCTTGACTCCTTGATTGTCGTAATCATAGAACCCCCACATCGTTAATCCTCGATACTTTCGAAGCGCGGGATCAAAGTACATGGTGAAATTTTTGGGGAGAATTTGCTCACCTAATTTGGCTTTAAACGTTTGACCGTCAGTGACAGACTTTAGACGGTGCCCTTCTAGTCTATGCCCAAGAATTTCGTGAAAGAACACTCCGGCAGCGCGAGCACCCAAAATCGCTGGTCCCTCATAAGGTTCTTCAATTGGAGCATCTCGCATTTCTTTCAGTTCTTCGATGATAGTACGAACATCCGACATAACCTTGTCGTCATCAGGAAATTCTTCCGGCGTCAAAGCTTCATAAGAGACGTATCGGCGCAGTTCCATCCCGTCCTCTGCTTTCGTAGTCGCGGAAATACTGATTCGATAGTACGCTTCTGCAGTCGCAATCTTCGTTCCTTCTGAATTGACATACCACCGAGTCTCGACTTCACCGACGATCAATACGCTGTTATCTTGAATGTGATCTTCATATTTAAAAGGAAGACCATATCTTTTTGCTTTTGCCCGAAAGTCCTCACGAACATCACCGAGCTCCAGAGAACGACCCCGATAATCTTCTTTGGACGACGCCACGAAGTCGCCAGTTTTATCTTCCTCTTCAACGGTAGCTTGAACTTGACTTTCAACTTGAGTCAGTTGTGATAACGCACTACGATAGCTATCGTTGGTCGCGTTCCATAGTGCAACTTTCAATGGCTGCTCTGCTTCCACAGAAAGTGATCCGAAGTTTACGCGTTGTGGTGTACGATCAACCCGAGTGTTGTCGAGCTCTGGAGATCCCACGCGCAAATCGATTGTCAACACGCGATTAACGAAGTCAACATCGCCAGACACTTCGCCATAGGAACCGGTGACCTGGATCATATCATCCTCTACAATCTCGTAGCTGAGGTAGAAAGGCGGTTTTTCCTCATCTTGGAGAATTTCAAAATTACGCACGAGCTCATCGTGCATGTTCTCGAGAATTCGTTCGGGATCACGCTCGTCTGCAACGCTTGGAATAGACCAGAACAGTACAGGTACAAGACACAAGACTAATCGTTTCATGGTAATCAACCTCTCAAATTGATTAAGTTCTAAATTTGTTAACTATTCACTCGCTGGATGAGACACAATCGGTAAACTCGGATGACTGGGTCCGCTACCTTGAAATTCCAGCTCCTCGATGAGCACAGATGGCGAGACAACGCTGATGAAATCTGTGCCCAAACCTAATCCCCACCCGCTAAAAAAAGTGGTGGGAGTAAACATATTGGAAATATTGTACGCTTGACGTGTGTCAGATACCGCGACAATGTCGCGCAACTGACTATCTGAAAATGAACTCACGGATAGTGTTCGAACTGGAACCTCCGAACCATCTAAATTCACTTTGTATGCGCGCAGAGTGGGAAACATCACAATGTTACCCTCCAACATTGGGGCAGTTAGTGCAGCCACTCCTTCGGACGACGATGAATCAAACACTGAACTCAAGTCGTGAAAACGTTTAACCACGATACCGAAGTCATTGCCGCTATCTTCGACCCACATGAGCAACTCCTGCTTCAACTCTTCTTCCGACATACTCTCCGAGGATGAAACAAACAGATTTCCAGGCAATGCCGCACCTGCACGATTACTGCCCGTGCTTTTGTCAAAGTCTGGTGTCGGGTTACGTGTCATCAACAGAGCTTGGAGCCTTCCATCCTTGACCAATTCAGTGCGTCTGGATGGTATACCTTCATTGTCGACGACATAGCTACCGTACAATCGCTGACCATCGAAATCGGACTCGGTCGGATCGTTAACTACGGAGATAAAGTTAGGCAAAACACGAGCGTCTATTTTGTCCATGAAGGGATTACGCAATCTCCCGAACAAAGTAGACGAACCAGGTTCACTTATCGGTCTAGGTGTCGCCCCCGCTCGAGTTCCAAATACTTGCGCAAAGAAAGTCGCACTGGCTTCGTCGCTGATCAACACCGGTCCGATATATGCGCGTATGGGTTCAGCGGTAACAAATTCAAGCACAGATGAAATTAACTCTTCATGTCGTTGTTTAATTTCGGCGACGTTGTCGTAGAACTCCTCGCAATTACTTGCGAAGATGGAGACATAATCATGGACCACAGCACCATCTTCCGCTTGCGCGGTAGCGTGACTGCGAAGCGCACAAAATGACGACACTAAACGGTTAAAGTTTCCGTCCGTGTCAATGTAGGTTCGCGTATTCGTTACATATCGTACGAGCGTCAATGTTTCTTGTAATTCTGGATGTCCCTTCATTACCGCGGAAATTTCGTTTGCAAAAGCAGTTAATCTTTCGATATCCACGGAAGCGACTGAGTTATCGGACACGTACTCAAACGGTTCTTCCTCACTGAAGTCGTTTACTTCTTCGAGACCGGGTTGCTGAGCGATGGCTGTTTTCTTCGCCGACAACGAACTGATGGCTTGCTTGTATGCGGCATCTGTACGCATCCATATTGCGCGACGTAATTCCTCGTAGGAATCTGTCAATGGGAAGGTTATGGCAACTGACGAACTTCCGGGACCGCCAATGTACTTTGTGTTGTCGAGTTCGCGACTACCCACTCGCAAACTGACGCCAAAATTTCGACTCGCGCTCTGGTTAGCAAGCGCTGTCGCTCCTAGTTTTGAATGAACGAGGCTCACCGAGCCATCGTTGACTACATAAGAGATGAAATAGGGTCTCGGTTCATTTTCAATTTGCAACTCGTCGAGAGACCGTTGCATCTCATCTTTCAGAGCTCGAACCAAAACCTCATCGGAGTCCTCGTCTGCTTGTCCAATCAAGCCCAATGCAAACGCCAGGCCAGAGTAAAGAATAAGTCGTTGTAAAAATTTCATTGGTGAAGTAATCCGAATTTAGTGTGTACGGATGCTACGATCCGCTGGGTCTCCAACTGGTGATGGGAGGATGGGCGGGAGGTCTCGGGAAGTTCCAGACTTTTGTACTTCGATCTGTGATATCAGAAGTGAAGGTGCCACAGTCGAAACCGGTATCCATCCAGACTCAGGTGCGTACATCCCGTTGTACACGGCGTAGTCGTCCGCGCCTTGTTCGACTCGACTGAACGTCGTCAACGGAGTTCCAATTAAATTTGCGCCGCGTACGACTTCTCTTGACCCGTCAGGATACAACTTGTAGACCAACACCGGCGTAACGTTGAATGCGTTTGGCATAGCTACTCCCGTAATGGTGAATCCACCTTGAATGTCATGAAAAATTAGCCCAAATGGTTTATCTTCTTCTTGGATGCGATCGATCATCATCTTTTCGAGCGTTTCATACGACACTGGATTGTGAACTTCCACAAACATGTTAGACTGTCTAGCCAATACCGAATGACCTTTGTTTTTTCGGCCGTGTCCATTAGAAGTGGGAAATCCTTCCAGCGGTCGGCGAGACGTAAGGAAGCCCTTTAGTATGCCTTTATCGACAACAACAACTTTCCGAGCCTTTACGCCTTGATTGTCGTACTTATACGCTCCTATTAGCGTAGTGTCACCGAATTTATCGACTGTCGGATCAAAAACGATTGAAATTGACTCTGGTAATATTTGCTCATTGATCTGTTTTAGAAACGTCTGGCCTTCGTCATCGTCCTTTAGCCTGTGTCCTTCGAGTCGATTTCCTAGCACTTCGTGAAAGAACACACCTGTGGCGCGCCCGAACAGAATAGCTGGGCCGGTATAGGGATCCACCAAAGGAGCTTCACGTAGTGTTTTCAAATCCGCAATCAGTTGCTGCACATCTGAAACAATTTGAGAGTCTTGAAGGAGGGACTCTTGGTTGACTCCTTCATAGGAGATAATTTTTCGTATCACCATACCGTCATCCGCTTTCGTCGAGGCCGCGATTACTAAGCGAAAATATGGATGCGAAACCTTTACACTGGCTCCCTCTGAATTTACAAACCAACGGGTCTCAATGTTCCCTGAGATACTAGCGTTATTGCTTCGAATATGTTCTGCATCTGCGAAATGCTTGGTGTAAGCACTTATCTTTCGTTTCAATAATTCAATGTCCACTTCCAGCGCGATTTCATCCTCCTCAAACGTGTACGGGCGCGTTTGAGAAAAGTCACCCGATTGATCGTCTTTTTCGACCTGAGCTTGGAGAATCAACTGTACGCGTGTCAATTCTGCGACTGCATCTTTGTAATGCTTGTCCGTGTGTAACCACAAAACCGCACTTAGCGCATCTGAGCTCTCGAGGGGTACGGTCTTAGACAGTGAAGCGCTCAGCAAACTTTGCGTACCTTCAGGTGCATTGACAGGGTGCGTGTTGTCGACGAAATGGGTTCCAACCCTTAAATCAACATCTAGCATCCGTTCAAGTGTATTGCTTGTAGAAGTGATTTGTCCAAACGCACCATTGACAACAGCAGAAGCATCCTGAGTGATTTCGTAGCTCAAGAAGTAAGGTGCCTTAGAGTCGTGTTGGTCTTGGAGAGCTTGAAATGATCGGTTTAGTTCCGTCATCATCGTATCTAGAACTTGGTCTTTGGCTTGTAAGGAAAAGCTGCTCTGAAGCAAGACAAAAGTTGAAAAGAAGAGCAGGTTTCGATTAATTAGAGTGCTCACAGCTTAAATTGACACCTTTGTTGTAACAAACTTAACAATTCTACTAAAAACATGTTGCCGGACAATACGCTTCAATGGGTACTACGCGATTGATCGTGGCTCATGATCTAGGATTCGCAGCTTGAGGAAAAGCAGAATATTAAAATTTGATGGTATTGTCGGCACAGACGAGTCTTTTTGCTTTGTGTCTTGCATCGTCCCACTTAAATCCTGTAAGGCAACCACATCTCATGTCCAATAAACAGGTTTGGAAACCCTCGGATGAGTTAATTCACACTTGCAATCTTTCGCGATTTGCGAAAACAATTGGATTTGAACCTCCAAATTACACTCAACTCCATGAATGGTCCGTCAAGAACAAAACTGATTTTTGGCAAAATGTTTGGAATTTCACTGAGATATTAGGAGACCGTGGAGACTTAGTTTTACAACACGAAGACTCGTTCGTGAAGAGTACTTGGTTTCCCAATGCTCGGTTGAACTTTGCAGAGAATCTACTTCGAAGATTCGATGATGATGTTGCGATAGTGTCGGTGACAGAGTTGGGTTCTAGGACCGAGGTGACTTTTTCCGATCTTCGTAAAAAAGTCGCGCAATTTGCTGGCGCGCTGTCCGAACGAGGTGTGCAATCAGGAGATCGCGTCGCTGCTTATCTACCTAACGTTGTGGAAACCATCATCGCAATGCTTGGTACCGCAAGTATTGGTGCTGTTTGGTCTTCTAGTTCTCCAGATTTTGGGTTTCAAGGTGCATTCGATAGATTCAGTCAAATCGCACCCAAAGTGCTCATCGTTTGTGATGGATACACATACAACGGTAAAGAATTCAACGTCAGCCAAAACTCCAATTTATTGGCTCAAAACATCCCAAGCATTGAGCATGTTATCACGCTCAATTTTCTGTCGAACGACGAGGATGACTTTGATGCGATCTATCGAAGACCAGAGAGTTCGTGGAAGTTTCAGAGGTTTCCCTTCAATCACCCACTCTATGTGATGTATTCGTCTGGAACCACGGGGCGACCAAAATGTATCGTCCATGGCGCGGGTGGGACGCTGATACAACACATGAAGGAACACCAACTACACGTTAATCTCGCGGCTGGATCGAAGATATTTTTCTACACTACCTGTGGTTGGATGATGTGGCACTGGCTAGTTTCAGCCTTGGCAAGCAAGAGCACCATTGTGCTCTTTGAAGGTTCCGCATTTTGGCCGCATCCGAATACTTTGATCCAGATGATCGAAACAGAGAACATCAACGTATTTGGTGCGGGTGCCAAGTACTACTCAGCATTGGAAAAAGCGCGCGTTAAACCAAAAGAAGAATGTGACTTAGCATCTCTCGAATCGATGCAATCTACAGGATCGCCACTAGCTCCAGAGTCTTTTGATTTCGTGTATAGGGATGTTAAAAATTCCGTTCAGATGGCTTCGATATCAGGAGGTACAGACCTGATTTCTTGTTTCGCACTAGGTATTCCATGGTTACCCGTGCACCGCGGAGAACTCCAAGGACCAGGACTAGGAATGGCGGTGAACGTGTTTGATGAAAACGGTGATCCAATACGATCCAAGAAAGGTGAACTTGTTTGTACCGAAACGTTTCCAACCAAACCAATTGGATTTTGGAATGATCCAGATGATCAAAAGTTTCGGTCTGCATATTTCGATAAGTTCCCGAGTGTTTGGGCTCACGGCGATTTCGCTGAGATCAATGAAGCCACTGGAGGACTGATCATTCACGGCCGGAGCGATGCTGTATTGAATCCCAGCGGTTTTCGCATTGGAACAGCTGAAATTTATCGGCAAGTGGAAGCGATGACGGAGATTACGGAAGCCTTGTGCATTGGACAAGATTGGAACAACGATGTACGTGTCGTACTCTTTGTGGTAGTTGCTCCTGAGTTCGAATTTAGTACGGAACTTACCTCACCGATCAAGCAGCGAATTCGGAAGAATGCATCTCCACGACACGTTCCATCCAAGGTGATCGCCGTACCCGAGATTCCCCGCACTCGATCTGGAAAGATTGCGGAACTTGCGGTCCGTGAGGTCGTACATGGTCGTGAAATTGATAACACATCTGCGTTAGCAAATCCCGATTGCCTAGCACAATTCAGGGATCTACCTGAACTGCAGATTGACTGAAGTATTAGAACTAGCGCACTAATTCACTAGAACTTCTACTTCATATCCTTCAGCTCGTAATTGTTGCACGACATTATCTGCTTGCTCTTCTCCGCACAAATGGATCAGAACGTCGATCGGTTGTGCACCCAAGGTGCTGATTTGCAGATTTCGTTGATGTGTAATGTCCACAATGTTGCTATCGAGTTTTCCCAGAATCTGCGTGAGTTTCGCCAGAGATCCTGGAACGTCAACGACTAGGATCCGAAGGCGAATCAAACGCTTTGAACGAACCAAACCCCGTTCGATGACGTTAGCGAGTACCATCATTTCGATGTTACCGCCGGTAACGAGAAGCGCCGTCCTACCGCTCACTAAATGAGCATGTCTGAACAATGCTGCGAGCGGTGCCGCGCCCGCACCCTCCACCACGGTCTTTTTAACTTCTAGTAACGTAAAAATAGCTCGCTCGATTTCTTCCTCGGTGACTTCGACGATGTCATCGAGGAGTTCTTTCATCATTGGACCGGTGATTTCACCAGGACGCTTAACAGCCATTCCTTCAGCGATCGTCATCGCGGTGCGCTTCTCTGTAGGAGGCAAATCATAAAACAAAGCGTATGCAGTATTGAACGTATCAACCTGCACTCCTAAAACCCGTACGCTTGGTTTGATCTGCTTCACTGCGGACACGACTCCGCAAATTAGACCACCCCCACCGATGGGCACAATAACCGTATCGATACTTGGGTCTTGTTCGAGAATCTCAATCCCAAGTGTGCCCTGACCCGCAATCACATCTAGGTCATCAAATGGATGGACCAGGGTACGTCCTGTGGATGAAGCTAATTCCCGAGTGTATTGCATCGATTCGTCAAATCTGTCGCCCACTAAATCAACTTCAGCTCCAAGAGCTTTGGTACTTTCGACCTTAGTGTTTGGTGTGTATCTGGGCATCACGATCCGTATCGGTATGCGAAGCAATCCAGCGTGTCGGGCGATCCCCTGCGCGTGATTTCCAGCAGATGCTGCAACTACGCCCCGGGCTTGTTCCTCCGGTGACAACAAAAGTAATTTATTAAGCGCCCCTCGTTCCTTGAACGCTGCGGTATATTGCTGATTTTCGTACTTGAGCGTGAGATCTACTCCGGTCAAGCGAGAGAGCGTTTCTGATCGTAGCAACGGCGTACAGAGGATGTGCTCCCGAATTCGCTCACGAGCATCTTGAATTTGTTGTAGTGGAATCGCCGGCACAGTTTGCTTCGGTTCGTCACTCGCCCCGTAGCGCTACCGTCACGGGAAGTAGTGCTGCTCGAATAGCCGGAAAAAAACCTCCGACCATTCCCAGCGATACGCTTACGATAATGCCTAGTGTGATAAGCGTGGGTGAAACATTGAAGTCAAATGCGATTTGGGAAAACGTAGTAGAGTCCAATGTTGAAACCGTAAAACCATTGAATGCGATATATGAAATCGTAGCCCCTAAGCAACCTCCAATGGTAGCTAAGATGAGCGATTCGACGAGGACAGAGATAACGACGGGGAGCCCACCAAAACCTATCGCTCGAAGAGTAGCGATCTCATAGGTACGCGAAGCTACCGCCGTGTACATCGTATTCAATGCAGCAAACACCGCTCCGATGCTCATTATGATACCAACAATCAATGCAAGTATCTTGATGAGAAGCGTGTTCGTGTTCGTACTGTTTTCGTACCAAGCTTTCTCAGAATGTAAGTCGACCGGAAGACGAGGATCATCTTTCATTATCGTAGTGAGATCCTCGAAGACATCAGGGTTGAACAGACGTAGTCGAATAGACGTAATACCACCCTCAAATCGAAATGCCGATTGCACGCTCGACAGGTCGCCCCAAATCTCGGATTCGACGGAACTACCACCCGCTTCAAAAGTTCCGACTACCGTCCAAAGAAACTCCCGCAACTCCACTTTGTCGCCTAAATTCAGACCGATGAATTCCTGTTGAGCCTTGGTCCCAACAATGACTTCATTCTTACCGGGTTCCATATGGCGACCTTCAATCACTTGTAGCTCGTGTCGAATAGTAAATGAGTCCTCAGACACACCTCTAACTACTACGTTCGCGGCCGTGTCTGTCGCTTTTTTAGGTATATCTGCAATAACAAAGAGTTCTGCTGCAGCGAGTTCGACACCGTCAAGTGTGGAAACAATATTTGCTACGTCCACGCTCAGATTACTCGAAAGTTCGCCTGTCGCTTTGCTTCGGACCACGACTCCTCGATGGGGATCCGTTGAGTTAGTAAATACGGCCGATAGTCCAGTTGCCATCGATAACAACGCAACTAAGACCGCTACAACTCCTCCAATCCCAATCACAATCACCAAAGATGAGCTCCACCTTGAAGGGATATTCAAGATGTTCATACGAGTTACTGCAAGAATTTGAGCTAGCACTTTAAAATCGAGCTCAGCGATGCCTGACCGGTACTACCTTGCGTGCAAAGCATTGACGATCACCAATCGGTTCGCACTGTAAGCAGGAATAAATCCGATTACAAGCGCCAACGCAACTGCGATACAACCTCCCCAAAGTAGCGTGTTTGGCGTAACAACTAGAACAAGTCCAGCGGGGAGAAAGGGGCCGACTAGAGCAAGCACTAAGACGGCAAAACCAATACCAACGGTAGCACTTGTCAAGCAAAATAACAGACTCTCGAACATCATAAAACGCGCTACTTTGCCGTCGGAAAAACCCAGTGTCTTTAAGACGGCAAAATCGGGTATACGTTGACGATAACTGTGAATCATCGTATTAGCAGTTAACAACAACATAGTGAAAAATACTGCTCCGATAATTCCATTCATCATCAAACTAATGTCACCAAACTGCTGCATCATGTCCCGGAACGCTTGCGACTCCGTCATTGTCTTAGTTTCATCGGATGAATTCTCAAATTTCGAATCGACAATCTGCGCAATTTCCGAAGCTTTTTCTGAATCCGCGATGGTAAAGGTGTACCAACCGACATCGGATACACCAGTCGCTTCCTTGAGATACTCATAGTGAAACAAGAACGGTAAAAAGTCCGTTTCACTGTCTGAGCGATAAGTCCCTACTAGATCGAATATCCATGGTTCCCCGTTTGCCGTGGGAAAAATTGTGCTAACCACTGGTACCTTCTGGCCGACTTCTAAGTCATATCTTTCCATGATATTTTCAGGTGCAACAGCGGCAGTCCGAAGCTCCAAAAATGCGTTTAGGTGTTCTGTCGAGATGTGGTAATTGTCGTATACATCGAAATACGTGGATGGATCCACCGCGAAGGTCATCGCACTATCGTCTCCTTCTTTAAGAGCACCGCCAAACCAAGACGCGTGGGTGACGTCAACGACGCCCTCCACGGATGCTATTTCCTCACCGTAGCGATGAGGTAGTAAAAAAATGATCGCATACTTTGAGGCGGTCTGCATGCGAACATCGCTTACATCTTCTAAGACTCCACTAAATAAGACCGCCACCGATCGGAGGAGAATGAACAATATGAACGCTGTAATCAGAGATAGCATGCTTAAGGTGACCAGTAATTTGCGGCGAAACATGCTCTTTACTAAAAAACCAAACGTAGTCATGCCTCGACCTCTGCTTCCACCTCAGGTTGAGATGAACGACTAACTAACTTGCCCTTATCCAACAGCATGGTTCGTTTCGCGTATTCGGCCGCTTTAGGGTCGTGAGTCACCATGATGATGGTTTTGTCATGTTCCGTATTCAATATTTGGAGCAACCGCAATATTTCTATGGCGGTTGATCGATCCAAATCGCCCGTAGGTTCATCACACACGAGTATCTTCGGATCCGCGACTATCGCTCGTGCGATTGCGACTCGCTGCTGTTGCCCTCCAGACAAACGAGCTGGAGTATGTTGCTCTCGGTCACTTAAACCCACGATATCTAGTGCGAGCTGAGCGTTCTTCCTGCGTTGTCTCCCACCCAATTTCGTCAACAATAAAGGTAGTTCGATGTTTTGTCTTGCTGTTAAAACCGGTAGCAAGTTATAAAACTGAAATACGAACCCGATACTCTCTGAACGCCAACGTGCGAGTCTACCCGAGGATAGATCACTCAGATCTTGTTCATTCACAACAACTGTACCGGCAGAAGGACGATCTAAGCCTCCGATGAGATTGAGCAATGTCGTCTTTCCACTGCCAGATGGTCCCATCAACGCGACGAAATCGCCCACCGCGACACGAAACGAGATGTTATTGAGTACATCGACGCGATCTCGGCCTTTTTTATACGACTTGCAAACGTTTTCCAGATTGATCAGTGCCACTTATTTCTGCTCCAAACTAATTGACTACCTTCACTTGCAAGCCGTTTTCAAATCTAGCTAAATCGAGTTGATCTAGATTATTCACCACTCTCGCTCCTCGCTCAAAATCATCGACCAACCGAGTCATACCAACTGATGTCGAAGTGATTACTTCTACTTTCTTACGTCTAATTTTGTCACTCTCTATCAACCAAACATAGTGCAGTCCATCTTCAAGCAAGACCGCGCTGGGGGGTACATCCACTCCCAACGGAATGTCGTCACTTGCCTCAATTGTTGTTCCTTCCTCAAAAAAAGATACCTTCACGCCCATGTCTGGTAGTACTCGAGGATCACGCTCAAGAAACGCAATACGAACGCGCACTGTTGACCTCGCACGGTCTGCAGTTGGGATAATGGCGATCACTTCAGCAGGAAGGCGAGTCTCTGGATAAGATACTAACGTAACCGTTGCTGGCTGACCCGGCGATACTCGATTGATATATTTTTCGTTGACATCAACTTGAACTTCAATTGAATCCATATCGACGATGGTACAGATACCGGTTCGCGTGAAACCACCACCAGCCGATATTGGTGAAATCATTTCTCCAGGTTGAGCCGCTTTTGCAATTACGACCCCTTTGAATGGAGCGCGAATGTTAGTGTCATCCAGTTCCTGCTCTCTCAGAGTGACATTTTTTTGAGCCACCGCGACACTCTTCTCTAAGCGCTGTTTCTGCGCGACCAAACCATCGAGTCTTAACTGAGTCTGATCGACACGATCTTGACTGACCATATTGTCAACAACAAGTTTGTTTACTCTTTCAAGATCGAGTTCTGCTTGCTTGATCTGAACATCAAGCTCCTTTATCGAAGCCAGGATTTCGTCGACCTGGGCAAGTGCAAGTTCAAGAGTGGTCTGCTGGCGGGTGTCATCAAGAGTCGCTAACAGTTGATTGTCTTCGACCACCATCCCTTCTTCGACGTACACCACCTCGACCCTGCCGGTTGTCTTTGAACTTACCGTTGTTTGACGTCGCGCAACCACGTACCCTGTACCCTCTAGCACAGTGCTATCTGAAACTTGTGATGTTGCTGCTCGAACGGGCGCAGCTTCCACCTCCAGCACCCCACGACCGGAGAGAAAAAACCAATACCCAGCAAATAGCGAAGGTCCAACGATCACCGAAATAATCAAAAACACAAGCCAAGGCCGTGGGAACTTTCTGCGTCCCGATGAACGGTCAATACGAAGACCTTGAACTTTCTGCTCGAGTTCGTGATTTGAATCAGTCATGTTTGATCAATCTGAGCAATATTCCAGGTGCTTTAATCGTACACACACCGAACTGATGAAAACAGGAAAACAAACGTGCGAGAGTGTTAATTTCATGTAACCAGAGAAACCGCTTCTGAACTACGAAAGAGTCCTCGTGGGCAGATCAAATTAAGTCGGCAAATTATAGAGACGAAGCATATCACAAACTGTACATGAAAACATACAAATTTGATTATTGGTAAACGTATTTGATACGTGTGTGTCATCAAAGGCTTGCTATGAACATACCCATTCAGGATCGGGCGCGACAAAGTGAAGAATGCGCTCAGTACAAGGTGTCAAAGACTGGTAACTGGAATCTTCGAATCTAATTCGACTTGCCAACTCTTTGGACCTTGTTGGTGGACGGAATTTCCAAGAGAATCTACCGCCACCATTACTGGCATATCTCGAACCTCGAACTCGTGAATCGCTTCCATTCCTAGCTCTTCAAACGCAATCCGCTGAGCGCCCACAATCGACTTGGAAATTAGGTATGCAGCTCCACCCACTGCGATGAGGTAAACCGCGCGGTGCTTCGCGATGTCCTGACACGTTTTAGCACTACGTTCGGCTTTACCGATCATGCCCAACAAACCCGTACCCAGAATTTGATCCGTGAATCGATCCATTCTCGTCGCCGTCGTAGGTCCCGCCGGTCCAATGACTTCATCCCGTACACTGTCAACTGGGCCAACGTAGTACAAGAATCGACCGTTCAGATCAACGGGTAAAGATTGACCACGATCCAATAAATCGCAGAGACGTTTGTGGGCTGCATCGCGACCAGTAAGGATCTTCCCTGATAGAAGTACTACTTCTCCGACTCGCCAATCTTTAATTGACTCTTTTGTTAGGGTATCGAGATCAACTCGGCGTGCATTAGCCTCGGCTTCATAATCTAAATCGGGCCACAGAGAGAAGTCTGGCGGTGTA
The DNA here is from genome assembly GCA_009842245.1 of Gammaproteobacteria bacterium. GTDB lineage: Bacteria > Pseudomonadota > Gammaproteobacteria > Pseudomonadales > Azotimanducaceae > Bin55. The sequence continues at coordinate 43,775 of VYFT01000037.1, read as the reverse complement.
AATTGTGCGACGCCAGACCCGTCTAGTTCAAATTGCACGTGTCTTGTAGCGATACAGTTAGGAATCACCGCTACCGGTTTATTTGCCGCATGAGTTGGGTAGTCGCGGACTTTCACATCTAGAACAGTAGTGAGACCCCCTAACCCCTGAGCACCGATGCCGAGAGCATTTACACGAGCATACAGTTCAAGACGAAGTTCTTCTGCACGATTGGACGGTCCTCGTTCAATTAAATCTTGGATGTCAATTGGTTCCATTAGACTTTCTTTTGCTAACAGCATAGCTTTTTCTGGACTGCCTCCGATTCCGATTCCGAGCATTCCAGGTGGACACCAACCAGAGCCCATTTCAGGAACCACTTTCAGAATCCAATCTACCACTGAAGACGAAGATTCCAGAACAGTAAACTTTGCTTTGTGCTCGCTCCCCCCACCCTTTGCGGATACCTCGACAACCACAGTATCTCCCGGGACGATTTTGGTATGAATCACAGCGGGAGTATTGTCTTTAGTGTTCTTTCTTGCACCATCTGGGTCTGCAAGAACTGAGCCACGTAAGGGATTTTCTGAATTCAAATACGCGCGGCGAACACCTTCATTCACCATATCGTCAATGCTACGATCGGTGTCCCATCGGACATGCATACCCACTTCTAGAAAAACTATTACGATTCCTGTGTCTTGACAGATGGGACGTTTACCAAGGTAACACATGCGAGAATTCACTAGCACCTGACGAATGGCATCCTTTGCGGCGGGGGATTCCTCACGTTCCCATGCGGCAACCATTGCCCGAATGAAATCGGGTGGGTGATAGTACGAAACGTATTGCAAAGCGTCCGCGACGCTCTGAATTAGATGTTCTTCTTTGATCTCGGCCATATGAATTTTGACTTTGTACTTTTCAGATATAAAGGTAAACTGTTTCTGTCTTGGTGTCTCGGAGTAGTTTCACATTAATGAACAGAATATTATTCACCAACGAGCATGGAAAATACTCTTGAATAGAAACGCGTACCCCTGCCCTAACATCCGATCCTTCGTAATCGACAATTCAAATTCAAGCACCGATCGGTAAACTGAATCCAAACACGAGGTTTTATCTATGAATAGTTTCTTGAAGCATTGGTTCGTTTCCTCGACTATTGTGTTCATCATAGTGGGAATTGGTGGATGCGCTAGTTTTCCGGAACCAAGAATGATCCAGCGAAACTTCATAATTGAAGCCCCAAAGGACTTGGTTTGGGACGGCGCGATTCATTACTTCTCATCTCAGAAAATTCCGATTTCACGTTCGGAAGAAGACAGCGGAATCATCTTTGCAGAAAGATCGTTTCATTCTTCAATTAAAGACGATAAGTACGCAGATTGTCCAAAGGGACACATGCTTGGAAGTCGGCGCTCCAAAATGAACATTTTTATTTCAGAACCCCGGACTGATGTGACAAAACTCAGAATAAAGCTTCAGTTTCAACGTGAATATACCGCCTCTTCCATTCATGGTGAGAACTTAGGGACTAAGTTCTATGACTGTGCGTCTACTGGAGTGGGAGAACGAGAGATCTACGAGAAAGTATTGGAGTACGTAGCTTTACGGTGGGAGTTACCAAGTGTTGCGAGCGCGCCGGACGAAAAACTCCATAACAACTAAGTCGAAATTTTGCGCTTCTCAAATACAGCTTCTGTGTCATCCTAAACACGCGTTGATAGAACTTCGAGTCCGTTTGTGAAATCTTGAAAAATGCGAATTTCTAAATCGTTCTCGGTTCACCGAAGTACCATTCATTAGGTTGATGCGAGATCCATAGGAACCATTGAACAACGCACTCCCACGGGAATTCTATGACGTACCCGCCTTAGAGCTCGCGAGCAAATTGATAGGATGTTTGCTGGTTAGTCGTATCAACGACCAATTTACCTCAGGTTTGATCGTCGAAACCGAAGCTTACCTCGCAGCAAACGATCCCGCTTCTCATGCGGCGCGAGGTAAGACACCACGTACCGCAGTTCAGTGGGGGCCACCAGGCTTTACATATGTTTATCTGATTTATGGCATGTATCACTGCATGAACATCGTGTCAGACCCAGAAGGCACCGCCGGTTGCGTGCTACTGCGAGCGATCGAACCCATTGACGGTATCGAGATCATGCAACAACGCCGACCTCGCGCAAAAACAAAAATTCAGTTGGGTAATGGCCCAGGAAAGTTGACTGCGGCACTAGGAGTCAATCGACAACACAGTGCAATTGATCTCACTCGCAGCGTACTTTCAATTTACGACTACGAGGAGCAAAGAAAATTCGACATTTGTCGATCGTCTCGAATCGGTCTGTCAGAGGGTCTTGAATTACCCTACAGATACTACGTTAAAGACCACCCGTTTGTAAGCAAATGAGTGCAATTTGAACGGTCTCTTTGAACACACACACACATTTATTTACACCTGTCAAAGCACTATAATGAGAGTTCAATCGGTACCGTATTTCGAGGTGTAAATGCTATGTCTTCAATGACTGAAAAGACCACTGCGATTCGCACGCCGGTTCATTCCCGAAAAGCTCTCTCATCGAGTGATACTGTTCAGCGATTAGATGCGATTGACACTTCCGCTTGGAGTGTTCACATCGAAGCAATGAAACGAAAACAGGCTGGGGAGGCCATCATTCCACTTTCGATTGGTGACCCAGACTTCCCCACGCCAAGCTACATCATTGAAGGAGTCATCGAAGCGCTCAAAAAAGAGCGCACGCATTATTCTGACTCTGCAGGCGAAATGTCGCTCAGAAATGCTTTAGCAGAACTTGAGAGCAAAGTCACTGGCAAACGCATGGAACCTCGACAGTTCTCGATCTTCAACGGTGCTACTTCTGCTATTCACGCGACGCTCAGTGCCATCGCCAATCCGGGCGAAAACATCGTTACCTGTCAACCTACCTATTTGGGGTATGAATCAACGTTTGTATGCTTGGGGGTCGAGTTACGAGCGGCAGTAACAGCACCACCATACTTTCGGTTCGATGTAGACAGAGTTTTAGACCTGATAGACGAGAAAACTGTTGGAGTTCTAGTGAATACCCCTTCCAACCCCATGGGCAACATCGTACCCGCCGAGTCGCTCGTAAGGCTTTACGAAGAGTGCCGGCGTAGAAATCTCTGGTTAATCTCTGACGAAGTGTACTCCGTTATGTATTACGAGAAAAAACACACTTCTTTAGCGAAGTTAGTTCCAAATTTTGAGAACGTAATCGTCATCGATAGCCTGTCTAAGTCACACGCGATGAGTGGCTGGCGCGTGGGGTGGACGCTGAGTTCGGAGGGGTTTGCTCGACATTTAAGAGAAATCGCTCTGAGTACGTTTTTCAGCGGTTGTCCATTTATTCAAGATGCCGCGACACTAGCGCTACTGCATGATGAGCATGCGGTAGAACGTATGCGAAATGAATACCGCGCCCGACGAGATTACACAATGAACCGCATATCACAGATTCCGCAGTTTTCCGCTGTATCCCCAGAGGCTGGTATGTTCGTGATGATTGATGTGCATGAACCAAGTGACCAATTCGCGCGCCGATTACTCGATGGAACGGGCGTGTCGGTCGTTCCTGGTACTCCTTCCGGATCGGTTACGCGACGGTACGTAAGAATGAGTTTGACTCAACCAATACCAGTGTTGACAGAAGCTTGGGATCGAATTCAATCATGGTTAGAACGCGAATCCGGGTGATAAGCTAACTCATTCCAAATTCGACTATTTCAGCTTGCCCACCAAACAGACGGACAAGCTAGAATGACGGTAATCATGGACGTGTGGAATTGTCTTGATGAAGACATCGCAAACCAGCGTCGTGGGACCGTCGAACAACGAAGACTACACGATCTAAGGCGAAAAGCTCCCAAGATTTGCGCGCACATAGATGACTTTGCTATAAATATCTTCTACGGTCAAGCTGGATTTCGTCACATTGACGATGAGCTCTCACTGGATCAGCTGCTAATCCGACAAGCAGAAGCTCTTATCCCCACCACAATCAAGGAATGCTCGCACGGTACGTTGGTTGATGACCGGCCCATCTATTGGGGAAGGTTATTTACCCAATACTTCTTTTCCTGGTTTAACCGAGCGTCAGTTCCTCGAGACGTAAGAACAGAATTGTGCGCGATACATGAAACGACATCGCGACACTACGCAAACAAAGCCGCAAGAACAGCTCCGACGGACGAACCTCGAGTGTTACTCACCGCTTTTGACCCATTTCTTCTAAACTCGAACATTAAACAAAGCAATCCTTCTACAAGTGTAGCACTGACCTTAGCAGAAATGTATGGCGACTCCGTGCCAATAGAAGTCTTCATTTTTCCGGTACGATACCGAGATTTCAACAAAGGAATTGTGGAACGAGTCCTCAAACCAAGATTCGAACGAGAGCCGCTATTTGTGCTCACATTGAGTATGGGACGCGACAGTTTTGAGCTCGAGCGTTTCGTCGGACGTCGAAGATCTACGCCAGCTCTTGATAACCTTGACTACACTCCAGTGAAAAATGGCAAAAATCCACCCTGTTTAACGAAGTGTCCCGAATTTCTCGAATTTACTCTACCAACCGAGATTCTGTTGGATATTCAAGGACCATGGAACGTTAGAGACAATCGAGTAGTAGCGACTCGAAGCCGAGGTGAGTTTGAAGCTAATTCTTTGGACGAACTCGCAGGGGAAGTTTGTGTGCGTGGATCCGGAGGTGGCTTCTTGTCGAACGAGATCGCATACCGTACTCGCTTATTGCAGTTAAATATGGGCAAGTCGTTTCCGTTGGGACACCTGCATCTTCCCAGAATTTCGCAATTCTGGCCTGCCGAAATGTGCAAGATGGTCAATCAAACTTCCGAAGTGTTCGATCGACTTCGGGAGTACGTTGATTAGATGATCGTCTAGCGTAGTCTAGACTTACTTCTCCAATGAAATGGTTTGGTCAAGTGGGATCCAGCGACCATTCTGGACTTGTGACAGCCCTGTAACTTTCAGACCATTGTGATTGTCAGAGCTAAAACTCAGTTTGTACCCCCATGGATCTGTGTAGTCGCTGAATGATTCTAAAGCTTCAATAAACTTTTCCCGCGTAAGTTCCCTACCAGCAATTTCTAACGCTTTGACAACGAGATCGGCTCCTCTATATCCTTCCATTGCTCCTACATCTGGTACTCTGTTAAAGCGTTCTTCATACTGTTCAAACCACCGCACTGCGTCTTCGTTTTCTTCTGTGTCCGGATAAATTCTTGTCATGTGACTCAGGGTGTACATGCCTTCTCCAGCCCCGCTAGGGTGTTCCGCTACCACATTACCACCCGCAGCGTTACTGCCTACCCAGTCAACACTGTCCCAACCAATTTCTCGCGCGGCACCCAAAATTCCTAGCGTATCGATTACCACCGTGCCCATGAGGACGAAATCACAACCAGCTTCTTTAAAACGCAATACAGTTGCCGTGAATTCAGTTTCAGTTCGCTCGTGAGCTGCATATGCAACGATTTCGATCTCCATTTCCTCGGTTTGATCCACGACAGCTTCGTAAACTTCCTGTCCATAGTCGTTGTCTATATAGGCAACACACGGTGCTGTCCGACCTTTCTCTTCGACAAAGTACTTCACGGCAGTACGTATCTCGTCGTAATAGATTCCGCGCGCTGTGAACATGAGCTTGCGGTACGGTTCGGCCATTTGTATAGAGCCGGTGAGTGGAAATAAATTTGGGATTCCAGCCTTAAATTGTTCGTCCATCACGTTGAGATTATTCGGTGTCCCTAAGGCTAACAACATTGCAAAAATTTTGTCTCGGTGAATGAGCTTGTTAGCAGCTCGAATAGACTCTTGTGGGCTGTACTGACTATCTTCGGCGATAAACCTTATCGTGCGCCCATGCACTCCGCCCTGTTCGTTCGCCTCATCGAACCGCATACGAACACCGTTCACCGATTCTGTTCCGTATATAGAGATTGGTCCAGAAAGGTCTGTATGAGTACCAAACACTACCTCATCGTCCGAGACACCGGTCGTTTCCAATACGATGTCAGCATCGACATCTGTATCCGAAGTGTCCGAATCTATATCTGAACCCGATTCCCGAGAACACGCCGAAAGAATGAACAGTGGAACGAAGATTCCAACACCAAGAAGTTTGAACAACGATTTCATAGACACACCCTCTTCAAGCGTACATTTCTTGAATCAAAGAAGCATACTTTTTGTTTATGACCTTACGTTTGAGTTTTTGCGTCGGAGTCAGTTCTTCGTCTTCGGGATCCAAAAGTTGTTCGATTAATCGGAACTTTTTAATAGTTTCGACCTGAGCAAACTTGGAATTCACACGTTCAATCTCACTCCCGATCAGTTCGACTACCTCAGACGTTCGACATAAACTAGTATAGTTAGTAAAAGGTATTGAGTTCTCTTGAGCGAAGAGCGTCACGTTTTCGTGATCAATCATTATCAAGCATGTAAGATACGGACGTCGATCACCAACGACAACAGCATCAGTGATATAAGGCGAAAATTTCAACTGGTTCTCAATTTCGCTTGGTGTAATGTTTTTCCCACCCGCCGTGATGATGATATCGTTGATCCTATCGATGACGTACACGAAACCATCCGAATCCACTCTTCCAATATCACCTGAGTAGAGCCAGCCTTGACGAATCGTTTCTGCGGTTTTTTCCGGTAGATTCCAATAGCCTTTGATGACACCCGGGCTTTGGATCAAGATCTCATTCTCTTCGGTTAGCTCTATTTGCACGCCATTTGCCGCCTTACCAACACTGCCGATCCGATGATCACTCTCAAGATTGCAAGTCGCGATCCCTGTGCACTCTGTTTGCCCGTAAAGTTCATACATCGGTTTGCCAAGAGACCAATACCATTCAATCAAGTCGGGCGCGATCGGAGCTGCCGCAGTAGCCAACCACCGACACTTGTTAATTCCTAACAGACGTTTGACATTACCCAAGACCACCAGATTAAGAAGCTGAAACAGACACTCGAGCATTAGCGGTACTGTTTGAGCATTCTTTAGATAACCTGCACGTTTCATTCCTGTCCGCAAAGCAACACGATAAGCCCATCGACCCATTGGGGTCGCTTCCTTGATTAGGATTGAAACTGATGAATACTGCTTCTCCCAAACTCTCGGTACAGCAAAATGTACCGTAGGTTCAATCTCGGCCGTATCCTGTGCGACTGTCTCCAAGCTCTCAACTAGATGTACGACTGCCCGCGACTCTATTACCAAGAATGTATACAACATTCGTCCAGCAACGTGCGCAAGGGGAAGAAATCCCAACATACGATCTCCGTCCTTCACTTGGAAACAGTCCTGCGCGCAGGACATCATAAAAAGCACGTTCCGGTGAGTAATCATCGCACCTTTTGGGGGACCGGTAGTGCCCGATGTATACGTCAGAATCATGGTGTCTTCCGACTGAGCTTTACCGAGTTCTTCGGTCCAAAGCTTGGGGTGCTTTTCGCGGTGTGCTTTACCCAACTCATACAGTTCTTCGACTGACAGACACATCGCATCGTTGAGTTCTTGAAGTCCTTCCATGTCAAAAACAATGACCTTCTGTAAAGACGGTGTCCGATCTCGAACGGACAAAACTTTGTCCAACTGCTCCTCGTCTTCGGCGAAGTAAAACTTTGTACCACTGTCGTTGATCAAGTATTCCACCTGACTCGAGGCATCGGTGGGATATACGCCACTACAGACACCTCCCATACAAATCGTGGCTAGATCGGCAAACATCCACTCTTTGTTGATTTCGGAAGCAATCGAAACTATGTCTCCTCGACGCAGACCCAACGCATGCAATCCATATCCAATCAATTGAGCGTGTTCTCCCCAATCCGCCCACGTGTATTCGTTCCAAATACCAAAATCCTTCTCTCTAATACACACCGACTCAGGATAAGTATCGACCCGATGTTGAAAGACTGCGCCAACTGAGTCGAATATATCAAATGTTCGGTCAGTCGTCATCGCCATGTCTTACGCTGCTTCCATCGACGTTTGGCACGCGCACCGCTCGCTTTTTTCCCCAAGTAAAACTCTTGAACATCGGTAGTTTGAGTCAGTCGAGTGCTGGAATCTTCCATGACTACACGACCGTTATCCAGAATGTATCCAAAATGTGCGATTTCGAGCGCCATTTGAGCGTTTTGTTCAACCAGCAACACGGTAACTCCTTCAACCTGATTTATGGTCGTAAGTATTTCTGATATCGCATGGACCAATATTGGAGATAAGCCAAGCGAAGGTTCATCGAGAAGCATCAACTTCGGTCGCAGCATGAGAGCTCTTCCAATTGCTAGCATTTGTTGTTGACCGCCCGAAAGATATCCTGCCGCGAGCTTTCTGTGTTCTTTTAATTCCGGAAAGTGCTCAAATATTCGATCAAGTTCCGTCTTTACTGCGGAACGGTTACGGGTGAATGCCCCCATCTTCAGATTGTCTTCCGTCGTAAGAAACGGAAAAACTTCACGCCCCTCAGGCACATGTGCAATGCCTAACCGTGTAATGCGATCTGGGTCGCGTCCAGTAATATCTTGACCCCTGAAACGAACACTTCCTTTTTCAGGATTCATCGCACCGCAAATGGTCTTTAACACCGTGGTCTTTCCAGCACCGTTCGCACCTAGCATAGCTACGATTGAACCATCTTGAACTTCGAGCGATACTCCTCGAATACCAGCGATGAGTCCGTAGTAGGTCTCAATATTTTGAACCTTTAGTAACGGTTCTGCCACGGCTATGTCCCGAGATACGCAGCGATGACGTCAGGATGATCTTTGACTTCAGTAGGAGTCCCTAAGGCAATGCACCGACCACTTGCAAGCACCAGAACTCGATCCGAAACCTGACCAATCAAGTTCATGTCGTGCTCAACCATCAGAATGGTGATACCGAGTTCCTTGTTGATGTCTTCAATCCAAAATGAAAGATCTTCCGTTTCTTCAGGATTCAACCCAGATGAAGGTTCGTCCAAAAGTAGTAATTTTGGTTTGAGACATAGTGCCCTAGCCAATTCCACGAGTTTGCGAACTCCAAATGGTAGGGCATGAATATATTGCTCGCGATATCGTTGTAGATGGAGTAAATCAATAATGTCTTCCAGTACTTTTCGCGAAGCTACTTCCTGGCGTCGGACGCGAGGTAAAAACAAAACGTCGAAGAAAATATTGGTCTGCCGGTGAATGTATTGAGCAATGAGTAAGTTCTGAAGAACTGTTTCTCGTTCGAAGAGTTCAATATTCTGAAAAGTGCGCGCGATACCAACTCTTGCAATATCGTGTGGACGCACACGAGTAATGTCTTGACCGCCAAACTGTACAGTTCCTTCATCGACATCATAAAAACGGCTGATTAAATTGAGTACTGTGGTCTTGCCTGCCCCATTCGGTCCCATGATGCTAAATGTCTCGCCTTCGTTGACCGAAAAAGACACGTCGTCAACCGCGGCGACCCCACCGAAATGCTTCGATAATCCCGATACTTCAAACATCGCCCTAGTGCACCCGTTCCGTTCGTAGGAAAGACTTCTGTCGTCGAAATGTTCTATTTCGATACAACGGAAACTGACTAAAAAACAATCTGATCTTTTGCCATCGACCACTGATTCCGCGCGGTTCAAAGATCAAGAATAGGATGAGTATTAAACCGAAGCTAAAAGGCTCAAGACCCGGTAAATTACCAATAGAATCGGGAAGCCACTCTCGCACCGTCGCGATCCCATCGGGTAACAGTGTCATGAAAATTGCTCCAAAAATAACTCCTGACATTGAGCCTAGACCACCAATGATGACCAACATCAGCAGTTTGATTGAAGTAATCATTGAAAAAGAGTCCGGGAAGAGGTAATGCCATTGATACGCAAGTAGCGTACCTGCGAGACCCGCGAGTGCGGCAGATACTGCGAAAGCGAGAGCTTTAGTCTTGACGAGATTGATTCCAGTAGCTTGGGCGGATATTTCAGAGTCACGAACAGCAATGAATGCTCGACCCGTTGGAGCTCGCAGCAAATTTGACACACCCAGCATGACTAGAGTGAGAACGAGCAAGCACAAATAGTAGTATGCGGTTGAATTGAGTTCCCAACCAAAAATCTCTGGTGGAGCGACCTTGAACCCCGCGTTACCTCCCGTGACCGAACTCCAGTTTTTTACAACCTTTTCAACAATCATTGCAAACGCTAAGGTAGCGATAGCTAGGTAAATGCCTGTCATCCGCAACGCCGCAATACTGACGACCACGCCCAATACACTACACAGGAGCATAGCTGATGGAATCGACACAAAAGGAGGAACACCCAAATCTAACAATATGGCGTGGGTATACGCTCCTACGCTCAAGAACGCTGCGTGTCCCAAACTGATAAGACCAGTGTATCCCACAAGAATCATCAAGCCAGCACCTGCAATACTCCAGAGGAATACCAGAGTAAGTTGGGACTCTACGTAGGTGCCGGTGAACATAGGTAAGCTCAGCACAAAAACAAGTAGAACCGCGAACCAACAAAATTGAAATTTATCGCGGAATAAATCCACATCTCGATGGTAGTTAGTCTTGAGGACAAATCGCATCAGACTTTCTTCTTCTGCAACGACGCGAAAAGACCGCTAGGACGCACTATCAACATTATCAGCAACAAGATGTAAACACTAGTCTCACTCACGCTGAACCCTACTTCAGCGTCAACCCAAAATTTCGTAAAAACTTCGGCGAGACCGATCACCAAGCCTCCGATCATCGCCCCTGGAAGACTGCCGAAACCACCAACGATCGCTGCTGCGAATGCCTTGATCCCTAAGATCAGACCTACCTCGGGATAAGCCGACTTTAGCGGGAGCAGTAGGATTCCTGCGATTGTCGCGATCGCTGCCGCAAGAGCCCAACTAGCTGCGACAACCCGTTTGACGGAAATCCCAACATAGTTTGCTGCGAGCTGGTTTTGTGAAGTTGCTTGCATCGCGATTCCGAAACGCGTATATCTAAAGAACAAGAACGTTAGGCTGCACAAAACAACCGTTGCTACGATTACGACTACATCCGCAATCGGTAAAACAACCGCCCCAAACTGAAATGATTGATCAGTGTAAGGAGTGACTATACTGCGTGGATTGTGCCCCCAAATCATGCCCGCAACAGACCTCATCACAAAACCTATCCCAATAGTGACCATGAGAACAGCGAAGGGAGACTCGCCAATCATGCGTCTTAACAATAGTCGTTCCAAAGCTAGTCCAAAAAGCCCCATTACGCCTATCGCAATCACCACTGCCAGGAAATAATTCCAGTGTAAGTGATTGATGAGCGTGATCGTGATAAACGCGCCCAACATCATGATGTCTCCCTGCGCGAAATTCACCATCTCGGTGGCTTTGTAGATCAATACGAACCCGATCGCGACGAGTCCGTAAACACAACCTTGGGCAATACCGCTGAGTAGTAATTGAAAAAAGGTTTCCACTTATGCCATTGAGATTAAACGTTTTGGTTTTCTCGCTCCTTCATCAACAGGGTGATTCGATCAAAAGGAACACCAATTGCATTGTAAAGACAACGGGCATTGAACTTCCGGGATGGATACTCCACCCCGACAAATTCAGCTGCTGAGCGATCGTGTCATTTGGTAAATCGCGCGCTTGTGCTCGTGATAGAAGGGTAGCCAGTAACCTGGTAGCCTCTGGGTAAACAAAAGCACTCCAATTCTCGCCCTCGGTGCGATCCAAGAATGCGTTCCAGCAATACCACCCCAGTAGTACTCATCAATTGCTTCTGGTGGTTCTTTAACTGCAGGTTTTTGTTTAATTGCGAACCCGAGGCCGAACACGGTGTTTGGCATCTCCCATTGTCGAAATTCGACCACATTACCCGGCGGTAATTGATTCGTTCGCATGAGTTCGAGTGTTTCACGCCGTAGTAATTGAACGCCGTCGTATGTGTCTTCAGCGTTTAGCATCCGCCAAAACTTCGTGTAATCGGATATGGTTCCAAGCAACCCGCCCCCACCAGACTCCAACGCACGGGGGCGAAAGTAATCGCCCGCGAGTTCTGTCGCTACAGACAACCCAGGTTTGTACGGATCCTCTGGTTCTGCACCTTCATACAGAACGCAAAGTTGTTCTCTATCGTGGTCAGATAGATAAAAGCTGGTACTAAACATGCTAAGCGGATCAAAAATTCGCGACTTTAGAAACACACCAAATGACTGCGCAGACCAAATTTCAATCAATCGAGCAAGCACATCGGTAGCAATGCTATAGTGGAATTTACGACCGGGTTGGTACAGCAACGGGATCGATACCAACGTATCTACAAGTCCCTCTAAGTCGTTACCTGGATGTAAGACGCGCTTAGATCGAAACAGTGCGTCAATGGGAGTATCCATGAAGATACCATAGGAGAACCCTGCTGTGTGCGACATCAACTGCCGTACGGTGATCTGACTCTGCAACGGTTCTGTGTCTGACACGTCGTTCGCATCTTCTTTGAGAACGGAAAGATCCGCTAATTTTGGAATATATTGCGCTACTTCATCGTCGAGTTTGAACGCTCCTTCTTCAAAGAGAATCATAGCTGCAACCGACGTGATCAGTTTAGTGTTAGAGAACAACCGGTAAATCGACTCGCTACCGATTGGTATCTCTTCTTCGAGACTTTGATATCCAGTGTAATACTCATCGACTACCGTCGATCCATCAAGTACTACGGATGCAGCTGAAGGAATAAGATTCTGTTGCACCCAACGGTCTAACGAAGCATGCATTGATTCAAAAGAACGCGATCTGTCGAATCTAGGGTTCATTCTGTGGATGCGATCTTGAGAAATTCGGTAAGGTCAAGCACTTCGATGTCTTTTTCAATTAAATGCGCACGCTGGTGCATACATACTACGAAACTCCTACTTGGTTTTAGCGTATCGATTGAGGAATAAAAACCTCGCGTGGGAGCTCGCGCCATCGATCGTTTAATCTCAATAGCCCAAAGGCTACCGGTTCGATGCCACTCGAGCACTAAATCTATTTCAGCTTCGTCAGCGGTACGATAGAACAACGGCGTTGCGCGACCTTCGATCACCTCGCAAATCTGTTCGACAACAAATCCCTCCCAGCTGAAGCCACACACCGGATGTCGAAGTAATTCGCTCGTCGACCGTAAGTTGAGTAATGCATGAAGTAAACCAGTGTCTCTGATATAGACTTTAGGAGTCTTGACCAAACGCTTACCAATGTTCGCTTGATATGGGTTCAATTTACGAACGACAAGCATGTCACTAAGAAACTCTATGTGTTTGGACACCGTTGGCGACGTGACCTCTAAAGACGTTCCAAGTCGGGAGGCGTTGAGCATAGTACCTTGACTGTGCGCTAGCATTGTCCAAAGACGAGTCAGCAACTCTGTCGATACTCGCGAGGTAAACTGCATCATATCCCGTTCAATGTACGTGCGAATGAAATTTGCTCGCCAAGCAATGCTATCTTCTTCGCTGGTGGCTAGAAAACTCAATGGGTAACCTCCAGTCAACCAAAGTTTGCTCATTTGATTCTCCCCTACTTCGGAGACACTTAGCGGGTTTAAGTTGACGTATTCGATCCGCCCCGCCAGAGTTTCTCAACTTTGCTTGAGTAGTTCTGCAGACGCAGATCCAAGTATGAGAAATCTCCCAGTACCCAGACCCTTTCTGCGTCCTTCGTCAATCAGTACGCGCAGTACTGAAAATAACTCGGGCACACGGTGAATTTCGTCAAGCACAACAAGCTTGTCTTCAAATTGACGTAAGTAGAACAAAGGATGTTCTAAGCTTTGTCGATCTTCCGGATTTTCGAGATCAAGGTACTGGTGATCGAGATTTTTTGCGTATTGAAGTGCTAAAGTAGTCTTTCCAACCTGACGAGCACCAAGTAATGCGACTGCGGCTTGACGTTGTAGAGCGACTTTAATTTTTTGTGAACAAAGTCTAGGAATTAACACCGTAATTTTAAAAGTATATTTTAAATATACGGTATATTATATCGATTTTGAAGCGTTAGACACAAACCAAATTCGGAGCGACTATCGTGTTGACGTACCTTGCAAAATCTCTGCTTGCTGAAAGCTAAACTAGGCTTGAAGAGAAAATTCACAGCTAGGGAAACCACATGGAGAGTAAGTGATCACAGCGTTTGGCAACTCAGTTTTATGGCTTATCCATACTTAATCGCACGTCTATAATGGTTAGTGGCTTCGAGCTAAATTTAGTACTCAGAGAAGTCGCGGGAAACACCATCATCAATAACAATTTGCTAATAGCTCCTCCTAATCTTCCACACATCATCAGAAGGCATGATGGGTCTTCAAATACCTGTTACGCAGAAGAAAGTACCTCGCGCACTGTGAAGTCGTGAACTTGGTGCTACATCCACCACCATCCTACCTTCATCGTTCCAAGCCAAAATGTCCTTTGACTAATCCAACGAGCTAAAGCCGTTCCAAATAAATTTCACCAAATCACAGGAGATGCATCAATGAACACAAATGCAACCTCAAATCAAACCGTACGAGACATCGTCGTATTTTTACTTGGAGCAGGACTGACAACCGTCGTTCTGTTAGTGCTCTACTTCGTTTTACCGTTAGGAAAGACAGATTCAACCGTTGTTTCCGATGACGACACTCCCACGGTTGCTGAAACCAGCGCGGATAGCCCGCCGTCGCCTAGGCAGAGCGATCGAAGTTCAAAAATTTATGATGAGGATTCGGTAGCAGACATTCTCACTAACTACTCAGGCACATTCGATAGATTCGCCGCTTTGTATTCCTTGATTTCTCAGTCTGACGAACAAAAGCTCGTCGATCTCTTTAACGAATCAAAGACTTACGAATATAGTGATCTCGACGAGTCTTGGTTGCAGCGCGACATTCAACGAACCATATTGTCTCGACTTGTCCATTTGAACGAAGAGGTAGCGAGTTCTCTATTCCTTGAGCTTGAATCAAATCAACAAAGCTCAATCTCCTACACTCTCGCGCGTGAGTGGGCTAGCATTGATCTCGACAGCGCAGTAGATTTCGTTACGAGTCTGGCGGACAATGTTCAATATTCGGCTACTAGAGGCATTTTGGATTTAAATCGAACTCTGCCGCTCGACGAGTTGAGATCGTTGGCCGATCGCCTCGGAGATACAAACTACATACAGATCTTTATAGATCAATCCTTGCTTGAAGAAGAAGCGGAAAATCCATCTGCCGCTTGGGCGAAACTCTCAGCAAACCCAGACTTGCTATCCGACGAAAACTGGCGTCGAATAGACAATATCGTTGACGCTTGGATCAAAGAAGACGGGATCACGGTTATAGACACGATGACCAATGAATTAGAAGACGAAGACCTAAAAGAACGCATCATTCGAACCGGACTACGAACCGTTGCTGAAGACGATCCGGAGGCAGCATTTGATTACGCACTACAGTTCGAATCCGGCGGTGGAATGTTTGGTATGAGTTTTAACCCCTACATGTACACAGTAATTGATAGTTGGGTTGGTAAACAACCAACAGATGCACTAAATAAAGTCCTAACAGTCGAGTCGTCTGCACAGAAAAACCAACTTGTAGATAACGTGTTTAACTCTTGGGCTCGTAGAGATTTGAAAACATTCGTCGCGTCGATACCGCAATTTCCCTCTGAAGTTCAGGACGCGGCTCGAGTTAGTGGTATAACCCACTTATCTCGTAACTCTATTGAAGAAGCGGTATCTTTATTTGACGATATTGAAAGCGATGCGAAAAAGAATCAAGCTGGCGTGAATATTGCGTACGCCTGGGCTGAAAAAGATCCCGAGGCTGCCCTAAATTGGGCACAAACCAATCCCAACACGGAATCTGTTAGGCCACAGCTAACTCGGACAATGTTAACTTCTTTAGCTAGTAAAAACCCCCAGAAAGCATTTGACGTAGCACTAGAAACTCCAATAGATGAGGATGGGGTGGGACTTGAAGCGAGCGTACTTGCTACGATGGCGTATAGAGATGTCGACAAAGCATTAGAGTTGCTACCCAAAGTTCGTCCTGGGGCAACGCAAAAGACCGCGTATACAGGCGTTGGTAGTGGCTTAGCGATGCAGGGTAGGATCACGGAAGCCATCGAACTGGGCAAGGACTTGCCTGATGAAGATCAACTGAATTATTACACAACCGTTGGTACGATGTCGCTAACCGGTTCTATGGTGTCTGGTCTCACTGGTAATGAACCAGAACAGGACGTATTTGAAACTCTTGATAGCATACCCCACGAAGAAGCTCGATCCAAGATCGCGGTACAAGCGATAGTATTGGATCAAATGAGCGACTCCTACAGCGATGAACAAATCGAATCATTAAAAAAGTATGTGTCTGAAGAGGATCTAGAAGAACTAGAGAAAGGGATGGAACAAATGGAGTCGATGCCAATTCCTTTCTTAGGATTCTAGCACACAGTTCAGACAAAACATTAAACATGTCCATTCACGCTACTGTGTACCCTGGCAAGTGAGCAACGGTGGTGCGTTCGGCACGTAGATCCAGTAAATTGTGCGAGCAAAGTTGGCTGCTTATCCAATGCTGAAAGCGTGACCTAGAAATTTCTCGAGCTTCAACTTCGGGCGAGTAATAATCACGAGCGAATGCTCCGATCAGCGACGATGTGTGTCGATGCCCGAAATCTTCAGGATCAGGGAAACGACGAACTACGTATCTAACCATAACGCTGAAATCGGCAATGCATAGAGGTTTTCTCCAAATGTTCGTGCCCACTCACCATCGTACAGAACGACGCCAGCTACGAAGTTTCTTGAATGCTTACGCAGCTTTTCGAGTCCTCGGAAATCCGCGTCGTTGACGGTCGCTCCCGTTTTTATCTCAATCGCTACGATTCCACTGCCGCTTTTTTCGATCACAACGTCTACTTCGTGTCTATCGCGATCTCGATAGTGACAGATCGATAAATTGGGATCGTACCAAGAAGTGAGTTTTGAGAGTTCCTGAACGACAAAGGTTTCCGTCATTTGTCCAAACCGCTTTCGATCTTTCCAAAGACTGGCCTCATCAAGATTAAGTAACGCGCAAGCAAACCCTGCGTCAAGAAAATGCAACTTCGCTGCTTTGACCGCTCGTTTCAACCTATTGTTCGACCACGCGGGTAGGTATTGAAGGATAAATAGGTTTTGCAGAATTGAAACGTAATCATTGACCGTGTTTCGACTTAAATCAAGAGTAGTAGCGACGTCGGTGATATTGAACAGTTGTGCTGTGTGTGCCGCAGCTATTTCTGCAAGTCTCGGCACGATGTCGATCCGACGCGCTGTAGTCAATTCGTAAACATCTCGAGAAGCGATCGTCCGAACGTAGTTTTGGTACCACTTTTGGCGATCGAGAGTGAGCAGTTGTCTCGGTTCAGGATATCCTCCTTCAACAATCCGTTGTGCAAGTTCGCGCGCTAGTCTAGGACGTTGTACTCTTTCACTGATGATTATTCGATTCTCAAATAACTGCGAGACTATTGACGCAACGTTCGAATTTTCGGACGTACCTAAAAAGCTTGATTCGTCGCTTGACGTTAAGTACTGATGAATTTCTCTCTGTGCGAAAGGAAAGAGTTCTACCAATTGCATTCGTCCTGCAAGTGAATCGGACAGTTCGCTCATTAAAGAAAGTCGTGCCGAACCGGTCAGCAAGAAGCGACCCGGTACTCGATGGGTATCGACCTCTACCTTAAGTTGTCTGTAAATTTCAGGGACGAGTTGCACTTCATCGAGTATCGCAAAAGGTGGTAACTGATCGACAAATCCGACAGGATCGTCTTTGGCAAAATCTCTATTTCCTCGATCATCGAATGAAAAATACTCATACTTCTGCGGGAGATCTGCACTGGTTTGGATTGCTTTACATAGCGTCGTCTTTCCACTCTGTCTCGGGCCGGTTAAGAGAACAACAGGAGCCCATGACAATGTTCGTAGAAGACTCGAAAGCAGAATTCGAGGTACATATTCATTTCCCAATGTTTCTCGCATCGTCTTGCGCTCCTAAGCCTGCTATCTGTAAATACGTCGGCTATATGTCATTAAGTCAATCGCTAAATGTCAATATATTGCTCGCTATATTGTATTTAAAGCAGTCGCTAAAAGTAGTTTTGCGTGAGATCAGTCGATCAAAACCTACGTATTTCGAAATTTGGATCGAGTTCAAAATTGAATAGTAGTCGACGCCACAGAAATCTAAAGGTCGCAACTTGTGCTGGGAATATGACACTCATTTTCTGAGTGTATTAAGTGAATAAAAACTCTGTCGAAATCCATGAGACCATAGCCAAGCTGTAAAGCCCCATGAACCCGATGTTGAGAATTGGAATTGAAACCTCGGTTGTACGTGGAAATTCTGTACATAGAGTTTGCTTAAAATGACAGATGGAATAGATTGAGTTTTTCTTTGTATCTACGAGCGGTTTATAGACCTTATCTACCCTAACGCAGGCTGTATTTACAGAGATTTTTAAACCCGTTCTATCGCACAATCGATTTATCTGCTACTGCCTGAAGGAAATCTATGCAAAAACGAATCGCTATCTTTCTTTTAATCTGTGCTCTTGGATGGGGAATCGCTGTTAGCGCGGAAGCACCTAGTGAGGGTCTTAGTGCCGAGCTCAGACTTCGGTACGAACAAGCAGCCGATTCTGTGAATGAAGATGCCAATGCCTACACAGGGCGCCTTGCTTTGAAATGGGTCGCGGGCGATGGTAATTTCCGACCGGTAATAGAGATCGAACATATTTCCGCATTCTTAGGTGAAGAGTACAACGACGGTGGTGCAAACAGAAAGTCCCAATATGCCGTAATAGCTGATCCGGCTGGGACGGAAATTAATCAAGCCTACGTTCACATAGGTGGCGATGAACCTTGGGAACTGAAGCTCGGACGTCAAGAGTTAATACATCGACCTTATCCTTGGCAACGCTATGTCGGTACCGTATCTTGGCGACAAAACGAACAGACAATGGATGCGATTTCCCTGCAGTACCCATTTAATGAAAAGTTCGAGTTTCACGGAGCTTATATCGTAAATGTAAATCGGATTTTTGGAGAAGACAATCCCAATCCAACTCGTGCAAATTTTGAACTGGATGGCTTGATGCTCACGAGTATGATTAAGGTTCAAGAAAACATAAATCTCGACTTGTTTTTATTTGATCTTGCTTTTGATGAAGCTACCACGCTATCCAGTCAGACTATTGGTTTTCGAGTTGACGGTACGTGGCCCGCGAATAATGATTTCGACTTACTCTATTCCGGTGAATTTGCGTGGCAACAGCCAGACACCGAGACTTTTGACGATACTAGCTATCGAATGCTTTCTGCAGGAGTGAAGACAAACGACCATACGTTAAAACTCAAGAACGAGTTACTCAGTTCCGGCAATGGTAACGCTTTTCGGACACCACTTGCCACCTTACATATTCATCAGGGTTGGGCAGATCGATTCTTGAGTACACCCTCGGAAGGAGTATCAAACACTTCAATAAACGCAAGCGGCAAGTTGTCGGAAGTTAAATATACGTTGGAGTACAACAGCTACTCTTCCGACGAAGGTGGATATGATTTTGGGACCGAATTCGGCGCGATGCTATCTTATAGCTGGCCCGATGAGAGTAAGTATTTCGCAGGCTGGAGTATCGGGGGAAAATTCACCACATTCAGCGCGGACACAGGCAATGTCGATGGTACATCGTTCAATGATGTAACCAAATTTTGGTTTTGGTTCCAACGAAAGTTCACCCTCGACTAGCGGCTTAACGCCAATCGGGGCATTTAGTTGCTTAGTGTGGTACTTCGGGTGGTCGTTCTACGATCACAAAGGCCGATTCAACCTCTGTTCTATTCTCTAGTGTCTTAACGAACGTCGCTGGATGTTCTTCTGCTGGTAGTTCCAGCACTGCATAACCGAGCTTGCGGTACGCTTTACCGCTTTTAGCGTCCGTTTCTTCAATCAGAGTCTCCAGATCGGAATAGTCATTGAGAACGACTCTAACCTTGTTCGCTAATCGCTGAAATTTCTTTTGTTTCGTATCAAATACCAAATGAACGGGCTCATCAGACTGGACTTCCCAGTGAACTATTGGCTCCTCACCGGTTCCTTTCTCCCGAGCTTCATATTTCACTTTGTCGTCTTTGCTCTCAACTTCGATTTCAAAATCGTCGAGTTCAAACGTGGAATTCGAAACTTTTGCAGCATCGGGTATTGCGAAGATATCGTGTTCGTCCTCTGGGTCGAGTCGTACGGACTCCAAAGTCTCTATTTGAGACCAGCCTGCACTCGCAAGAGACACTAAAGCGATCAGTATGAGTCCACGTGGGAGCAACACATTTCTGGTTGTGCGTATCGACTGCTGGGTAGCGCGAACTGTCATGTCTCCTCCGTCAATCAATAGTACGCATTAGTTGTGATAGAGTGGTCGGTGGCATCTTGAATGCCCTTCAAATCCGGTACTCGCGCTAACAATGTAGATTCCACACCTTGTTTTAAGGTTATGTCGACAGCAGCACAGCCTTGACACCCTCCACCAAACAATAGTACTGCTATGTTGTCTTCGACAACTTCCACGAGAGATACAATTCCACCGTGCGAAGCCAAATTCGGATTGATTTCACTATACAGTACATAATTGATTCGATCTTCGATCGGTGCATCTGGTCCTACTTGAGGAACTCTGGAATTGGGGGCGCGGACCGTGATCTGGCCACCCATTCGATCTTCGCGAAAATCTACTTCTGCATTCTCTAGGAATGGAATGCTCCGCTCGTCGTACCAGACCGTAAATCCGTCATAGTGAAATGGTTGATCGCCCTGATGTTGCTCGCCTTCTCGGCAATAGGCGATGCAAGTTTCCGCGTTTGGTGTGCCTGGCTCCGCCACAAAAATTCGCACACCGCAGCCTGGATCTTCCTTCTCAAGAAGTTGGACTAGATAGTCCTGAGCCGCCTGAGAAATATTTACTACTGATTGTTCCATATACGTTATTATCAATACGAACGCTAATTTGAACTAGCTGAATTTGTCTTACAACATCCTAAAAACTTAAACTAACATCCAACAAATCATCACTCTTAAATGTCTATGAATCAAAATTGGCAAACCGTATAGTCTTATGACAACTCTCCTCGAACAGTGTCTCAGAGAGCGGATATTGGTACTAGATGGTGCGACCGGCACCATGCAGCAACGATTGAACCTTAGTGAATCTGATTTCCGCGGTGCTCGCTTTGCGGACCATCCTGTAGCACTCAAAGGAAACGGCGACGTTTTGTCGTTGACTCGTCCAGACGTCGTTCTAGACACGCACTTTGCATTTTTGGATGCGGGTGCAGACATCATCGAAACTAATACTTTTTCTGGCAACCGAATCTCGCAAGCAGACTACGGCCTCGAGTCCTGTGTGTATGAACTAAACTTTGAGAGTGCAAGATTAGCAAGACAAGCAGCCGATGATCGCGCGACACCCGACAAACCACGATTTGTCGGAGGTGTTCTAGGTCCAACCACGCGCTCAGCAAGTCTTTCACCGGACGTGAACGATCCTGCCGCGCGGAACGTTCGTTTTACCGAATTAGTAGAGATCTACGCAGAAGCGACGAGAGCTTTGATTCAAGGGGGCGTGGACTTTGTGATGATCGAAACCGTTTTTGACACTCTCAACGCTAAAGCCGCGATTTATGCTGTTCAGAATGTGTTTGCTGAGTTCCGTTCAGACCTACCGTTGATGATCTCTGGCACTATCACCGATGCCAGTGGACGTACTCTGTCTGGTCAGACAAGTACTGCGTTCTGGTACTCGGTTGAGCACGCAAAACCACTGTTGATTGGTTTTAATTGTGCACTCGGAGCCGCTGCACTTCGACCACATGTAGAAGAAGTGTCTCAAGCAGCTTCGACGTTTACCACAGTACACCCAAACGCAGGGTTACCCAATGAATTTGGTGAGTACGACGATACCCCAGAAGAAATGGCGGAAATTCTTGGCGAAATGGTCGACTCGGGATTTTTAAACGTAGTCGGCGGATGTTGTGGCACTACACCGGAACACACTAGGGCCATGCACGAACGAGTACAAGGATGTGCGCCTCGAGAATTTGTCGGTGCAAACCAAACCCTACGACTTTCCGGGTTGGATTCTGTTGTGATTGATGAGGACACACTTTTTGTCAATGTGGGTGAGCGCACTAATGTAGCAGGTTCGCGCAAATTCAAAGACCTCATCATGCGCGGCGCGTTCGCAGACGCATTAGAAATTGCGAGTGAACAAGTTGAAAACGGAGCTCAACTCATCGACGTGAACATGGATGAAGGATTGCTTGATGGCGTCACGGCGATGCAGACGTTTCTCGACATGGTGGCTGGGGAACCAAATATTTCTCGAGTGCCCGTGGTGATTGATTCAAGTGATTGGGAAGTCATTCTTGCTGGGCTTCGGTGCACTCAGGGTAAGTGTATAGTAAATTCCATCTCTCTAAAAGATGGTGAGCAAGAGTTTCTCGAGCGAGCTCGCACTTGCAAGCGCTTTGGAGCTGCTGTGATCGTCATGGCATTCGATGAAATCGGTCAAGCGGACAGCTTCGAACGAAAGATTGAAATCATTCAACGGGCCCACAACTTACTAGTTGATAAAGCCGAGTTCGATCCGTACAACATCGTGTTTGATCCCAACGTTTTTGCTATTGCCACCGGGTTAGACGAACACCGAACATACGGAATAGACTTCATTCGCGCCTGTCAATGGATTAAAGACAACCTACCGCATTGCCACACATCGGGTGGGATCAGTAATGTCTCATTCTCTTTTCGTGGTAATGAATTGGTTCGCGAGGCTATCCACACAGTCTTTTTGTATCACAGCATCAAAGCCGGATTAACGATGGGTATCGTAAATCCTGGACAGCTGGGAAACTACGACGAAATTCCACGGGAACTGCGAGACATCATTGAAGCAACTGTCCTAAATACTGATCCAAATGCTGGTGAAAGACTGTTAGAGATCGCACAACGGTATTCGGGTAAAGCGACGCAGCGCGAGACCGACACTTTAGCCTGGCGCGCCGAACCAACCAACGAGAGATTGAAACACGCACTGGTTCAGGGAATTACCAAATTCATTATAGAAGACACTGAAGAAGCTCGTCAATCCGTGTCACGCGCGATTGAAGTGATTGAAGGTCCGTTGATGGATGGCATGGATGTCGTTGGCGACCTCTTTGGTGCCGGGAAAATGTTTCTACCTCAGGTTGTGAAGAGTGCTCGCGTGATGAAGCAAGCGGTAGGATACTTGGTACCGTTTATCGAAGAAGAGAAGTCTGAAACCGGCGAAATTCAATCGAAGGGCACAATCGTTATGGCCACGGTTAAAGGTGATGTTCACGACATTGGCAAGAATATCGTTGGTGTTGTCTTACAGTGTAATAACTATCGAGTGATCGATCTGGGAGTCATGGTGCCATCGGAGAAGATACTTGAAACCGCATGCCAAGAGCGCGCCGACATCATTGGATTGTCTGGGCTCATTACGCCATCCCTTAATGAAATGGTGCACGTCGCGAGTGAAATGGAACGACTCGATTTCAAGCTACCGTTACTCATCGGTGGCGCTACGACATCGAAAACCCATACAGCCGTGAAGATTGATCCTGCTTATTCAGGTCCAGTCGTGTATGTTCCCGATGCATCAAAGAGTGTCGGTGTTATGGCTTCTCTATTGTCAGAAAAAGAGCACGATGGATTTGTTGAAGAAATTCGGAACGAGTACCAAAGTATCCAAGACCGTCGTAGCCAATCGAAACAACGCGCTTACAGACCTATCGAGGAAGCCCGAGCCAATCGGTTTGATTGGGATTGGGAGAATTATGATCCTCCTAAACCTAAATCTCTCGGTGTCACCCCAGTCGAATTACCCTCGATTGAAGAATTGTTGCCCACTATCGACTGGGAACCATTCTTCATGTCATGGTCGCTAGCCGGAAAATTTCCTCAAATTCTAGACGACGAAGTCGTAGGGAAGGCGGCGCGAGACCTTTATGAAGATGCAAAAGTCTTCTTACAAAAGATTGTTGATCAACAGTTGGTCACGGCAAAGGGAGTTTTCGGTTTTTGGACAGCAAATCGGAATGGGGATGACATCGTGTTGTGGGAAGATGAAACTAGGACGAATATCCTACGTACGCTTTACCACTTAAGACAACAGCATGTTCAACAAGGTTTTAACTTCTGCCTCAGCGACTTCTTAGCCGAAGAGCCAGCTGAAGACTATCTTGGAGGGTTCGTTGTCTCTGTTGATCATCGTCCACAGGCAGATCCAATCATTGATGACTACGACCGTATCATGGTGAAAGCTCTCATGGACCGCTTGGTTGAATCATTTGCCGAGTACTTACATCGACAAATCCGTATTCATGATTGGGGGTATGCGCCTAAGGAATCGCTAATCAATGAAGATCTCATAAAAGAGCGGTATCGTGGAATTCGTCCTGCACCGGGTTATCCTGCATGTCCAGACCATCAAGCGAAACAGGCTTTGTTTGAATTACTCGACGCAACTCAAAACACTGGGGCGTACCTGACAGAAAATTTTGCGATGTATCCTGCCGCCACTATCGCGGGTTGGTACTTTTCTCACCCCGAGTCAAGGTACTTCAACGTAAAGGAAGTTCTTCCGGATCAACTAGAGGATTACAGCAACAGGCAAGGAAAAAGCGTAGATGAGATCATCAAGTGGCTCAGTTTCGCAACGTCTAACCTCGTGAGCTAATTATGAGACTTGTTTAGTTCCTGAAACTACATCTTGTACTTGGTATCCGCCACCCATTGGAAATGTGTAAACCACCGCTGATGCAAGATGCAGGCTGCTTCTACTCAAACTTCCTCGATTACGATTCGTCGGTGGGTGTTGCAACAACCATCACTGCGGTCTCGGCGTGCTTCGCAATATCTTCGGCCGCGGGCCGACGATCATGGTCAAGTCTTACGTTCTTATAAACCGCATCTCCCGGATATTCGTTCAAATGCTTCGTAAGTTCAGTAGTCAATTCTTCTGTTTGATTTACTACTATTTGAGTGTGCACCTTGATCACAGCACCACGAATGACGAGTGAGACATCTCGGTTATCTCGCAGGTTTGGCCACCAATTAGCAGTTTTGTCGGTAAAACACTTGATGACCCCATCGCGCTCGGCATAGCGAACCGGGATCTCGAACTGCTTACCAGACTTGCGTCCGACATACCGAATTAACATGATGTTGTGACTAAAGAACAAATGAAAGGGAGATCGTAAAGAAAACCGCATCATCGGATTGAGAACGCAAAACATGAACTCAGGTACTTTCATCGTGCTGACTTGTTGTTTTTTCTAGTTATGTTAACGTGATGTCAGTAGTCTAAAGGTGTTCGCCACCTGAATTTAATCGCCACATTTTCAGTGTCTCGCTTATTAACCGTTTCCCTTAGCGTCTTTGTCACGGAATTTTGTATGATGGTATTTAGTGTTCCCGTTCGAGTGTACACAACAAAGAGATCGGATAATGGTGCGATTTCCCATCGATATCTCAATTGAAATGTAGCGCGAGAGATCGAAAAATCGGACGAGTCGTCCATCACATTGAATCCTCGCGACCGCACGTTACTTGCTGTTTCATCCAAGGAGAGATACTCGTAAGCCTTGGCTTGTATCATGCGGCACTGAAAGTCTAGTCGAATGCGTTGCCGAGTTGACGGAAAAAACTGTACCGCAATGTTTGACGTAGGACTCCAACTACGATAGCGGATGAAATCAAGATTACCTCTATAGAGTACGTGTCCGTCGTTCGAGTCCTTCGAGAGCCGCCAATTAATAGTCAAACTTTCCCACGGTCGGTACACCAATTGAAATCCCAACGAATTCGACTTACCCTGAATTCGACTCTCTCGAATACTAAACCATGCTGTCTGAGTAAACCGTCTTGCACTATTTGTTGCTACAGCAAACGACGCACCCGCTGAAGGTTGCGTTTTAAATGATGAATCTCGATACGCGGTTGCATCGTCAACATATGAGGGCTTGTAGCTAACAGAAACGGACCAGGCATTTTGGTCTCGGTCGCGAACTGAAGCGCCTAGTGAAAAGCCGGCGTCTGTGCGTTCACCGGCGCTATTCCAACTACCGGATGCTGCAAAGCTGTGATACACTTCTCGGAAACGAGGAGTCTGGTACTGCACTCTTGAGAGACTATATTCCGTGGAAGTACGATCCGCGCGAGACGCAAAGCCTGTTCGGCTGAGATCGAATTTTGGATCGACGTGAGTAACCGACCATGAGTGGCGCAAAGCGTCAGATTGGCGGAATCGAAAGTCCACAAATCCTGCAAATCCGGCTTCTTGGTGTGCAATGTCGGTCATGAGCACCTGAGACTCGGTGCGTATCCTACCTGATTCTGATTGAAAGCGCGCGTCGAGCGCATGTGTATATGCGTCGCCTAGCAATTCGTCCCAAGAAACAGCTGAAAGCAGACCGACACCGTATCGTGCAGATTCTGTATTTTCGTAAACAACGCGAAACACGCCGAAGTCTCGCCCTACACTCTTCACCGCGAAGCTTTCGTGCTCGGTTTTGGCGCGAAATAATGCGTCTTTTTCCCAAGCACCAAGAATACCGTATCGAAACTGTTTAAATTGACCCGTTCCCTTTAGGGCACCGTACAGATCGGTACCGTACGATGCCCTCGATAAATCTAGTTCGACATCCTGGTTGACTTGTGGTGGCGTGGGGCGATCTCCAATACGACGTGAATGAAATGGAACTAAGGAACCATAGGCGCGTCTTGTCGGTAAGAAAATTTCTCGCCCTTCGATAAAAAACAACCGGCGATCCGGAAAAAACGATTCGAACGCACTCAGATTAATGATGACATCATCAGCTTCAACCGTTCCAAAATCGGGTTGCAACGAACCGGTAACTTGAAAGTGAGGCACAGGTCGCCAAAACACGTCAACTCCGTAGTGTTCCTGAGACGTACTTGTTACAGTGTCCAATTGCGAACTAATAAAGGGAAAAATGCTTAGTTGGCGTTTTACTCTTACGTTTTGGACTACAACTTGAGCAAAGTCAGAAAGAAACCGGGGAGCATCATTGTGGATTGCAGGAAATCCGGAATACTCGTCGTCACGCGCAAACTTGCGCGCGAGGAACAAACCCAACCCTCGCTCACTCTGGGTCTTTGGCAAGCTGAGGATCGACCAAGGGATAAAAATTTCTGCGGTCCAGCCCCCTTTGTCTTCGGCTGTGTGACCATACCATACTCCATCCCAGTTGCCGATCCATGACCGTTCCGGTGCGAG
Source organism: Gammaproteobacteria bacterium (assembly GCA_009842245.1). Lineage (GTDB taxonomy): Bacteria > Pseudomonadota > Gammaproteobacteria > Pseudomonadales > Azotimanducaceae > Bin55. The sequence continues at coordinate 16,370 of VYFT01000037.1, read as the reverse complement.
CACTCCATCAGCCTTGCTTCCACCAAGATACAGAGTGAAATAGTTTCCATATTGTCCCGACCCCGAAGTATCGAGCGCGACTGTCACAAAGTCCCTATCCGACGAGCCTCGGTCCTGCGCGGAATGTATTTTCACTAGCGACGAAGGCGGTTGCCTAAGTTCAAATGCGATGTACAAACCGACATCGTTATACAGCAGGAAAGCGGTAGTTCGGTGCGACGCGGGAACCATCTCGTCGGGGGCTTGGTTTATTAAACGAAAGTCAGTGATCTCTTCACTCAATTGCCACGCGTCTTCCGATATTTTGCCGTCCAATGTGATTGCGACATCATTGGCAACGCGAGTGAGTTTTGTCGATTCTTCAAGCTCTGCTTGAGCATTGATACAATCGCTGGTAAAGAGTAGCGACAGGTAGCAATAGCACGATACGAGGGTGAGTTTAGTGGTATTCATTTATGTCGTGGACGTATTAGTCGGAGTAGTCTTACTTTACAACCGTCACTGAATTGTGCTACATATACTCGCTAAATTTTAGAGTACGCGACACACGTATACTTTTCCTAGAACACGTCCAGATCGCAACTGCAGGGGCACATTGAACATGCCTACTAACATTGGTAGTCTTAACGAAAGTGCATTGCACAAAAGCCTCAAAGAACTCAAAGCGGTTGACGGTGATGTAATAGAGTGTCCAGTTGACGGCTACATAGTCGATATAAAGCAAGCCGACCGGCTTGTCGAAATTCAAACGAGAAATTTGCATCGCGTAGTCCCAAAAATTAAAGACCTCGTGGAAAGGTATTCACTTCATTTAGTTTATCCCATTGCCGCTCGAACAACGATTACAAAATCTCTGGATAACGGTAGTGAAAAACAACGACGGTCGCCTAAGAAGGGGACAATTTATGAAGTCTTTGCCGCACTTGTTGCCGCTCCCACTCTCATCACGCACCCACATTTCAGTTTAGAAGTAGCCATGATTCACGAAGAACAAGTTCGCGTGTTTGATGAACAGAAAGGTTGGCGACGACGACACTGGGTTATCGTCGAGCGGAGACTGATTGAACTCATCGCTACCCATTGTTTTAATGGAGCAAAAGATCTTTGGATGTTGTTTGCGGGGAGATTGCCAGCGGAATTCACCACGAAAGACATAGCAGAAAGTGTCCAAATCACTCGCCGTCTGGCCCAACAAGCAGTCTATTGCTTGCGTCATTGTGGAACCATCGATGTTGTGGGAAAAAAGAGAAACGAACTCATCTACAAGTTGACCAGTGGCGATCAGGACAATAACTTTGTTCGCTAAAGACTATCCACGATGAAAACAATATATACGATGTATTTGAACAGTATAGTTAAAGTGTTATATTAATGCCACAACTACTCCAAACAATGATGTTGATCTTTGCGTTGACGGCCGTCGCGGCGTCAGTTGGCATGTTCGCGCGTCAGCCTCTCATCATCGTGTATATAGTGTTAGGTTGTGTCTTGGGTCCTCACGCACTTGGCTGGATAGGAGAATCTCATGCCATCGAAGAACTAGGCCATATAGGGATTATTTTCCTACTGTTCATTGTCGGGCTGGATCTTCCAACCAAGCGCATCAAGAACGTATTTCGACAGTCCATTCTCACGGTACTTGTCAGTTCTGTAGTTTTCTTTGGGCTAGGTTTCGGTTTAGGATTCTTACTAGGATTTGAGTCTCGAGAGGCGATGATCACCGCTTTAGCGTTTTTGTTCTCAAGCACTATTGTTGGCGTCAAACTAGTGCCGCGAACAGCACTCCACCACCGCCGGATCGGAGAATTAGTCATCGGTCTGCTAATCTTACAAGACATTTTGGCGGTGCTTGCGCTTCTATATGTATCGAGTTCAGGCGAAACAATTTCGCTATTGGCTTGGCTAAAGGTGTTCGGTATACCACCTTTAATCGTGCTCGGCGCGATACTCTGTGCCAAGTTTGTCTTCTGGCCATTGATGCAGAAATTTGATGTAGTCACTGAATACACCTTCTTGATGTTTCTTGGATGGTGTATGGGGATAGCATTTTGTGCGCACGCGCTTGGTGTGACTTTCGAGATAGGAGCATTTATCGCAGGGGTGGCACTTGCAAATTCTTCAGCAGCGCAACTGGTCGCGTCCACGCTGGAACCGCTTCAAGACTTCTTCTTAGTACTATTTTTCTTCTACGTAGGGACGACCGTGGATCCCATACTTCTCTGGAGCGTAGCGTGGCAAGTGGGTTTGTTGGCACTTGCATGCGTGTTGATAAAACCACTGGTCTTTCGATATCTCATAGGTTGGTTGGGAGAAGATCGAAAAACCAGCTGGGAGGTCGGGTATCGCCTAGGACAAAACAGCGAATTTTCGTTATTGATACTCTACGTTGCCGCGACACAAATGAGTGATCGAGCTTCCCTTATCGTGCTTGGTGCGACCGTACTAACTCTTCTGATCTCCTCTTACGTAGTTGTGTTCAATTTCAAGAATCCAATTGCACTGTCGGATCATCTTCGCGTTAACTAAGCCGAATCACTTTGATAGGTCGACTACACCTCTCCCAATCATCTCCCCTTTCAATAGTTTGTTGATTCCGTTCATCACGGTATCTAAGCCGTAAATGTGTTGAAGTTCTCGCAGGTGGGGAATTCTCCATTCCGAAGCTAGTCGTTCCCATACCAATTCTCGATCGGATTGAGTTGTCTCAGCAGAGTCGACGCCAAGCAAGTTAACGTTGCGAAGAATGAACGGGAACACAGAACCTGGAAACATTGCGGAACTGACTAACCCGCAAGCCGCAGCGCTGCAACCATATCGCAATCCTTTGATCGCATGCATGAGCATCTCACCACCAACCGTATCGATCACTCCTCCCCATGTTTCGCGTTGTAAAGCACGGTGGGAACCGTCCATAAATTCTTCTCGACTGAGAACCTTATGCGCGCCTAACCGACGCAAGAACTCATGCTGTGTCTTCTTCCCGGTGACGGCGTGAACTTCATACCCCAAACGACCCAAGAGACTAACCGCACAACTACCTACTCCACCGGTAGAACCAGTAACAACGACTGGACCACTACGATGATTCATACCTGAGTTTTCTAGTTTCTTTAAGCAAAGGGCAGCCGTCAGTCCCGCAGTGCCTACGACCATACTATCTTGAGGAGTAAGCTCCTTAGGTTTGCTTACGGTCCATTTAGCAGGTACGCGAATTCGTTGACCGAAACCACCGTCAATGTCCATACCGAGTTTAAAACCGGTGACGATGACGATTTCTCCAACTTGGAACTCGTCTGTATTCGATTCAAGCACGGAACCTACCGCGTCTATCCCCGGCGTATGGGGGTAATGGCGAGTTACACCAGGTGCGCCCGTCGCTGATAGTGCGTCTTTGTAGTTTAACGAAGAATACTTTACATCGATCAGTAGATCGCCAGGTGGCAACTCTGAGATGTGTCTCTCGACGACTTGGTGCCGAAAGCTACCGTCAGTTTCTTTGAAAACTCGGAGCGCGCGAAACTCGCTCACACTCAAGGAAGTCTACGCCTCAGCCATCTCGCTATCGAGAGCATGGAAGTAGCGGTCTGGGTGAGCAAATCTGACAGTTGCTTCTTCGGTGGATGCCAGGTTAGTTCTAAGACTTTAGCTTTGTCACAGGCTTGCATAATGTATTCATCGCTAGTTATGATGTCGTCAATCAAGTTTCGCGAAAGGGCACGTTCACCATACCAAGACTCGCCTGTCGCGACAACGGACAGATCAACGTGTGGTCGATGAGTTGATACAAACTCCTTGAAGAGTTCGTGCACATCTTCAATTTCTTCTAAGAATTTCTTACGTGCAGCGTCAGTATTTTCGCCAAACACCGACAGAGTGCGCTTAAATTCTCCTGCGGTGATGATTTCGTAGTCGATGTCGTACTTTTTCAGTAATCGATTCACGTTCGGGATTTCGGCCGCAACCCCAATTGAGCCTACGAGCGCGAAGGGAGCCGCGAGAATCTGATCGGCGACCACCGCGATCATATACCCACCGCTGGCTGCCACTTCGTCCACTGCTACCGTCAGTTTAATTCCGGCTTTTCGCACTCGCATCAGTTGTGATGCCGCGTATCCGTACGAATGAACGACACCACCAGGACTCTCTACTTTGACTATGACTTCGTCGTTTTTCGAAGCTTGAGTCAAAACCGCGGAAATCTCGTGCTTCAGTCGTTCGACCTTACTGGCTTCTAAATCGCCTTTAAAACCAAGTACGAAGACACTTTTTTCTTTTGAGTCTTTTTCCTCCGTCTCAGCTTTGTCCTCTTTATCTTGTGTTGTACTATCTTCATCGATAGTACTATCCGTTTCAGCATCCTCAGCACCTTTCGGATCAGAAGTTTTCGATTCTGCTTTCTCTTTTTGCTTCTTTTCCTTCCGTTCAGCCTTACGGTGCTTCTTCAACTGACCTTGAGAGAGAGCTGCTTGCTCAATAGTCGACCGCATCGCATCGTAAAAGTCGTTTAAATGCCGTACAGTTAGGTGTCCAACCTGGCCACGATCTGTTGTACGTCGGATAGCGATCGAACTAATGACGGCAATCACCACCACTATCGCGACGACTACAGTAACGGTCTGAAACAAAAAACTGAGGTAGTCCCACAGCATTTCCATCATTGAACTTTTCCTATTTCGGTATTCGGTGCTATGAGATGCGCACCAACGATTGTGCTACGCACATGCAACATTGCGTCTCCGCGCCTGGAGAATTGGTGTTTAGAGATAATTGACATGCATTCGTCAAGGCAAGGTATTGTACAAACCGAAGCGAGTGTACGACTCAGTTCAACGCATCAGTGTGTACAGCATGTTCGCACATCAATCGGAGAACTACTAACACCAGCGCGTACTTAAAATCTAACTATTACGTATGTCGTCGCACGCTAAGAACACACAGTGCGACATTTTCACATCCGGCCCCTTCGAAATAAGGATTTAATCTTGGCAACTTCTTACGATTCTGGTCCACCCTCAGGCTCCCGCAACCTGCGACTCTTGGACTTCGTCCACAACTTCATGGGTGATTCTCCAGTGTGGTACAAAAAGACCATTGTCAGTTTTTTGACACTGAATCTCGTGCTATTTCTAGTGTGGAAGCTAGCCCCTTTGTTTGGATTAGAAGACTACGTGACAACTATGAAAATGGTTGCTGGTTGGATCATAGTACTGCAGTTTATCTTCACTCTAGCAATGGCGTTGCAATGCTATCCGCTACAACCGGGTGGACTTATTGCGATCCAAGCAATCGCAATGGGACTGGCTTCGTCGGCGACCGTATACACTGAAGTCAAAGGTGGATTAAAGGTAATTTTGCTGCTAATGTTTATGGTAGCGGGTGTCTTCTTCATGAAGGAATTGTTGCTGTGGATTTTTACGAAAATTTTCGTTAATGTGCGGTCGAAACTGGTCATCTCTGTACTTTTCATGTTCGTCGCTGCCGTACTTTCCGCGTTTCTAGATGCGTTAACCGTGATCGCAGTAGTCATCACAATAGGAGTTGGTTTTGCCAACGTCATCGATGGTTTGTTAAAAGACAGCAATAGTTTCTCCAACGAAGTAAGTCGAAAACAATTTGAAGCGGACCGGCAACAGTTTTATCGTTTTCTCAGAAATATCATGATGCATGCAGCTATCGGAACCGCGTTAGGGGGTGTTTGTACAAAGGTTGGCGAACCTCAAAACTTACTGATCGCAGATCGATTGGGTTGGGGGTTCGTGCAGTTTATTGTTGAGATGGCTATCGTGACGATGCCTGTATTCGCAGTCGGGATTGTCACTTGCATCATATTGGAACTTACTCGATCGTTTTCTTTCGGCGCGAGGGCTCCAGACTCTATCCTTCAAGTGTTGAAGGAGCACGACGACGAAGTTAGTGCTCGGTTTACGGGTCGAGATAAAGCTAAATTAATAATTCAAGCTCTAGCTATAGTCTTTCTCGTCGTTGGGCTTACGTGGCAATGGGCGCAAGTAGGTTTAATCGGTCTTTCAATCATCGTTATACAAACTGCGTTTAATGGAGTAATTCGGGAACATGATCTAGGTCCAGCATTCGAAGAAGCTCTCCCCTTCACGGCGCTTCTCGTTGTGTTTTTCGCGATTGTTGCCGTCATTCATGACCAACATCTGTTCTCTCCAGCGTTAGCGTACATACTAAGCTTAGACCCTTCAGTTCAACCGGGAATGTTTTACATAGCTAATGGAATCTTGTCTGCAATCAGTGACAATGTGTTCGTAGCGACCGTTTACATTAATGAAATACACTCCGCGTTCATCGACGAAAACATCAATCGCGAATTATTTGATAAACTCGGGGTGGCAGTGAACACCGGTACCAATATCCCGAGTGTGGCGACGCCTAATGGTCAAGCTGCCTTCTTATTCCTGCTGACTTCCTCGTTAGCACCACGAATTCGGCTCTCCTATGTGCGCATGGTATACATGGCTTTACCATACACGATCACGCTAGGAGTAACTGGTTGGATTATGGTTCACTTCTTTTTGTGATTAAGCATCGACTTCGCTACTTCTAATACTTTGCATGTAGGAGTCGTGAGCGGCTGCTTCCTCCTCCGTCGCGCGGACCACGACTGGTTTACGCTGCGCCAACACAGACGCCCCCAACCTCACCGGCGCAACACTTGGAGTACCATCATTTGTACTATCGAATAGTTCTTGCTCACCTGAAATCATGCGTATATAGACGCGGGCAAGCAGTTCCGCGTCTATCAGCGCACCATGAAGATCTCGATTACTCAAATCTACTTTAAATCGTTTGCAAAGCGCATTTAGGTCATTGCTTGCATCCCGAAATTTCTCGCGCGCTATAGCGAGTGAATCAACGACGGTGCAGAAGTCTTGCATCCGCGCTCCAATTCCTGCGTTTTCTAATTCGTGATCGATGAATTTGCGGTCAAATTCCGCTTGATGCATTACGACATCAGCGTCTTGTATTGTCTCTAAGAACTGGTCGGCAATATCAGCAAACTTAGGATGTCCCTTCAAGTCTGCCCAAGTTTGACCGTGAATCCTCACGGCTTCTTGATCAATCTCTTTTTCTGGGTCTAAGTAAGTGTGAAATCTTGTTTGCAGTGAGGCAAGATCTTGAATTTCAACACATGCAATTTCGATTATTCGATCGCCGTTATCGGGATTAAGCCCAGTCGTCTCGGTATCGACTACCACCACGCGACGGTCGGTCACCGCTATCGTTCTTCCGTATCGTCAAGAGCTTCGTATCTACACGCCTCTTCACGAGCGAGGTTATCTACAAGTTCGTTCAATTGATTGCCAGAGTGTCCTCGAACCCAATGCCAGTTGATGTGATGTTGATTTGTAAGGGCGTAAAGTTCTTGCCAAAGTTCTTTGTTTTTCACCGGCTTACGGTTTGCAGTCTGCCAATTATTCTTGGTCCACGTATTGATCCACTCGTTAATTCCATCAAGTACATAACGAGAGTCTGTGTAAAGCTCAATGTTGAATGGTTCGCGCAGAAATGAAAGAGAACCGATCACGGCTTGCATTTCCATGCGATTGTTTGTTGTTGAAGGATGTCCCCCGGAAATTGTGGTGGACTCTTCGTCTATCTGAACCAAAGCTGCCCAACCACCCGGACCCGGATTTCCAAGGCACGCTCCATCGGTGTAGATGACGCATGTCTTTTTTATTGTGGTCATACTTCAGAGCCGAAATAGCTCTTGGAGTTATGAATCGGTCGGAAAATTATTTTTTATGCGAGCATTGTTGCGGAGTGCTTTTACAAACGTACGCACGTCTCGATTTTCGTGGGATGTCTCTAAATCATTGCGAATGCCTTGCTGATCCACTTGCGTTAACTCATCCCAAATGCCGGCGCGGACGCCGGTGACAACAAGGATCACCTTGTCGTTAGCACTCCCATCGACATCAAGTATTTTTCGATCGCCTTCCTCAAGGACATTAATTTTGAATGCCTCGTCGCGCACCCTGAAGGGAACACCCTGTCCTCGCCGCGTTAGGCGATCCTCGGTAATCCATTCAACGCCGAAGTCACTAGCAACTTGATTGAAATCTTCAGTTTCCAACAACTGCGCGTAGGCGGCATCACGATCTCGCTCAGCTCGACGCTCGGCCTCTTCCCTTCTCAATATAGCGCGGATTTGCACCCGCACATTCTCAAGAGGTTTTAACTCGGGTGGTGTTCGAGACACCATTCGAGCTACAAGTGCTTGACGTTCGTCCACGCTCACAACCCGACTGTTAAATCCATTCTCCAAAACATCCGGAACCAAGACATCATTTCGCACATCGTAATCGACCAAAACTCCTTCCCCGATGCTCCGAGTGACACCAGCTTGAGTTTGTATTTCTTTTCCAAAGGTCTCGGCTACCGGTTCTAGTGTTTCATGTTGATTTGCGACACTGTCTAATTCGCGGAGGGCTTCTTCGTAATCAGGAGTAGCTAAGTCCTCTAGCATTTCTTGCCGAATTTCCTCAAAACGAATCTCCAATAACGCTAAATCTACCTCTTGAATCTCGTTCAACTTAATCAAGTGAACGCCGAATTGAGTGACAACTGGATCTGAAATTTCCCCCACCTCCAATGAAAACAACACATCCTCAAACTCAGGTACGAACTTACCACGGCCAGCGAAATCCAAATCTCCGCCAAAAACCGCATTAGAATCGTCTTCTGAGTATTCTGCCGCCATTCCACCAAAACTCTCCCCATCCACGATTTTCTGTCTAATGTCTTGAATAATTTCCATTGCTTTCTCTTCGGTTCGAGTTTCGTCGACCTTGATGAGTATGTGTTGAGCTTTCCTTTGCGCATTTTCTTGAGCAAGACGCTGTTCGGTCTCAAAGGCTTCCAAAATTTCTTCCTCCGAAACTTCAAGTCCATCGGTATAGTCTGCTTTGGAAATCGTGATGAAACTTAACTCAAAGGACTCGTCTGACATATATTCATGAGAGTTTTCCTCGTAGTAAGCAGAGATCTCTTCCTCGGTCGGTTCTATGTCGCCAAGGTAAGAGTTAGCATCGAACAATAAATACGCGATATCTCGAGTTTGTCGGCCTACTCGAGCGGCATCCATGAGTTCTCTTTCAGTGTAAAACGATGTGTGCCGTTGCAGATTCCAAAGAGCTTCCACAATGTGATCTTTGCGTAATTCTTCTTCGTATCCTTGCAGCGAATACCCCAAGTATCGCGGTACTCTATCGATGAACGCGTCCTGATCGAAGACACCGTCTACGTGAAATAAAGGATTCGAATAAATAGTGTCTAGGTAGTGTTGCCGCGAGGAAACCATACCCAAGTCGTCCGCCTTCTGTTGATAAAGCACGTGTTCTATCATCCGGTCAAGAACGGCTCTGCTATTCACCATTTCTTCAATGGTTTCTAAGTCATACTCACCGTTATATCTTTGAAATAGGACGGCCTTTTCGTTCTGAAGTGCGCGGGCAAAAGCCACGTTGGATATGTTGTAGCCGTTAACTACAGCGATACCGGGTGGACTAAACGTTGCAAACAAATTGAATGCACCGAATCCGAACACAACGAGCACAAACGCGATCAAACCAAAGATTATTTTGGCACCAGTCGTTTGTGCTCGTACTCGTAATCGCTGAAGCACGCTACCCTCTAGAGTTGCTAGGTATTAAAAGCAAATCTCTTGTAGGAACTAAGTAGTTACCCGTTGACGGATTCGTTGAGAAGCTTGCCAGCCTTAAAGACAACGTGTTTGCGGGCGGGAACCGCAACAGGTTCACCCGTACGTGGATGCCGCGCCGTATAAGCGGCACGATGACGCGCGCTCAAACTGCCGAAACCGGTCAAAACTACAGAGTCGCCGTCGGTCAAAGCCTGCGTGACACCACTTAATACGGCATCAACGGCTGACTTTGCTTCCTTGCGTGTCAATCCGGCTTCGTGTCGGACGTGTTCTACTAAATCTCGCTTTTGCATGTGATAACCTCGAGTATGAAATAAAGGACAAATAAAAAATTAGAGAGTCAGGCTAATACTGATTCTCCAAATAACCGGTTTCGCCATACGGCGGAAACAACGAATACGCATTAACCGTTCACCAAAAGAGGCTTCTTTGTGTCGTCGTCTTTGTAGATGAGTAAAGGTGCACACTCTCCGAGTACGACCTGGGCATCGACAACGACCTTTTCCACCTCTTTATTTGACGGAATGTCGTACATCGTATCTAAGAGTATTTCTTCCATAATGGACCGTAGTCCGCGTGCGCCTGTTTTTCGATCCAATGCTTTTTTCGCGATCGCACTGAGCGCATCCTGCCGAAACTCTATCGATACATCTTCCATGCGAAAGAGCTCGGTGTACTGTTTTGTAAGCGCATTTTTAGGTTCAGTAAGAATTTTCACCAAAGCGCTTTCGTCCAATTCGTCCAAAGTCGCGACTACGGGTAGCCTACCGACAAATTCTGGGATTAAACCATATCGAATCAAGTCGTCTGGTTCGACTCTTTTCAGTATCTTGTCGATACTCTCAGAACTATTTGGCCCAGAAACTGTGGCTTCGAAGCCAATTCCGCTGTCATCGGTACGGGCTTGTATCACCCGATCTAAACCCGCGAATGCACCTCCACAAATAAACAGGATATTGGAAGTGTTCACGTGCATGTACTCACCCTGTGGGTGCTTTCTCGAACCGTGCGGTGGAACCGAAGACGTTGTCCCTTCAATGAGTTTTAATAAAGCTTGCTGAACGCCTTCGCCAGATACGTCTCGAGTAATGGACGGATTGTCTGACTTCCGAGAAATCTTGTCTATTTCGTCAATATAAACAATGCCGTTCTGTGCTTTCTCGACGTCATATTCACACTTTTGCAGTAATTTCTGAAGAACATTTTCGACATCTTCTCCAACGTATCCTGCTTCCGTGAGAGTTGTCGCGTCCGCAATACAAAACGGAACGTCCATGAGCCGCGCGAGAGTCTCAGCCAGCAGAGTCTTACCACTACCTGTTGGTCCAATCAACAGAATGTTAGCCTTCGCAATTTCAACGTTGCTGTGCTCTTTGGACCGAATTCGTTTGAAATGTGTGTAGACCGCGACCGACAATACGCGTTTTGCATGCTCTTGGCCGATAACGTATTCGTCGAGACGAGCTTTGATTTCGTGCGGTAGGAGCAGCCTGGCTAGTCGTCCGGGCGGTTCGGTTGGATCTTTAAATTCCTCCCGTACCATTTCCACGCAAACATCGATACATTCGTTACAGAAGAACACGGATGGTCCGCCTGAAATGAGTTTCCTCACTTCAAACTGACTTTTTTCGCAGAATGAGCAGAATGCGCGTCCAGAGATTCCGCTACCCATCAAATTCTCACTCCAAATGTAGCGTTGCGACTCTGCAATAGCGGGGCGCGACTAGGCAAATCTAACTGTAATTTCAAAGTGATTTTCATCGTCGGTGGAATAAGTATAGGGCAAATTTCCTAGAACGCGCAAACAAATTGTTGAAAAAGAAAACGGTACACGTTAGTCAAGATGTTATTTTAGTTTCTCGAGTGTTTCTAACTACATCAATTAGACCATAATTCTTCGCATCCTCCGCGGACATCCAGAAGTCTCGATCGGTGTCTGTCGCGATTTGCTCCTTGGTTTGTCCGGTATGCTCCGCGAGCAAACTATTGAGCGTATCACGCAAATGCAGGATCTCTTTCACTTGAAGTTCAATGTCAGCAGCGGTACCTTCGGTACCTCCGCTTGGTTGATGCAACATGATTCGGGAGTTTGGTAACGCAGAGCGTTTCCCACTAGTGCCAGCAGCGAGAAGAAACGCGCCCATACTAGCAGCTTGCCCAATACAGGTAGTCGCTACATCCGAGCGTATATATTGCATAGTGTCATAAATCGATAGTCCAGCGGACACAGAACCGCCTGGAGAATTGATATAGACGTGAATGTCTTTTTCTGGATTTTCTGATTCACACCAAAGCAATTGCGCTACGACTACGTTAGCTACAGCGTCGGTGACGACATCTGACAAAAATATGATGCGTTCTTTCAGCAGTCTTGAGTAGATATCGTAGGACCGTTCACCACGGGCACTTTGTTCCAGTACCATCGGTACAAAGTTCATTCCGTAAATGTCAGTCATCTCGTTTACCTCCCCTATGTCTGATCATTTTCGTTGGGTTTGGTTGCACTAGTGCGTTTAAACTTGTTCTTAAACCAATTGGTAAACACGTTGCCTTGCGACTTTTCACCGTCCTGTTCCTCTAACATTCCCGCTGTCTCTGGGACATTACTAGCAGCATGTTCCTCGACATACTCGGTTGCATCGTTCGACTTGCTAACACGGGATTCCGCTTCAAGTGTTTCCAAAATTTCGTCGGAACTCACTGGAGAAGTCCAACTGAACGGACCTCCATCCGGAGGGAGCGACCACAGTCCGCTTCGACTGAGGTAATAGAAGTCGAAAAAGCTCACGTTCACTTCGGGAGCTTTATAACGTTCAAATATGTCGGTCATTACACGTGTTCGCATGACATCACTTCGTACGAGGTTTTGGAACTCTGGAGTAAAAACCCGATCAGAGTCAAGCCCGAGTTTACTTAGCCGTTCATACTCAACGCGTGTATGTTCAGCAATCAAATCGTCAGTTGGTTCGAGACTGTTCTCCTCAGCATATTGCTTAATGAAAAGACTCTCAACAATGCCATAATAAGTTTTGGTGAGTAAAGAAGGTTGCAACCCGTTGCTGTCTGGTACGAACGTCGCACCAAGTTCCGACCAATTCGCATCAACCGCTGAAACGTTGTGCTCGCCAACCAATACGCGGTATGGTAGGTCAATTGGATTGAGCGCGCTAATTTGAGCCGTGACCTGTGCTCGCCTAGCGTCCCGACTACCCTGTTGAATCGAACCTTCTACGTATTGTTCTAATTCGGCGTCTAGCTCTTGTAAATTTTTGTAAGGTACATCTTCGCGCGCGAAAAATTCTTCGTTGACCGCAGTTTCTGAAATTTCTTCTACTTTTAGAATTTTGACTTTGGCGGATAAGCGTCTGAGCGGTAGTCTAGACGAATCTAACCATGCAAATATGGACACTTCTTCCGATGTTTCCGTTTGCTCATTGTCGTCTGTCGAATCGTCTATAACAGTTTCTTCTACGTCTTTGACAACATCCGAAGTAGACGCCTGAAGGGCTTCATCATTCTCTGGTTGTAGTGATTGCAAGGGCACGGTAGAAATTGCGGTGTCGACCGTAAACTCTTCACCGACTGACCGGTTCAGCAATTCTTCGTGTAATAGCGACCCTAGTTGATCGTCGTCGTATAAACTTCGCTCAAGAACTATCTGGTGTCGTCCTAGATACTCTTGTACCCACTCTGCGTATGTACCTCGAATGTCTCCGGAGAATTCTGAAGCGACATCTTCGACTTCGACGACTACCCTGTCTCCAATTTGGATCGGTCGTTCAATTTCAGAGCCGATAGCACGCTCAAATCGATAAAGAGACCCGCCACGTTTTAGAAAATCTTCGTCCGTCGTGATTTTTGGAACGCAAAGATTTAGCGACTCTAGTTGAGTCAGGTCGAGAACTGGTTTTTCGACGAAGTCAACGATGTACTCCGTTTCATTCAATTCGTTTGGTTTGTCGACATCGACATGTGTTATCTTCCAAACATCACAATCTGCGAGATTTTCAGCATGCTCCATAGCGTCGCGTACGCCGCGTGAGTGAACCTCCCTCAAGATATTGTCGCGATAACGTTCCTTAATCAAAATCCGAGGTACTTTTCCAGGTCGAAAACCAGGCAAACGAGCTTCTTTAGCTATTTCTTCCGCATTCCGTTCAAATCGTGCATTGATTTCGTCTTCGCTAAGTTTGAACCGAAGTCGTCGCTCTAGTGAACTGAGTGGTTTGATAGATGTCGTATACATCAAGTATTGCTATCTTAAAAATGACGTCTGTGGGAATAGTCGTTGGGGTGGATGATGGGGCTTGAACCCACGACAACCAGATCCACAATCTGGGGCTCTACCAACTGAGCTACATCCACCAAAGAACTTTCATCTCGATTGTGTAAGAGCTTGCGATTGAGTACGCTCTAACCCAATGGAAAAGAGCAACAAATTTTACGGATGACCTCACAGGTTGTTCCGATTATTTAACTGATGCTCAGCGCGAAAAAGTGGCACGCTCGGAAGGACTCGAACCTTCAACCCTCGGCTTAGAAGGCCGATGCTCTATCCAGTTGAGCTACGAGCGCTTCGTATCTTTTAACACAAAAAATGTACAGAACTTCCGGAGAAATTTCAACCACGCTTGGAGAAATTCCTTGAACTCTTTCGTGGGAAACTCGGCTATCCCAAGATAGTGTTTCCTTACATTGTAAATTGACCATCCGACCGATACACACAAGGCCGCGATGACACAAGACAAAACAGCGAGACCTGCCGTCGACGGAGACCATGTATTTACCGATAGAAAGGCTTGCGCGACACCCATTAATATTGCAAAAAAGACTAACAGCCATAGCAACCAGTGCCTAAAAAAGTAAACAATGAAATATACACTGGTCTTTCGTATCGTTCTATGTCGTATTCGGTATACACACCATCCAATGGATATACAAATGGCTGGGACCAAACTAAGCGATATCAACAACGGACTGCCCGCGAGGTCTGGTATGAACCCCCCTAAAAGAAAAAGAAAACCTAAAGCAAGCCCTAGAAACCACAAAGCCCAATGGGTCAAGAGCAGATAACTGAAAGCGACAATTTCAACAACAAGAATCGTCTTTTTAGTCTGCACTTCTAAATTTCTCCGCGCAAATACGTGTCAACTTCAGTATCAATCGCCAAAATTCTACACGATCCGCTTCTCATAACAGGCTCTGTGCCCCGTCGCGCGGGATGGTAATTTTTAGGGCTCAAGTCTTGAATCAGATTACCTATACTGGATACAAGACTCCCATCCTTGTCAGCGTTTCAACGTGGCGAGATGGTCGGGGTAGAGAGATTTGAACTCCCGACACCCTGCTCCCAAAGCAGGTGCGCTACCAGACTGCGCTATACCCCGATCTTCTAAGCGGTAAGAAACGTTATATGCTACTCACCGAATATGGTCAAATCAAATGATCACTCAGGACTGCGTGCCTTGTTGACACTGTGCAAAATTGTATGCTCCTCTCGCTTGGAATCATACCCCCCAATGACCGCCCGCGTGCTTAACGGTTTAACAATTGCTAAGGCTATTCGACAAGAAGTTGGAACCAGAGTTCAACAAATCGCCGAACAATATGACGTGCGACCTGGACTGACTGTAATTCTAGTAGGTAGTGACCCTGCCTCAGAGCTCTACGTCCGACTAAAAAAGCGCGATTGCGAGGCCGCGGGAATCAGTTGTGAAATCAAGAATTTTTCTGCTGACATCTCCGAGCAACAACTTACGGATACGATAGATTCACTGAACGCGGACACTAATGTTCACGGAATACTTTTGCAACTACCACTTCCAGAACAGTTTTATACACCGCGAGTCGTTGACCGCATAGATCCAACCAAAGATGTCGACGGTATTACGCCATTGAACATGGGCAAACTCGCACTACGCGAACCTGCGCATCGTTGCTGTACGCCAAAGGGTGTCATGACACTGCTCGACCACACTGAGATAGACTTGCTCGGGCTTGATGCTGTGGTCGTGGGCGCATCAAACCATGTTGGCCGACCAATGTGTTTGGAGTTGTTATTGCGAGGATGCACAGTCACTTGTACACATAAATATTCAAAAGACACCTCATTTCACACTCGACAAGCGGACATTCTCGTCACAGCTACAGGAATTGGTGGACTGATTCGAAAAGACTGGGTAAAACCTGGTGCTATTGTCATTGACGTTGGAATCGAAACCCAACCCGACGGACGATTGAAGGGCGATGTCGCGTACGAGGAAGTAAAGGAGGTCGCTTCCTGGATTACACCTGTCCCTGGTGGAGTCGGACCCATGACACGAGTGTCGATACTACAGAACTTACTAGCGACAGTAGAACAAACTTTACATTGAACCGATTCTTCATCGCCGATCTTCATTTAGATTCCACTGCCCCACAAAAGCTGTCTGCGCTACGAACAGTTCTAGACGACGCCGTTAGACAGGACTGCGAGATTTATATCCTCGGGGATTTGGTCGAAACCTGGATTGGAGACGATGAGGATTGCGAGTTTGCGGATGAACTACGTGAAATTCTTCGGACTCCTTCACGTCGAGTTCCGCTCTATCTCATGCACGGAAATCGTGATTTTTTGTTCGGTCAGAAATTTGCTTCCGATGTCGCTGCGACGATTCTAGACGATCCGACTGTAATTGAG
>VYFT01000010.1 GCA_009842245.1 Gammaproteobacteria bacterium | reverse complement strand
CGTCGATCGCTCAGAAAAATATTTTTTGAGAAGTACAGAAAAAAGTTTGCTAAAATGCTTTCTAACATTCATTTAGTTAGCGCGCCCGAAGGTCGGGTTGCCTGTGAATACAACAGCCCGTCCAAGAGGACAAGAGTAATTAACTTGTCTGGGTGAATAGCAGGATCTAAATCTCTAACTAAATGAATGATTGAGCCCGACACCAATGTGTCGGTTAATCTAAATTTACTTGGAGATTGAAAGATGAATATTTCAGAAAAGCTTAGTCGGTTCTTTCAAGGAACTGCAGTAGTCCTTGCTCTGACTTTTTTGGTCGTGGGCTACACACCATCTATCAGTTTGGGTGGAGTACAAACACCATCTTACGGAATGGTCGAAGCGTCTACTTTAGAGGGGTTTTATTCTCAGTTAGAAAATATCCCCGCAAACTCTTCGTGTTTTGAGCAAATTCAACCTCGTGTCAAATCTGCAACAGAACCGTATTTTGCTGTGATGAACACCTTAACTACCATAAAACAATTATGGAACCTTTGGGTATGTGCAGTTCATGATTCTGCTGTTTGTCCTAATTGGAAAAACGTAACGTGTATCGCATCAGCTATAACTCTCGTAGCTGCGATCTATGTTGGGACTGCGATCTACGCAGTTAAAGCCCTGGCTGCACAAGCAGTAAAGGAAGCAGCAAAAAAAGCAGCAAAAGGAGTAGTAAAGCGATTGGTCACAAAAATCAAAGACTTAATACTAAGATTTCCAACAATCACTGTATCGATAGGTGCAATAACAGTTCAAATTCCATGGGCTGATTTAGCTAATCTTTTCGATAGTGGCAACGAAAATCTGATTTGGGCGTCGCTTAAGTTCATATTGATGAACGATTGGAAGAAAGCTATAAGGATATGTAAATGCGCAATTTGTTAGGTGGTAAAACACTTTTCACTTTTGAAACACGCAAAGAGCTCTTTAAGTTTAGGTGGCAATGGTGTTTAACACTATCTATCGTTCTAGGCGCTACTTCGCTCTTTGAAGTACATATTTTGTTAACGTTGTTGTTCACTGCGAGTCTGTTTGTTGCGTTCTTCATAGGTAGTTACGTGGCACTAACGAAAGAAGTAGTCACAATTATCGAAGAAGAACCCGACCTGAATCCTCCAGTGTGAAAAAGACACTCATTCAAATAGCGATTGCTTTGCTCGCAGTAGGGTTGTTGTTTGGTGGCCTCTTATGGTGGCTTAATTCAAAAGAATCCACAGAAACCGACAAGGATTGCGTATATTTGTCTGAGCTAAACGAAGACGAATTGTGGGAATTGTTCGAGAAAAAAATCGAAGATAAATTAGGTCCTCCATAGTGAAGGTGTTGTTTTACGCGTTCGTTTTTTTAACGCTGAGTTTTTTATTCGGTTGTTCCGCAGAAAAAGCGGAGAAAGAAGAACCGTGCATTAACATTGATGAGCTTAGTGAGGCTGATGTGGGTGAAGTGATTGGACAAGAGCTTAACAAAATCTTTTACGACCCAGAGCACTTCCATAGAAGAACTGGCGATCCTGAAGAATACGAAGTCATGGACTTTGAGAGTTTGGAAGAGGAAGAGTAAGTTATGGAATGGTTATGGTTATTACTGATACCTGTAACTTGCTTCTACTTTGCACCTACGATAATCGCGGTGAGTTACGAGGGGGTTAACAAATTTTCCTTCGGGGTCTTTGGCATGAATTTTGTGCTGTGCTGGTCAGTAATTGGATGGCTCTTTTTATTGATCTTCGTTTGGTTTATGTGTATGGTAGAAAAAGAAATTGCTACGATAGCTAAACAACCAAGTCCGACCTAACAGTTGAACTGAGGATTTACTAATTGCAGACACTTTGCGCCGGTAAGTAACTAGCCCCGATCACTGATAGAGTTCCAAGTTCTAGATCGGGGCATTTTTTCACAGTAAACCTTCTACTAAAACAAAGAGCGTTTCATGTCTGCGAACTGGTCGAATAGGACGATATGGACCGGCGACAATCTCCCGATCATGCGGGGGATGAACTCCGCGTCCGTCGACCTCATCTATTTAGATCCACCGTTCAATTCGAAAGCGAACTACGCGGCTCCGATCGGGAGTGAAGCTGCAGGGGCAGAGTTCAAGGACACCTGGACGTTGCAAGACGTGGACATCGCGTGGCTGGATCTGATTGAAGCGAAGCATACGCGTCTCAACAAAGTCATTCATGCCGCGATGAGTAAGAGCGACAAGTCGTATCTCATTTACATGGCGGTTCGGCTCTTGGAAATGCACCGGATCCTCAAGTCGACCGGATCGATTTACTTGCACTGCGATCCGACCATGAGCCACTACTTGAAACTGTTAATGGACGCGATCTTTGGCCGGAAGAATTTTCGCAACGAGGTGGTGTGGCACTATTTCAAACCGCATTCGAGCAAACGTACTTGGCCGCGCAACTATGACCAGGTACTTTACTACACAATAGCTGACGATTGGACGTTCAATCACCATGCGACTTTGTTTGAGTACGACGAGAAGTCCAAGCGGAGATACGACAAAACAGACTCTGAAGGGCGAAGATTCAAAGTGTACACGGACACCACTGGCACAGTTCGTAAAGCATATATGAAGGCAGGTCGCGCCGACAATGTTTTGAAAATTCCATTCGTTCAAGGTACGTCTAAAGAAAGGGTCGGCTACCCTACGCAGAAACCCATCGCGCTGTTAGAACGAATAATCAAAGCGAGCTCCAATGAAGAGGACGTAGTCTTCGATCCGTTTTGCGGTTGTGCGACTACCCTAGTCGCTGCCGATCGACACAGTAGAAACTGGGTGGGGATTGATATTTCGAATGTCGCGGTACGACTGGTCGAGGACCGGATTAAAGCGGACCAGGGACTCTTTCAAGATATTCAATCTCGCACGGACGTGCCTCAGAGAACCGACGTCGGGACGTTGCTCATGTACAACGCGCCGAGCAATAAGAAAGCTCTGTATGGAGAACAGGGCGGACACTGCAACGGTTGTGCGCAGCACTTTCAGATTCAAAACTTGGAGGTGGATCACATCATTGCGCGGGCACAGGGAGGTACGGACCACCTGGAGAACTTGCAACTGCTCTGCGGTCATTGCAACCGCGTGAAGGGTGATCGCGGACAAGAATATCTCATCGCGAAACTCGCGGCGTAGCTAGCGATCGCAGTACAATCTTCAAACCTATTGAGATAGGTTGAAGTTTTTCATATTTATTACTCCGCGCCTCGATCGACACATGAATCGATCGGGGCATTTTTTAGCGTTGGCTATAGAAACCGCATATCGCGATCAAGCACAGAAACACACCAGCACCAAGTGCTATCCAAAACCTCCCGGTGTCCAACCAAGCCCAAAGAAAAACAAGCGCCCCTAGCGCCACGCCGAGAGCAAACGCTTGGAGCAGTTCCCAAACATCAATTTCTATTTTCACAACTTTGAATTTTGCAACTCGTTGATGGTCGCTTTTTCTCAACATAATGTAGGGTATGAGATACTTTGATAACTTGGAACAGCACGAGCTCGCCAAGATATTCCCGCCCATGTCTGCGGTCGAAAAGAAAGCACTAGTGGACGACATTCGAGAAAACGGATTACTGCAGAAGATTCACCTCTTCGAAGGGAAGATCATTGACGGCTGGCACCGGTATCAGGCATGTTTGAAAGCGGGGGTGACGCCACAGTGCGACCCCATGCCTTGGAAGGATCCAGTGGCGTTTGTCTTGTCGGCTAATTTCTATCGCACTCACAGAGTTCTCACGGCAAAGCAACGCAAGGGGATCGTATTGCAAGCCTCGATGTGGAATCTCAAAAAACTATCACAGGGGAG
Organism: Gammaproteobacteria bacterium; assembly: GCA_009842245.1. GTDB lineage: Bacteria > Pseudomonadota > Gammaproteobacteria > Pseudomonadales > Azotimanducaceae > Bin55. Next base: position 13,274 of record VYFT01000010.1, on the reverse strand, counting down.
GTAACTGAAATGATTGCTGAATTTCGAGAAAAATATTTTGAACTTCTAGAAGAAAATAAAAAGCATCGCCGAGAAATTCACCGGCTCAATAAAGAACTCCTAAACAAGAACGAGCTCCTGCTTGCGTATCAAGAAGTGGTCGACACGGGTATGGGCCGACAGGAATTTGCCGAGCAGCTTGGTCAAGAGCGCGCTGAAACGAAAAAGTGGCAACAAGCCCACTATCAAATGAGTGAAAAATGCGAGCAGCTCGAAAGTCAGAATACTTTGTACCAACAACTCCTACGAATGCATAACATCAAGTTCGAGGAGTCTGCCTCAAACGACGCGCCGCAAGAGCAAGAGGTGAAATTAATCAAGTCCTTAGACGCTCGGCACTATATATCGACTACTGGTTGGGACTAGTAACGGCGTCTAGTTAAAAGTTTAGAGTAGGTTTTTTCCCACGTACTTTACATCGTCTTAGATCGGTTTCGGCTCTCTACGGGCTTGTATGAAGGTCGAATTTTCAACCAACAGCCAGAAAACGCTCAATAAGCCGATTTAAGCACTCGTTCACTGGGAGATGGGTATTGGGTCATCTCAGTGTCGTTTCTCTTGAATGTACCCACAGCTCGAAAGGATTGGAGGGGTGTTTGAGTTTTTGCTACCGCGTCCCGAGAGCAATCGTTCAATACACCACACTGCTTAATATTTGAATTATTGAAGTTATGAAATAAATAAATATATAATTCAACAAATGAAGGTCGTTGCAGTAGCCAGTCAGAAAGGCGGGTCCGGAAAAACAACCATGGCTATTCATCTCGCCACCTGGTTTGCACAAGCTGAAGAAAAGAACGTGGTGCTCATTGATCTCGATCCGCAAGCGTCGGCGTGTGCGTGGTCCGACTACCGCCACACCAAAGACCCCGTTGTCCTTGCTACGCACGCGAACCGGCTTCAGTCAGAACTACAACGCATAGTAGAACACCAGGGCGATATCGTCATTCTTGACACTGCACCGCACTCGGACTCCATCGCGCTAGAAGCCATGCGCAGCGCACACCTGGTCCTCATTCCAACCCGCCCATCTTTTCTCGATATCAAAGCGGTGGTGAATACGCTCACGCTCGCACAGATGGCTAGGACGGAAGCGGTGGTGCTGCTCAATCAGTGTCCGCCGCGCGGACAGGACGCGAACGAAGCGGAGAAAGCGATCTCGGCTCTCGACGTCGAAGTCAGTGCGGCGCGACTGACACAGAGAACGATCTTCGGCCGAGCATTGCTCAACGGACAAACTGCGATCGAGGCAGAACCGAAAAGCAAAGCCGCTCACGAGCTGACCGCACTCGGTCGCTACATTACTCAGAAATTGTCATCACTAGGAGAAGATCCATGAAATCAAACAACACGTTCTCAGACGTGGTCAAGTCCGACACACCACCAAGCACCAGTGCTATGCCCGTATTTGAGGAGATCCTAAAACGTGGTACTAAGCACGTCGGCAGTTACTTCCATCCTGCAGTCTCGAAGAAACTCCGGCAGATGGCGGCGAACGAAGATACCACCATTCATGCCCTAATCGCAGAAGCGTTATCGTTGCTCTTACAAAATCGCAATGAGACCATCATTGTCGAGGACGCAGAATGAGCAATCGATCAATCACAAAATCTAAACGATCCTCCATTGTGAGTTGCGCGCTTGTTGGTTTGGCACTCCTGTGTAGTTTGGCACTCGCCTCGGACAGTGTGCCTCCAGTAGCGAAAGGTGAATGGGACATACCTACACTCGAAGAGCATGATTTGGATTTTGCTCTGTGGAATGAATGTCGTTCCATTGAATTAAACGTGATCGTTCAAATACCGGAAGAGGATGGCAAAAAGTTAGAGCTTAAGAAAGAAGCGGTACAAACACTGTTTGAATCTCGCTTACGCGCTGCAAGATTATTTCACAAGACAGACCCGCAGCTACATGAGAAACTAAAACAAGCCACAGAAGTTTTTGAAGCATCAGGTACGTTGGATGTTGAGAACATAGATAGCGAGACGTTAGAGATAATCCGGCAAATGGAGGAAGCGGTATTTGGACAGCGCGGAGATACTACATTCAAAAACGGATTCGATATAGCTTTAGCTAAGGATATAGTGGCCAGAGTTATAGCTAAGGATACGTTGGTAGTAAATGTGTTGGGCGTAGGAAATGCACTCACTTGGTCTTTGGATTACACTCGATGGTTGGACATGGGATATGGCGAAAGTAAACACGCAACCATTTGGAGCGATCAGTCGATTATGACACACGGCTACGACAAGGCTTTCATCATGCAATCACTTAGTGAAGCGGCTGACGAGTTCATTCTCAAGTACCTAACAGTCAACGAACAAGCTTGTGAAGACAAGGATTGATCGAATTTACAAGGTACTAAACATCGTCTAGGATCCTTTTCGGCTTTCTGTGAGCGTCTATGAAGGGCGGTTTTTGAGCAAACTTTCGAGAACGCGCCTAGTACGCCATTTAAACCACGTTGGACTGATCGTTTTCTGCTTTCGATTTGTGTTTCTTAATCCGATGTTCTATGAACGTTAAGCCACAGAAAATAAGATCGAAACAGGGAATGGTACAAACCACACAATGAGTATTGTTGGTACGAGTGCGATCAGTCCAAGAATGATGTATGCAGTAGCTCGTTCCATCAATTTCAATTTAGACTTACAGGTACTTCGCGACCGCGCCTTGCTCAATGCGCGCTTGTTGGGAATAGTGCAAGACCATTCTCTCGGACTTCCACCCCCCAGCCAGAGCAACCGAGCCGGTATTCGCCCCCCGCGTAATGAGCTCACTGGCTAGACCAATGCGACCACTGTGAGCCGTGAACTGTCCGTTGAGCCCCGCGTGTGTGCAACACGCTTGAAACCTATTGGCGATCTGTCTACAGATCATGGGGACGACCCGGTCCGCGTCTTGCGGTTCTAGCTCGGCGCGCAGTTCCTTGACGGACTGAGCCCCTTGACCCTTCAACAGTCGGAGATCCTGGTGTCCCTCTTGGTTGGTCTTCGAAGCGCGAACTTTCACCAGGAGCGTGTCGTTGCTCCCCTCCTCGATATCGCACCAACGCAGAGCCGCGACCTCAGAGCGTCGCATACCGGCCATAAACAGAAGTGAGATAATCACCTTGTCGACCAAGCCTCGTTTGCGGGCGTGAGCTTCAGTCTCGTGCTTTCTCGCATACTGTCGCGGTTGCATGGCGGTATTGAGTAGAGTAATAAAGTCTTCGTACGTCAGTCCCTTAGACTGTCCTCTACCACGTTCCTTGCCTTCGCGTCGAATCCCCGCGAGAGTTTCTTTAGCGTACTTCCAATCGCTTTGGTGCCCGACGCGTTGTGCCAGGCGTTTGATCGCACTAAAAGCAATGCTGATACTGGACGGAGAAAGGTGGCGCTCGTAGAACAGATGGGAGAAGTAGCGCGCCACGTTCTTGTCGTCTAGGATATCGGGATTCTGATCATTCCAGTCATGGAACGTTCGCAGGGCGTGGCTATAGGCGCGGTAGGTATTGTCGCTCGTCGCGGAGGACATGAGTTGCGCAGCGGACTGTCCGACGCGATCTCGATCCTCGACGATCATCACTTCGAAGAAGTTTTCGGAGACGGTGGGAACTGTGGGAGGGGTGTATTCAGCCATTTAAATTATTACTGTTAAAGTATATTATCGGTAATAATTATACCACAAAGAGAGTGGAAAACCGCACTTGCTTATAGAACGCGAAATTAGCCCCGTAGAGCGATTTTTTACTTCAGATGAGGTATAGGTCGTCTAGGGAGCGTTTCAACGCACGTGAGCCGACCTCGATGGATAGTTTTGTCAAAATACACTCACGCACACTCTAGAATTAGATGTAAGGAAATTCCTATGGCCACCAACGTCAAAAATCTTCCGCTCGGCCGTGAACTCTTTCGTGAGTACCTGCTCAACGAAAAACTGTTCCCCCCTGGCTATGTGGGTAGTAGAGAAGAATTTCTCAGTCGCATCGAGGAAGAACACGAACGTCTAGGCGGACTCCACTCCAAAGTTAAGTACCCGTTGGGTTCGTTGCGGAAAGCACTCGCCCAGTTACGCGATTTGGGTTACTACGAAAATCCCACGACTAACTCCTGGAGACGCATTGCCGTGACCACAGAGCACGCCACCCAAAACCAAATACTGGTGAATTATCGCAAAGCACCACCCCTAGCGGTGGATCCCAGCAAACCGATCACTGTGGGAAAAGGGGGTGAAGCGATCTACGCCTGGTATCTGCCGCAGTACCTCAAAGACGTCGGACACTTCCCTATGAAAATCGGCAAAACCAGTTCCTCGGTCGAGGTCCGAATTACCGAACAGGTGGGCTATCTACCCGAGAAACCCGTCATCGGTTTCGTGCTGTGCACGGATCACTCCAACGAATGGGAAAGGTTGCTTCATACTGTACTCAAGTTGATGCACCGTAGTTGTCCATCCGCGGTCGGCACCGAATGGTACGAAACCACTCCCGAAGAATTAGCCGAGATCGTGCACCAGCTTCAAGCACTCATAAGCAACGACCATGAACCAGAACCAGCCGAATAGATTATCCGTTCTAGGAAAATGCCCCAATCGAAACTGTATCTACGATCGGGGCGAGTCGAGTATTGAATGAGTCAAATATTCAGTACTCGGTCTGTCTAGCGTAAATTGTAGCGCGCGGTGGCACCTAGATGCCTGCGATCAGTATGGACCTTCGTCTGATTTCGCTCAACAAACCACAAGCACCCAGTGCCGGTTTGGTACTACAGATCAATCACTTTAAAGAGTTATTCTTCTTCTTTCTGTGTAGATACTTTTTGCCCACCAATCGCCACTTCGCTGAACATATAAATTGACCCGAGCGAACCATTCTCCTTGCTCATACCCAAGAGAAATCCTAGTGTCGGTTTCACAGAAATCTACCATAGTGCCGTTTTTCACGGCATTGCGGTCCGTCCAATTCCCACCCGGAGCTATTAATTTAGTATAAGCTGTCCACTTCCCATTCTGGCCGTTACCCGTGGAGCAACCCGACGCGAAAAATTCCGCTTTCACGTTGTTGAGGCCATCGTTGGCTCTCGTGGGACCAGTAAACCTCATGATACGACAGGAAGCTTCTCTCGAAGAATTCAACGTATTGTGTAGGGTTTCGATGACTGGATGGTCAAACAACGGATTCAACCTCACCGGTTGGTACACTGGTTGAATGGATCCGACCTCTTCCGTCTCAGCGGTTAACCAACGTTTCGAAGATTGATCGGCAACCGATCTTGACACCCTGAGCACAGGGCGGGTCCTGGTTTCTTGCTCAATCCCGGTTTTCTGCAATCCTATTCGGTCGAATATTCCCAGGACATTCACATTTTTGGTGGTATCTTCCTCTGCGGAAGTGCCAGCAGTGAGCGCGACTAGCAGCACCCCTGCTAAAAGTGCGTACATTGATTTCATAAACACCTCTCAATTAAGTTTGTACTACTATCCTTTGGACTGGCTCTTGTAAAGATAGTTTCGTCGAGAGTTTGCTACTCAGAGCTATCGTTTAGAAATACTTGGAGTGTTTGTTGTGGTAGTGTTGAATTTGTCGCGCTTTTTTTTCGTTGGCAGCTACGATCAAGGGCGGAGGTGGATCGAGATAAACGAAAATCTGATCCAAGACCATCCGCAGAAACCGACCTACGACTTTGGGAGATTTGAGATACTGGTAGATGGAACGGACGGAGCAACCCAGTGCCTCAGCCGCTTCCGCAACCGTCAGCCCCCTCAATTCAGGGTGTTTGCCCGTTCTTTTTTTTGATTTGGGGTTATAGTTAGGATCTAAGAGAAAGGGGCGAAAACGGTCGATGTACGCTTGAGGATGTTGGATCCCGACAATCGCCACGATAGCCCCTCGTTGCAACTGTGCATGAAAATACAACACGGCAATGAGCACTCGATCCCACGGCAGATCACTAGGGAGGGAACAGTCATAACGGTACGCGGCGTCGCGAACTTCGTCGAAGGTATAGCGCGGACGAGAATGTTGCGGTTCGTACTGTTGGCGATAGCTCGCACTCATCTGTTCGAACTCGTCCGGAAAATGCCAGGAAGGGATCGTGCTCATCGCTCTACAGAGTTATCCACATGTTTACCCCGCAGTTAAGAACTAGGAACGTGTTTTTTGAAAAAGAAAGATTGTGAACGATTGTACGAAAAATCGCCCTTCGAGAACGGGCGAGAACGAACGCAAACCACCTAAGACGATGTATAGTCATCCCATATTGCGATCGCACAGGGATTTTGAAATTGAACCGTACCTGTTAGAATTTAATATGGATCGTAATTCTGCGATCACGCGACGCAAAAAAATCGCCCCGCGTCGTGAAACACAGGGCGAAAGAACCGTTAGTTAATTTTAAAACCGAAACCCAACGGGCGAACCAATGAAATCCAGCAAGAAATCAAAAGCTCATGGAAGAGAATTCTAACCAATTCCAAACCTCAACCGCTCGCCCGAGCAACAATTCCCCTTCACAATCTCCATTAATTGCGGATCTATTCGGTGCCCCGAGATCGACCGCTCAACGTTTCCCTTTTCCGTTGCCATTCATGCAATCTAATTGGTGTCTTACCAGGTCCAAAAAACTTCCTCGACCGCACTACGACCGAGCTCGACCGGCGAAAGTGGTGCACCGGCTGAACCGACAAAACAACATTATTGAATTGATCGGCGCGGCACTGGACGAATACGACCGAGATTTACTCTTTGCAATTTTCGCGCTCATAGAAGTGTACGGACGGACGATACTGGGATCGAAAGCTAGGTTGGTAATAACTTCGCTGGACGAACTCTGTGCAATCATTGGGCGGACGGCACGGGGCGACTATGAAGCAATTAAACAATCGCTCAATCGGTTAGCACACTACACCAGGTTCAACGTGCGCGCCGAGATCATCAACGGGAGACCGCAATACCAGTGGCGCGAGGGAGTGAAACTATTAGGGTTTGAGCGCGTTAATCACTATGAATTAGAGATCGTGCGCCCGGAATGGATCGGCGAACTGATATATAAATGGGTCAACTATGAGGTCTATCGAAAGCTCACAGCGCGATATGCGCGGGGCCTGTACTTGCTCTTTGAAGCTCAGGATCCGGACAAACGGCACCTCTTTAGAACCTATGAATTGCACCGGTTGCTTGGCTCTCGTGAAAAGCGACAGAGGAATTTTCGCTCTTTGATTAAACATGCTACTGAAGAAATCCAAAAACACGCGCCACAGTTCCAGGTGCAATGTGTTCAAGATGGGGAATGGAGGTTGACGATCGGAGCGCGTGAAGGGGCTGAGATTGAACAGATCGAGGATGATTTTTGGACGAAAAACAACGCTCGATTGAAATAAGCCGGTCACGTTTTAGATGACACCCGGTCACGTTTTAGATGACGCGCCTAGTAACTAAGAAAAAACTAAAAAAAGCGACCCGCCGCTTCTCGCGGCTAGGCGGGGCGCGCTTAGACTAAGGAGTAACGCGCGCGAACCCTTAAAGGTTCGCGGCGCTCTTCTTGGGGGCTCCTGCCCCCAAACCCCCGAAATACTCAAAACGACTAACGCATCATCTTCCTGATTAATAGAATTTACTTTACGGAACCTAGGAATGGATAGTCCGTAAACGACTAAGCACCAGGTCTCTTCTGAGATCTGGTGCTTTTTTTGCAATAACCCCACACTACGGTATTTCAACCGATCAATTCAATATGCGAATTGGATTGTACTATTAGAATGATTGCATGACCAAAACACAGATTTACGAACAGTTAAGGTTTTACTCGAAGAAGGCAACCAAATTTAATCGACGAGGCGCGACCTGCGACCAGTGCCGAAAACTTGCGAAATTGATCCATGAGAGCGGTCGCCCGATCGACGTCTTTTTTAAGTTGGCACCGGGCGCCGTAGTCTTGGAAAAGGATTTTGCGGTGCAGCTGATCGAACGCTTGACGCACCAACTCGGTTTAGCGTTCGAGGAATTTCAAATGGAGCAACAGCTCGGACCCGATCCACTAGCTGATTTGGACGATGATCAGAGAAGCAAAATCATCGACGAGCAATTTCAGGCGTGGGTTCGTGCCAGCATAGAGGAAATCATAACGGACCGGTACCAGCAAGATTTCACCGGGGATCTACTGGATTGGATCGAGGAGCATCTTAGCGACTGTTCAGGAGGTATCACAGACGAATTTATTGCGAAAGTGGTCTTTGAAAACTGCGCGGCTCAAAACGTCATCTGTCATCGTAATCGACTAGTGGAACAGATCAGAGAAAGACGACATACTCCGCTACCCGCGACCGGTCCAGATCGACCGAGCTAGAGGTGTCGTTCGAGGTGGACTCCAAACGATGACGTTTAGGTGACGGTGCACGAAGACCTCGTAACAAGCATAGCGGTATTGCTTAAGACCCTGCTCTTTGAGTTAACGGATCGCTACCAAACAGCGATTGCTCTCGGTATGGAGACAGACGATCGGGGACAAGTGTCGGTGGTGTTTGTGCAAATCGACGGGGAGGAAACACTGCATGAGATTGAGCTTCCAAGCTCAGTTGTGAGCGTATTCCAAGAGGCGATCAGCCAGGTTGAGTTTGGTCTTGCGAATACGCCCGCTCGTTCTCGCGGCGAGTCCTAGATAGTTCGATATCGGTCTTGATCCACTTTCGGACGTGCATCACTTTTTGTTGGAGACCGCATGCACCGCCGGTAGGAAATCTGTACGTAAATCCCATATATGAGAAAAGGGACAAACACACCAACTACATAGATCACCGCCCACGGCTCCACAAGGTTAGTGTTCCACCAGATCACATCTTTGAACATCTTTTCAAAGATCGGTGCACCGAGCGTGGCTAAGAGGAGCCACAGACACACACCACTAGCATAGAGCAAAGCCCAAATCCATCGGAGTATGGAGACCCATCGTTTTTCGGTTCGTTGTGGTGCGACTTTGTTCATTGTTCGGTTCTCGTGTGTGTGCGGTTACCACAAAAGCCCCGACGTGCGGGGCTGGTGTGGCGTGTCGTTGAACGTTACGCGGGTATGCGGATGGTGAGTACGGGTTCGCCGTCGTCGCCGGGATGGGCTACGACTTGGAGCAACCGTTGCTTCGCGCCGCGGCTTTCACCGTCGCGGGGAATACGGTTAATGCGAAACCGCATACGGTCAGCCTGAGGACCGCGTGAGCGCACGTAGTCAGCGCACGCGCCGACGACTGAGAACAGTCGCGACTTCTGATTTTGCGGGACTTGCTTCTCGCTATCTTCCTCAGTCCAAAGAACAGCGTCTTCGAACGTGGCTTTCGTGAGGGCTACCGGCCACTTGAAACCGACCTGTCGACCTAAGTCGGACACGTCAATAATGGCGCCGTCGGCGAGGGCTTGAGCTCGGGAGCCCGTGTATGCAGGGTCAACTTTACGTTGCTCCTCAGTGGTGTCAAAATAATCTGGTGCTTGCATATTTAATCTCCTATGCTTAGCGGGGAAAAAGAGTTCACGGTTGTCGGTATGACCGCCGTGTTCTGAATTCAGTTTAGCACGCGCTAAACTTTTATCGCAAGGGGTTTTTTGCTCTTTTCGAAAGTTTGTCATTGAACTTTCAAGAGCGGGGGAATTTATAATTTGATGATCTCCTATTTGAGAGAGAAAAAAGAATCAGGGTGCATGTGAGGTGCACCCATGTTGATTGATAGGTAGCCCTAGCGTCATTGCTAGGGCTATTTCATTGTGGCGTTTACTCAGTGTGAGAATCTCGAAACTTGACGGACTTTACGCGGTCTGCAGGGAGTTGGATGATCGCTCCGCTTTTCACTTGATCGTAGTTGCGCACCGCTTCGATAATGGCACGGGTCTTGGGTGCCCCGAGCGCGCCCGCCAGTCGTTCGAGAATGGCATTGTCCTCGTTCGTGAGTTTCAGCGCGACGCTCGTGGTGTGTGTTTTGGTTTTCATTTTTAGGGTTCCTTGTGTGTTAAAATTTCGCGCTCAGTTGATCTGCTCTGTGAGTTGGTTAATTGAAAAGGTCATAGCCCCGGTGTGATTACCGGGGCTTTTTTACTCCTAATTGATTGAAAGAAATACCCCGGCGCTGGACCGGGGCGGTGAAACCGATCAATAAACATCGATCGGCGGTAAGTAGTCAGCACTGGCGGTGAGCTCGCGCTCGTGCTTGACGTCGCGGTTATAGACTGCGACGGGGCGGTACTCCGTCCCTGTTCCTAAATCAGGGTCAAAGGAATTGATACCAAAATCTGCAACGGTCGCAGTCAGCTCGGCTAGCTCCGATTGCGCGGTGGCGATGGCATTTTGAACGGCTTGTGCCTTGCGTGCGTTCTCGGCTTCGAGCTCTGTCAACATCGCTTCAATCGCTTCGACCGAGTCCGAGTAGGACTCTGGAAGATGGGAATAAATGACGTCTAGTTGACGCGCTTGCTCAGCTTGTTCCGCCGATTTTGCGAGCCTGTAAAGACCCGATACGCTTAGTAGCCAGTAGATGGCTTGATGGATGGTTCGCATGGATTGCTCTCCGTTGTTCAATGAAAAGGTCATACTCATATAGTATAATCAAATAACAGTTAATTACAAGTAAAATATACTATTATTTAACAGTTTATTGATTAAGCACGATGTCTCTCACAACTTTTTTCGCCCGCGTGCTCGCCGGCATTGCGATCGTTACCGTGCGTCCCTTGTAGTCACCCGTCCAATAGGGAGTACAGCGCACCCGTTGGCTAGAGCCGTCTTTCTTTGCGACATCTATAGTGATCTCGCGATCTAGTGCATATTCGCCCTCGATCCGTACCACCCATTCATCCTCGTTATTGCGAGTGAAGGTAGCCGAGCCGTGCGGTCGCTCGGTTCGTTGTTGCTTGGTCGCGCCGTTGCGTCGCGTGGTTTTATCTTGCTCGATTTCGCGAACTCGACAGATACCATAACAATCGTATCGAAACAACACTTCCACGATTTCGACACTGGATTTTGTGCCGTCTTTTTTAGTCAGTGTCGCGGTCGTTCCTGCACCCGCGTTACCGATACATGAGATATGTGAGCCCCAGCTTTCGTCTTGAAGCTTGACCCAGTAGCCAGTTAGTGCCATAGTTTTGCTCCTATGTTGGTGAGTGAGAAAATACCCCGCCAAGTAAGCGGGGCGGTGTGATTTACTTGACGTTCCAAGCGCGGCGAGCATGGCAGAGATAACCCTGCTCCGTCTTGACGGCTAGGTTGGTGATTTCGAAGAAACGGTCACCGACTTTTGCGACGCGACCGACGAGCTCGGTGGTCTTGGTGGTGACGTGGATTGCGAAGCGTCCGTTAATCGACGCGGCGGTGGCTTGAAGAACTTGCATACCCTGCTCCGTGATTGAGTTAATTAAAAAGGTCATACTCTATAGTATATTCAAAAAGTAGTTAATTGCAAGTGTTTTATACCATTATTTAATAAATAATTACATTCCTAAAGAATTGTTTTAGCTCAGTAAACAGAGAGTGGAAGTTTGCAATAAATCGGTACTTCGTGCTATTCTTGTAGTGTCCTTTTCTTTTAACACTACTCATTCACGGAGATCAATTTATGAGTACCAGAAAATTAAGAATGAGCAAAGCTCAATTTCGGCGAACGGCTAAATCTCTCGAAAGCTTTAATCGACGCGCCGACAATCCGCCGACGCGCAAACAGTATTGGTTCTGCGCGGTGCAACTGACCGAGCTCAACATGACTGACCAAGATTACTTCGGTCGACATTGGAAGAAAATCACACTTTCTAAGTCTGTGATGATTGATGTCATTAAGCACTTAGTACGGTGCAATTCCAACAATGTTCCCTCGCACTCAGTCGAGTATCAAGCCGCGCGCGAGGCGGCGTAAATGTCCCTTCCCTTACGCTACCAGATCACGCGCGAGCAAGCGGTCAAAATCATTGACTTGTATCTCGACGTCGTCCCTCAGAATGTGGAACAGTCCATTCAACGAATGGTTGATTTTGATTGGAATTTCAATCCCGTCGACGCGTCGAATTTTCGCGGGTCGCAACGACACAACAATTTTGACGTTCTCGACAATGTGATTTTCGGGTTTGGGTTCTAAGCGCTCAGTCCAGTCCTTTAGAAATTCCCCGTCATTGTGCGGGGTTTTTTGTGCCTCACGCGACGTTGCAATAAAAGCACAGTGCCTATTAAACTCAATCTATCAATTAACAAACTCGCTCAAGGGGGCGAACAATGAGAAAAGCAAAACGCAAAATCCACAAAGCACTGACACGGATAAACGAGCTCAATGCAAAGTTAGTGAATGCGGTGCGGATTGGTCGGCGCGACTTAATTGAACTCTACACGGAACAGCTAAACGCGGCTCAGAGAAAACTCGACATTGCGGAAGCGAAAGCGCTCGGGGTTTTCAATCACTAAATCCTAGCGCACTTCGTCCTTGTAAGTACCCCGCGCTCATGCGGGGTATTTTTATGCCTCAATCTCAAGCGAGCTCAAGCGAGGCTGACAGAAAACGCGATAGGATGGGTTTGCAGTACGTCTCGGTGCCTTGCGTCGCTCTACGGGGCTAATTTCAATCCTCAAAGTGGTGCGATCCCCGTAGAACGCGACAACAATCAACAAATTACGAGCAAACACTAACAACATACAGCATAAAAATCTCCCCTTGCAACAGTGCCGTACATGGTCGCAAGTAAGACGGATTTCAATTCCTATCTTTTGTGTCATGCTCAAACATGGGTTGCGCGCGCAAACTCATGTTGCTAACAACGGGTGGGGGTCGCTCCTGTAGACGCACACAATCGAAGCCTTCGCGACACGGGTTTGCTCACTGCAAACACTCAGAAAACACAGAAAAGACGATACAGTGTACATGCAGAAAATACAGGTTTTTCGCCTTCTTTTTTCTCGAATTACACTGACAGAAGTAAGCGAGAGAATAAAAAAACAAACAATCTTTCACACCTTTGAAGTCCGAAAAAGTAGGGGGTGTTGTGTGCCTTTGAGAGTGGTGCAGGGACCCTCCAAACCATTTTCTACACAAGCGAAAACGAGATCTAGGTGGAGGGGCTGAGGTTTGGTGTTCCTAAGGATGATAGGTCGCTCGCAAGTCTAAGTGTTTTCTACACTTTCTCTCAAGGCTCCCCGACACCTTTCTAATTCCGTAAAGATTACGGAATTGAGAAAACAGAGTAGCCCCGTCGATCGCTCAGAAAAATATTTTTTGAGAAGTACAGAAAAAAGTTTGCTAAAA
>VYFT01000026.1:4431-78264 GCA_009842245.1 Gammaproteobacteria bacterium | reverse complement strand
GAGCTGGGTTTAGAACGTCGTGAGACAGTTCGGTCCCTATCTGCCGTGGGCGTTTGAGAATTGAGAGGAGCTACTCCTAGTACGAGAGGACCGGAGTGGACGAACCTCTGGTGTTCCGGTTGTTACGCCAGTAGCATTGCCGGGTAGCTAAGTTCGGACGGGATAACCGCTGAAAGCATCTAAGCGGGAAGCCTCCCTCAAGATAAGTTCTCACAAATCTTTAAGATTTCTTAAGGGCCCTCGTAGACTACGAGGTTGATAGGCGGGATGTGGAAGCGCTGTAAAGCGTTAAGCTAACCCGTACTAATTGCCCGTGCGACTTGACCATATAACCGGACGCACGATTCGATCCGGTAAAGTGCTCAACTACTAAAATTCACGCTCGATATTGTTGTGATTCTTGATTTCAAACGTCCGTTCTCGGTTCGCTGAGGACGAAACAGTTTGTCTGACGATCATAGCGAGGTGGAACCACCTGAATCCTTTTCGAACTCAGAAGTGAAACGCCTCAGCGCCGATGGTAGTGTGGGGCCTCCCCATGTGAGAGTAGGTCGTTGTCAGGCTCCCCCTTTAAGGATAGGAATACCTCGAGCTCCAATGCGGGAGTTCGAGGTTTTTCTTTATTGGGGAACTCAATCTTCTTGAGTCGTCTAGATCAGTCCAGTGATCGTCTGTAATTTGACCTCTCAATCCCAATTGATCATGAAAAGGGGTTTGATGCTTGGTTGGGAGATCGTATGTCGTTGATGCGGAATTAAACAAACATAAAATTTTGACGCGATTGATCCGCCGAAGAAAAATGTTTAGTACATTTACCGGTAATCGAGTCAGATCATCGCAATTAGCTAAACGACATTAACAATCGATAGCAAGTATAGTTTTCGAAATCACTCAAGAGGACACTCAAACGCGACTATGAAGAACTCGCACCAGACAGAACTCGAACAGTTTATGCTCCAACTGAGGAGACAGAACCCCGATGAGATTCACTTTCATCAAGCGGTCGAGGAAGTGGTAGAGTCAGTTTTGCCGTGGTATTTACAGCATGATGAGTATCGTAGAGCTCGAATCCTTGAACGTGTTACCGAACCCGATCGTATTGTGAGCTTTCGAATCACTTGGGAAACAGACGCGCGAGAAGTGGTAGTCAATCGGGGTTGGCGAGTTCAGTTCAACCATACACTGGGTCCGTATAAGGGCGGACTGCGATTTCATCCCGCAGTGAATCAGAGTGTGTTAAAGTTTCTTGCTTTTGAACAAATTTTTAAGAATAGTCTCACGGGATTGCCTATGGGCGGTGCGAAGGGGGGAGCCGATTTTGATCCCAAGGGTAAGAGTGATCGTGAAGTCATGCGTTTTTGTCAAGCTTTGATGTTGGAACTACATCGTTACATCGGTGAGGACGTGGATATTCCGGCTGGCGATATCGGTGTTGGCGCGCGCGAAATCAGTTATTTGTTTGCCCAATACATGCGCATGTATAACAGGTGGGCGGGCGTGATCACCGGCAAATCATTAGCTTACGGGGGGAGTGCAGTTCGCACGCAAGCAACAGGCTATGGATGCGTCTATTTTTGTGAGAACATGCTGAATCACATAGGAGATTCTCTCAGTGGCAAGAGCATTGCAATTAGCGGTAGTGGCAACGTCGCGATATATGCCGCGGAAAAAGCACTCCAAATGGGCGCAAAAGTCATCACGCTCAGTGATTCAAGCGGTTTTGTTCTAATACCCGACGGTTTAAACGAGGAACAGCTCAAATACGTTCAAGTTCTCAAAGAGGAGCGGCGAGGAAGAATTTCTGACTTTGCCAATACCCACAAAGCGGTCGAATTTTTTGAGAGTGCAAGACCTTGGTCGGTACCTTGTGATATCGCGATGCCGTGTGCTACGGAGAACGAGCTGGACTTGAACGACGCTCAGTCTCTTCACAAAAATGGGGTTTTTGCTATTTGTGAAGGTGCTAATATGCCGTTAACCGCTGACGCAGCACGGTTCTTCGCAGAAAAAGAAATATTGCACGCGCCTGGAAAAGCTTCAAACGCAGGTGGAGTAGCGGTGAGCGGCCTAGAGCAAAGTCAAAATTCGCTCAGGATTAGTTGGAGTAGAGAAGAGGTAGACAAACGATTGCAAGGAATCATGGCGGACATTCACCAACAGTGCATTCAATACGGTGCGCAGCAAGGTCAAGTGAACTACGTTGCTGGTGCAAATATCGGTGGATTCAAGAGAGTGGCTGACACGATGCTTGCTTATGGAATAGTCTAGTCTGTTTGGTATTTCTTCACACCGATTTCAATTTCCTGTCGTAGGAGTCCTTCGAGGTCTAAAGATTCGAGATATCTTCAGTTGTACTGTGCCAACAGACCTCTTAGAAGTTACGGTAACGTACCAATTTTTAAGACTATGTCGCCTTAATAGTTGCCTGAATCACCAAAATAAACGTTTCTAGTCTTGAGCATGCTTTAGGTAAATATATGAACGACACATGGCGAATTTGTCTCTTACTAATGTTTCTTGTGACGATACCTCTTGGCGCTGATTCCTATATCAGTTTGCAATTGGGGCTGGCAACCACTCAATCTGAGATCGATGTTGATGTGATTCACGTTGGCCATCCCACGTATTGCGACTCAGTGTTGTATCCAGACCCAGCTGAGGCACCGACAGACGGCGCATGTGCATCGGATCAGCGTCAACGAGCATATGCGGGCTTGTTCAAACAAGAGGGAGGTTGGCTCACTAGTGTAGCGTACGGTCGAGTATTTGGGTCCTGGCGAGTCGAAGGATTTTTCGAGCGCAACCAGTTTGGAAGCTCAAAACAACTACTACCACTTGCGACTAGTGGAGACAGTGCAATTCTTAGTAAAACCAATGAATGGTCTCAATTTCAGCTCCCGAACAACTCATACGATGACCAGGGAACGTTGATCTTTGGGCTGAACGTGATAAAAAATTTCGACTTGGCTACCAGTTGGGGTTGGTTTGGATATCTAGGTGCTGGTCTGGGTGTTGCAGCTCTGGATTTCAACTATGGGAACGAGTTTTTGCGCAAAACCGTGGATGAAGGGTACTTAGACGTGCCGTTTCCGGTAGACTGGCCGGTCGATGCAAAAATGAATGCAGCGGGTTCGCTGAGTGCAATTGACGCATCGATAAAAGAACGGACGCTGACGTACAGCCTTATTGCTGGCGTCGACGTATATTCTGGACCGGATGTGACTCTCGGGCTGAGGGTCACCTGGCGGGTGATAGACGATGTAGAGCGTGATAAGGCATTGTGGACGACAATTCGAAGTCATGCACCGGTGATCGCTGATGGACGGACTCCGTTTGAATCGGATTTTGTGTTCAAATCTTGGTCCTATTTCACAGTCGGGCTAGTCGCGACTTATCACTTAGGAGCGAGTTCACGGTGACAACCCGTGATACTTTGTCGAGGACTTTGGATATCCGGACCTGATACTTGTTGCTTGAATCCGAATACGCAAGGGTGTCAATTCGGAACGAACAACTAAAATTATTTTCCTTTCACACTAGAATTTGCCTAGGAGACTGTATTTGAACACGCACACGGATCATGATCATGAAGTGTCGGAAGCTGGCGTTCAAGAATTCACGAACGTGCTCGTATTCGGAGGTACATTACTCGCAGTTTTTGCGTTTATCGTCGCGCCCGGCTTTGATGCTGCCCTGACTAAGTCCTTCGCTGTAGTTTGGATGCTTTTTGCATTGGGTATGAGAAGAGCGTACCCGGTGTCTCTCGTCATGAGTGCTATCGCCGTGATGTTTGTCGTAGTTGCGTCAATATTTGACACGTTACCTGGCTGGAGAGAGGGCAACTTTGAGCTCTGGTGGATGAAGGTATACCAGACTATTTTTGACGGAATGTCAGTAAGTTCTACTGACGCCCACTAGGGTGTCTAAATAATTCAATTTTGTTCTCTTGTTTTTCGTGCTTGACACGAGATATTTGAGTACAATCAACGCTATATTTACCAAGGATAATCAACTATGAAATACTTTGACGAGTTTTTTCAACGAACAACTGTGCGAGTTGGCTCTCTATCGAAGTGGGCTCTTGTATTTGTTGTGGCATTTTGTTTGTCTAACCTAAGCCTTGCCCAAGACGAGGACACCGACGAAGCGGACGAAGACGAAGAGGAAGAGGAAGAGATGCCTGTCGTCGTCGCCACGGGCTCGCGTCTTGCAGATAATCTTGGTGAAGTTGCAGGTCAGATAGTGATTCTGAATGAGGACGATATTCGTGCGAGTGGCGAACAGACTTTGGAGAGGGTACTTCGCCAGTTACCGCAGAACCTAAATCCAACAACTGAACGCTTTGGTAGTGACCTGAACAACGTCACTAACTTTTCGGCAAGTTCCACGGTTAATTTGCGTGGACTGGGAAGTGAATCCACTTTAGTATTGGTGGACGGGAAACGTGTGGGACACCATGGGATTCTTGGAGGAGTTACCGACGTTTCGGCAATTCCACTGAATCAGGTAGAACGAATCGAGATTGTGCTTGATGGCGCATCAGCGATCTATGGATCCGACGCTGTTGGTGGAGTGGTGAACATCATCACCAAGAAAAATTACGAAGCGATTGAAATTACTGCTGACTACAACTCCCCAACCACTGCAGGATACAACGAATCGCGCTTCGGCGTGAACTTCTCTCAGCAACTTTTGGCGATGAACCTGAGAGCATCCTTTCAGAAGTCGACAAATACCGGCTTAGACGCGGCTGATAGGGAAGATATAACCATATTTGAGCAGGCTTTGTTCCCAGGACCATTGTTGGACGTGCGCTTTTGTTGTCTGTCTGACGGTACCGCTTTACCTATCGCTTACCGAGTAGATTTGGGTAGTTTCTTTGGACCTGAAGTGGTCACGGTACCAGTTTACAATGGGCTAACTGATGCCCAAAAGGAAACCGCGGTTGCATTGACTCATGCGACGTTGCCTGACGACTTCGATAAGGATTACGACATTGACGACATTGGGACCTGGCGACGACCAATTTGGGGTAAGGAAACTCAAGAAGGCTATACGATACTTCCTGATATCAATCGCGAAAGTGTGACTTTCGGGGTGTTTTGGGAGTTGGACGAGTATTGGTCAGTCGAAGCTCAGGTTCGGCAAGAAACCCGAGACGTGTTAAACAACCGTGGCTACCAAGCGTATACCGGTGAAACACTTTCCGGGAATAATCCCAATAACCCATTTGATCGTTCAATCCATGTGCGTGGCCAGCGTCGTGATTTAGCTCAACCGTACACAGAAACAGAGGCGGTCCAATTCGATTTCAGCATGGAAATTAGGGGCAGAATTACGGACAATATTTCTGTAGAAGCAAATTTAGGTCAATCGTCAGATGATTCTACGACGTATCGGCACTTCGAACTCGACCGGTCTGCGCTCCGGGCTGGCATGAATTCAGATGGAGAGACACCAGTCACTCAGTTCTTATTCGGCGAAACTCAAGCCTCCTGCTTAGCGAAGGGTGGTACGTTTGGATTCGGCCTGTGTCGGGTTTCTGTACCTGCGCCTCCAGCCGCGGATCCGTGGGGCGATATATCTGCGTATATCGCTGACGAACCCTTACTCGCGACAGGATTGAATCGTCTATTTCGTGTAGAAGGAGTGGTGCGAACTACGCTGTTTGAGGTGCCTGGTGGTGATGTGAGAGCCATTTTTGGTGCGTCTCGTCAAACACTAACGTTGGAGAGTTCAACAGAGTTTCAGATTGGTGCCGTCGATCAATCTCCTGTTGGTGACGTCTCCCAGTTCAACACGGAAGCAGAGCGTACTAATTCTGCGATTTTTGCGGAAGGTATGGTACCTCTTATTAGTGCGGAAAACGCCCAAGAGTTTGCACAACGATTGACGTTGAGTGTATCTTTTAGGAACGACATCTTTGAAGAGCCCGACGTTACTTACGTGAATCCCAATGAAGGTGATACCACACCGGAGGGATTACCGGATCCAGGTTCTGAGACCACTTGGGGCTTCGGTATGGTTTGGGTGCCCACCGATATGTTTGAAGTCAAATACAACTTCCAAACCGCGTTCGTAGCACCGCAACTCAATCAATTGCTACGGCAATCTGCGATGGGTCCAAGTCCACCGTTTAGAGGCCTCTTTCTCCAGCAACCAGACGGCAGTCTGCAACAGGTAGGAATCACGATCATTGAAGGTGGGAATCCAGATTTGCTCTCGGAAACAGCAGATACACAGAGTATTGGTGTTACCGTAAGACCCGATGCAATTCCTAACTTTAGCGTTAACGCTACTTGGAGTGATGTCCAGTATCAGAATCGAATTAATCGACTGGCGAACTTCATTGTCGATCCAAACAATCTACCCAGTGACGTCACGTACATACCAGAGACGGATGAGTATTTGCAGGAACGACGATGGATTAATGTCTCTTCCGTCGACCGAAACGGTGTGGACCTTTGGGTTCGTTGGACGCCGACCACAGACTTTGGTGACTTTGACGTTCGCGTTCGACACTCGATCATAAACGCATATGAATACATCATTGATCCCGAAGATCCTGAAGCTAGTGACGTGATCAGTGTGGTGGGGGAGACCGATGGTACAACCGCGATTGGCGTTGTGTCAAAGTCTTCATCCAATCTGAACGTAGGTTGGTACTGGCGAGGAATCGAGTTAAATTTCGATATGTCCATTCGGTCTAGTACGAAGGCGATATTCACAGGTGTTTCCCGAGAGTACACACCGCCAGATTTGATTGATTTGAGTTTGACCTACAACATCATTCCTGACGGATTTTTGGAAATGCCGGCCTTATTTGAAGGTGGGCGAGTGACTTTCGTCTTCAACAATGTGTTTGACAACTACGGGGTAACGGACATTAGAAATGAGGCTGGAGATCAGTTGCAACCAACTAGTCCAGATGCATCACCACTGTATGGACGCGTGTTTAACGTTTCGGTGTTCTTCCCGCTGTAAGTTGAGTTGTAGCTATTGAGTAACGTGTTTAGCAGTATTGAACTGAAGAGATTTATGAAACGGCGGAAGACGACAGTTCAAATAATCAGTAGTGTTGTTGTAATAGCTTGCTCATTGTCTCTTTTGCTCAGTAGCTGTGGGACATCCCCGACCGTAACGGAATCTCCGGACACTCTGGTGACAATCTCCGGAGATTTCTCCAAAGCATACACCAACGGCCGATTTGTCGTGTGGACACCAAAGCAGAGCGATGACGGTGCGAGTCAGGGTTCTTCCATGATGATGGCTGCGAGTACATCAAGTAGTGCAGCTCCCTCTATCGAGGACTCAATCGACATCGTCGAAGAAGCACCGATCAATGCAGATGGCACGTTTTCGTTGTCTGCAGAGGTTTTTCAACCGCAGCGAGTGTATTTCTATGTTTTGGACGCAACAACCGAAGAAGGGATGAAGCTAGCACCGACTAAGGGACAACAGTTCATATTAGAACCGGGTGAATTGACGATTACGATGGAGCAGAATCGTCAGTTCACCGTCTCGGGCGGCCACTTAAACGATACCGTGATCAATAGTTGGAAAATGAGCGACGAGTATGTGGGGGCACAAACCGCACAGAGTCGACTTCGCGTAACTCCGGAGGAAGAAACGGAGGAACAGTATCGAACTCGCATGGATGAACTTTCAGAACTCTCAAACCAGTTGCTCGAACTCGAAGTCGCCGGACTATCTACCTTAGCGTCAACTCATGATGAACCACAAGTTCGAAAACTTGCTCTCCAGATGAGTTGGCTCATAGGGGATTGGTACTGGGAAGCTTTGGTAAAGCTAGCTGATGATTTGCCTGAGGATGCATGGGTTAAGGAAAAGTCCGTGGCAGCGATAGACCGAATTGAGAAAAACGAAGCGCAAGCGAAGATCGCAATCGGTACCGAGATTCTCGATTTCACTGCTGAGGATCTCAGCGGTAAAACAGTTTCACTGAACGAGCTTAAACAAGAAAAGAGTTTAGTGTTATTGGAATTTTGGGCTTCTTGGTGCGGTCCTTGTCGGGTAGAAATTCCTCATATGAAAAAAGCGTATGAGAAATTCAAAGACAAAGGCTTTGAAATCGTGTCCTTTACGATTGATGATTCCAAGGAAGACTGGGAGCTCGCTTCTGAGGAGGAGGATTTGCCTTGGCCAAATCTTGGAATGGGCCAGGAAGCAGATGCCGCGACAAAA
Organism: Gammaproteobacteria bacterium; assembly: GCA_009842245.1. Classification (GTDB taxonomy): domain Bacteria; phylum Pseudomonadota; class Gammaproteobacteria; order Pseudomonadales; family Azotimanducaceae; genus Bin55. The sequence continues at coordinate 70,059 of VYFT01000026.1, read as the reverse complement.
TATAGCGTAACGGGCGTCCCAGCGAACTATTTATTTGATGCCCGCACAGGCACCATCATTGCACTCGACTTACGAGGGCATAAACTTGACGAAGTGCTTGAAGAGAAGCTACTTTAGATTCCTGCACAAACCGTAAGGTTTGATTGGTTAACAATTGAGTTCGTACCTTAGTTGATACGGTTCTAGAACATCTATGAAATCTGGACTGTTTCCTGCATTTGTCGGTGTAATCTGTCTAGCACTGTTGACAGCTTGTGGGTCGAGTAAGAGTGTGATTACTGGTGACTTCACTGAGGTTGAACACAAGTTTGAGGGAGCTAAGGTGGAAGTCTCTTATTTTTCTCGCTCTTTGGAACAGAACGTGGTCATTGGATCCGGCCCTGTAGAAGATGGTTCTTTTGAGTTCAGTCTTGCGTTCAATGAAGAAGTTCCTCGACCTGCGTTTATTACTATCAATGACCCCGATCGACGAAGATCGAGCGGGCGTTCGATGATAGTCGAAAAGGACGCCCGATACACTGTGAAGGTGCTCGACGACGAAAATATGTGGTTTAGGGTAGAGTCTGATGGGACGTACGCTCACATTTTTGTAAGACCTATTGAAGATGAACTCAAACAGCAGGAACTACGACGAGAATTGCGGAATCTGATTGAGCAAAAGGAAGAACCGGATATAAGAATTACACTTCCCCCTAATGATCAAGACTCTCCTGTAGAGACAGCACGCGAACCATCGGTACACGCGGTGATCTTGGACTGGAATAATATGGGTTGCGCCGACTACGCTGGAGAGTTCAAGTTATTTTGGGATCGGGAACCCTTTGCCGCTAACACCAGAGCAGAGTCGGAGGAAATCGAAGAGGTACGCCGACAGCTTGACGAACTATATGAGCGATTGTACACCACTAAAACGCGCGAAATTCTGGAACAGTCTTCGGACCCGATTGAACGATTGCTTACGCTCGAATTCACCTATCATCTCGAACCGGAAGAGCGCATACCAATATTGGAACAGTTATCCTCGGAGCTACCCGATTATATCGTTGAAGAACGTGTTCGACCTAGACTTGAGTGGATGCGGGAGAATAGAGAGCTTAGGCAGAATAACGAAGCTCGTAAACTGGGCACATTCGTACCTTCTATCGACTTGACGATGAAGGATCAAAGTACTGTACCACTTAGCTCGATTTTGCAAGATAATCAGGTCGTCTTGCTGGAATTTTGGGACAATTACTGCGGACAATGTCTGAGTGCTTTCCAGCGGTACCGCTCGTTATATGCCGACTATGAAAAATTGGGGCTCGAGGTTGTAAGTATATCTCTTGAGGGAATACGATCTGATTGGATAACAAAGAGTGAAGAACTCAATCTTCCTTGGATTGACACTTTTGCTCCGGATGGGTTCGACGGTGACATATCGAATACGTTTGGTCTTCAATTTCCCAGAGCAAACTATGTGTTGGATACAGATGGTTGCATCTTAAAGCGAGATTTAACACCTGACGAATTGCGTGACTTTCTCGGAGCGCGGCTCGGCTCTAATCCATAAACCGTAGCGACTCACGTAAGAAAAAACAGTGTAAAACACACTGTAAACGTCGAGGCAGTTTCTCCTACAACTATTCGATCTTATTGGAGCTAAAACCATAGAATCGCGCGAATATCCGTCAGCCACGATTTCTTTTCTTAAATTTTCTACGACGTCCGTAGACCCAGACGGCGTGAAAATACCGCTTTCTCATGGACAAATGTGTAGATAATAACGGTTAGTCGTCGAAACACTTTAACTGTTTTAGTGTCCTGTTGCTACTACTTGGACGTGTTGCTCTTGCAGTGCTTTCCCAATTTTGTTTCGCCCCTCATACGCTTTGCTGATAAATTAGTGCCTAAATAGCATCTTGTCAATCTTCGCAATACCACTTCAAAGAGTCAGCCATACCCCGTTTGACGGGGGACGCTATCGCTTGTACCGTATGTTCTAGAGGAGGGCACAGAGGTACTTGAAGTGTCGTTGAGACATGGTCGTCGTGTGAACACTATAATTTCATACCCCCGTATGATTATGAATCACATTTTCTAGGAGACAGAATCTACATGAAAAAATTTATTTGCTTAGGCGCTCTAGTGGGTGCGGTGTTTTTCATCCCCATGTCGAGTGGAGAGGAAGAGTCTAAAGAGTCTAACTTTTCTATTACTGGAGACTTTAGCAGTGCTTTTGGTACTGACTTCGAAGGTGCAACGATCTCCGTGAGCATCACTGGTGTGTCCGAAGAAGGAACACCGATGCCCGTAGAGCTAGCGAGCACTGAACTCGAAAACGCACAATTTACGCTTGAGGGTATGGTTGAAGAAGCGACAATTGCGCATATAACGCTGAATCTATCAGATATGGAAAGGCCAACTTCGGGACAAGCCATTATCGAACCTGGAAGCGAATTGACACTCGATTATTTTGGCCCATATCATTCCTTGTTGGCAACAGGCGATGGATTACACGCAGAGCTTGTTTCCAGTTGGGCTAGTGATCCCGAATATCTAGACGCTAGTGTCGCTTACGGTTTCTACATGGAGAGCATTTACTCCCGAATGGAGAAGCAACAAGCCGCGGCGGAAGCTAAAGCAGAAGCAGACAATGAAGACGTGACCGAAGAGGTTGAAGAAGAGGTTGCGGAAGCAACCGAAGAGCACAACGAAGTTGTAGAAGAACGCGTGCCATCTGAACACGCCGAAGTACTCGATTGGGCGGCTATGGAGTGTGCAGACTACACCGTCGACTTCGTTAGTGTTCTAGATCGTGAATACGACACCGAGTATCCCCTGTTGACACAATCTACGATTCGCATGAATGAGATTATGACCGAGAAACGAAGTGCAGTGTTAGAGCAGGTCGTCAATGAAACCGACGACCCGACGAAACAACTGTTCGCAATGGAGCTAGGTGCATTCCGTGGAAGGGATCAGCAAGCCGAGGCTTTAGCAGTGTGGAAAAAGCTTGCGACCGTTCTGGATGAAGAAATCGTCACGGCTCGCGTGCAACCAACGATTGATCGTATGGAGCGGAGCGTAGCGATCCAAGAAAATGATGAAAGGTTGGTACCTGGAGTTTTCGCACCAGAGTTCACGCTAGCCAACTTTGAGGGTAATGATGTTGCGCTCAACACGGTTTTAGCAGACAACGAAGTTGTAATGATTGACTTTTGGGCATCGTGGTGCGGTCCCTGCATCGCACAATTCCCTCATCTGAAAAAACTTTATGCCGAATATGCAGAGAAAGGATTCGAGATTGTTGGAATTTCTTTAGATAGTACCCATGAAGACTGGGCTGGGGCGGTTGAAGAACATCAACCTCCGTGGATCAATCTGGGTGAGATTAACGCTGACGGATGGGGTCCTATTTCTCAGGAGTACGGCGTTAGGTTTATTCCTCACACGTATGTGCTTGACGACGAGAGTTGCATCATGAAGAAAGATCTGCAACCCGACGAGTTAGAAGACTTTTTGAAAGCAAGACTTGATAGTTAACGTTTAGCTCGCACTTTTAGCGAAAAGGCCGCTCTCCCTAGTAGGGAGAGCGGTCTTTTTTTGCATTCGCTTAACCCTCTGACCCGACTAGGCGACAATAAGGAATGAAGTGTTAACCGAAGTTGGAATTCCTGGAAGACTCATTCGGTATTGTGAATTGTCGTGAGACAAGACTTGGTGGGAATTTCAATACGATGTGTGGTCGAACACCTGTCTACGAGCCGAGTGTGTGAGCTTGTTTAACCGTGTTCCTTTTGAGGTCCCAGCAATGCTCACAGTGCAATTTCCGCGCTCCGTTTTGCCGATCGCTCGAGCTTAAGTTTGTAATTTCTCTGTTAGATTAACCTAGTACTACCTTCGAAATTACTCAAGCGAAGTGTTTTTGATCACGATGTTTGGTGTCAGAATCGCGGGCAGTATTGCAGGTTTGTTTATATTGCCACCCGGTTTGTAGTAGAGATATAGTGGCACACCGGCGCGATCGTGTTTTTCGAGTTCACGCTTGATATCCGCAGATTTGGAAGTCCAATCCCCTACCAGAACAGCGAACTCATTCTCTTCGAAATACCGTTGAACTTTCTTAGACTTTAATGCAACCCTCTCGTTCGCTTTACACGAAATGCACCAGTCTGCAGTGAAGTAAGCGAAGATTGGCTTTCCTTCCGCATGCTGTCGTTCGACCTCTTCGACTGACCATGCTACTTCATTAGCAAATGTACCCACTGTTCCGCTAGTTCCATGAGTATTAGCGACCGTGGTGGGTGGCAGCCAGACATACATAGCGACTACCGTAGCAACGCTCAAGGTTGCAACCACGTGCCAAGACATCTTGCTAGTTTCTCGACCACGTGTCCAAGACCACAAGGCGAATGCCGCGACAAGTACGACAGACAAAAACATAACAGTGCCATTGATTCCTGCTTGAGAACCTAGCACAGAAATTAACCAGATTGCCGTAGCATATAGAGGAAAAGCAAGGAGCTTTCGAAAGGTCTCCATCCATGCGCCCGGTTTGGGTAGTAATCTACGAAGCGGTGGTACCAAAGTGACTAACAGATAGGGAAGTGCGAAACCAAAACCAAGTCCTAAAAAGATCGTGAGTAGTAAGGGCCATGGCTGTGCTAGTGCGTATCCAGCAGCAAGAGACATGCCTGGGACAGTACAAGGAGATGCTATGAGTACGGCTAGTAGCCCCGTGAAAAAGTCGCCAGTTCCGCGCATATTCGTGAGCTTTGACGTCAAACCACCGAGATTGGCAAACGTTCCCCGTATCTCAAACAACCCGGAAAAGTTGAACGCAACAACGATTACCAAGAGCGCCAGTAAAGACAAGATAAGTGGGTCTTGCAATTGGAATCCCCAACCGAGTTCCTGTCCTCCGGCTCGCAACAGAAACAACGATAACGCAAGAATTTGGAAGCAAAGGAGTACCCCCGCGGTGTAAGCCCAGCCGGCAATTCTGGCAGCTTTAGCATCAGCATCGGTCAATTCTGCTACGTGCAGTGCTTTCAAGCTGAGAATCGGTAGTACGCAGGGCATGACATTTAGCACGAGTCCACCCAAAAACGCGAAAAGGAATGCCATGAAGAATTTTTGTATCGCGTCTGAAGATTTTGGAACGGTAAAGACCTCGGTACCAAAGTTCAATGGTGTTCTCGTTTTGCCTGAGGTAAATTTAGTACTCGGCAATGCCTCTACGTGAGTCGCTTGAACGCGGAATGACAGGCTCAATCCGTCCGCATCAGGGGCGGTCTGTAGTAGAGCATACATCTCGTCATACTTGTCGTAGTAAGCACCGGCAACCGTTTGAATTCTGATACGTCCATCACTGACTCGAATGGTTTGTTCCGCGGCATGATCAATGAGCTTCTCAGACTCTGGAAAGAACCAAACATCATGCACGAAAGTTAATTCTGTGGGAACGTCGACATCTAGGACAACTTCACTTTCAGTCGTCGCAAATGTTGCATTCCAGTCCACTTCAGTGGCGTGTTCGGAGCGGGCGGCGTTAAAACGATCGTGCCAGTCATCGGTGAACGAACCGTCTCCTTTAGGAAGTGTTATCGAAACTTCTCCATTTTCAGGGACGCACTGGGAGTCGTCACAAACGAGCCAAGCAACCTTCGCAGAAATGGTGACATCTCCGTCAAACGTCTCTGGAGTATCGACTGTTACGATAAAGAGAGTCGAACCATCGTAGCCGTAAGACATGTAGTCACCAAACGGTACGAAGTGGGGAGTTTTAAACTGCAAATCTCCAATAGCGAAATTTTCGGGGTGCTCCCACTCTGCTTCAGGTGCTAGTCCTGCGTAACCGGGATTAATCCAGTAAATGTGCCAGCCATCCTTTGGTTCTAAGTGCAGTGCAAGATCGAACGACGTTCCTTCCGCGACGCTCGACACCTCTGAAACTAGCTCGATTTCGGTGTCAGGTTTCGATGTCTGTCCATAAATTACTGTTGTAAACAAGAGCAAAGCAACCGAAATCAGCGAGAAACGAAGTGTCTGAATGTTTAAGCGTGGAGATTTCATGAACGTACCGTGAAAATGAATGTTGAAACTATTTAAGTGTTACAGCCGCGTTAACTCAAGAACTACATCAATGAACCACGGTTAGCACTTTGATATCAGATGGCGATCTAGAGCTCGCGTCACCAAGATCGCGTTCTGCTAATTCTGGTACTCGCATGGCTCGAATTTCAAAGGACTGGGACTTTTCCTTTGCGGAGCTTGGAATGGTCCGTAATACTCCAACAATCTCTTCATATCGACCAAAGCGAACGCCTGCCGTGGATTTGATTCTAATTACTGAATTTGCCGAGCTAATGACTTGTGGCTGACCGTGGTTGATCAACTTTTGTGCGGCAGGAAAAAACCAAACGTCCGAAATTTCACCGGCATCTTCTGGGACGTGGACTTCTAACTCGACGGTATCTTCCGTAGCTACAAATTCCGCCTTCCAGTCAACCTTTTGTGGGTGTTTAGCACGAGCGGCTTCGAAGTCTGCATGCCACGTGCTCATGTTTTGCCCACTTCCTTTTGGTATCGAAACGGTAACCGTACCTCTTTCGGGAACACATACAGCGTCATCGCAAACCAACCAACGTACGGAACATTCGATCTTGACTGGCCCGTCGAATTCGCTCGCGGGCGTAATATCGGTAATGAAGAGTGCTTTGTCGTCATAGCCGTACGACATGTACTCTTGGAACGGCACAAAGCTAGGAATGGTGAACTGCAGCTCTCCAGCTTCAAAACCATCGGGAAGAGTCCATGTTGCTTTCGGTTCAGTACCGTTGTCACCAGGATTCACCCAGTAAACATGCCAACCGGGATCTGGATCCAAGCTAATCGCTACGCTGAACGTCGACTCTTCCGCAACGCTGGTAACTTCTGCGACGAGATCTAGTTTGGTATGCTGCATTTGTGATTGACCGAGAGCTGTCGAACAGAGTAGCAGCAAAAATAATGCAACGAAGGGAAAGGATAGAGTTCTAAGAAAAGATGAATTTAACATAAGCGATGTTTACCGATTTACTTAACTAAATTACTTGAGCAGGTTCGCAAAGGCGCACTTGACAATAAACTGTTATCACAGCTGACAGGTAACCTAGAATTTTAAGAAGAAATGAATGGCGCGGGATTTAGAGCTCAGTAATGTGTAGTCAGTTCCTAGAAGAGAGTACAAAACTTGCACAAATCTGTGAGCAAATTTTTGCTACTGGAGAGTACGTCCCGAGTACAGGTGCTGAAGCTGAAGCAGTCCGATCACTTGGTTTTGAGTTACGAGGGAGTACATTGGTTTTGCCTGCTGGTATTGAATATTTAGACGAAAGCTGCATTGAGCAAGAACTTCGCAATAATACCAGGGTCTCGCATTTGAACTCCGTAGTTGTTAAAAAGTGCGTAGGTAGTACCAATCAGGAGTTGCTCATGTTGGCACGATCAAGTGACCTGTCCGGTACCGTACTTTTTGCGGAATTGCAAACATCGGGTCGCGGTCGGTTCGGTCGTAGTTGGCACTCGCCGGTGGGTCGAAATCTGGCTGTCAGTCTCGGTGCGAGAGTGTCCAGGGATCCCGATGATCTAGGTGCGATCAGTTTAATCATTGGAGTAGCTGTTGCGAATGCTATTCAAGAACTAGGGATTGATGATATAACACTTAAATGGCCTAATGACATCTTGTTAGACAAGCGCAAAGTGGGTGGTATCCTAGTTGACGTGGTCCACGCTATGTCTCCAATTGAGATCGTGGTGGGCATCGGGTTGAATATCGGTGGTGGTCCGTTAATAGGTGAAGTAGTAGACAATCCAATAGCCGATCTCCTGGACCACTGTTCGCCTCCGATTCGAAATAGATTGGCTGTATCGATTGTGCGCAATGTCTACGATGCCATTCGAAGCTTCGAGAGTCAGGGTTTTCATGTTTTTAGAGAGAGGTGGAGCGCTCTCGACGCATTGAGCGGAATTTCAGTGACTGTCTCGACTCCAGGTGAGAGCATCCAGGGGATCGCGCGCGACGTACGTCAAACTGGAGAGTTGTGTATTGAGCTTGAAGACGGAACGATTCATCACGTCATTGCCGGCGACGTATCCCTAGACTACACATGATGAAAGATAGAGTATTGGACTTAGATGTTGGAAATTCTTATACGAAGTGGCGCGTAGGAAAACATCGAGGGTGCATGGTTACTGGTGAACTCCCAAAGCTCCAAGGAGAAGTCGCGCGTGTAAGAGTCTCTACAGTAGCCGCATCTGATGTTCAATTAAGTCAACAGCTAATTCAAACGTTTGGAGTCAAACCTGAGTTTGCGAAAACGACGAAGACACTAGCTGGAGTTCAGAACGGTTACGATCAAGTAACGCAATTAGGTGTAGATCGCTGGCTCGCACTGGTAGCGGCATGGAACAGAGTCCAGTGCGACTTATTGGTGTTCGATTTTGGAACGGCTTTGACGGCCGATTACGTTCGGGCTGACGGCAGTCACCTAGGCGGGTACATCGTACCTGGGCGGAACACGATGAGAACAGCACTCGGCCAATGCACTCGAGATGTTCAAGTCAGCGACGACGCAATATCCAGCTTACATGACCAGCCACCGGCGCGCAACACCAATGACGCGGTTAATTTTGGGCTTGCTCATGTTCATCTTGGCTGGGTTAACCGCTGTATCGAGGTGGGTACGCAGATTTTTCGAGTTCAACCGACTTTGATCTTCACCGGTGGTGAATTGACTCTTCGTGAAGCACTTCAGCATTTGCCTTCTCACCACTTTCCCGATTTAGTGTTGGAGGGACTAGCACTCGCGCTGCCCTAAATTGAGTTCGCAACTCCCAGTCCAGAAGTCCCACTATCGATCAAAGTTCAGTTCTAGTCGTGTTCGAATGAGGCGAACGCACTGTACTGTTGGTGGTAAATAAACGGAATCCATATTAGATATAACCTTCAGATAGGCTAATTCAAAAAGCAAACAGGGGGCGGTGGTATTTAGATAGTTCGTGAATATCTATCGAACGAAACCTCTTAGTTAGAATCTCCACTTCTTGTCGTCAGCTGGCCGCCATAGCTCAGCAGGTAGAGCAGCTCACTTGTAATGAGAAGGTCCGGGGTTCGATTCCTCGTGGCGGCACCACTTACCCGCTGACGTGAGATAGAAACCGTTTCAAATCTTGTAGTCGGACTGTCTTAAATCATCTCAGAAGGATAGGGTCATGACGAAGTATCGCACTCGAACACAAGCAATTCACGCCGGCGAGAGAATCGATCCCGCAACCAAGGCTTCCGCACCAAATATCACGATGTCGAACAGTTTCGTCATGGATGAAGTCACTGGCTTTTCGATTGATGCCTTTGGAGACACGAAACCGTACGTGTACTCTCGTTGGGACAATCCCACGGTGCGAATGTTGGAAGACAAGCTCGCTGTTCTCGAAAATGCTGACGCATGTGCTTGTTTTGCGTCGGGGATGGCTGCTACCGCTGCCATCCTCCATACTACATTGAAACAAGGAGATCATGTTGTCGCCATTGACGTACATTACAGTGGGACCGCAGAGCTTATTCGGATTCTTAAGGACTCCGCCGGAATTGAAATAACGCTAGTTGATCCGACGGATTTAGGGATGATTGAAGCAGCTATTCAACCTGGACGAACCAAATTGTTGTCGTTTGAAACACCTTCGAATCCACTCTTATCGATTACGGATATTCGTTCGGTATCGGAGCTTGCGCACCAAGCTGGAGCACAACTTGTTGTTGACTCGACTCTCGCTACGCCTATCGCGACTCAACCGCTCGAATTGGGCGCGGATTTCGTTGTCCATTCACTGAGTAAATATCTTGGTGGCCACGGTGACGCGCTTGGCGGCGCTGTACTCTGTTCTCACAAAAACATGAAAGCTATTCGAGACCACGAACGCGTCCATATCGGTGGGGTGCTTAGTCCTTTCAATGCGTGGTTGATCGCCCGTGGAATCGCCACTTCTCCGCTACGGATGCAGGCTCATACCGAAAGTGCCATGAGGATCGCAAAGTTTTTGGAATCTCACCCTCGAGTGACTCGGGTGTTATTTCCGGGTTTAGAGTCAAACCCTGGCCATGAAATAGCAAAAAAACAAATGCAAGGATGTTGGGGAGGACTACTGTCCTTTTCTGTTAAAGACGGGAAAGACCTTGCACGGCAAATGCCGAATCAGGTTGAAATCATACACTATGCCGTTTCTTTAGGAAGTCATCGAAGCTTGATCTTTTGGATGGAAACAGATGAAATGTTGCGTTCGTCTTTCGTGTTACCTTCTTCGTTGGAGGAGCAATATCGAGCTACAACGGGTGATGGTATTTTTCGGTTTGCGGTTGGATTGGAAGATCCTGACGATTTGTGTGAAGAACTGTCGAGATGCCTAGATCTTTAGAGGCTTTTATTAATCGTCAGATTACGCGCCAATCACCTGGCAGTTTGTTGCAACTAAAATCGGTAAAACCGATCGAAATCGGGCGAGAAAGCCTCTTGACAAATACTCGAAAATCAACAAAATTCGCAATCTTTATTCGCATGGAGTAGTGTATCCGTTGCCGGGAGGGGTTCCCGAGCGGCCAAAGGGATCAGACTGTAAATCTGACGTCTACGACTTCGGAGGTTCGAATCCTCCCCCCTCCACCATAAATTTTTGATTGGTAGAGAGTATTGTCGCGGGCATTGTTTAGTGGTAGAACCTCAGCCTTCCAAGCTGATGGCGCGGGTTCGATTCCCGCTGCCCGCACCAAATACAAAGGGACGTTGTTTCAGTAACATACTAAGGTTGTTTGCATCCCGTACGCTCACATAGCTCAGGCGGTAGAGCGCTTCCTTGGTAAGGAAGAGGTCATCGGTTCAAATCCGATTGTGAGCACCACTATAGCCTCAGAGTTACGGTCGGCATCTAGTGGATCGCACCACCAAAGCAAGCGAATGTCGTTGTAAGCTAGAGATATAAAGATTTTCGTCAGGGTTAGACAAAGTACAATCACTGGTTTTCGCGTACTCTTACGCAACTTCGGTGTTCATACTCAAAAGGCCAGTAGCTCAATTGGCAGAGCGGCGGTCTCCAAAACCGCAGGTTGGGGGTTCGATGCCCTCCTGGCCTGCCAAACTTTTCTGACGACTCGTAGCGACTCAGCGCTTGAAACTAGTGGAGGAAATTAACAAGAGTGGCTTTCCCAAAACCTAGGCAAGATCAAGACGAAGTAAGCATCCTCGACCGCATCAAGTGGTGGTTCGTGTATCTGGTGGTCATCGGTGGGATTGCCGGAAATTGGTACTACGGAGATCCAGAAAAAGCATACTTCATAGCACCATTGTGGCGTGCGCTGATTTTGGTAGCTTTGGCGATTGGTTGCGTATTTCTTTTACTTACCACCGAACGTGGGCGAAATCTATGGATACTCCTGCGGGACGCGCGTTCAGAAATTCGACGCGTAATTTGGCCAACGCGACAAGAAACTTTACAGACAACCTGGATCGTATTAATTTTGATCGTGATTTTTGCACTGATTTTGTGGTTGTTGGATTCAGGACTTTCGTTCCTCGTACAAATTGTGATTGGTTAGCACGTGGCAGACCAAGACACGGCAACAGACGCTCGCGATCGTACCAAGTCTTGGTACGTGGTCAATGCGTACTCTGGTTATGAGAAAAAAGTTGCTGAGGTCTTGCGAGAACGCATCGAACTTTCAAAGCACAAAGATTGTTTTGGTGAAGTGTTAGTTCCAAGTGAAGAAGTTGTGGAAATGCGCGCCGGACAAAAGCGACGGAGCGAGAGAAAGTTCTTCCCGGGATACATTCTCGTGCAAATGATGATGAACGAAGATACGTGGCAAATTGTGAACTCTACACCGCGTATTAAAGGCTTTGTCGGAGGTAAGTTTGGAAAGCCCACTCCCATCTCAGATGTTGAAGCTGACTTCATTTTGGATAGAATAGAACAGGGGAACGACCAAGCTACCCCCAAGACTTTGTTTGGGGTAGGGGAACTTGTACGCATCATTGATGGTCCATTCGTGGATTTCAACGGTATCGTTGAAGAAGTAAACTACGAGAAGAGTAGGCTTGTAGTATCGGTAACAATATTTGGGCGCTCAACTCCGGTTGAGCTGGATTTCTCTCAAGTCGAGAAAGGATAAACACTAGGTTTCTAATAGGGTTCGCCGCGTGCTACCCACGCTCGTGGCTACGTTAGATATGTGAACTCTTATGGCAAAGAAGATTCAAACATACATCAAACTACAAGTACCGGCGGGTCAAGCAACTCCAGCGCCGCCAGTTGGACCTGCACTAGGACAACACGGTATCAATATTGTTGAGTTTACGAAGTCGTTCAATGCCCACACACAAAAGATGGAACCGGGTGTTCCTATTCCTTGCACCATCACCGTTTATACAGATCGTAGTTTCACTTACGTTACAAAAAGCCCGCCTGCATCCTTCCTGATCAGAAAAGCGGCTGGAGTAGAAAAAGGAAGCGGTACACCTAATACCGAAAAGGTCGGCAAAGTAACGCGTGCTCAATTAGAGGAGATCGCCAAGATCAAAGAACCTGACCTGACATCAGCTAGCCTGGACGCCGCCGTACGAACTTTAGCGGGGAGCGCGCGCAGCGCAGGTATCGACGTGGAGGGACTGTGATGAGTAAGTTGTCAAAGAGACAGAAACTCTTCGCTGAAAAAGTAGATCACACTCGACGGTACCCTGTAGATGAAGCCGTGAAGATTTTGAACGAGATTGCTCAGTCAACCAAGTTCAAAGAGTCTTTGGAGATCGCAATCAACCTCGGTATTGATCCGCGTCGCTCAGATCAACTCGTTCGCGGGGCAACGACACTACCTCATGGAATTGGCAAAACTGTCAAAGTCGCGGTGTTTGCAGATGGCGACCAAGCCGATGCCGCAACAGCTGCTGGGGCCGACGTCGTTGGAGCTGAAGATCTCGTCGAGAGTGTAAAGAAGGGGAACTACGATTTTGATGTAGTACTCGCCACACCCAGTAGTATGCGACTCCTCGGACAATTGGGTCGAATTTTGGGACCGCGAGGACTCATGCCGAATGCCAAGTCTGGTACCGTTACAAACGATATGTCAGTAGCAGTGAAAAACGCGAAATCTGGACAAGTACAGTTTCGTGCGGATCGCGGCGGCGTGATCCATGGCTGTATCGGACAGATTGGTCAAAGTCCTGAGCAAGTGAAAGACAATATCGTCGCACTAGTTGACGACCTGAAACGCTCACGGCCAGCATCTGCGAAAGGAACTTATTTCAAGAAAGTAACTCTATCCTCGACGATGGGACCAGGTGTGATGCTCGAAGAGACGTCGATTGGGCTGTAGACCTTAATGAAAACAAAGAGTGAATTGAGAAATTAGATGCCCTTAGCCTTCCATGAAAAAGAAGCGATCGTCGCCACCACTCGAGACAGCGCTGTCAACTCCGTGTCGACATTACTGGCAGATTACCGAGGGCTGTCCGTTCAGGAAGTAACCAGTTTGCGAAAACAGGCTAGAGAGCAAGGTGTCCATCTTCAAGTAGTCCGTAATACACTAGCGCGACTAGCATTAAAAGACACGGACCACGAGTGTTTGGTGGAGAGCATCGAAGGTCCAACACTGTTGGCGTTTTCGCCGGCCGACCCTGGGGCTGGTGCGCGCCTGTTTAAAGATTTGTTAAAGACAGGGACAAAGTTAGAAGTCAAAGCAATCTCTGTAGCTGGAACACTCTGTTCCAGTGAGCAATTGGACGCAGTTGCTTCCTTACCGACTCGTGAGCAAGCACTTTCCCAATTAATGTCTGTCATGCTTGGACCGGTCACCAAATTAGCGCAAGTACTTCATGCAGTTCCCAGCAAATTGGTGCGAACCATAGATGCCATTCGAGAACAGAAATCAACCGGTGCCTAGCACCATTTACCCCACTTTTCTACTGCGATTAATCAAGGAGAACCAATCGTATGAGTCTTAGCAGAGACGAAATACTTGATGCAATTGCTGACATGTCGGTGATGGAAGTCGTCGAGCTTGTCAGCGCGATGGAAGAAAAATTCGGTGTTACCGCAGCCGCGGCGGTAGCAGCTGCCCCCGTAGCAGCTACGGACGATAGCGGTACAGCAGAAGCAGATGAACAAACTGAGTTCGATGTGAAACTCGTAGCGACTCCAGAAAAACGAGTCGCATTGATCAAGGTCATCCGCGAAGTCACCGGACTCGGGCTGAAAGAAGCTAAAACGTTAGTAGATGAAGCACCGTGTACTGTGAAGGAACAAGTTAGCAAAGACGAAGCACAAGAAATCAAGACGAAGCTTGAAGACGCCGGCGCGACGGTTGAGCTCAAGTAAATATAGTCGTCAAACACCTTCATCCCTTACCCCTGAACCTAGAACGTACCTCGCGTTCTCTTGCCAGTAATCCGGCCATCGCCGGATTGCGCATTTTTCTGAGGAACAATTAATGGCATATTCCTTCACGGAAAAAAAGCGTATACGTAAAGACTTCAGTCGTCTTTCGGTGCCAGTAGAGTTGCAGAATCTATTGGAAATTCAGACTAAGTCGTACGCCAAATTTTTGCAAAAAGATATCGCGCCGGAAGAGCGCGAAGAAATCGGTTTACACGGTGCTTTCAGTTCGGTGTTCCCGATGGAAAACAATGCCCAAACCGCATATTTAAACTACGTTTCGTATCGCCTGGAAGAGCCCCATTTTGATGTAGAAGATTGCATCTCTCGAGGCGCGACGTATGCGGCACCGATGCATATGACTGTTCGCTTGATTCTCTATAGCCGCGAAACTGGGAAAGTTAAGTCTGCGACAGACCAAGAAGTATTTGTTGGTGAAATTCCGTTAATGACTCCAAGTGGTAGCTTCATTATTAACGGTACAGAACGCGTAGTGGTATCCCAGTTGCACCGCTCGCCTGGAGTGTTGTTTAGTCATGACAAGGGGAAGAGTCACGCATCAGGACGACTTCTTTACCATGCCCGCGTCATACCGTATCGTGGATCCTGGCTCGACTTTGAATTCGGCTACGAGTCCAAGGAACAGAAGGAGTACTTGTACGTGCGCATCGATCGGCGGAAGAAACTACCCGTTACTCAGTTTTTGCGCGCCCTCTTCTACGTGGATGATGTGGAATATTCTGACGAGAAGATTCTGAGCCTATTCTTTGACTTCAACCATTACACGATTCGGCGGAGTGGTCTCATTTCATGGAATTGTGAGCCTGATCGGCTTATTGGTTCCAGAGCTAGTTTCGATATCGTTGTTGATGACCAGATTCTGGCAAAAGCGGGAGACTTAATTACCCAACGCCACGTCCGACAACTGCGGAATTCCAACATCAGAAAGATGGATGTTCCGCGCCAGTTTCTGATGGATCAAACGGTCGCGAAGACTATCGAAGACCCAGAAACGGGAGAGATCATTGTTCTCTGCAATACCCAATTGACTGAAGAAATAATCGACCGCATTGTTTCGAGTGGAGTCAAGAAACTTGAGACGATTTACACCAATGACTTGGATCAAGGATCTTTTATCTCGGACACCTTACGAAAAGATCCAACCGACAGCAAGATCCGCTCCGTGTATGAGATATACAGTGTGATGCGACCGGGTGAACCAGTGACCGAGGAAGCCGCGATTTCACTGTTCCGCAAACTGTTCTTTGAAGACGAACGCTACGACATGTCCAAAGTTGGGCGTATGAAGTTCAACAAGAGATTGCAAACAGACGTGAATGCTGACTGCCACTTTCTCACGACGGACGATGTAATCCGAGTACTTAAAACACTGATTGACGTTCGGAACGGACGTGGTTTTGTCGACGATGTTGATAACTTAGGTAATCGTCGCGTACGTTCCGTTGGAGAAATGGCGGAAAACCAGTTTCGGGTCGGATTAGTGCGAGTGGAACGCGCTGTGAAAGATAGACTATCTCTTGCAGATAGCGAAGGATTGATGCCTCAAGACATCATCAATCCAAAACCGATTGCTGCGGCAATACGCGAGTTCTTTGGTTCCCACCAACTTTCGCAGATCATGGATCACAACAATCCACTGTCGGAGGTCACGAACAAACGACGCGTATCAGCGTTAGGTCCGGGTGGATTGACTCGGGAGCACGCGGGCTTTGAAGTACGTGATGTACACCCCACTCATTACGGCCGGGTTTGTCCAATCGAAACCCCCGAAGGTCCCACAATTGGTCTGATTAATTCAATCGCGACCTATGCCAAAATTAACGACTACGGATTTATTGAGACTCCATATCGTAAGGTAAAAAACGGTAAAGTTACTAAATCCATCGAGTACCTCTCCGCGATTGACGAGAGTGAATATCGAATTGCGCAGGCAAGCTCTCAGGTTGACAAACAAGGTCAATTCGTCGATGAATACGTCGATGTACGTTACGACAATGAGTTCATTAAAGCGCAACCGCAAGATGTGGAATACATGGACGTGTCCCCCAAGCAGATTGTGTCGATTTCGGCGGCACTGATCCCATTCTTAGAACACGATGAAGCCAATCGAGGACTGATGGGTTCGAACATGCAACGTCAAGCGGTACCGACTATTCGAACAGAAGCTCCATTGGTAGGTACTGGCGTGGAACGGCAACTAGCACGGGATTCTGGCGCATGCATTTACGCGAAGCGCTCTGGGGTTGTGGAGCTGGTCGACGCTCGTCGCATTGTAGTACGGGCGACCTCAACGAGCCGTACTGATCCGAACGACGGCGGCATCGACATTTACAACTTGATGAAGTTCACTCGCTCTAACCAGGACACCTGCATCAATCAACGACCGATCGTGAAACCCAAGGATCGAATCCAAACGGGTGATGTTTTAGCGGATGGTCCAGCTATCGACGCAGGCGAGCTCGCACTTGGACAAAACATGCGGATCGCTTTCATGGTATGGAATGGATACAACTATGAAGACTCGATCCTGATATCCGAGCGAATCGTACGCGAAGATCGGTTTACCAGTGTTCATATCAAGGTGTTGGAATGCTCAGCACTTGAAACCAAGATCGGACCTGAGGAAATAACTGCCGACATTCCCAACATCAGTCCCTCTGCACTCAATAAACTCGATGAGTCTGGAATTGTCCACATTGGCGCAGAAGTCCAAACAGGCGACATATTGGTTGGGAAAGTTACGCCTAAGGGTGAAACTCAACTAACACCCGAAGAAAAACTACTTCGTGCTATCTTCGGTGAAAAAGCACATGATGTGAAAGACACTTCACTTCGCGTTAAGTCTGACGTACAAGGAACAGTAGTCGACGTTCGAGTCTTCACTCGAGACGGAATGCACAAAGATGCACGGGCGAGAGCGATCGATGAGGATGAATTGCTTGCGATTGAACAGGACTTGAACGATCAGTATCGAATTTTTGAAACGGCAACCTTAGAAAAGTTGATTCAAACCGTTAACGGTTCGACCGGTGTACAAGCACCTGGGCTTGACGCCAACAGCAAATTGACGACTTCGTATCTTCGCTCTTTAGAGTTGAATGAATGGCGAAAGCTACGAGTTGCTGACGATAAAGTTAATCGCCAAGTCGAAGCAGCCATGCGATTGTTGGAACAACGCCAACAACAGCGAGACGAAGAGTTTAAACGGAAGAAAGAAAAACTAGAAAGGCCGGATGAGTTACCTCCTGGCGTCATCAAATATGTCCGAGTCTATGTGGCGACCAAGCGTCGCATTCAACCGGGTGACAAAATGGCCGGCCGGCACGGCAACAAAGGCGTAATTTCTGTAGTAATGCCGGTCGAAGATATGCCATATGACGAAAATGGCGAGCCAGTAGACATTGTTTTGAATCCGCTTGGCGTACCCTCTCGGATGAACATCGGGCAGGTGCTTGAAACTCACTTAGGTTGGGCAGTCAAGGGTATCGGCGACCAACTAGACGCCCTGTTGCAGAAACAAGCAAAGGTGGAAGAGATACGCAAATTCTTGCACTCGGTTTATGATCAAATGGACGGTAAGCCGATTGATTTTGATACATTGTCGAACGCCGAGATTGTCGCTCTTGCACAGGATTACCGCAGGGGTATTCCTGTGGCGACACCGGTGTTTGACGGTGCGAGAGAGCGAGACATCAAAACTCTGCTTCATATTGCGGGATTACCTGAAACAGGACAGACGTATTTGTACGATGGCCGGACGGGCAGACGCTTTGACCGTCCGATCACCGTGGGGTACATGTACATGCTGAAACTCAATCACTTAGTCGATGAGAAGATGCATGCTCGATCCACTGGTTCATACGCGTTAGTAACGCAACAACCACTCGGCGGTAAGGCTCAGCAAGGTGGTCAACGTTTCGGGGAAATGGAAGTGTGGGCGCTCGAAGCGTACGGCGCGGCATACACGCTCCAAGAAATATTGACGGTCAAGTCAGACGATGTCGAAGGTCGCGGCAAGATATTCAAGAACATTATCGATGGCGATTTCCGAATTGAACCTGGTATGCCGGAGTCATTCAACGTGTTAGCACGCGAAGTGAAATCGCTCGCTATCGACTTAGCACTGCAAACGGAATAAGGAGACTCACATTGGTAGATTTTTTTAGTCCCCCTAGAAGAACACAATCGGTCGATGAATTTGACTCCGTCAAGATTGCGTTAGCTTCCCCTGATCTCATTCGGGCTTGGTCTTTTGGCGAGGTTCGAAAACCTGAGACTATCAATTATCGGACCTTAAAACCCGAACGCGATGGTCTATTCTGCGCCAAGATTTTCGGTCCAATGAAGGACAACGAGTGTCTGTGCGGGAAGTACAAACGCATGAAACACCGTGGTGTGATTTGCGAAAAGTGTGGAGTCGAGGTCACTACAAAGAAAGTGCGACGTGAACGCATGGGACATATTGAACTTGCAGCTCCAGTCGCCCACATTTGGTTCTTAAAGTCGCTGCCCTCACGTATTGGACTGATGCTGGACATTACATTGCGTGAAATTGAGCGGGTACTTCACTTCGACTCATACATCGTGATTGATCCTTTGATGACCGATCTTCAGCCCGGCATGTTGCTTACCGAGGAAGAGCATGAAGAAGCTGTCGAGCGGTACGGCAACGAAGAATTCATCGCCAAGATGGGTGCGGAAGGAATTCTTGAGCTGCTCGATAGTATCGACTTAAAACAAAAGGCTGCGGAACTGAGAGAAGAGATCGACAGTACGACCTCGGAAGCAAAGATCAAGAAGTTGTCCAAACGGCTCAAACTGGTCGAAGCGTTCATGAATTCGGGTAACAAACCCGGTTGGATGATCTTGCGAACATTGCCGGTGTTACCGCCCGACTTACGACCACTGGTTCCGATGGAAGGTGGTCGTTTTGCTACTTCAGATATCAAAGATCTCTATCGGCGTGTAATCAATAGAAATAACCGGCTCGAGAAATTGCTTGAACTTAGTGCGCCAGAAATCATCATTCGCAATGAAAAAAGAATGTTGCAAGAAGCCGTCGACGCTCTACTCGACAACGGTCGCCGTGGCCGTGCGATCTTGGGTACCAACAAACGACAATTGAAGTCTTTGTCAGACATGATAAAGGGTAAACAAGGAAGATTTCGCCAAAACCTACTAGGAAAACGCGTTGATTTTTCGGGTCGTTCGGTGATCGTTGTCGGTCCAGAACTCAAACTTCATGAATGCGGGTTACCGAAGAAAATGGCTTTGGAGCTGTTCCGACCATTTGTTCTGGGCGAATTGCAACGTCGCGAGCTGGCCGACAGTATCAAACAAGCGAAATCATTAATCGAGGAAGAACGCGCACAGGTGTGGGATGTCCTCGCAGATGTTATTCGAGAACACCCAGTGTTACTCAATCGGGCGCCGACTCTCCATCGATTGGGTATTCAAGCATTTGAACCTAAACTCATTGAAGGTAAAGCGATTCAGTTGCACCCCTTAGTTTGTGTCGCATTTAATGCCGACTTCGATGGGGACCAAATGGCCGTCCATGTACCGCTAACGATCGAAGCACAGCTGGAGTCGCGAGCACTCATGATGTCGACAAACAATATCTTGTCGCCTGCTAGCGGTGAGCCTATCATCGTACCAAACCAAGATGTCGTTCTAGGTTTGTATTACCTAACGCGGGATCGCATTAACGGTAAGGGCGAAGGCATGATCTTCTCGGACACCCAAGAAGTGGAGCGCGCGTACTACAACGAACAGGTCGACCTCCACGCAAAGGTAAAAGTTCGCCTCACTGAAGAGCAAACTGGTGGAGAAATGCATACTCACATTGTCGACACCACAGTGGGTCGATCATTGCTGGCAGATATCCTACCGGCTGGTCTGAGCTTTAAGCACGTGAACCGAGTGCTGAAGCGCGGTGAAATCTCTGACTTGGTTGACATCTGCTATCGCCGCGTTGGTTTGAAAGAAACTGTCGTATTCGCGGATCAACTAATGTACGCCGGATTCAAGTACTCGACGTACGCTGGTTGCTCCATAGGTGTAGGAGATTTGGTGGTTCCAGATGCGAAAGAGAGCATCGTCAACGCAGCTAGAGAACAAATCGAGGATTTGGAGCGACAATTTCAAGACAACTTGTTGTCGCCAACGGAGAAGTACAACAAAGCCGTCGACATTTGGACGCGCGCAAGTGATCAAATTGCTGCGAAAATGCTCGACGGTATCTCCAAAGAGAAGGTTCCCAATCGGGAGGGCGAATTGGAGGAGCAAGAATCATTCAACTCCATTTTCATCTATGCCGATTCAAAGGCGCGAGGCTCTCCAGCCCAGATAAGACAATTGGCGGGGATGCGCGGACTGATGGCTCGACCGGACGGAACGATTATCGAAACACCGATCGTTTCCAATTTCCGGGAAGGCTTGTCTGTAAACGAATACTTTATTTCGACGCATGGTTCCCGAAAAGGCTTGGCTGACACCGCGCTCAAGACTGCAAACGCAGGATATTTGACCCGGCGATTAGTTGACGTCGCGCAAGATTTAGTGATCACGGAACAAGATTGTGGCACGTCGGATGGATTGCGAATTACTGCAAAGATTGAAGGTGGCGAAGTCGTCGAAGCACTCTCCGAGCGTGTTTTGGGACGAATCGTTGCAAAACCAGTCCTTGACACTCACACCGGCGAAGAGGCAATTGCGGTCGGAACCATGATCGACGAGGATTGGGTTCAACGTGTTGAAGACATGGGTTTTGATGAAATCTACGTACGCTCACCCATTACCTGTGCCACCAAATTTGGTCTCTGTGCGCGCTGTTATGGACGAGATTTAGCCCGTGGCCATCTTGTCAATGTTGGTGAAGCGGTCGGCGTAATCGCGGCACAATCCATTGGCGAGCCGGGTACACAATTGACGCTACGTACTTTCCACATTGGAGGTGCTGCTTCCCGTGCTACGGCAGAGGATAGTGTTCAAGTAGAGCACGGTGGACTGTTGCGATTCCAAAATATCAACACCGTTCGTAATCCAGATGGTAATCTGGTGGTAGTTTCACGTTCTGGAAAGATCATGATCTTCGACGAACGAGGTCGAGAACGTGAACGATATTCTGTTCCCTATGGTGCTACCTTGGCGGCAGAAGAAGGTGACAACGTCATTGCTGGACAGTTTGTTGCTAAGTGGGATCCACACTACCACTTGATCATTTCTGAGCAAGAAGGGATCGTACACTTCGTCGACATGGAAGAAGGACGCTCCGTTCGTACCCAAACCGATGAAGAGACGGGTTTGACCATACTTAGCGTCATTCCTGATTCCGAACGACCAGAAGTGGGAATGGGTCTCCGTCCAGGGATTCAACTCTACCGACCAGCGCGTCGAGGGAAGAAGATCCACGCCGATGAAGAAGTACTGGTCAACTACAGCTTACCCGCTGGTGCAAACGTACTCGTTACAGCGGGCGAAAAGGTTCATATCGGGGCGGTGATTGCAAAAGCACCGCAAGAAAGTTCAAAGACCATTGACATCGTCGGTGGTCTACCGAGAGTCATTGAACTGTTCGAGGCTCGCAAACCAAAGGAGAGTGCGGTTATGGCGGAAGCGACTGGGGTTGTCAGCTTCGGTCGTGAAACACTCACGAAGATCCGGTTGACCATAACGCCTGATAGCACGGACTCACCGGAAGAAGTGGAACCCGTTGAAACATTGATCCCGAAGACTAGGAACATTTCTGTCTTCGCCGGTGAGCACGTTCAACAGGGTGAAATTATCTGTGATGGCGCGGTTGACCCGCACGATATACTGCGTTTGCGTGGCGTCGCTGAACTATCGGAATACATTATTAGTGGTATTCAAGACGTGTACCGATTGCAGGGCGTGCCGATAAACGACAAGCACATTGAAGTCATAGTCCGGCAAATGCTGCGTAAAGTGGAGATTGATAGTAGTGGTGAATCTCGTTTTGTCCGAGGTGAGCAGGTCGATTTCTCGGAGCTACGAGAAGAACTAGAAAACCTGCAAGCCGAAGGGAAGCAAATACCCGAGTACCGACGTGTGTTGTTAGGTATTACTCGTGGATCACTCGCTACGGATTCCTTCATATCTGCGGCTTCTTTCCAAGAGACAACCAGGGTGTTAACCGAAGCTTCGGTTACTGGAAAGGTTGATCGGCTACGTGGCCTCAAAGAGAATGTTGTTGTTGGACGATTGATTCCCGCTGGTACCGGCTTAGAGTATCACCGTCGACGCAAACAACGCCGTCGCGAAGAAGTAATTATTCAAGAGGGTAGGATGCGGAAAGATTCGGTTGAGGAGATTGAACGGTCGCTTGCCGAAATGCTTGCCGAACAAGATACCACTGAAGAGTCTTCGGAATGAAGCGTCGCAAATTGTTCAGAATCTCTAAAATACCGTGCTCGTATGCACACTGTGCATTGATTGGTAGAGACCTATAACCGAATACCGGAGGAAATGTAAACTTGGCGACCATTAGTCAGTTGGTTCGCAAACCACGAAAACGACGCGTGAAGAAGAGCCAGTCGCTAGCGCTGGAGTCGAATCCGCAAAAACGCGGGGTGTGCATTCGTGTATACACGACGACTCCACGTAAGCCGAACTCAGCGATGCGAAAAGTTTGCCGAGTCCGTTTGGTAAATGGATACGAAGTGAATTCTTACATTCCAGGCGAAGGTCATACATTACAAGAACACAGTACGGTACTAATTCGAGGTGGTCGAGTTAAAGACCTGCCCGGCGTGCGATATCACACGATTCGTGGCACATTGGACGCAACCGGAGTGGACGATCGACGCCAAGGACGATCCAAGTATGGCGCGAAGCGGCCAAGTCAGATTTAGGCAAGGAGTACGATAACTAATGTCGCGTCGAAGGGTAAGCGAAAAGCGGGTTATTCTCCCCGATCCAAAGTATCACAATGAGACTGTGGCGAAGTTTATCAATCACGTCATGGTCAGTGGAAAAAAAGCCGTAGCCGAAAGAATCGTATACGGTGCTTTGGACCTAGTCCAAAAACGCGAAGATTCGGATCCACTTGAAATTTTCGAGAAAGCACTCGAGGAAGTAGCCCCTATCACTGAGGTTAAGTCGCGGCGCGTGGGAGGTTCCACTCTACCGGTGCCCATCGAAGTACGACCTTCACGACGTGTGGCACTCGCGATGCGGTGGCTCGTAGACAGTGCTCGGGGTCGCAACGAAAAGACGATGGCTTCCCGCCTTGCGAGTGAACTGATTGATGCCGCAAACGGCCGCGGTGGAGCTGTGAAAAAACGTACCGACACGCACCGTCAAGCCGAAGCAAACCGTGCGTTTGCACACTATCGATACTAATCACCGTATCGATACGAATTCCATTTAACAAATTCTTAGTTAAAGCTCTCGGAGTAATTGCATGACCCGTAGCACACCTTTGGGTCGCTACAGAAATATTGGTATAGTCGCCCATGTTGACGCGGGTAAGACTACGACTACTGAACGCGTGCTGTTTTACACGGGGATATCGCACAAACTCGGTGAAGTTCATGATGGAGCGGCTGTCATGGATTGGATGGCGCAAGAACAAGAACGCGGGATCACGATTACATCTGCTGCGACGACTTGTTTTTGGAACGGAATGCACGAGCAGTTTGAAGACCATCGAATCAACATCATCGATACTCCAGGACACGTTGACTTTACCATTGAGGTCGAACGGAGTCTCCGAGTATTAGATGGAGCTGTGGTCGTTTTCTGTGGAACTGCCGGTGTAGAGCCACAGTCCGAAACCGTCTGGCGACAAGCTGATCGATACGAGGTCCCACGAATCGTATTTGTTAATAAGATGGATCGAGCGGGCTCAAATTTTGAACGAGTAGTCGAACAAATACAGACTCGGCTAGGCGCAACCCCGGTGATGCTGCAAATCGCGATCGGTGAAGAAGAAAACTTCAGTGGTGTGGTCGATTTGCTCTCGATGAAAGCGTATTACTGGGAAACCGGCGACTTGGGTCTGAATACTCGGGTCGAAGAAATTCCAGCCGAACTAGTAGATCGAGCAACGACTTTCCGAGAAAAGTTAATCGAGACAGCAGTCGAATCGGACGATGAACTGACTGAACGTTTCCTGGAGGGAAAGGAGATCAGCGAGGCTGAAATTCGGCGCGGGCTTCGTACGCGCACCCTTGCTAATGAAATCGTCCCAGCTATTTGCGGTACGGCCTTCAAGAACAAGGGTATCCAACCTATGCTTGACGCAGTTATTCAATATCTACCCGCACCGAACGAGGTAAAGGCTATCGAAGGGGTGGCTACCGACGGTTCAGCGATTTCACGACATTCAGACGACGATGAACCTTTCGCCGCACTCGCGTTTAAGATCGCAACGGACCCGTATGTCGGTACACTAACGTTCTTTCGAGTGTACTCTGGCGTACTCTCAACGGGGGACCGTATCTACAACGCGACTCGTTCTCGCCGTGAAAGAATTGGTCGCATGGTACAAATGCATGCGAACAGTCGTAAAGAAATTTCTGAAGTCCGCGCGGGCGATATCGCGGCTGCAATTGGTCTGAAGGACGTAACCACTGGAGATACACTCTGCACTGAAGATTCAGTGGTGATGCTTGAACGAATGATGTTCCCTGAACCGGTCATTCACGTTGCGGTAGAACCTCGGTCCGTTGCAGACCAAGACAAGATGTCGATAGCGTTGAGCAAGCTCGCGCAAGAAGATCCTTCATTTAAGGTATCAGCCGACGAGGAATCAGGTCAGACCATCATTGCGGGAATGGGAGAATTACATCTCGACATCATCATTGATCGTATGAAACGCGAGTTCAAAGTTGACGCTAATATTGGAAAGCCTCAAGTGGCGTATCGAGAAACGATCCGAAAACCAGTGGAAGCGGAAGCTCGGCACGTACGTCAGACCGGCGGTCGCGGCCAATTTGCCCACGTCTTAGTGCGGTTGGAACCGATGGAAGATAGCGTTGAAACCTACGAGTTTGAGAATCAGATTGTCGGTGGTGCAATTCCCCGAGAATACATTCCAGCGGTTGATAAAGGTATTAAAGAACAGATGACTAATGGTGTAGTCGCCGGATTTCCATTGATTAATATACGCGCTACTTTGTACGATGGGTCGTTTCACGAAGTGGATTCCAGTGAAATAGCATTTAAAATTGCGGGTGCCGCGGCGGTTCGAGAAGGTGCGCAACGTGCTGATCCAGTGTTATTGGAACCCATTATGGCCGTCGAAGTAGTAACTCCTCATGATTTTCTCGGCGATGTCGTTGGTGATCTCAATCGTCGTCGAGGCGTTATTGATGGTATGGACGAGAATCCTGCGGGTAAAATTGTCAAGGCTTCAATTCCGCTTGGGGAAATGTTCGGTTACGCGACCGACCTTCGATCAACTACTCAAGGTAGAGCTACCTTTACCATGGAATTTGATCGATATGAGGAAGTTCCGGAGAGTGTTGCAGATGCGATTAAAGCGCGCTGAGACATCACTGGAATCATAACAGTAATCTAATTGTTATTAGGGAGAATGAGAGAAAATGGCGAAAGCTAAATTTGAACGAACAAAACCACATGTGAATGTGGGTACGATTGGTCATGTCGATCACGGCAAGACTACGTTGACGGCAGCGATGACGATGATCTGCGCTAAAGACTCCGGGACCGGGGATGTCAAAAACTTCGAAGAAATCGACAATGCCCCTGAAGAGAAAGCACGCGGGATTACCATTGCAACAACGCACGTCGAGTATGAATCACCAAACCGCCACTACGCTCACGTAGACTGTCCTGGTCACGCCGATTACATCAAGAATATGATCACAGGTGCGGCCCAGATGGACGGTGCTATTTTGGTGGTGTCAGCAGTCGATGGCGCGATGCCGCAGACGCGCGAACATATTCTGTTAGCGCGTCAGGTTGGTGTTCCCCGGATCATCACATATTTGAACAAGGTCGACATGCTGGACCAAGCTGATCGCGACGAATTTGTCGAACTTGTAACTATGGAAATCCAAGAGTTGCTTGAGAGCTACGAATTTGACCCGGAGTCACCCATCATTCCCGGTAGCGCGCTCAAAGCGATGGAGGGAGACGAAGGCGACGACGGCGCGGGCTCTGTCCGAAGTCTCCTCAAAGCACTGGATGACTTTATTCCAGAACCCGAACGACCTGTAGATGCACCATTCTTAATGCCAATTGAGGATGTGTTCTCGATTTCCGGTCGTGGTACAGTCGTAACGGGTAGGGTCGACCGTGGTATCGTCCAAGTTGGAAATGAAGTGGAAATCGTCGGAATTCGACCCACACATAAGACTACCTGCACGGGTGTCGAAATGTTTCGCAAACTGCTCGACGAAGGGAGAGCAGGCGAGAACATTGGGGTACTGTTACGTGGTATCAAACGTGATGAAGTAGAACGCGGCCAAGTTCTTGCATTACCTGGCTCGATCACACCACACACTAAATTTTCGGCGCAAGTTTATGTGTTGTCGAAAGAAGAAGGTGGTCGACATTCACCGTTTCAGAGCCACTATCGACCTCAGTTTTACTTCCGTACTACCGACGTAACGGGTGAAGTCACCTTAAATGAAGGTGTAGAAATGGTGATGCCCGGTGACAACGTTGAATTGAACGTTGAGTTGATTAGCCCGATCGCTATGGATGACGGTTTACGATTTGCAATTCGTGAAGGTGGTCGAACGGTCGGTGCTGGCGTTGTAACGAGCATTATTCAATAGACTAAAACTCTCTCTAATACACGATACATTAACCCCGCTGTGAACTATCACAGCGGGGTTGTTTTCGTAACGGTCGAATTGCTTTGTTTACATGCCTGAGTTTTGGTAGTTTCGAACGGTAATCAACAATTCGCTGACATTCCAAAACTTACTGTAAAAATAGGATTGAAAGTGAGCCTTCAATCTGTAAAATTTCTTTCCTTTACGCATTCGGGTGGGTTGCTCCAGAACCGAGGCATCGAAATATTGCAAATTTCCGTGAGGCACGGGGCTGAGTGGCCGAAGAAAATCGCATACAGATTAGACTCAAAGCGTATGATCACCGATTGATTGATCAATCGGCGGAAGACATCATTGCGGCGACGAAACAGACTGGTGCGAGAATACTGGGTCCTATTCCTCTCCCGACGAAACTAGAGCGCTTCACAGTGCTCATTTCTCCTCATGTGAATAAGGATGCTAGGGATCAGTATGAAATTCGTACACATAAGCGTTTGCTCTACATCGTGGACCCACCAGAACGAACGATTGATGCGTTAATGAATCTTGAGCTAGCGGCAGGAGTAGACGTAGACTTAAAGATAGATACGAAATAGACAGAAACGAAGATCAAGTTGGAGTTCTACATTTTCGTAGAACACCAATTTGGCGTTTTTGTTAAGTTCAAGCAACTAAGAGCGAGTCGCTTGCTAACCTGTGATTTTTCACGGGTAAGGCGTGCATGAGCGTTAGTTGTTATTTCTATGCAATCGATAGACGCAAAATGGCAATTGGTATTGTTGGCATAAAAAGTGGTATGACCCGTGTTTTCGCATCGGATGGTGCTTCCATTCCGGTGACCGTGGTCCATGCCGAGCCGAATCGAATCACGCAGATCAAGACGGAAGCTAACGAAACTTATGACGCCGTGCAGGTCGTGCATGGAATGCGTCCGCGCAAGTCCGGCCGTCATAGTCGCGGAGCGAAACCAGTACTTGGTCACTGGGCTAAGAGTGAGACCGAGGCTGGGAACAGCACGCACGAGTTTCGACTGGATCGACACGCGGTTTCTAGCACAGATCAAAATTTAGAACTCGGGGGAGAGCTGTCAGTTTCTCAGTTTTTTGAAGGCCAGCTTGTAGATGTCACAGGAACCTCCAAGGGCAAGGGTTTTGCGGGCGTCATCAAGCGATGGAACTTCCAGAGACAAGACACGACCCATGGAAACTCTCTTTCACACCGTGGCGCGGGTTCAATTGGACAATGTCAAACGCCGGGGCGAGTTTTTAAAGGTAAGAAAATGGCTGGTCAGCTAGGGAATGTAAAAGCCACAACGCAAAACTTGGAAATCGTGAAGCTCGACGTGGAACGAAATACTATCTTGATTAAGGGTGCGATTCCAGGTGCATCCGGTTCTTGCGTAGTTGTTCGCCCAGCAATTAAACACGGTTTGCAAACGCCACCCTCACCAGCGACGACACAAGAAGAAGAGTAAACCTCGTGGAAGTTGCACTAAACACAGGGGAGAGTCTAAAACTCAATGACGCGGTGTTTAATGTCGACTTCAACGCACCATTGGTACATCAGGTAGTGCAAGCTTACCTGTCAAACGGGCACGATGGGACGAAAGCGCAGAAGTCTCGATCAGATGTCCGGGGTGGAGGAGCTAAACCGTGGCGACAGAAGGGTAGTGGTCGTGCTCGAGCTGGTACACGGAATAGTCCTATTTGGCGAGGTGGCGGTGTAACTTTTGCAACAAAACCAGCGGTGAGTTGGCAAAAAGTTAACCGGAAAATGTACCGAGGAGCAATGCGTTGTATTTTGTCTGAGTTGATGCGACAAGAACGAATTACGATCACTGAATCATTCGACATTGACCAGCCAAAAACCAAACTCCTACAACAAACTCTTCACGACCTCAATCTCCAAAATCCCACCCTCGTTCTTACCGATCCCTCTGACAATCTACAGAAAGCGGTATCCAACTTAAAGAACATTTCGCTCCAAACTTCCAATAACGTAAACCCTCGGTTGCTAGTGAGCGTAGAACAATTACTCATTGACGTGGAGTCGATTCGCGCATTAGAGGCACGCCTAGCATGAATCCACAGCGACTGTACGGAATCCTCAAACGACCTCACGTGACCGAAAAAGTCACTCGATTGGGTATGCGCTCGAACCAATATTGCTTCGTTGTTGCGAAGGACGCGACTAAAAAGGAAGTACAAAATGCCGTCGAACAGATTTTCGATGTGGTTGTTGACAACGTTACGACCGTTAACGTTAAAGGTAAGCCGGTGAGTAGAGCGCTACGGCGTTTGCCATCGGGTAACCGAAAGAATTGGAAAAAAGCGTATGTGCGCTTGCGCGAGGGCGAACGTATTGATTTAACAAAGGAAATACGCTAGTGCCTGTTGTACGTACAAAACCAACGTCTCCTGGTCGCCGCTTTGTAGCAAAAGTTGTTGACAAGTCGCTCCACACAGGTTCCCCATATAAACCCTTGCTTGAGCCAAAGTCTTCTCAGGCTGGACGCAATGGGAAAGGCCGGATTACCGTAAGACATCGTGGTGGTGGTCATAAGAAGCACTATCGAAAGTTGGACTTTAAGCGCGATAAAGATGGTATTCCAGCGATAGTAGAAAGACTGGAATACGATCCGAACAGAAGTGCAAATATCGCACTATTGAAATATGCTGATGGCGAGCGACGGTACATCATTGCACCGAAAGGACTGAAACCGGGCGCAGAACTTCGTTCAGGTTCAACCGCGCCGATCCGTTCTGGAAATGCCATGCCATTGCGTAATGTTCCCATCGGTAGCTTGATCCACTGTATTGAACTCAAGCCGCATAAAGGCGCGCAACTAGCGCGTAGTGCTGGAACCTCCGCGCAGTTAGTTGCTCGGGAAGGAAATTACGCGACTCTACGACTTCGCTCTGGGGAAATGCGACGTGTCCTAAGTGAATGTCGTGGTGTGTTGGGAGAAGTAGGAAACACCGAGCACAACTTGCGTTCGTTTGGTAAGGCTGGTGCGAAACGTTGGCGTGGAATTCGACCAACTGTACGCGGTGTCGCGATGAACCCGGTTGACCATCCACATGGTGGTGGTGAGGGCAAATCAAGTGGTGGGAGACACCCAGTTTCGCCGACTGGTGTGCCCACGAAGGGTCATACAACTCGTCGTAAACGACCCAGCGATAGGTTAATTATTCGCCGTCGAGGACGTAGTTAACGATGGCACGTTCAATACGAAAGGGACCGTTCGTGGATATCAACCTACTGCGGAAGGTAGAGAAAGCTCAGGAGACTCGGGATAAGCGTCCGATCAAGACTTGGTCCCGTCGCTCCATGATCGTACCAGAGATGGTAGGATTGACCATTCTTGTGCACAACGGAAGACAACATATGCCAGTGTTCATCACAGAAGAACTTGTCGGACACAAACTAGGCGAGTTTGCGGCGACCCGAACCTTCAAGGGACACGCTGGCGACCGGAAGGCTTCGGCCACTCGGTAGGGGGAACGGGTTCGTAGTCATGCGAGTGCAAGCAGTAGCGAGAGGATTACGTGTCTCCCCACAGAAGGCGAGGTTGGTCGCGGACCAAATTCGAGGTCGAAATATTCATGAAGCACTCAGCATACTTGAGCACGATGTACAAAAGAGTGCAAAGTTTGTCAAAAAAGTTCTTGACTCAGCAGTATCTAATGCTGAACAGAACCTCGATGCCGACATAGACGAGCTTTCGATTAGTGAAATTTATGTAAATGAAGGCTTCCGAATGAAGCGATTTCGCGCGCGAGCTCGAGGCCGAGGGAATCGAATATTAAAACGCACTTGCCATATTACGATAGCAGTGTCGGACCACCTTGATGATGATTAACACACTAGGGTAGATATGGGACAAAAAGTAAATCCTAACGGGTTCCGTCTCGGAATAGTCCGAGACCACAGCTCTGTTTGGTACGCCAACAAGCAGAAGTATCGCGAGTTGCTGAAAAATGATCACGAAATCCGAGCATTTATCGCATCGGAGTTGCAACAAGCGTTCGTCAGTCGTATTGATATCCAACGACCGTCGCAAGACGCACGTATTACGATCCATACGGCCCGACCTGGCATGGTTATAGGTCAACGCGGTGCCGATGTCGAGCGATTACGTGCTCAGCTACAACAACGTATTGGTGGTCCGGTCGTCATAAATGTTGAGGAAGTACGGAAGCCTGAGCTAGATGCATATTTAGTCGCATGTAATGTTGCGCAACAACTAGAGCGGCGAGTTCAATATCGTCGCGCAGTGCGACGCGTGCTTCAAAATGCGATGCGCTTAGGTGCTGAAGGTATCAAAGTTCGAGTGTCAGGTCGTCTCAATGGTCAAGAACTTGCACGCTCGGAGGTGTATTCAGAAGGTCGAGTACCGCTGCATACGCTACGCGCTGATATCGATTATGCCGTGGCCGAAGCTATGACAACCTATGGAGTTTTGGGTGTGAAAGTCTGGGTCTTCAAGGGAGAGGTCATCGGTCCATCTGATGAAAGTACACCTACGGCAACGAGGTAAATAGAGCTTTCCATGCTGCAGCCCACGAGAACAAAGTACCGTAAGCAACAGAAGGGTCGAAATCGCGGTCTTGCACAACGCGCTAATAAAGTGTGTTTTGGTGAATTTGGGTTGAAGGCATCAGGTCGCGGACGCATGACTGCACGGCAGATTGAAGCGGCTCGTCGCGCCATGACACGGTCATTACGTCGCGGCGGGAAAGTCTGGATCCGCGTGTTTCCGGACAAACCAATCACGAAAAAACCGCTTGAAGTTCGTCAAGGGAAAGGAAAAGGTTCCGTCGAATATTGGGTTGCACAAATTCAACCAGGACGGGTCTTGTATGAGGTTGCTGGAGTGAGTGAAGCCGATGCGCGAGTAGCGTTTCGACTCGCAGCCAGCAAATTACCGTTTAACACGACCGTAGTCGCACGACAGGCAATGTAATGAAAGCAGAAGACTTGCGAGAAATGTCCTTATCCGATCTAAAAGAGGAATACGTAAAGCTCCGGAAAGAGCAGTTCAACTTGCGTTTTCAAAGAGCCTCCGATCAGCTCGCGCAGACCCACTTGATCAAAGAAGCGCGCCGCAACGTCGCGCGAGTTAACACAATCATCCGAGAAAAACGTGATGGCTGATTCGCACACACCCAAAGCACGAACGGTTAGTGGTCTCGTAGTTGCAGACACTGCCGATAAGACTATCGCAGTTCGAGTCGACCGACGAGTACGTCATCCGTTATACGGCAAGATTATCGGTCGATCGTCGAAGTTTCAAGTACACGATGAAGACAACGAAGCGCAAGTGGGCGATACCGTGAGCATTCAAGAATGCCGTCCTGTGTCCAAGACTAAGTCGTGGAGATTGCTATCAATTGATGAACGAGTCAGGAAAGCTCAGACATGATTCAGAGTGAAACCGTACTTGATGTTGCGGATAACAGTGGTGCCCGCCGGGTGCAATGTATCAAAGTGCTTGGGGGCTCACGCCGCCGCTACGCTCACATTGGCGACGTCATTCGCGTTACCGTGAAAGAAGCAATGCCGCGAAGTCGTGTTCGTAAGGGACAACTCTTACGCGCGGTTGTAGTACGCACGAAAAAAGGCGTAAGACGACAGGATGGTTCGGTGATTCGCTTTGATCAAAATGCTGCTGTGCTTGTGAATGAAGCCAAGGAACCTATTGGTACTCGAATTTTCGGACCTGTAACAAGGGAACTTCGAGCACGCGATTTCATGCGCATTATTTCGCTAGCACCGGAGGTGTTGTAATCGTGCGTCGCCTAAAAGTAGATGATGAGGTAATCATCTTGACCGGTAAAGACAAGGGTCGAACTGGCGATGTCGTTGGCTTTCAAGGCAGAGATCGTGTTATCGTTAGTGGCATTAACGAAATTACTCGGCACACACGGGCACGGAAACCAGGTGATCGCCACGGTCGTCTTCAAAAAGAAGCACCTCTTCACATTTCAAATGTAGCACTTCTTAACCCGGAAACTGATAAAGCGGACAAAGTGGGCATTCGCGTGGAAGACGGTAAGAAGGTGCGCTACTTTAAGTCCAATGATGCAGTAATTGAAGACTAACAGTACGATGAACAACCTGCAACAACGGTACTTAGAAGAGATTCGGCCTCAGTTAATGTCGGATCATGGGTATACGTCCGTTATGCGCGTACCTAAGCTCGTCAAAGTCACGCTCAATATGGGTGTGGGTAAGGCGATTGCTGACCGCAAGTTATTGGACGGGGCTGTAGATGATCTTACCAAGATTGCTGGACAGAAGCCAAAAATCACACGAGCCCGTAAGTCCGAAGCCGTGTTTAAGATTCGTACGGGAAATGCTATTGGATGTAAAGTAACTTTGCGTCGGACCATCATGTATGAGTTTGTCGAACGTCTTATAGGCATCGCAATTCCGAGGATGCGAGATTTTCGTGGGCTGAGTCCTCGATCGTTTGACGGGCGAGGAAACTATTCGCTTGGGATTACGGAGCAGATTATTTTTCCCGAAATTGACTATGACAAGATCGATTCTCTACGAGGTTTGAATGTGACAATCACGACTACGGCTCGCGATGATGCTGAGGGATTAGCGTTATTGAAAGCCTTTAACTTCCCATTCAGGAGCTGACGATGGCGAAAAAGTCAATGCTTGAACGGGAGAAACGACGCCAACAAACAGTGGCTAAGTATGCGGCCAAACGCGCCGAGTTGAAAGCGAAAATCAACGACCGCGCGCTGGACGATGATGCACGCTGGGAAGCACAATTACAGTTACAGCAACTCCCCCGAAATGCCAATCCTATTCGGCTCCAACGCCGTTGCGAAATCACGGGCCGACCACGAGGCGTTTATCGACGCTTTGGCTTAGGGCGTACCAAGTTGCGCGAAGCCGCTATGCGTGGTGAGATTCCTGGACTTAAGAAGTCTAGCTGGTAATCCTGATGAGTATGCAAGATCCAATCGCTGATTTTCTGACGCGGATTCGCAATGCGACTATGGCGGCAATGCTCACAGTATCTATGCCGAGTTCAAAAATTAAGGAAGCTATCTGTCAAGTACTGCGAGACGAAGGCTACATTCTCGGTTTTTCGGTTGAAAAATCCGCAAAACCAACACTCACGGTGGAGCTCAAGTATTTGGAGGGTGTACCGGTAATAGAGGAATTGAGACGTATTAGTCGCCCCGGTCTTCGCACATACAAGACTAAAGATGAACTACCACGTGTAAACGGAGGCCTAGGCATTGCGGTTGTGAGCACCAATCAAGGTGTGATGACCGACCATGCTGCGCGTCGTGCCGGTATCGGTGGAGAAGTGTTGTTTACTGTCTTCTAGGATAAATTGATATGTCACGGATTACAGAACGAGAACTAACAATCCCAACAGGGGTCGAAGTGGTTGTTTCAGCCGACTTGATACGTGTGAAGGGGAAGCATGGGGAACTGTCTGTACCACGTGCTGATGGTGTCAGTACTAAGAAGCAAAAAGACACCTTGTATATAAAGACGTCGGGTACGTCAAGACACGCGCGGGCGATGACCGGCACGGTCAATGCTCTAGTGCGTAATATGATCAAAGGGGTATCGGAAAGATGGGAAAAGCGGCTGCAAATCGAGGGAGTGGGGTATCGAGCTCAACTTCAAAACAATGTGCTCGTTATGCAGCTAGGATACTCACACCCGATTGAGTTTGTTCCACCGGAGGGAATAGAACTGACACTTCCTACGCCCACGGAAGTGGTAGTAACCGGTGTCGATCGACAGCTTGTAGGTCAAGTTGCTGCGGATATTCGAAGTAAGCGTCCACCTGAACCGTACAAAGGAAAGGGAATACGTTATCTAGGTGAGTACATCAAACGAAAAGAAGTTAAGAAATAACCATTTTTGAGTTATGAGTGATAAACATCGTTCCAGGTTAAGACGTGCGAAGCGCTCGCGTATCAAGATGCGCGAGTTAGGTGCGGTTCGCTTGAGCGTGCATCGTACCCCGCAACACATTTACGCGCAGATCATCGACAGTACCGGTCAGGAGGTGTTGGCTCAGGCCTCAACACTAGATAAATCGCTCAAGTTGAAAAAGACCGGAAACATTGAAGCTGCAAAAAAAGTCGGCGCGACGATAGCAACACGGGCTAAGGATGTCGGCATATCGAAAGTCGCATTTGATCGATCAGGATACCTTTATCATGGTCGAGTGAAAGCACTAGCGGACGAAGCTCGTAGTCAAGGGTTGGAGTTTTAAACATGGCATACTCGGAAGAAATTCGCGAAGAGGGATTAGTCGAAAGACTCGTTTCCTCCACGCGTGTTGCAAAGACTGTCAAGGGTGGACGACAGCTCTCTTGGACAGCACTGTCGGTTGTTGGTGACGGGGCTGGTCGAGTTGGATTCGGACGAGGAAAAGCCCGAGAACGTGCAGAAGCGATCGAAAAATCTGGACAGGTGGCGAGACGGAACATGTTTGACGTTGAACTAAATGGTGTGACTCTCTGGTATCCGATTATTGCCAAGCATGGTGCGTCCAAGATATTTATGCAACCTGCTTCGGAAGGTACTGGTGTAATTGCCGGAGGTACGATGCGTGCGGTGCTTGAAGCCGCCGGCGTACGCGACGTACTCGCAAAATGTTATGGTTCAACTAACCCAACCAATGTAGTGCGTGCAACTGTCAAGGGTTTGGTGAACATGCGCTCTCCGCGGATGGTCGCATTGAAACGCGGTAAGACAGAAGAGGAAGTTCGCGGTCATGAGTAGGAAAGCCGCGGTAAAGAAGATACGATTACGTCTTATAAAAAGTGATTCGGGTCGTCTTAAAAAACATCAAGCCTGCGTACGAGGTTTGGGACTACGACGTATCGGCCATGAAGTAGAAGTGGTAGATACACCTTCGGTCAGAGGGATGATCAATCAAGTTAACTATCTTTTAGAAGTATCAGAAGCACCAGCAAAGTGAAACTCAACGAATTAACACCGGCACCAGGTAGTCGAACGGGACCAAAGCGCGTCGGTCGCGGCGGTTCGTCTGGCTACGGCAAGACTTGTGGTCGCGGCCACAAGGGCCAATGCTCGCGTTCCGGTGGTGGGGTGCGTCGAGGGTTTGAAGGCGGGCAGCTGCCATTGCAACAGCGAATTCCTACGTTTGGTTTTCGTTCTCGCGTGCAGCGCATAACCAGTGAAGTTCGATTACATGAACTCACTGCAATAGAAGGCGATGTTGTCGACTTGCAGAGTCTGAGAGCGGCGGGATTGATCACTTCAAATATTAAGCGCGTGCGGATCGTACAGTCAGGGTCTATCGACCGAGCATTGACCATCCGTGGACCGAAAGTTACCAAAGGCGCACTTTCGGCTATTGAAGCAGCTGGTGGGAAGGTAGAAGACTAAGACGGCCATGGCTACAACCGCACCCGCACTAGCAGGAGTTCAAACAGGAACGACGGAGCTACGAAAACGTCTCCTATTCGTCCTGTTTGCACTACTCGTTTACCGCATCGGTACCCATATCCCAGTTCCGGGAATTGACCCGGAAGCATTGCAACGCCTGTTTGATCAGCAACAGGGAGGGATCCTAGGTCTCTTCAACATGTTTTCTGGTGGCGCGTTAGAGCGCATGAGTATTCTCGCACTAGGCGTCATGCCATATATCACTTCAAGCATCATCATGAATTTGCTAACGATGATGTATCCCCGTTTAAATCAACTCCGAAAAGAGGGGGAAGCAGGTCGACGTAAGATCACGAAACTTACGCGATATGGTACGTTGATCATCGCAATCGTCCAAGGTGTCGCACTTACAAGTACGCTGATTGCGCAACAACTGCCGTTTCAGGGTAGTTCTACCATCGGATTCTTCTTCATTGCCGTGGTTACCTTGGTAACAGGTGCGCTATTTATGATGTGGCTCGGGGAGAAAATTACCGAACATGGGGTTGGTAACGGGATATCGTTGCTCATTTTTGCTGGTATAGTATCTGGCTTTCCAGCAGCCATTGCTGGAGCGTTTGAGATGGCACGCAGTGGTGAGATTTTCATGCCATTTCTCTTCTTGATACTGCTCGTTGCGATTGGTTTGGTTGGGTTTGTTGTATTCATTGAACGGGGCGAACGTCGTATCACGATTCACTACGCGAAGAGACAACAGGGTCGCCGAATGGTGCAAGGACAGACAAGTCACCTGCCGTTCAAAATAAATATGGCAGGAGTTATTCCAGCGATTTTCGCGTCGAGTTTATTGTTGGCTCCAGCCTCAATGTCACAGTGGTTTGGGCAAAACGAAGGTTTAGGTTTTCTGCAAAACATCGCGTTGCTATTGAGCCCTGGTCAGCCGCTCTACATATTGCTGTTCGCCGGTGGAATAATTTTCTTTAGCTTCTTCTACACTGCAATAGTGCGCGATCCTAAAGAACTCGCGGATAATTTAAAACGTCAGGGAGCATATATTCAGGGTATTCGACCGGGTCAACAAACCGCGGATCACATTGACGACATTACGACTAAATTGACAATATTTGGGTCTTTGTACGTCACTTCGGTGTGTCTACTTCCAGAACTCATGCGGGTATTTTGGAATATTCAATTCCAACTCGGCGGTACTGCACTTCTCATTATCGTTGTCGTGGCGATGGACTTCATGTCCCAGGTTCAAGCGCACTTACTCTCCAGTAATTACGCAAAACTGATGGAGAAGTCGAACTTGCGCAACTATAGTCGTAGAACACGTTAGGTAGTCGTAGCGAAGCGCGAATCTTATGAAAGTCAGAGCATCAGTCAAACGAATGTGCAGAAATTGCAAAGTAGTGCGTCGGAAGGGTCGCGTTTATGTAATTTGTAAGACGGAACCGCGTCACAAACAGAGGCAAGGGTAAGCAGTATGGCACGATTTTCTGGTGTAAACATCCCAGACAACAAGCATGCGTCAATTTCATTAACGTACATATTCGGCATAGGACGTAGCACGGCTCGAAAAGTGTGTGGTTCGGCTCAAGTAGAACCAGATAAAAAGATTCAAGACTTGTCTGAAGAAGAATTAAATCGCCTACGCACGGCCGTAGAGGACTTAACGGTTGAAGGCGACCTTCGCCGAATCAACTCAATGAATATTAAGCGTTTAATGGACTTGCGCTGTTATCGCGGATTGCGCCATCGACGAAATTTGCCCGTCCGTGGGCAACGTACCCAAACCAACGCGCGTACCCGGAAAGGTCCGCGTCGAATCATCAAGAAATAACCATGGCAGAAAAGGGAAAACGAGGGACACGAGAGAGCGTAGCGTCGCGACGACGAGGTAAGCGGATTGTCACCGACGGTCTTGCACACATTCATTCGTCGTACAACAACACGATTATTACGTTTACGGACCGACAGGGCCGAACCATTGGCTGGTCAAGTGCTGGCGCGGCAGGGTTTAAGGGTACTCGCAAAAGTACCGCATTTGCTGCACAAACCGCAGCTGAGGGCGTGACCACGAACATGATGGAAAATCATGGTTTGAAGAGTGTAGATGTGTTCGTCAAGGGTCCCGGTCCCGGTCGCGAATCATCCATTCGGGCGATGCATGCGGGGGGGCTACGGATTAACAGCATAACCGATGTAACGCCGATTCCGCACAACGGTTGTCGTCCACCGAAGAAACGGAGGCCTTAGAGAATTTAGCATGGCACGATACACAGGACCCAAGTTAAAACTCTCGCGGCGCGAAGGTACAGACTTATACCTGAAAAGTGGCGTTCGGCCGCTAGACGAGAAATGTAAGGAAAACAAGATTCCAGGCGAACAGGGTGCCCGACGCGCAGTTGGGGGAGGCCGAATGTCCGATTATGGGATTCAGTTGCGCGAAAAGCAAAAGGTACGTCGGTTGTACGGTGTCCTTGAAAAACAGTTTCGCAATTACTATAAAAAGGCAGACCAGCAATCTGGTGCGACCGGCGTAAACCTACTTCTCTTACTAGAGTCTCGGTTGGACAATGTTGTATACCGGTCTGGTTTCGGGTCCACCCGTGCGGAAGCCAGACAGCTGGTGACTCATAAAGGGGTGAGAGTGAACGGAGCGGTTGTAAACATACCTTCTTATCAAGTTCAACCAGGCGATGAAATCTCGGTGGGTCCCAAACAACGTCAACAGCATCGAATTGGTATGGCGATGGAACTCGCGAACCTACGCGGTTTCGTTGAGTGGATTGAAGTCGATGCTGAAAACAAAAGCAGCGTGTTTAAACGTTTACCGGATCGAGAAGAGCTGCCACGCGAGATACAAGAAAATCTCATCGTAGAACTGTATTCCAAATAATCACCCAGTCTACGTCTACTACTTGGAGGAATATCTAACCTATGAACACAATGGGTACGGACCTGTTGCAAGCGAGTGATCTAGAAATTGAAACGCTTAGTCCAACTCGTGCGCGAGTAATTCTCACGCCATTGGAACGAGGCTATGGCCACACGATAGGAAACGCGTTACGACGTATTCTCTTATCGTCGATGCCGGGCGCAGCCATTACAGAGGTTACCGTCGATAATGTGCTACACGAATACTCGACGTTAGCGGGAGTTCGTGAAGACATGTTGAATATTTGCCTGAATCTAAAAGGTGTCGCGGTACGAATTAACGGCCGTGATGAGAGTTCGATGCGTCTGTCGGCTACTGGTCCTGGTGAAGTGTCTGCTGGTGATTTCATCCACGGTGATGACATTCAGGTAGCAAATCCAGAGCATCATTTGTGTACGTTAAACGAACATGGCTCGATTCGAATTGACGCGGTTGTCGCGCGCGGACGTGGTTATCAACCTGCAGATCAACTCAACCTCAGCGAAGAGGACAAAGTCATTGGCCGGTTACGCTTAGACGCATCCTACAGTCCTATGCGAAGCGTCGATTACAAGGTGGAAAAGACTCGTGTAGAACAACGCACCGACATGGATAAATTGATCCTAACGTTGGAATCGAATGGCACGATTGGACCGGAAGAAGCTGTACGTCATGCTGCAACTATTTTGACGCAACAACTTGCGCCGTTCGTTGATTCGGACTTGTTGAAGGAAGTTTTTCAAGCTCAAGAAGCTACGAATATCGATCCATTCCTTTACGAATCTATCGATGCGTTGAACTTGAAGACACGATCGATCAACTGCTTAAAGGGCGAGAATATCGCATCTATTGGCGAGCTAGTGCAGCAGACCGAAGAGAGCCTCTTTCGTACTCCTAATTTAGGACGGAAATCGCTCACGGAGATAAAGGAAGAGCTAGCCTCGCGAGGTCTTTCGTTGGGAATGACGATTCCAGGTTGGAAACAACAGTCATAAACAGTTACGCATTGCTACGCTAATCACAAGAAAATCTGAACCTAGAGATGCCTCATGCGACATTTAAAGAGCGGTAGACACCTTAATCGAACATCTTCGCATCGTAAACGAATGTTTGCGAACATGTGCGTATCGCTCATCGAGCATGAGCAAATTCAAACGACCGTACCCAAAGCGAAAGAGTTACGCCGGTTCATCGAACCGCTCGTCACGCGAGCGCGGGAGGACACCGTTGCAAACCGACGTTTGGTGTTCGCGCAGTTACGTAGCAAAGCCGCCGTGGGCAAACTATTCACTGAACTTGGACCACGCTATCGTGAGCGACCCGGTGGGTTTACGCGTATTGCCAAGGCGGGATATCGGCAGGGTGATTCTGCCCCAGTTTGCTTTATCGAATTTGTCGATCGACCGGTTGAGGAAATAGAAGACGACGATTAGTATTCGTCAGCGATGCCGTTAAGCAGATTGTGCTACTGCTTGGTCAGGTATTAACGCTCTCTTTAGAAAGGAACTCGTATGTGAATCGGTGCATCCACTGATTTCTTCGGGAGTACCGGTTGCAACAATCTCACCGCCTTGTGCGCCCCCTTCTGGGCCTAGATCAATGATCCAGTCCGCGGTCTTTATTACATCCATATTGTGCTCTATCACAACCACCGTATTACCGTGTTCACGGAGTCTAGTTAGTACGCTTAAGAGCATTTTGATGTCATGAAAATGTAAGCCGGTGGTCGGTTCGTCAAGAATGTAGAGACTCCTCCCTCGATCTCTTTTCGATAACTCCCGCGAAAGTTTAACGCGCTGAGCCTCTCCGCCAGAGAGCGTCGTAGCACTCTGCCCCAGTCTTACGTACGAGAGCCCAACATCCAATAGCGTTTCGAGTTTGTGCTTTATCATTGGAATTGCGACAAAAAACTCGTGTGCTTCTTCGATGGTCATATTCAATATTTCGTGTATATTCTTGCCCTTGTATTTAACTTCAAGAGTTTCTCGGTTGTATCGTTTGCCACTACAGGTCTCGCAGGTTACATATACATCTGCCAGAAAGTGCATTTCGACTTTAATCAATCCATCGCCCCGACACGATTCACAGCGACCTCCCTTGACATTAAAACTGAAACGACCTGGTTGGTATCCACGCACACGTGCCTCGTTGGTTTTGGTAAACAACTCACGAATGGGTGTGAAAAGCCCTGTGTAGGTCGCCGGATTGGACCTTGGTGTGCGGCCGATTGGACTTTGGTCGATATTAACCACTTTTTCTAAGTCCGATAGACCACGAATTTCAGTGTGAGGTAAAGCACTGACGCTCGTCGTGCCGTTCAGTTGCCGAGCAGCAACAGGGTAGAGTGTGTGGTTCACCAAAGTAGACTTGCCGGATCCAGAGACTCCAGTCACGCAAGTAAGTAGTCCTATCGGTATTTCGACGCTGACATCCTTTAGGTTGTTTCCTCTAGCACCCTTGATAGTGATTGTCTTTTGCTTTGAATAAAGGGTTCGGGAGTCCGGTATCTCAATAGACTGCTTACCCGTCAAAAATTGTCCAGTCAAGGACCTAGGTTCATGCAAAACCTTTGGTAAGGGTCCTTGTACAACGATTTCACCACCATGCACACCAGCTCGTGGACCGATGTCAACAATATTGTCAGCGGTACGGATCGCTTCTTCGTCGTGTTCGACCACAATCACGGTATTCCCAATGTCGCGTAGGTGCGTCAAGGTTGACAAGAGTCGAGCATTGTCTCGTTGGTGCAATCCAATAGACGGTTCATCTAGGATGTACATGACTCCGACAAGCCCCGCACCAATTTGACTTGCAAGCCGGATGCGTTGCGCTTCGCCGCCAGACAAGGAACTCGCAGCGCGATCTAGTGTGAGATAGTTCAACCCCACGTTCACTAAGAACTGTAACCTGGCTTTAATTTCTTTTAGTACTTTCTCGGCGATTACGGCGCGTTGCCCAAGCAGTTCGAGTCTTGCGAAAAAGGTCAACGCCTGTTCGATAGACAGCGCGGTGATATCGGCGATGGACGCATCGTTCACAAACACGTGCCTCGATTCTTCGCGCAATCGGCTTCCTGCACAGTCTGAGCAGTGCGTAATGCTCATAAACGGGTGTAACTTTTCTCTTACGCCCTGCGATGTAGTGTTTTGATAACGACGTTGCATGGTACCGATGATGCCGCGAAATCGAATCTTGTGTGTTCTCATTCGAGACTTGCCCTTAAATCGCACGGCGAGGGGTTCCGGTGCTCCGTAAAGCAACGCCTCTACAAATTTCTTGGGTAATCTCTTATACGGCCGGTCAATGTCACACTTCATGCGTTTTGCCAAAGATTCAACGATCGCCCATTGCCACGTAGTGGATCGATCCCAGCCCACAACAGCACCTTCAGCGAGTTTTAAGCGCGGGTCTGCAACGACTAGAGTTGGGTCGAACTCAACCTCTGTACCAAGACCGTCGCAAGCTGTGCAAGCACCTGTTGGACTATTGAACGAGAACATCCTGGGCTCGAGTTCGCTGATGCTGTAAGAACATTGCGGGCAACCAAACTTGGAAGAGAAAGTCTGTTCTTCCCAGGTCTCATCAATCGGTGCGACTATCGCTACCTCATCAGCAAGCTTCAGTGTTGTTTCAAACGACTCTGCCAACCTCTGTTCGATGCCCTCGCGAACGACTAAGCGATCAACTACTACTTCTATCGTATGAGTCTTATATCGATCAAGAACCGGTGGGTGTTCCAGGGTAGTAACTAACCCGTTAACTCTTGCACGGACAAATCCATTGGCTACCAAATCGGAGAAAACGTGCACATGCTCACCTTTTCGTTGCGAAATTATCGGTGCTAGCACCATGATGCGAGAGTCTGAGGGAAGATCCATGACGGCGTCTACCATTTCACTTATAGACTGTGCAGTTAGTAGCAGGTTGTGTTCCGGACATCTCGGTTCACCTGCACGCGCAAACAACAGTCGGAGGTAGTCATAGATTTCTGTGATCGTACCCACTGTCGATCGAGGATTGTGCGATGTTGACTTTTGTTCTATTGAGATGGCCGGCGAGAGACCTTCTATGTGGTCTACATCTGGTTTGTCCATCATGGAGAGAAATTGACGGGCGTAAGCAGAAAGCGACTCGACGTACCGACGTTGTCCTTCGGCATATAAAGTATCGAAAGCCAAGGAAGATTTCCCAGATCCAGACAACCCAGTGATAACCGTGAGTTTATCCCTAGGGATATCGAGATCGATGTCTTTTAGATTGTGTGTTCGCGCACCGCGTATGGAAATATAGGAACTTGGGCCAGTCAAAGTATGAACTTCAAAAAACTAAACTAGCTAGTTTAGCAAGTATTAGAACATTTTTCAATCTCAGGGGAGAGTTTCTACAGGGTTGTTGTTTAGAATTTGAGCTTCACTAAAGGCCGCTTCAATGTATTACGAAATTTTTAATAGTCCGGTTGGACCTCTATTGCTTCAAGGTGATGATTCAACGCTAAAACAACTATCGTTCCTTAAAAATCGAAACACCAAACCATTTATCGATCCTAGTTGGTGTCGACGACCAGACAATTTTGTCGATGCTCGGGCACAGCTTGTCGAGTATTTCCAAGGTGAACGTCGAGAGTTCGATATTGAGCTTGATTTTGGAGTCGCAGAGGATTCCTTCAGTGCGC
This sequence comes from Gammaproteobacteria bacterium, assembly GCA_009842245.1. Classification (GTDB taxonomy): domain Bacteria; phylum Pseudomonadota; class Gammaproteobacteria; order Pseudomonadales; family Azotimanducaceae; genus Bin55. The sequence continues at coordinate 25,832 of VYFT01000026.1, read as the reverse complement.
AAGTCTGGCGCGAGTTACAGCGAATCCCCTATGGAGAAACGCGATCATATCGAGATGTTGCAAACAATATCGGTCGAACGAAGGCCTTTCGTGCGGTAGGTCAAGCCAATCACCGCAATCCTATTGCGATTGTTGTGCCCTGTCACCGGGTTATTGGAAGTGATGGAACACTAACTGGATTTGGAGGTGGACTCGCCACCAAGAAGTATCTCCTTGACATGGAGTCGCGAATGTCTCAGTCAAAAACAGTGAAAGGCAACAATAATCGCGTAAAGCATCTCGTTAGCACTTGATTACTGTCGTTTTCCGGAACATCGACGCTCAGAAACGGCGTGAGATTTGAGATATACTTATAGGTATGGATGCCGACGTAGCATTGTTGCAGGAAGTAATGTTGTTCCCCACTGACATTAACCTCGGGTAGTCTGTTCAGCGGGCTCAGAATTGAAGATAGAGCTAAACTATGAGTAAGAAAGTTGTGATTATTCTGTTAATCCTGTGGGTATCATGGGGTACGAGAGCAGAAGATTCCGCGGTGCAATTATTGCCTGAGGACGGATACTCAAAATCAGATTGTAGCGGCTTCCACACACACGAGCTGCTTGAACCGTACAGCGTGAAAATCGATACGTTCAAAGCTTCGAAAAAATGGGTAAATCCCAGGTACAAGAACACATCAAGCGAAAAGAAGGTCCTGCTGGCATACAAAGGAACGATCCAATTTGAGGAAACAATCGAGGAGATTCAAACGGCTCGAGAGATTACTCCGCATACTCAGACTGAACGCAGTTTGATCCAAACTCCAATATACCAAAAAGCTTCTTGGCAGCCGTTCAACTTTCTCCACAAATACCGAGAAACCGAATTGGCAACCACCATTGAAAAGATAGAATTGGTCGTCAACAAGAAGGGTGTCCTCTATGATATCCCGGCTCCCACAAGTTCTACATTCGCTGAAAGGTTAGAAGGGGAGGGTGTCAGTGTAATTGGAAGGCAACGAGTACGATCACAGCCGGTTTCCCTTTGTATCACCTTTGATCTCACGAAATTAGAAGAGCGTAAATCGTCGTCAACAACGAAGTCCTATGCGTTCCAACAGTTTGACGGTTTTGGGAAGAAACCGAAACCACCACCTGCGGAAATAGAAAATGAGTGAATCCAAATTTCCGCAAGAAGATGCTCAGTGCCGACTATATTACAGAGTCAATCTTGTCGTTGACCGACCTAAGTATGTCAATCACCAATCATAAAGTCGCATCAGACAAGTCGACAATCAAACGGCACTAGTTAACTTCTAACAGTGGCACGCTTTGATCAAAATTTGACTCAGAAGTGTCCCTCGAAACATGCTCAGACCCCACAATTCTACAACGAGGGTTTGATCGCTGAATCCAGAAACAATTTCGTCAATCGGACCCGATCGGGATGTACATACGGAGGTGCAGGAATAAGTCTTTCTAGAAACTTACTCAAACTCGACTCCACCGTTCGGATCGGTTTGCGACCAGGCAGTTCAAGTTGTACTTCACCTGTGGAGTTGTTAACCGACAAGAAATATGCCGATGCAGCATCGGTACATGCGAAGAAAATACTCAAAGGAGAGCGACTCCTTTTTTGTGCTAGTGCATGACCTATAAGGTTGTCTACAAGACGATCACGGTCTTCGTCGTTCCACAAGAACATTAGACTCACGTGTCCTTCTTTGCAGGTTGCTTCGAGTCCTCCGGACCAATACGAACCGTAGTAATCCTTAATCGATTGATGGATTTCTGTTTCGAACGCGTTTTCTAGTCCCGAAAAATCATCCGCTTCTAGTCTGGACTGAGGTCGCCACTCGATCGCGGTGACATCCTCGAGCTCTACAGGCTCGCCAATTTCGCAAGGGGAACGCCAAGAAGAGTCGTACTCGTTCCAGAGTTTAGGATACCGCTCAAGTGTGCCCTCAATGAAGCGATCCAATGAGACCATAGACCACCAACCTGCTATGGGTCGTCAGACTGTTCCTTTAAAACATCAGCGTCGCCGCGGTTGCGTTCTGTTTGTTCGCGTTCTTCCTCGGCGCGCCGCAACCGAGAACGTCGCCATTCATCATGACGAGCACGAACTTGTAGAAGGGCACTAGTTACCTCTCTTCGCTCTTTCTCGCTCAGTTGTATGTACAGTTCGACAAATACAGTATCGGCTACTCGTTGAGCACTATGGCGAGCTATCCAATGATCATCAATCGCGCTCTCAATTGCTTCTCGATTCACGTCTCTCTTAGTCAATTCGCGATGCAGTCGAGCTTGCGCTTCACGAAGTTTTCGATAGTGCGGCCGCACGTCCGCGCGAATTCGTTCTATATAGCCTGGCATTAACTCTTCGATGCGTTCTTCTGGTAAAGATCGCGCCAACGCCGCTAATGCATAACTTGGATCTGCACTGTTGCCGAGTCGATGTGTCGCGAGGTGGCTTCCAACAATGTACGCAACCAACGCTAGATTCGCGACCATTGAGACTATTAACGCAATAAAGATGCGTCGATCTTTAGTCATTAGCTAAGAACAAGATGTCCGTATAGTCTTCAAAGTGGACTGTAGTGATTTCGTCCTCAATTATCGTCGAGTGATTTGCTTGAGAGAATCCGATGAGAAATCCCAACGCAAGTGGCACCACGGCTAGAGCCGGTTTAAGAATCCAATTTGTGCAGATTCGTTGCCAAGTTCGAGCAATTGGTTTTGTCCCCGCGATCGCATTTAAGATGCGCCGCTCTAATCCTTGTGGAACCGGCACAAACATCGCTTTTGGTATCCACTTTTCCACTGCTTGGGCGTTTCTCAGTAGCTCTTGTGCCGGCTTGGATGACTGAAGCAACGCGTAAGCTTGTTCGCGCAAATCTTCTTCAGTCCAAGACTGGAGATCAGTTCCCTGTCGATCTATGAGTTCTTCAAATTTAGTTAATTCCATAAGTCTAATTGGTATGTCCGATAGGACGATCCTCGAGTGTTTTTCGCAGGGCTTTTCGCGCCCGTGATAACAACGACTCTACTGCATCGGGTGTGGTTTCTAATAGTTCCGCGGCTTCAATTTGCGACCATCCTTGTACCTGGCAAAGCAAAAACGCAGTACGTTGTCGCTCTGGTAACTTGTGCACCGCCTGCTGCAACGCAATGACTAGTGTTTCATCTCTCCGGGCCGATGTGTCGGGAATTTGCGACAAGTCGACGTCGTCTACGAACTGTGCTTTTTGTCTACGAAAGAGATCAATGCATAAGTTTCGAGTTATTTGGTACAGCCACGTGGAAAACTGTACTTTATTAGGTCGCCAAGTTTTAGCTCGCGTCCAAACTCGTAAAAACGCTTCCTGCGTGATTTCTTCCGCTACTTCAATGCTGTGACACATGCGGAAAGCGTAAGCGTGTAATCCGTGTAGATGACGGTTCATTAGCTCTCGAAAAGCTAACTCATCTCCTTGTTGTACGCGATACATCAATGTGGCATCCGGTTCTTTGTCTTTCAACGAACAAGTTCGTCCCTACACGTGCAATCAGGATGCAGACAGAGAACAACTCGCTCTATCGGCTACTACGACTGTCTCGATCTCGTTGTGTCGACCTACTGCCGGAACTCCAACGGCGAGACTCCCAACCACGATATTGGCTGACACGAACACTTCGAATCAATTCACTGTCGTCGACTTTGGCCAGTTCTGCGCGCGACAGAGTTCCACTACCGTCCGTGTCGATGTCTTCCAAGTCTCTGAGATTGGCATTAAACTCGGTGAGTTCAACGCTTCCATTTTGGTCGGTATCATAAATAGAAATTCCTTCTTTGAGCATGTGTGTTCGAATAACTGCTCTGCGATTCTCAAATTCTTCCCTTGTCATGAACCCGTCGCCGTTGGTATCGCTTATTTCAAATGCGTCCATTTCGTCAGTCCACCGTAGGAACATGCTTGAAGCTAAAGATGACCGTTGTCGTCGAGCACGTAGCTCTTCATTGCTCAGCTCCTCTGTCTCTTCTTCAGATAAACTCGCGAGATCAATTTCTTCCAACGTTATCGATCCGTTTTCGTCTTCATCTAAAAGTTTAAAGCTCTCAGTTGAGCGTTCCCGAATATCAGTAATAGATGGTTCCTGCCATCCCCAGCCACCACGAGAGCCATAATTACTTTGAGCAGAAGCAGTCGCCGCGAGTAGAACCGTGCCCACGACTGCGAAGCAGAAGAGTTGTAACCCTGATTTCATTTGATTTCTCCGTTGAGAAAGTACTTACTCGTACTGTAATTTACGTGAATTGAGGTTCATTCCTTCGTTTATAAAAACGTTACAAAGTATTTTAAAGACTCGAATTTTCGTACGAATTTGACTGATCTATATATACATATAACCATAATTTAGAACCAGCTCTTGAAATATAATTTCAAACTCCACGGTACTTTGCGGGTGAGTCCGCAGGTAGTCGTATTTCAACATGTACTTTGGAGTACAAAACTTGACTCACAGTTCCTTGATAGACCAATCAATTGTCTGCTAAGTCCCAGTTCGGTCTCCTAAAGCTACGGCGATTTCTTCCGTTGTTCGTAACGCAGTTTCTCGGTGCGTTCAACGACAACCTTTATAAAGCTGGACTCGTTGCGTTGTTCACGTTTACGATACTCGTGGCTGAAGAACACGAGAACATCTACGTGATTGCAGCACAGGGTTTATTGTCTTTGCCCTTTTTCCTGTTTTCGGCGACTGCTGGAACTCTTGCCGACTATTTCGAAAAGTCGCGGCTGATTACCTACGTCAAATATGGGGAACTTGCTATCGCGATCCTCATCGCGCTTACTTTCTTGTTAAAACTGCCAATTCTCATGCTCGGCGTCCTATTTTTGCTAGGAACCCAGTCGGCGTTTTTCGGTCCGTTGAAGTTTTCAATCTTACCACAGCATCTCGACAATACCGAAATCGTAGGTGGTAACGGAGTTGTAGAGATGGGGACATTTGTCGCTATCTTACTCGGTACCATCATCGGAACACAATTGGTTGGAACGGAGCAGGAACGAAATGTCGACTACGTGATGCCCGTTGCTCTAACGGTTGTGATCATTGTGGTTGCAGTTGTTGGATTGATATCTTCTTACTTTATTCCAAAGGCTCGATCACACATGGATTCGAAACCCAATTGGAACCCAGTTACAGTGACTATAGACTTGTTAAGGATTGCCAGTGAACGTCGGTCGGTGATGCGATCAATTCTCGGAGTCGCTTGGTTTTGGAGTCTTGGAGCGGTGTATTTAGCTCAGTTTCCAAATCTGACTGAGGACTACTTGCACGGGACCAAGAGTGTGTTCACACTCCTCTTGTCAGTCATAACTATATCGATCGCCCTAGGATCTCTCACCTGCGAAAAGTTGTCGCGCAAACGTGTCGAAATGGGTCTTGTTCCAATTGGTGCATTTTTCATTAGTGTGATTGGGATTGATCTTTTCTTTGCACTTAATGCCATCCCTGAAGTCGATCCTAGAGGCATCATTGGATTTTTGCAAACGCCCAGTTCGTATCGAGTCTTGATAGAAATGATTTGCATTGGATTTTTCATGGGGGTGTACGTTGTACCTTTACAGACTCTCATTCAAGTACGTACACCTGTGGACCGACGAGCACGCGTAGTTGCAGCGAATAACGTGATGAATGCGGCGTTGGTTGTTTGTGGTGCGCTTTGGTCTTTGCTTTGGATCGAAGCATTCAAGTGGAATATCCCTTCACTGTTCCTGTTTATGTCTATTTTTAACGCAGTTGTATCCGTTTATATTTTCTTACAAGTGCCCGAATTCACCATGCGTTTTGTGGTCTGGATGTTGTCCCATTCCCTCTACCGCGTAGATCACACCGGAATCGATCTGGTACCAGAAAAAGGTGGCGCATTAATTGCCAGTAATCATGTGAGCTACATTGATGCATTAGTTCTCGCTGGTGCGGTACGCCGACCCATTCGGTTTGTTATGGCTAAGGATGTTTATGACACCCCGGTTTTGAACTATCTGTTCCGTGCGTGTCGAACGATTCCCATTGCACCCAAGTCCTCAGACCCAGAGACCTATGACAAAGCATTCGAGGATATAGAAAAAGCTCTCGAAGAAGGTGATTTGCTATGTATCTTCCCCGAAGGTCGATTGACACCAGATGGCAAAATTGGAGAGTTTAAGAGTGGCATAATGAAAATTCTCGAAACTACTCCGGTTCCGGTAATTCCTGCAGCACTGCAAGGATTGTGGGGTACCAAATTTACTAATCACGGCGAGGGACTATTTAAAGGATCTCTGAATTTGCGATCGAAACTAGGCGTAGCGCTATCAGCTCCAATTGAGGGGTCGGACGTAAATTTAGAAGCGCTTAAACGTGAGGTGGTGCGATTACACAGCGTACCGGTGCATGCGTGAACTTATTCCTGTGCGTCACGGTGTAGAGCCGACAGCACCTCGACGATTTCCCATTTATCGTCCACATTGGCACGAGCGACCTGAAGAGTTACTTGCTCGCGACATATCATGCGAAACTGAGCTAGACTGGATCAGAATCGCGAAGGACGAAGGTGAAGTCATCGCTGCATACGAAATAGAACAAAATGACCCATGGAATTTTTCGGTACTCTCACTCACGGTCTCTCAACCCTACCAAAATCAGGGTTTAGGGCGATGGATGTTACTTCACGCTGTCGGGCTAATCGAGTCAAAAGGCGGGCGCGTCGTTCACGCACGGTGTAGAAACCATACAGACTTCGTTACGCGGATAGGCTTCACAAAAGTCTCGAACGAACATTTCGTTATGCAACTGCAACCCGAATAGGTAGAACTCTTTGTCATTAACACCTATGAATACCGATGAATTGCCACGTGTACCCGATGCGAGAGTGGCGATACTTACCTCAAAGTGGCATGCAGAGTACGTCAATAACATTGCCGACCGATGTGAACAAATCCTGGTTCAACAAGCGGCGGTTGTCCAACGTCATCAGCTGCCAGGAACCTATGAATTTCCCTATGCAGTTCGAATTTTGAAAGAAAATGATTCGGATTTAGTCGCTATAGTCTGTATCGGAATCGTCCTAAAAGGGGAGACTCGACACTTTGAGATGATTGTGAATTCATGCGCATTTGGTCTAACCAAAGCATCGATCGATTACGACGTAATCGTGATTAACGGAATTATTCCCGCCACCGATGAAAAGCAAATTGTTGCTCGCGCAACTACAGACCAATTCAACAAGGGAATCGAACTCGCCAGCGCGGCGATCGAGACCATTGCCTGGACTAGAGCAGTTCGAGGACATTAATCCTCGTTTTTAAAACACAAGAATCGGTATATGCAGATTTATTCGATTCCACCCCTCATACCATTCCCTAAGGACATTGCATTTGGCGACAACCGAACGCACAAGGGAGACCTTGGACAGGAGCTAGACTGTTCATCGAATCGGGTTCGTCGCGCGGTTTCACGACTAGATCTCGAAGATTGTTCATTCTCTTGCGTTATCGACAACGAAGAGTTCGATTCGGTACCCAATCTAGAGAGTAACTATGAGTATGTTCTTTCCATAAACGAAAAACGAATTTCCGTAATCGCAAAAGAAGAGTGGGGCGTGTTAGCGGCTGTAAGTACATTAGCACAGTTACGGGTTGGTTTTGGTGATCGGCTACCAGAGTGCGAGATCATTGATGGACCAAAGCATCCGTGGCGAGGTCTTCTAGTAGATGTGGCCAGACACTTCATCAAACTTTCAACCCTTTACCAGTGTTGCGACCTCATGCATCACTTCAAAATGAATGTCCTTCACCTCCACATGTCTGACGACCAAGGTTTTCGCTTCGGAAGCGAGCAGTACCCAGAGCTGGTCTCCTCTGACCACTATTCGCTGGACGAGATCAGTCAACTCGTTTCCTACGCTGCTGATCTTGGAATTCGAGTAGTACCGGAACTCGACGTACCAGGACACACGTCTTCTTGGTTAGTGCAACACCCCGAGTGGGGTTTAGGTGCTGTGAATGAAAATGAGCTAATCGAATTTGGATCTCATCCTGCTTGCCTCGATCCGTCCAATCCTAATGCAATGAAAGCCGTACTGACGTTGTTTGAGGAAATCGCGCAAGCTTTTCCGGATGAGTACATACATGTGGGTGGAGATGAGGTAGATCCAGACTATTGGGAGAATTCCTCTCGCGTTCAGGACTGGGCAGCTGAGCATCAACTGAAGAACGTTCGAGATATTCAAGCGCACTTCACCGTAGAAATTTGCCAACACTTGTCTGAGTTAAACAAGAGACCGATCGTTTGGGACGAAGCAATACACGAGACGTTGCCTACTTCTGTAGTAGTTCAGGCGTGGCGTGGGTTGCGCGCCCGGGAGACATCGATAGCGTCCGGTTACCCTACGATCGTATCTGCACCTTTCTACTTGGATCTTCATTACAGCGCGGCTGTTCACTACGCGTATTCGCCCCAAATGTCTTCGCAGGAGTGGCAGCGTGTTGATGAACAAATTCGGGATGAGCCGGTGCTTGCGCATGTTGCAGACGGTGTTCGTTGGCATCAAGACTTTGGAGAATTTCCGGATCTACCGGCTCGAAAAGAAGGGGTTATATTGGGTGGCGAAGCATGCATGTGGTCCGAGTTGGTTTCCGATGAGCTCTTATTAACTCGAGTTTGGACTCGTACACCAGCTATCGCAGAACGGCTCTGGAGCGAATTAGACGGCATGGGTGTTGACGGTATGTATGATCGACTTTGCGTATGTCTCAAAGGGCTACCAAAATTAGGTCTCCCTGATGTTTCAGACGTTTACAAGATTCATCCCTGCTCGGAATTAATTCCCTTATTCGAAATGTTGGAACCCGTTAAATGGTACGCTCGAGTACTCTCGATGGAAAGAGTACAAGCTCGCACGGATGGGCGCGATGAAAGTTCTTATTCACGTCCCTATAACCAGCACTCCCCACTGAATCGTGTCGTCGACCGGATACCACCGGAGAGTCTCGTAGCAACCCGATTGATTCGACGTATTAAACGAGGCGAGGATGTGGCTCATTGGATCCAGGGTTGGCAAAATCAACGTACTTTGTTTGACGAGTGTGTCAACCGATACCCGGATCTTGCCGAACTGCGTCCGGCATCAGAAGCACTGGCGAAGCTCGCGGATGTCGCACTCGGATTAGAAGTTTTTGATTCCAATCTACTTGGCCCGTTCGGAGAGTATCTTCTCCCCGTGGCAATGGCGTTCGTTGATGATACCTGAGCCCGTGTTAGCAGCTTGGGGATTTACGGGTCTACCAATCAAATTGGGACGTGGTCTGATTAATGACACGTACTGTATCAGCAATCAGTTCGTACTTCAACGTATTAATAAACGAGTATTTCTGCAACCGAAGGAAGTTGTCGCAAACTTTAAGAGAGTCTACGACAACGTACGAGACCTCGTACCTCGGCTAATAACAACCGAACAAGGCTCAGATTGCTTTGAGGATCAAAACGGAGATGTCTGGCGATGTTCTGAGTACTACCGATCAAGAAATTTTCAATCAGTACCTGATGAGATGGTCCATGTCGCTGGTCAGGCATTTGGACTGTTTCTGTATCGATTGCGAAACTGTGATGTTTCATTAGAACCAGTCATACCAAATTTTCACGATTTTCGGTACTATCTCAACGAGCTCGAGGAAGCGTGGCGCGAGGACTTAAATCAACTGGATCGAACACTAATAGAGCGATATCGGAAGCTCGTCGATGAGAAAGCGCCAACCGGTCCAGAACAGATCATTCACGGCGATTGCAAAGTCAACAATTTACTGTTTGATCTTTCGGAGAACAAAGTGATCCGAATTGTTGACACAGACACCCTAATGTGGGGATATCCCGTTTGGGATTTCGGTGATCTCGTGCGTTCAATAGCAATGGGTATTTCGAGTGACGTTCGACTTAAACATCGTATCAGTTCGGTTTGCAACGGTTTTTTTGAAAAGTTTCCTGTCACTGATGCGGAGATGGAATACTACGCTTTTGCACCAACATATATGAGTATGATGTTGGGTGTACGATTTTTGACAGATCACTTTCTTGGAAATCCGTACTTCAAAGTGAATCAAGAAGGTGAAAACATGGTTCGAGCGTTAGAACAGTTTGAACTAGCTAAAACACTTAACTCGCATGAAGGAGAACTACAGACTATGATCCACACGATTGCTAGGGGTCTGTAAGCGTTTGAATTCTTTCTTTGTTCAACAGCAGTTCGAGAATTGGCGATGACTCAAGAACCACAAAATCAAAGACGTTGTCTGAGTTTGCTGAGCCTCGTGCTCTACGCTACGTTCATGTTCGCTCCGTTGGGATGTGTGTCTACGTCCTATCAACCATTTGCACTGATATCGTGGGATGATCTTGTATATCCAGAGGAAGCAAAGAGATCTAAAATCACGGGCTCCGTCACTGTTCAGTATGACATTCAAATTGACGGCACTGTGGCTAATGTGTCGGTTGTAGAAGCAGAACCACCGGACGTGTTCGATGCTGAAGCGTTGAGATACGTACGTTCGTGGGTGTTCCGCCCGGCTAAGAAAGCCGGAGCTTTCGTGGTCACAGAGAATGTTGAAAGCGAGATTACTTTCAAGCTAGCGGATCAAATGGAAGATCCTCCAGACTACTGAGGTTTGTTATTGTCCTCCGGCACGATTGTGGTCAATACGAGCTTCAGTGATTCAGCAAGCATTTTCATGTCGTCGCGACGATTTTGCCAAGTCCAACTGTACCACGAGTAAATCAGAAAACCTAACATACCACCGATCAAAACAGCAAAAGACCCTCGTATGTACCACAGCATAGGCTCGTTTTGTGATTGCGCTATGATCATGCGAAATATCCCGATTCCGAACAACACAAACACACTGATGTGCCCTAACCAAAACACTACACGGCTAAAAATCGAAAACGTAAATTTCCCCGATATCAAAGTACCGGTCTCGTCGGAGACCATACGAGTATATAACACGGGCTTACCCATTATCAAAAGTGGAACGCCAAGTCGATACATCGTTACGTTCTCATTGCGCGCTCGTGCTACTACTCTCTCTGTCTTCCCAAAAATGGCTTTCGTAAATGAGTATCGCTTCAGTCGTTTCTTGACTTCATCGAAAGGGACGGTCGTGTGAGTATTTAACTCAATTCCTTTGAACGCGAACTTAATGACTTTTATCATCATGTTCGTTGGCAACTAATAAAACGTAAGTATGACATGTAAGTAAAGTTGACTAACAAGATTAACCTTACTTCAGAAGCTTTATATCGAATTTGTCATATTCCACTAAAATAGCTTAGACTAGAGTTAAAACAAAACTATTGAAACCTTTGACAAAATTGTGTTGTTGTGACATAAACACTTTTAGTCAATATTGATTGTGGAGTGTAAACCGATGGAAACTAAGACATTTGCGGAATATATCGCAGATGAAAGAAGTCGCATCTTAGGACTGAAACGAGAATACGAACAACAAATTAGAGACATCGAAGAGCAGATTGCTGCCCTCGACCGAGAAATGGTTGCGATCCTGCAATATGAACGTACTGTTTCCGGTAGTCGAAACGTGTCGGGGAATCGACGCACTCAGATCTTAAAGTTGGTTCAAGCACAACCAGGAATTCGACGAAAGGCTATCTGTGAAGGTTTGGGTATTGATGTCAAAAGCAACAAAGCACAGAGTGTTAGTGTTGCACTAACAAAACTTGTACAGGACGGTGAAATTCGTCGGGACGAGTCTCGCGCGTATTATCCAACAAGGTAATCGATCCTAAGTAAATAAGCGCTCGTCGTTGGTGGGGTTAACTACCCTCTTCGACGTCCTTTTTTGGCGGTACTGGTTTTTTCTTTTTGGGACGAGTATTTCCGTTCGTACCTCGAACAATCTTGCCACGTCGCGTTCGTAAATCACCTTTACCCAAAGTCTAACTCCTAACGATTTCTTTTTTGTCCCCAACATTGAAGGTCGTCGGGTAAGAGTATTTTACCGTCGAATTCCTTTTGGATTTCTTCAAGAGAGTGAGCTTCTCGACCTTTGGTACGCCAGTTACGCCCACCCAAGACGATGAATCGTGGTTCAGCTCGTTTTGAAATTCTCCCGATTTCGCGTGGTAGTAGAAACTTGTCTGTATTTGGTCCCACAGTACCTACAGGAAGTGCATGAGTGAACACGATGATGTCGACATCTTTCGCAAATTCAGCCAACACATCATTGCGATTGCTGAAAGCAAGAGCGAAGACCAACGAGTGATCGCCAATATCTACCCGCCACGCTAAAGTGGGTACATCGCCGTGGTGCACCGGTGTAGCCGATAACTGATAGGTTTCGGTACCGTAGTCGGACCAACGCTTGCGTCCTATCGCAAGGATTTCTTTGCTGCGAATGGAATAGCCCATTGTGTTGACGGACTTCAATACTGGTGCAAGCTGCGGATAAGCACTGTCTTCTCCGAGTAATTTTTGCAAGATTTCAGACGTTGAAAAGTACTCGTCTTTCCCCTTTGGTCCAAACACCCACAAAGGTTTATCTCGGTAGGCGCGCGCGGAACTTGCGATCATGGCAGGAAAATCTGCAGTCTGGTTGATGGTATTTTGAGTAAGCAAGATCGCGTCAATGTCGCTAAACTTGGCCCCACTTTCGTCAAAGCGCGTCGCAGTTCCTTCTCCAACATTGACCAATATCGTTGCGACGTTGTCGAGCCAGATAACATAGCTCTCCGTCGCCCGCTTGTTATCCAGATCGAAATCACCAGAACCTAAGACCTGGAGCCAAACACCTTCTTCGCCGCAGTACTGACGTTGCTCGCTCTGGGCTTGCATATGGTTCGTAAGGAAGAAAATGCAAGCAAGCAGTGAAATATACCGGATCATGTTGTTATAGTTGGCGTATCTCTTCGATGATATGAGCTGGATCAACTTCGTCTGGCATCCTCCAATCCGATCGCGGGGAAAGGCTTATTGTCCCGACTTTGGGACCGGGTGGCAACGTGGTCCGTTTGAACTGAGATCTAAAAAAGCGATCAACAAAGACAGTTAAATACAGCTTGAGGTCGAGTGGTGAATATTTGTCCGAAAATGCCAACTTGGCGAGTTCGAACAGTTTTCGGATTGAAGCTCCCGTTCGCATATAGTAATAGAGGTAGAAGTCGTGAACTTCGTAGGGACCCAAAATTTTCTCGGTTTCTTGGACTATTTCTCCCCCTTTTGGTTCCAATAACTCGGGAGAAGAGGGCGTGCTGAGAATGCGTTCCAATACTGAACGCAATTTGGTCTTGGCAAACTTCTGAGAGTACCACTTTACGAGACAACGAACTAACGTCTTTGGTACTCCAACATTCACATTGTAGGAACTCATGTGGTCACCGTTGAACGTGCACCAGCCAAGTGCAAGTTCGGACAAATTGCCGGATCCCACTACGATACCATCGTGCATATTCGCAAGATTGAAAAGGACTTTGGTTCGTTCTCGAGCTTGAGCATTTTCGAACGTAATATCACGAGAACCATCATGTTGTATCAGCTCGAGGTGCGCACGGGTAGCATCTTTGATGTCTAGTTCTTTGAGATTAAGCTTTGATGCTGCTGACAGTTCTCGTACGGATGTTAGGGTATGGTCTGACGTACCAAAACTTGGCATAGTAACAGGTATCAACTCCGCGGCAGTCTGATTGAAACCGCGCAACGCTTCCATGCTGACTAGGCATGCAAGAGTAGAGTCCACTCCACCTGACAATCCAAGAACCAATTTCGTCTTTCCAGAAGCTTGCATCCTGCGCGAAAGCCCCAGAACTTGGATATCAAATATCTCACTCAATCGTACATTCAGCTGACTTTCGTCCTGAGGTACAAAGGGTGTTGGATCAATCTTGCGCACAGTATCTGTCAACGGTGTAGCACGGTTCAACGGAATATCCAACGTCTCGTCCTCATGCGAGGGAGGAAACGTTGATGCCCGTGTTCGCTCAAACGCGATACGATGAACATCAACATCGACGATGATCTGTTTGGTCAGTTCGGAGTAGCGTGTCGTTTCATCCAACAAATCTCCGTTTTCATAGGCAAGGAGATGGCCGCCATACACCGTATCCTTGGAAGACTCGAGCGGACCAGCACTCGCCATCACGTAGGCGCACGCACACTTAGCACTCTGTACGCGTACGAGATCTCGTCTGTAGGAGGTCTTCGTAACCAATTCATTACTTGCCGATAGATTGAGTATCAGTTCTGCTCCTTGCGTAGTCAATTTGTTCGATGGTGGGTTCGGTACCCACAGATCCTCGCAAATTTCGACTCCGAATTTCACAACGTCACCGACTGAAAACAATTGATTAGCACCAACGATAAAGTCTTTTCCGTCGAATCGACAGAGCCACTCGACATTCTCACCCGAGGTAAACCACCGTTGCTCGTAGAACTCGCCGTGGTTTGGAATCGAGATTTTCGGTACTACACCGACAACTTCTCCTTCCGAACAGACTATCGCACAATTCAAGACTTGTTTTGAAGAGTTAAATGTCGCCGGTGCACCAAAAACTAGAACCGATTCGTTAGTTTGCGACGCGAGGTAGCAGATTGCGTCTATGGTTTGCGCGCGCAGATCATGAGAATAGAACAGATCTTCGCAACTGTAGCCCGTTAGAGACAATTCTGGAAACAACACGATCGCACATCCTGCATCGGCCAAGTCTTCGTAGTGATTTCGAAGAACTTCGGCGTTGGTGCGAGGGTCTGCGAGTTGTATGGCTGGGGCAACCGCGCCGACCCGGACAAATCCTATAGTCTGATAATCGAAATCAGCCATATTCCTTATTACAAATGTAACTCAGACATTAAAATTTTGTCTTTCATTTTCCGTACTGAAAGTCTCTTAAACACTAGTTTCTTGAACTTCGAATTTTCCAAAGAACAGGAGTTGCTCAGAGAACAAGCTCGTGCATTCTTAATACAGCAATGTCCAACCGCCGCAGTGCGAAAGATTTTAGAAGGGAATGAACCATTTGATAAAGATTTGTGGAGAAAAATCGCAGATTTAGGGTGGCTCGCAACGGTTATACCTGAGGAATATGGAGGATTAGGGCTCAGTTATTATGAACTAGCCGTCATCGCTGAAGAACTTGGTAGAGCATTAGCACCGATCCCTTTTTCTTCTTCTGTATATTTGGCGACAGAGCTCTTATTGCGCAACGGCACCCCGGAGCAACGGCGTGAATGGTTACCTAAGATAGCGACGGGAGAAGTCATCGGTACCCTTGCTGTTGCAGAGGATATTGGTCGACCTACACCACAAACCATACATACCGTCGCGCGAAATGGGTCGATTTCTGGCAGGAAGATTGCCGTTCCTGATGGTGATGTCGTAGATTTTGTGATCGTTCTCGTTCGTTGTGAGCACGGGAATGGGACGAGTCTATATTTAGTCGAGTCTAATGATTTCTCGCACGAGGTCGTGGCCACGATCGACCCTTCCCGATCACACGCGAATCTTGAATTTAAGGATTCTTGCGGAGAACTGATTGGTGCCGATGGTTTTGGTTGGGAAATGGTTAACGACGTGTTCGATCGCGCTGCTGTTCTCTTTGCTTGGGAACAGGTTGGAGGCACACAAAGTACACTGGACCAAGCTACGGACTACGCTAAGTCTCGATATGCCTTCGGTCGCCCGATTGGAAGCTTCCAAGCGATTAAATACAAGCTTGCAAACATGTACGTGAAGCATACGCTAGCTCGATCAAATTGCTATTATGGAACGTGGACTTTAGCAGGTGATCATGCGGATTTACGTTTAGCCGCAGCGACCTGTCGAGTAAGTGCAATTCAGGCGTTCCATTATGCATCGAAAGAAAATATTCAAACGCACGGCGGAATGGGCTTCACATGGGAGTTCGATTGCCAGCTCTATTACCGAAGAGCTAAACTGTTGGCGTTGAATCTTGGTAGTGAGCATTGGTGGCAAGACCGATTGATTACCGCACATGAACAACGTAACCAAGCTGCATGACACGTGTATTACGTTAGAAAAGACTGATGGACTTCAACGACACAGAAGCAGAAGCTAGTTTTCGTAAAGAAGCCAGGAATTGGTTACACGACAATGTACCCTCTAAAGCAGATTTAGCTGGATTGGACGAGGTCCAACAGAGTAAGCTCTGGCAACGACGAAAATTTGATGCAGGGTGGGCGTGTATTAGTTGGGCGACAGAGCATGGCGGACGGGGAGCTTCGCCCATCGAACAAGTGATTTGGCAACAGGAGGAGTCAAAGTACGACGTCCCTATTGGTATTTTTGATATTGGAATAGGGATGGCCGCGCCGACTTTGATGCACTGGGGAACAGATTCTCAAAAACGAAAATATTTACCCCCTTTGGCGTCTGGGGAACACATCTGGTGTCAATTGTTTAGTGAGCCAATTGCAGGCTCTGATCTCGCGGGCATCCGTTCTCGCGCTATTAAAGCTGGTGACGATTGGGTTCTAAACGGTCAAAAAATTTGGACGTCTGGTGCACATTACAGTGATTTTGGCATTATCGTGGTGCGTACAGATCCAACGGTACCAAAACATGAAGGATTGACTTACTTCTTCGTGGACATGAAGTCCCCGGGTATCGAAGTGAGACCGATTAAGCAAATTTCTGGTAGCTCAAATTTCAACGAAGTATTCCTCCAGAATGTGGAAGTACCAGATGTAAACAGGCTCGGTGCTGTAGGACAAGGATGGAAAGTTTCAATTACGACTTTAATGAATGAACGCGCGGCCTTAGGTAGTGGTGGGGGAGATGTTGGATTCAATAGTTTGTTTGAACTCGCAAATCAACTGACGATTGAGGGTCGTCCCGCGATTGATGATTCGCTTGTGCGTGGCGCACTTGCAAATTGGTACTGTCAGGAGAGTGGTTTGCGATACACCGGATATCGCGCACTCACTGCATTATCCCGCGGAGAGACACCCGGTCCAGAACATTCCATCAGCAAGCTGGTTGGTGCGTCTAAACTCCAAGACATGGCATCCTTTGCATTAGACTTGCTAGAAATGGCTGGATCTTTAGCAAATGTTGAATGTGCCCAGTATTTTGATACGTTCTTGAACTCTCCTGGTTTTCGCGTAGCCGGTGGAACTGATGAAATCATGCTCAACATACTCGCGGAACGAGTGTTAGGATTGCCGCAGGACGTTCGTGTGGACAAAGGAATCCCGTTTAATGAAGTGCCAACGGGAACTTAGCTACAATGAGGGGCACGACTTTTGCTTTCATATTAACCAATTGATAGGAACTTCGTTATGGAATACATCATCCCTATAGTCATCGGTTTAATTCTGCTCTTCGCCCTTGTGGTGATTTTGCGATCAATTCGCATCGTACCGCAGGGCTATCATTGGACCGTGGAACGCTTCGGAAAGTACACTCGAACTATCACACCCGGCTTGAACCTACTAACTCCTGTCCTTGAAGCAGTGGGAAGGAAATTTAACATGATGGAACAGGTCCTAGATATTCCAGCGCAAGATGTGATTTCCTCTGACAACGCGCTGGTAACTTGTGACGCGATCTGCTTTTATCAGGTCTTAGATGCTTCCAAAGCCGCATATCAGATATCAAATCTAGAGCTTGCGACTAAGAATCTTGTAATGACCAATATCCGTGCCGTGCTCGGATCAATGGAGCTGGATGAGATTCTCTCGAATCGAGATCGCATCAATGTCGAGCTATTGAAAAAAGTTGATCAAGCCACTGATCCATGGGGTACTAAGGTCACTCGTATTGAAATTCGTGATGTGGCTCCTCCAGACGATTTGGTTCAAGCTATGGCAAGACAAATGAAAGCTGAGCGAGAAAAGCGTGCTCAGATACTGGAAGCAGAAGGTGAACGCGAAGCCGCGATCCAAGTCGCCGAAGGGCAGAAACAGTCTGCAATTCTTGAAGCAGACGGAGAACTGGAGGCAGCAAGACGGGAAGCTGAAGCTCGGGAAAGACTTGCTGAAGCCGAAGCAAATGCCACTAGTATGGTTTCAGAAGCAATCGCGCAAGGTGATAATCGAGCGATCAATTATTTCGTTGCTCAGAAGTATGTCGATGCATTGGCGGCCCTTGCAGCCTCACAAAACAATAAGGTCATGATGATTCCGCTGGAAGCAGCTAATGTAATTGGCTCGATAGCAGGAATCAGCGAAATAGTAAAAGAGATTTCTCAAGACGACTCTTCGCAAGGAGGATTTAAACGATGAACAACGTTTGGGCTCTAGTTTGGCTAGGGATCGGACTGGTATTTGGCGTGGCAGAAGTACTTGGTGCCGGAGGATTTCTTATTGGCATCGCTGTCGCTGGCGTAGGAATGGCAATTGTCGCATTCCTATTTCCGGATTTAGATGCTGTCTTTCAAATCATTATGTTTGCGATCACGGCAACCGTGGCGACATTCATCTACTATAAGTTTTTTCGCACGACGGATCCCAAAAAAGATGTTGAATGGCATGACAAAGTTGGAAGCATGGTCGGTACGGAGTTTGTAATGGAAGATGCACTAGATAGCCCGGGCCAGATTAGCACACAGATTGGTGATACGCGGTGGTCGGTCCGCTCCGATACTGCGATACCAAAGGGAACTCGGGTGCAGATAGTAGGTGGATCTTCGACAATACTTGACATCGAACCCAAGAAGGTTTAGCTCTGAACGAGCCAGTCAGCAAGTTGCGCGATTCACTGACAAGTGGATCAGTTTTGATCAGTTTGTTCTAAACAATTTGCGGATCTGTGTATCACAATTGTGCGCAGTTGTGTCCATCGAGTTGCTCGATCAGTTTTGCATTACATTCAATCGGTTAGATGACAAACGACACTCGAGATAACGGACCGTTATCAGGCGGAATTGGCATAGGTATGATGTGGGATGCTGAAGGGAACGTCCTAACACCATTGACAGAAGCCCACGAACGTCTTGACAGAAAGGTGCAAAAAGCAAAAAGACGCTGGGAGAAGTCTGGTCTCGAGTCCGACTACGATAGATTTGCTGAGCTGGAAGAGCGACTTGTCAGAGCGATCGACAAGGCGAGGGAAGATTACAACGAATAGCAGTCCGCACGTGAGTTAGATTCCCAAGCAGTTTTTTCTACAGCTATTCATTAGTACTACAAAGAAGCTCTGTCGCGCGGTCGGTTCCACGAGATGCTGTAAAAGGACATCAAGAACGCGATCGGTATTCCACCCGAAAAAGTGATCACATTGCGAACCGGAGGTGAGGTTTCACCATCCCCGAAGGTTTCACCGAAATCGTCGAAGAAACGGTGTCAAAGGACGATGGCGAGCGCTTTCACAAAGCTTGTTCCCATTCGACGTTGAATTTTTTTTCATTCAGTCACTTTCTAACTCTTTCGCAGCACAAGATTCTTCAACCCCGGTGCAGTGAGAATAAACATGTACAGATGTTCCACGTGGAACATACCCTTGGCTATCTAATTGAATTAAGAAATAGTTTGAAGACAAGCATCTGATACGGTGTTTCTTTCTTGGGAGAAATGGAAGGTTAGACAGTCCAACACTCTCGGTATTGTCAGGAAAAAAACACGTTTCCAATAGAGTGATCTTTTGATCCTGAAGGTTCATTCTTCCTTGTTATTGTCAATTTTGCCCCTAGTTATTGGTTACAGAAATAGAGCAACCTTAATCACAGAGAATGCGATTCGACAAACTAACTCTTGGATTTCAGCAAGCACTTCATGATGCGCAGAGCCTAGCTTTGAAACATGATCATCAAGTGTTGGAGCCGATACATGTTTTAGGTGCGATGCTCAAGCAAAAAGACGGTACCATTCCGAGTATCTTGGCGATTGCTGATGGCAACCTGAAGAGTATTAGTGAAGAAGTAGAACGGACCCTAGAGTCCCTTCCTAAGGTTACTGGTGGGAGCGGAGAGGTCGTACCGAGTCGGACATTAACGGGCGTCCTGAATACTACCGACAAGCTCGCCCAGAAGAATGAAGATGACTACATCGCTAGTGAATTGTTTTTACTTGCGATGATTGAAGTAAAAGACAAAACAGCTGACATTCTTTTTAAATGGGGAGTAAAGAAAGAAGCTCTCAAATCGGCCATTACCAGCGTTCGTAAAGGCGCAAAAGTGATCGATCCAAACGCCGAAGAACAGCGCGATGCACTGAAGAGATACACCATCGATCTAACCGAACGTGCTGAGAACGGTAAATTAGACCCGGTCATTGGGCGAGACGACGAGATTCGAAGAACGCTTCAAGTATTACAACGCCGCACCAAAAACAACCCAGTTTTGATTGGAGAACCTGGTGTTGGAAAAACCGCAGTCGTTGAAGGATTGGCGCAACGCATCGTTAACAAAACAGTGCCAGAAAGCATGAAGAACATGCGAGTTCTTGCTTTGGACATGGGGGCGATGGTGGCCGGAACGAAATATCGCGGTGAATTCGAAGAACGTATGAAAGCGCTGCTAAACGATCTAGCTCACCAAGACGGTTCAGTGATACTTTTCATAGACGAACTCCACACTTTAGTAGGGGCTGGTGCATCAGAAGGATCAATCGACGCGGGCAACATGCTCAAACCAGCGCTCGCACGAGGTGAGCTGCGATGTGTAGGCGCGACTACACTGGATGAATACAGGAAATATATTGAGAAGGACGCAGCTTTAGAACGCCGCTTTCAAAGAGTACAGTTAGACGAACCATCCGTGGAAGACACAATAGCAATATTACGTGGTTTAAATGAAAGGTACGAAGTTCATCACGGGGTCGAAATCACCGATCCAGCTTTGGTAGCAGCAGCAACGCTATCACACCGGTACATTTCTGATCGACAGTTGCCTGACAAAGCCATAGATCTTGTCGATGAAGCCGCGAGTCGGATTCGCATGGAGATCGACTCCAAGCCAGAAACGATTGATCGCTTAGATCGACGACTCATTCAAATGAAGATGGAGCAGGAATCACTCAAGAAGGAATCAGACGATGCTTCCATTAAACGATTAGAAGAACTTGATGAATCCATCGAAGTTGCTGAAAGAGAACTTAATGAACTAACTCGGGTTCTGCAATCTGAAAAAGAAATCGTTGCGAGTACGCACCAAGTCAAGGAACAACTAGAAGCCGCTCGTTTGGAGTATGAAGCAGCGGAACGCCGGGGTGATCTAGCGCGGATGTCCGAGCTCCGATACGGCAAGATTCCAGAGTTGGAAAAAGCAGCCCAAGTGTCGGTTGAACCTCAAGGGCACAACGGGAGTTTTCAGCTCTTGCGAACTAAGGTCACCGAAGACGAAATCGCGGAAGTAGTGTCCGCCTGGACTGGAATTCCAGTTTCCAGAATGCTAGAAAGCGATCGTGAGAAGTTGCTTCGTTTAGAAGAGGTTCTGCAT
>VYFT01000026.1:0-4421 GCA_009842245.1 Gammaproteobacteria bacterium | reverse complement strand
GTTCTGCATCGTCGCGTCGTTGGCCAAGACGAAGCAGTTAGTGTCGTCGCTCACGCGATACGAAGAAGTCGAGCGGGTCTCGCTGAAGAGCGTCGCCCGAATGGTTCGTTTTTGTTCCTCGGACCAACTGGAGTTGGTAAAACTGAACTGTGTAAAGCCTTAGCCGAATTTCTGTTTGACACCGAGAGTGCGCTCGTGCGATTGGACATGTCCGAGTTCATGGAAAAACACTCTGTCGCTCGCATGATTGGAGCGCCTCCTGGATATGTCGGGTACGATGAAGGAGGCTATCTCACGGAGAAAATTCGACGCAAACCATATTCGGTACTGCTACTTGATGAAGTCGAAAAAGCCCACCAAGATGTCTTCAACATCCTTCTGCAGGTTCTGGAAGATGGTCGGTTGACTGACGGTCAGGGAAGAACAGTGGACTTTCGGAACACTGTGGTCGTCATGACTTCAAACCTTGGATCTGATCTCTTTGACGTTGATGGAGATTTTTCACCCATGCAGATCAGGGAGCGAGTTATGGACGTGGTGACCAAACACTTTCGACCGGAGTTCGTGAACCGCATCGATGAGACAGTCGTATTTCATTCGTTGAATGCTGACCACATACGTTCAATCGCTGCTATTCAGGTTGAGCAATTACGAACACGTTTCCAACTGCAGGGATACGATCTTAAGATTCACGACTCTGCACTTGATCTACTAAGTAAAGCTGGATTTGACCCTGTCTACGGCGCGCGACCGTTAAAAAGAGCGATCCAACAGTATCTTGAAAACCCTTTAGCCAAGAATATTTTGGCTGGAGAATTTCCTCCTCAGAGTACGATTGCGGTAGACGAGGCGGAAGGACAATTTCGATTCACTTGCGTAGCCCACCAAGATACTTCTAAAGAGACTAAAGCACTCGAGAACTCAAAGACTGAATAACTAATCTTTTAAGTTTTTGTTCCCGAATATTTCAATACGAGCTGACTCGTGCCCAATAACGTTGTCTTCAATGTGTTCACTAGTCTCGTCGTTCCAATATCCCCAGTTGTAGTTTTTTAGCTTCGGAGGCGCGAGGACTAGCGTCCACGCAGACCCGCGAGGAAGCTCACGGATTGAGTGGTATCTATTTAGCCCACGGAATAAATTAAACCACCGAACGTGTTGTTTGTTGAATTTGTTGGTGTTTCGATCATAAGTGTCTTGAACGTAGGAACCAGAGAAGACAAACGAAAAGAACCATCTCCAAGGGTGATTGTGCAACCACCTAAAGCTGTCTGTCGCATGCATGTGGTGTACATAGATTTCAAACCACGTGCCGCTCCCGTCTCCCAAGATGTAGTACCTAGTTAGGTAGAGATTGTCATAAACAAATATCGTCTTCCCTCCGAATCGACTCAGAAACTGATGCAACCAAGAATTCTTGCGTTCCTGCATCGTTTCATTAGATAGGTCGGTTCGCAGATTTTCGTTTGTAGCAGATATAGAATCGTTTAGATGGGGTTGCATAGAGAGTGCTAATTTAAAGGAAAGAGTGGCCGTTTAGACCAGTAAACATCTATTATAACAAATGGCCGTGTGTTCATCGTGACAGGCACTAAATGAACCGTCGCGCAAACGCAATTTTTTTGTGTCAGCTAGCTCATCTTGCGCGTGTCGAGCATGAATGCTTGCTCTGTTGGAAAGTTCATTTTTTCCTAGTATAGTCTATCTGAGACGCGTTCGATCCACTCCAAAAAATAGACGGATCCATCCTTGAATCACCGAGCAGTTCTCTTACGCATGGTGTGCCCAATGAGGTTTTATTTCAATGAAAGTCTTTGAGTTGTCGTTCCGCGTTCTTCTTTCCCAATGAGTCGATATACCTCACAAGCACAACGAGAGATCACTTGAGTCTATTGTTCTTCAACAAATTCGTTTTCTTCTAAAAATTTAAACACTGCTTTCTGGTATTGATTGTGATAAGCTTCTTCATAGAAACCATGTCCAGCACCTTCTATGACTTCAAGATGTACAGGAACTTCTTCGTTCTTCAACGCATCCCGAATCCGTTCGCTATGTTCGATGTCGACTAGACGATCTTGATCGCCGTGTACCAATAGTATCGGTGGATCGTCTTCCGAAACCGCAAAGATTGGCGACACACTTTCTGCTAATGCTGGTTCAAAATCCAGAGCGGGAAATCTGTCTGACGGTCCGACGAAATCGGTGAGATCTACGGGTGGAAAAATTGCCATTGCCGCCGCGATTTGATTTGATGCTCTTTCCACGGGATCACGTGCCCTTGGATCACCTGAATCACTAGCCAAAGCGAGCATTAGACTTAGGTGACCTCCCGCACTGTAGCCCCAAGCTACGAACTTTTGGTCGTCAACTGCGTACTCTTCGGCGTGCACTCTGATATGTCGTACGGCTCGTCGTACATCCGCTACGGCGTCAGGTACTTTAAACTGTGGAGAACTACCGTGGTACACGTTGAAGACGGTAATGTTTCGATCTAGATATTCTTGAAACATCTCTTGTTTTTGTTCAGCTGGTTGCCAGGGCGACCGCCAACCATAACTGACCATGAAAATCAGAGCCGTGCCGTTTGGTTCTTCAGGTTTGAAGACATCGTAAATGAGTGCCATACCAGCTTTGTGCCCGTAAATCACATCTTCGAGAATCTCAACACCTTTGTTTTCTTGAGCGTTAGCCAGCCAGCTAGTGGCTAGCAAAATCAACACTGCGCCGAAGTGCGTGGTTCTTTTGTATGGCATGAGTCTTTTCTCCTTCCCTTAAATTTACTTTTGCTTTCTTCGTTGTACCAGTAGCGTTATGAAAAACACCAGTAAACATGTACCAAAAAGTGTTCCTGCTTCGATAATACCTTTCAATTCTGAACTCGACATTAGTAGTTGCTTTCCACGTGTCACGATTATTGCGGTTATAGCAAATATGAGGACTTGATGCAGTCCAAATGTTTGAGTTACACGATAACACAAGAAGGTGAATAGAACCACTACTACGAAATACAGAATGAACAGCACAATAGTGAAACCTATTGTCGTTTCCGTCCACGACGGAGGTATGAACAAAAATAGTACAGCGACAATCAGAGGGCTGAGCGCGCCGCAAGCAAAGGTTAGTACGATACTGGGAGTGCGACCAAGCTTCAACGCGACCTCAAACCACGTGAGTAGAACAGAGCCTAACTAGCTTTCTTTTTTTGAGCTATTTCATACCGCTTTCGTGTTTCCTTCACGGATTTGTACCAACGGTGTGAAATTGGATAGAACAGAAGCACAACGGCGAGGAGACCAGTCGCCTTCGTAATTTTTTCGTCCCAGCTCAACTTACTCATCAGTTCGCCAGGTGCATGCGCGTTAATAATCTCGACAAAACCTGCTATCACGACTACTGCGATAGCGTAGCGGACCCAACTATGACCACGGTATATTGCGTAGGCAATCGTCCCCCACAACAAAATGAAAAACAGCTGAGCACCATTACTCTCTACATCGGATGGATTCAAGATCCACCAACCTAACAATATCACCGCGTTCAGTCCTAACAATCCAGCCACCAAGCCCACCAACTGTGGGCGCGATTGGGCTATTTCTTCATAGAAAGATGCGGCGTTTTCAGTACTCATAGTTGAAGACTATATTTGGGAACTCAGACAATATTCGTGTTGCGATTAAAGTCGCTCTAAGCTTTGAAGCGTGCAAAGTATACGAAATTCTAGAGCACGATTGAGTCTGACATTCAACACATACTTAGCAACAACGTCTCATTAAAATACAGCGACAGTTCACTTGGGTGAACTTTCCATTATTCCTAAGTTGTTTGAATCACAATCGTAACTACATTGGAGCTTAGAGTCGAACAAAACTCATGAGTGCTCATGGTGTTCTGTTCGCTCACCGCTGACCGCTTCAATTCGAGCAAGTTCTCTCAATCTGTTTGACTGAATACATTCTATTACGTGGTACTAAGCTGCTGTGAACGTTGTTGAAATTCTTCCGTTTCTTCTGTACACACTAGCAGTAATCGTAATTCTCTCGGTAACCTTGCTGTTTTCTTGGTTCGTCGGATCCAAAGCAAGGCACGGTCGCGCCCAGGACATTCCCTACGAATCAGGAATCGTACCGGTAGGAGAAGCGGAGAACATGCGCTTGTCGATCGAGTTTTATCTCGTCGCCATATTCTTTGTTATATTTGACTTAGAGACGATTTTTATTGTCGGTTGGGCGATTGCGTTCCGGGAAGTAGGTTGGATGGGCTATATCGCGGTTGCAATATTTATTGTCATGCTCTTGATCGCGCTTGCTTATGAGTGGCGGACCGGGGCGTTAGATTGGGGGATCAAGTCTCGCCACACGATGCCCGATGCGTATTCTCGGAGACCTTCGACGTAATGCACTGGCGACTAGTCAAAACATCAC
>VYFT01000034.1 GCA_009842245.1 Gammaproteobacteria bacterium | reverse complement strand
GTGCGCATCGATGGAGAAGGTGGCCGGGAACTAAGCTAGAATTTGGCCTCAAGGGCAGCTTCAATCAATGCCGTCAATGTCAGCGAGTCCGCGAACGACCCGAGGAGAAGATCGTTGACGAGAATCGTTGGGGTTCCGTGCGCCTCAAGTTCCCCCGCAGCGGCGATGTCTCGCTCGATCGACGCAACGGGACCAAGGTCATCTAGGCACGACTCGAATCTTTCAAGATCAGGCATTCCTATCTCAGCCGCAAAGGAGGCAAAACGACCTCTGGGATTGGCCATCCAACCCGCATCGTGATAGAGCCACACATGGAACGCTTCAAACTTGCCCTGGAGCGATGCGCATTCGGCAGCTCGGGCAGCCGGATATGCCAGATGGTGATACTCAAGTGGGAGGTGCCGATACACTAATGCTACTTGTTGTGGAAACGCGGCACGAACAGCGTCTAGATGTGGTGCCACGGCTCGGCATGCTGGGCATTCGTAGTCGCCGAACTCAACGATGACGACGGGAGCATCCTCAGCTCCCATCCAATGCCCATGTTCTGCATAGGATCGCCAGTGTACTATGGTCCGGTCGGGTACTGTAATGATCTGCGGTGAATCCCGCAGGAGCTTCCATCCCAGAATGATCGCGATAGACACGACACACAAGGAAGCCACAATTGTCACCACGTCGACTATTTTGCTGTAGTTTTTCACGAAACACCCCGTTGTGTCATCACCTGAGACCACCAATCTGCAAAAGCGTCAAATTCGACTGTCACTAGAACCTTTTTGACCACACCGCCGCCCCCCCTAACGAATGCTGACTTGTATCGGAAGCCGCTTTACAGCGACTGTCGGCTCATCCAAGTCCCCGAGCTCGATGAACGCCACTAGCCCGCTTGGACCGAAGGCATCAGGCATCCTCACGGCACCTCTTCGATAACTACCGAGGTAAACACCCTCCATCGTAAGGACATCAATGGGCCCATCGTCGCCAACCGGTTCTGGCCCGTGTCTTTGAACCCAGATCTCACCGTCCCAGCCTGTCTTGAGGTTGCGAAGGATGGTCACCTCTTCGAAGAAGCTCAGGCTGGCGATTCGCGCACGTTCGTACTTCGCCAGTCCCGGCGAAGTGTTCGCCAGCTGCCGGTCCTTTTCAACGGCAATCATCCGGTTCGTCACCGGGATTGGTTGGAGCGGCCGCCTCAGAATGCGCCACACACCAACCCCAAGGCGTGCGATCTTGATTGAATACGCCGAAGAGTCGGAAAACGCCACACTCCCGTCGGGCAACACACCCGCTAGCATCCTCGGGCCGAAAACGGGTCGATCCTCGAGCCAAGTGGTTTCATTCATCGGCAGCCAGCCCTCGGCGACAGTTTCTCTTGTGATCACGTCGCCGGTCAGGAGGAGACGTTCGATCGGGAGGGACGTGTACCTCTTCTCTTGGCCTTGATCGAGAAATCGGATCTCCAGCGGCTGAGATCCTGTCGCTGTGAACACAGCGTGGCCTCCCGGGTCCGGCATGAAGTCCGTCAGAGTCGCGATGGCCGACTCCGGTGCCATCCGCACTCTGCGCTCGAACTGCCCGTCTGGACCAAAGACATGATATGCGAGGTGTCCCATATCCGCGATCACCAATCGTCCGTCTCGCATTACCGCGAGCCCATCTGGACGACGAAACTCGCCCGGCCCCTCGCCTGGCCCGCCAAGCGTGCGGCGAAGTTCACCGCGTTGGTTTACGACGTAAACGCGCTTGGTCGAGATGTCGAACACATATAGCTGTCCCGTGGCGTCAAAAGCCACCCTGCGAACGGATCCGAACTGCTCCCAGTCTTTGCCCCCCAAGGAGCCAACCCGATAGAGCTCCTCGAACTGGGGTTCCAACCATCGATTCTCTGGCGGCAGTTCGATGATCTCCTGGGCTTTCCCGGGGTGCACGGCCAGCAGAGTAGCAATGATCCCACATGGACCGCGAGCGCGCAAAGTGAGATTCCGAGTCATGTCGTCATGTTCGCTTCTGCGGTTGAATGGCCGGGCGAGACCTGGAATAAAGCTCCGCCCTCGCCCGGCCCGTTCTGCAAATCAGCTAGGGCGATCTGCGCCGTCGCACCAGACACGCCAAATATAGTCGGTACCGCTAACCCCAGTGCAGGTGGTGAGCTGGCACCCGTAGAGCCCGTCACAACCCTGCGATTCACACCAATCATCGTAGTCGCGGAGGCATTGGTTGCTACAGTATCGGCACCATCCCGAGTCAGCATTCTGTGCGCCGACGCCTCCGACCGAGACGACGAGCAGACAGACTGCGACAGCCGCCAGCCGCGCACCACGAAGTGCGCGATCGGCGAAGAACCTCTTCCCGAAGATCGTCAGGAATGCTACTGACGAAGCTGTGAGGGCCAGCAACGTTACAACGAACATGGGCCATCCTCCTTGGATTGGCAGTTTCGGAATCCCAGCGTGAGACTCCACATTACATTAAATAATGCGATGGTGTTGGACGGATTGTCAAGAAGGGGTATCG
>VYFT01000001.1 GCA_009842245.1 Gammaproteobacteria bacterium | reverse complement strand
TCCCGTAGTTCCGCTAACTCTCTATCCGATAGACTATCCAATGTCTTAGGATTGTTGACGACTGTAGCCCAGATACTCGGTTACCCGAGAACGCCCTTGTTGGCTACGAGCTCCTTCCGTAATCAACCAAATCAAAAATGGTCAGCGACGTCACTATTCAGCCTGGATCGGTGAAGCGTAATGTTCAACGAATGTCTAAGAAACTGTCCCCACACATGTGCTCACGCCCGGTCGATTTGACAATTGGTTCACCTTTACCCATCGAACCAATACGATTGACGCTGGAAAGGATAATTTGGTAGCGAAATTCGACGCCGTATCTCTCCGGCGAAGAGTCCACCGAAATCTAGCTCGCACCCTGACTCATACATCCGAGCAATAGTTTTTACAATCTCTGTAGTCGAATTGATTTCAATCTCAGAGTCAACGCCCATTTTCGTTAATGCGGCCTCGTGGCGTGAGACTTGACCAGTTTTAGTGTTCGGTGCAAACCATGATGTCAGGTCCGGAGTCTCGCCGATATCTACTATTTGAGCTGTGGTACCGTTCACAAAGGGTAAACGGAGTTGCGAGAGAGAAAATTCTTTCAAGCGAGCTTCCAAATCTTGGAAGCGATCTTCCTCTTCTTTTTTTCCTACACATTCGCCGTAGAATGCGGCGAGTAGAACACCGTCCTCTAGGCTAATCACGCCAGCCGCCTGAGCAGCAGCAAGTTTACCGACACCATATCCAACAACCATGCTTGGGTGAATTCCTAAGCTGTTCCATATTGCAGTGAGTGCGCACTCCAATGAATAAACAGCGGGTAGTACCCATGCGGATTTCTCCCAATTTTTGGAATCTCCATTGATTATTTCGAGTAATGACCCATCGTACTCTTCGCGAAGCGCGCGGTCGCAGTGACTCAGCACAACTTGCAGCACTGGTTCCCGCTTGCAGAGTTCGTCTATCTGCTCCATCCACTGACTGTAATCACCGTTAAAGGTGAAAGCTAGCTTGCCCAACGGCTTACGTTCAGGTTCTTTTTCCTGTCCCGCGACTTTTAATAGACCCTCTCTGAGCGAAGCGCAGTCGTTGAATGCAACGCCTGCTCGATGCTCAAAATGACTCCGTCCGACGCTCGCAGTCCACGACATGTCTGCAAGTAGTGCCGATTCAGCGTCTTTTTCAGTCGCCACTGACTTTTCTTGCTCGTCAATCCAATCGAGATAACGCCCCGCTAGATCCTTGAGTGCGTCGTAAGACTTACCCGATAGAGGTAGAAGCCTTGTTCTGCGACTTGCCGCAGTTTCCATCTGTGCTTCGTTTTGGATCAAATCCCCAAGCACAACAGGTACACGTTGTGAAGTACCGGCAACGAAGCCCTCTTGATCATCTACAACGTGTTGGTCATCTCGTGCAGGAGCTCGTTCGACGATAACGTGCGCGTTCGTGCCGGAAATACCGAATGCACTGACTCCTGCGACAGGCGAACGATTTGACCTCTGCGGCCACGCTGTCTGTTCAGATGTAACTTTTACTGGTAGTTTGTCCCATTCGACATGAGCACTGGGATTCTTAAAGTGTAGCTGTTTTGGAATGATCTCATGGTGCATTGACAACAGGACTTTGATGAGACCGGCTACGCCCGCTGCTGCTTCTAAGTGGCCGATATTGGTCTTTACTGTACCGAGTAGAAGCGGGTTATCAGATTCTCGATTCTGTCCGTAGACAGCAGCAGCAGCACGCACTTCGATAGGATCGCCCAATTCTGATCCTGTACCATGAACTTCAATGTAGTCCAAGTCTGATGGAGCTAGTCCGGTCTGAGACAGAGTCTCTGCAAACAGCTGTTCTTGAGCGGTTCCATTTGGCACTGTCAGTGCCGCAGCAGCACCATTTTGATTGATTGCTGAGCCCTTGAGGACTCCCCAAATACGGTCGCCCTGAGCTTCGGCGTCGCTCAGACGCTTTAGCACTACCATGCCACACCCTTCACCCCGTACAAAGCCGTCGGCGGCCGCGTCGAAGGTTTTACACTTGCCTGTTCGAGACAGCATCCCGTAATCCCTCATGAATCGCATCACTGGACGAGAAAGGATGATGTGTACGCCGCCAGCCAATGCTACGTCTACTTCACTTTGTCGAAGACTAGCGGCTGCTTGATGCACTGCCACCAACGACGACGCGCAGGTCATATCGAGTGGTATCGCAGGTCCCATCAAACCCAATGCAAAGGCAATTCTCCCAAGCGCGACGCTCCCCGCGGTTCCTAGATAACTATCGTCTCGGCCAGCAGCAGTTATTAAATCACGATATTCACTACTGCCTATGCCGGCAAAAACTCCGGCACGACCACCCTTGAGCGACACCGGATCTATTCCGGCATCCTCCAATGCGTGCCAACTTGTCTCAAGCAACATTCTTTGACGCGGATCCATCATATTTGCTTCTATCGGTCGAATTCCAAAAAAGCTAGCGTCAAACTGGTCGAGTCCATCAACAAATCCTCCCACGCGGTACTCAGACTCTTCAGCAGACGGGTCTCCAATGATTCCATTCCATGGACCTGAGTCAGGCCGCCCGTCGGTCACCAGATCAGTTCCTGCTTCAAGCTGTTTCCAATAACTCTCTAAGTCAGGTGCGCCGGGGAACCGACAAGCCATGCCCACGATGGCTATTTGATCCTCATCGGACCGCGACTCTACGTTCAGTCCAGGTTTCGGCAGATCTTGAACCGTGGGTTGGACCTGAGGTGCCGTCTCAACTTGCTGAGTCGTCGATTGGTCTGGTAGTGCTGCCTGCATTCTTGTTGCAGAGTCATCCTCTTTCTGTTTCGACTGAGTCACAGACGTATATTCAATCTCACCTAGTTCACCGTTCAAATGACTGGCGAGCAATTCAATATTCGGAAAGTCAAAGACGACCGTATTCGAGACCGTACATGCACCGGACAATGCCCGGTTTAGTCGATTACGAAACTCCACGGCCATTAGCGAGTCCATCCCGAGGTCAAAGAAACCGATTGATCGTGCTGGTTCGGACGGCATGCGCAACACCGCTTGTAATTCCTGCTGTATAAAGGATACAAGCAAGTTTTCACGTTCCGATACGTTAGCACTCGCGATCTGAGCCAGTACATCTTCTGTCGAGATCGCACCATCAGTCGCCTCATCGTCCTCTGACGAGAGTAACTCGTCTAGGAACGCAGGCCGCTCTTCGACCGCTTCTTCAAAGACTGACCAGTCCATCGCCATCACGACTGAATTCGTGACGTCCTGCCGGACCAGTCGGTTCAATGCTCGAATTCCTTGTTGCGGAGTAAACCAGCGTCCGCCAAGAGCAGACCGTTGCCGTTCGATACGGTCTTTTTGCTCCGCCGCCTCTCCAATTTCTGACCACGCACCCCATGCAATTGCTTGTCCCGGAAGTCCAAGCGCGCGCCGATGCCCGGCGAGCTGGTCCAAAAAAGCATTAGCAGCAGCGTGGTTCGTCTGACCGGGATTTCCCATGACGCCTACGCGGCTAGAAAACAGAATGAATAAATCTAAGTCACGGTTCGCTGTGACTTGATGTAGATGCCAAGCACCAAGAACTTTAGGCCATAGCACGGTTTCGAACCGTTCCCAACTCTGGTTGGTGAGCGCACCGTCTGATAGAACTCCTACACTGTGAATAACACCGGCAAGAGGCGGTAGATCGCGGTCCGTTCGCGCAAGCATGGCATCCAAAGCTGCCGCATCGGATACGTCGGCTAGCTCCACTCGGATAGTCGCACCTCGTTCTTCGAGCTCGCGAATCGTCTCTTGTGCTTCCTCGCTGGGAGGCCGCCGACCGTTTAATAGGATGGTACCCGCGCCGTGGTCCGTCAACCATTCGGCTACCGCGAGACCGATTCCACCCAATCCACCGGTCACGAGATACGTTCGGTCCTCTTTTAGTCGTCCCGATACGAGCGGCTGAGTTGTGACGACGATTTTGCCGAGGTGCCGCGCCGAGCGCATAAACATCAAGGCAGCCCCTGCTTCTGCGAGCGGCCATCGACTATGAATAATTGGCGTGAGTTCTCCGGAAGAAACTCGGTCCATCACATTCCGTAAGACCCGACCTACCCATTCCGGATCTGTTTTCTTTAAAACATCGAGTTCGAGTATGTCATAGCCCACATCTGGCCGCAGTTCCGCCATTTCCTCAGGACTCAGAATGTCTCGTCGAGCTAATTCAACGAACCTACCACCCTTTGCCAAACATGACAAACTCGCATCAATGAATCCTTCACTAGTGAGACTGTTCAACACCACGGTTACCCCTGCGCCATCAGTAGCTTCCAGGATCTCCTCGCCAAATTCTGTTCGGCGACTGTCGAACACGTGCTTCACGCCTAGCTCACGGAGATAGCCCCGTTTAGGTGCACTGGCAGTGGTAAAGACTTCCGCTCCTGCTGCTTGCGCTAGCTGGATAGCTGCCAGACCCACACCTCCCGCACCAGCGTGAATCAATACTCGATCATCTTCGTCTAATCCAGACAGCTCGTAGGAAAGAGCAGCAGACACAAATGCACTGGGTATCGTGGCCAGTCCCGACACTGAAATATCAGAAGGTGCCGGCGCAACCAACTCTTCATGCGTGATCATTTCCGCGGCGAACGCTCCGAAACCCAATCCGACGACATGATCTCCCACGGACGCATTCGATACATCAGGCCCGACACCAACAACGTATCCGCACATTTCTCTACCTAGATTTCCTTCTTCGATGAAACCAAGCGAACGGAAAACGTCCCAAAAATTAAGTCCTGCCGCTTCAACCGCAACCCTCACTTCCCGCGACTCAAGCGGTCTAGCCGGAAGAGCTTT
Organism: Gammaproteobacteria bacterium; assembly: GCA_009842245.1. GTDB lineage: Bacteria > Pseudomonadota > Gammaproteobacteria > Pseudomonadales > Azotimanducaceae > Bin55. The sequence goes on along the minus strand of VYFT01000001.1, from coordinate 13,314 downwards.
AGTGCGAGGTGTTTCGAACACTCCCGCTGGATCTGGTGTCAATACCCAAGTCGAATCCTCGGGCAAATCCAGTCGCTCCGGTCCATCGTCTGAGCGCACTAGCCTTGCGACCTGACGGTTCTCCCCACGCCAAGCGATATGATTTTCGGAATCCGGATACATCAGTTCTTCAACGAGATCAAATACTTGCTCGTCGACTGTTGGGTCGAGATCGACCATTCGAGGATTGAGATACGCAGCTTCGCGTGCGACGCCTTTACCGAATCCCCACAGTGTCGCGCCCACCAAGGACCCCTGAGTCTCTCGCTCGAGCACCTGAGCACCAGAGGTAATGAACCATACACCCTTGTCGGGAGTTAGGTTGGAATCGACCATGCTCTGAACTAATGCAAGCGCACTTGCGACTGCACGCTGCACGTCGTGTTCAACGTCGCGTGTAGTAGCTGCGGCACCCCGACCATCGAGCGCGGCAAAGTGTACGACACCACTTAGGACCACATCGTCAGGAATTTCTTTAACGAGATTTTGCCACGACTCGCGGCATTCGACATCCACGCTAGCATGCGAAATGTTGCTGTGTCCCGATTCAGCACTGTCTAAGTCCTGTGCAACGTTCGAAACGAGCATGACGGTCTGATTCCGATTTGCGAGATGGTTGGCGATTTCTTTCGCGAAACCACGCTCGTCTGCTAAAAGAACCCAGAATCCCGGTGCCTCGGACACCTCGTCAGGACCCTTCGCAACGATAACGCCTCTATCCGGTTTTTCATCGGGTTTGGCCGAGTCTAAACCAAGGACTTCCACAGCCTCAAATCCGGCATCGCGGAGGGCGCGCTGCCAAACATCCGGACCTGCTAGCGCGTGATGCGGCCGATAATCATCGGCAAATCGCCACCACCCATCGAGTTGTCCGAACGTCAAGTCCATCCAACCCTGACCTCGCAGATTTTCCAGAGCCACCATCTGACCAGAAGGTGCTAGCAACTTCAAGCAATGACCCAGAGTTTCATTGAGAGAACGCGTAGCATGGAGCACGTTAGAAGCGATGATGAGGTCGTAGGCGTGAGCGTCAAAGCCCTGTTCAACAGGATCTTTCTCAATGTCTAGTGGTCGATACTCAATGCAACCACCGCGATCACCAAAACGAGACTCCGCTTCTGCGAAGAAACCAGCAGAAATGTCCGTGTACACGTACTCGAAGCGTCCGTCTGGAAGTTCAGGCAAGACAGACGCGGTGGCCGAGCCAGTTCCAGCGCCTACTTCAACGATCCTGAGATGTCTTCCGCTGGGTAAATTCGCAAGAAGCGCACGCACTGCGTCTCGCAACAACCTGTTCGCCGCGAGCGCGATTGGTGCTCTAACGTACAGATCGGCTGGTGTCGGGTAGCCGCTGCTAAACAACAACGTAAGAGGATCTGCTTGACCACGAAGGACTTCGGGCAATGACTTTCCGCAGCGTCCAAACAGTCCAGCTTCGGTCGCGCCGTGTGGATGTTTTTCGGCTAGTCGCTCGGCGACCGCGTCGGGGTCTGGTGGGATTTCATCTGGAAGTGAGTCTTCGTGCCCCAATTTCACAGTGAATCCGTCGTCGACTTCCTCAAGCACACCGCACCGAGTCAACATTTCTAGCAGTCGACGGAAGACTCGTTTGTGCACATCGTCTACTCCTAATTCTTTACGAAGTTCTTCAGGTTGCACAACTTGACCGACAACACGCTTCCAACCCAACGTTTCTAGCGTCCAGGTAGCACGGGACAGCGACCAATGTTCGAGATCTGTTAGAAGAGCAGTCCGGTTTGCCCACGGAACACCCTCTTCCTCGAGGTAATCTGCGAGTGGTTTGAAATTCTTTGCGACCGAGCTTGGATGCGGGAGGAAGTCGGCCGCGATTATCACGGGTACATGTGCTCTTTCGCGCCACACGACTTCGTACAAAAGGTCATTGACGTTCTCAAGTGCCGAAAATAGTGCGGCGCGAGTCGCTCGTTTGATGGTGTACCCGTCCAGACCTCCTAATAGGGCACCGTCCGTATCGTAAATTCGTAATTCCGCTCTTTGCACCTCCGGTGCTGTATCAGAATCAGTACTTGATACATCGGGTGTATCGATCATTCGAACATGACACACGACACTTTCGTGCAAACCATCTGACGTCAGCCAGAGTCGCTCCCAACCAAACGGCAGGTACGTGGTCTCGTCAGCTTCCGACCCCTGAATCCGTGCTGCAGCAACGACCTGAAAACATCCATCCAGCACAAGTGGGTGAACATTCAGCGAAGTTCGACTGTTCTCACCTGTCAAAGAAATCTCACCCAATGCTTCACCCGGTCGAGCCCAAACATTGCCAAGTGTTCGAAAACTGGGTCCGAGTTCTATCCCCGACGCAGCTCTTGCTTGGTACAGAGTAGACGTATCTACGGGTGTAAGCTCGCTCTTTATATTCGCAAGATCTACACGTCCCTCTGTGCTAGGTAAATCTGAAGCGGACGACAGTCGACATTCAGCATGGAGTATCCATTCAGTATCACCCGAACCCTTACTAAGTATCTGAACGAGTCCCGTGTCGTCACCGCCAGAACCACCCAACACCAACTGCACCGTGCGACAGTTTTCCTCGTCCTCGTCCTTTCTATCATCAGCTGGAAATACGAGAGCATTGTGTAATTGCATGTCGGCGACTACTATCGGGTCGGCGGTTCGAGATTGGGACAATGCCGCCGCCATCGCGCCGTAGAGTGCACCGGGCGCGATAACCCGTTCATACACACGATGGTCTGCTAACCATTCTGGGTCCGATGGAAACAGTTCGGTTTCGTACGTGATCTCGCCACTGGCCGACTCGCGGCACATACCAAGCAATGGATGTCCTTGAACTGAACGTTTCTGTTTGGGTTCGCGAAGCCAGTAAGTTTCGCGCTGGAAGGGGTAGCCAGGAATCGAGATACGTCGTCGTATCTCACCAACAAATAGACCCTCGAATCGGATTGCTAGTCCTGCTTGATATGCTTCTGCAACCGCTTCGATAAAACTCCTAGTTCTCGCCGGGGAGTCTTCTGGCTTTGGCCGCATGCTTGATAGCACGGCGGGCGATGCAGCGGAATCCGGCCATGCCGATGCTGCCATCGGCGCGAGTACTGAGCGCGGTCCGATCTCGAGAAGTAGATCCACTCCGAGGTTCGCGAGGGTCCGCGCACCGGTTGCAAATGCTACTGGATTCCTCGCGTGGCGACGCCAATACTCTCCATCGAGTCGTTGTTGTTCTTCCAACACGTGACCCGTCAGGTTGCTGACTAACGTCACTGTCGGATGTCGGACGGTTACTTCATCGAGCGAAGACTGAAGTTCGTCTAGAGCAGGTTCCACAAGTGCACTATGAAATGCCTTGGTCGTGTTCAATCGACGCACTCGGATACCATCACTTTCTAGTGTTTTTGAAAGTGTTTCGACAGCATCCTCTGTTCCACTGACAACTTGATGCAGACCGTTGTCCGCAGAGATGTTAATTTCCTCACTGCCACTACTTGCATTCAATGCGTCGACAGCGGACTTAACTTGTTCGGGTGGAGCAAATATTGCAGCCATTGCGCCCGGTTCGGTGGCTCCTAGGAGTTCACCGCGCCGACACGCAAACCTCATTCCATCTTCAAGACTAAAGACGTTTGCTGCTTGGGCAGCTGCGATTTCTCCAACACTATGCCCGAGGACTACATCTGGATGAACTCCAATGCTAGCCCATAACGCAGTCAGCGCACTTTCGAGCGCATAAAGCGCGGGCTGCTCCCACGCGGTGTCACCGAGTTGTCCATCGCCACCACGACCAAACATCACATCCAACAGCGATTTGCCCCGTTCTTCGCGAAAAACTGCGTCGCATCGGTCCAGCACGTTGCGTGCTACTGGTTCCTGTTCATACAAATCCTGTCCCATTCCGGTCCACTGGCTTCCCTGACCTGTGTAGGCAAAAGCTACTTTCTTCGCCGCACGTGGTTGCTGTAGGTCCGCCTCCGTCAATGAAGAGAGTTGCGTACGTAATTCTTCGGCACTACTGAATAGAAGACCTGCACGCCACTCGAAATGACAGCGACCCATGCCCGCGGTCCACGCCGCGTCAGACAGTAGAGTTTCTAAGTGTTCGACTTCACCCTGAAGTTCCTGCGCGTGTTCATCGAACCACGACAGATATTCCGCAGCAAGTTCTTTAGTGGCTAATTCACTCTTAGCTGAAATGGGCAACAGGCGAATCTCTCGCGCGCGGCAATCTGGCTCAACTTGTCGTGAGTCTTTGTCGTCTGTTGAGGAAGGTACCGGTACCGTTTGACCCAACCCGACCACTCTTTCTCGAGGATAGGAAGTTTTTTCAACCACGGGATACTCTTCAACCACGATGTGGGCGTTGGTACCGGATATGCCGAATGAATTTACTCCTGCAATTCGCGGTCGCCCGTTACGATTTGGCAAATCCATCTGCGACGAAGTGACTGTCAAGGGAATCGAGTCCCAGTCGATGCTTGGATTCGGATTGTTGAAGTGCAAATGTTTCGGTATTACACCGCGCTGAAGTACGAGCACTGCCTTGATAAAGCCAGCGATCCCAGCAGCTGATTCCAGATGTCCGAGGTTTGTTTTCACAGACCCGACGAGCAACGGCTGATCACTTGATCGGTTCTGACTGTATACCCTGGATACGGCGTTAATTTCGATGGGATCTCCAACAGCCGTACCAGTACCGTGTGCCTCAAGATAGTCGACATCACAGGCAGCTACTCCAGCCTGCGATAGTGCGGTTTCGATCACTCTTTCAAGCGCGGGTTCATTTGGAACGGTCAAGCCAACACTAGCGCCACCATGGTTGACCGCAGCACCGCGAACGACGGCCCATATTCGGTCGCCGTCAGCTTCTGCATCACTGAGGCGTTTTAAAACCACAACACCACAACCTTCACCGCGGACATAACCATTAGCCGATTCGTCGAATGCCTTACATTGTCCGTCTGGGGACAACATCTGCGAATCAGCCCGAAGTTCAAAGATTCGGCTATTCAAAATAGCCTGTACTCCACCCGCAAGTGCTAGATCGGCCTTACCCTGCTGGAGGTCTGCGACAGCATCGTGAACAGACACAAGCGATGATGCACAAGCAGCATCCACCGCTTTTGCCGGACCCATGACACCCAATACGAAGGACACCCGTCCACTGGTGCCGTTCAAGTTAGTACCACTCAGTGCATACAGAGACTCGGCAGCTTCGCCCGATCCCTCAGATTCCACGACGAGCATTCGGTATTCGTCGTTACTGATACCACTATAGACACCGGTCAAGCTTTCCCTTAGCCGATCTGGATCCATACCTGCGTCTTCTAAAGCTTGCCAACTCGTCTCCAGCATCATGCGTTGCTGAGGATCGAGCAGTTCCGCCTCGACTGGCGAGATGCGGAAAAAACCTGCGTCAAACTGATCTATGGCATCTACGTAAGCGCAGTATCGGCAGGCATCTTGTAGGTTCCCGCGGTTTTCGAATAGCTTTTCCAACCTGTTTGGACCCGATTCTGGTAGTCCATCCAAAACCGCGTTCCCGCCGTTCTCAAGAAGTCTCCAAAATGAAGGTATGTCTGGTGCGCCGGGGAAACGACAGGCCATACCGACGACCGCAATAGGTTCTACTGATCCCAAATTAACGTCCTTTTGTCTCTTTTAAATTTTTTCTGCTTAACTTACTACTACGATAAATGTGCGTGAATCCAAACACTAGTCTACTTCAATTACTATAACCATAAGACGAAGCCATTAGATACTCGCTGATCGTACATTCGAGATGAAGTCATCGACGTACCATGCGCACAACTCGGGTTTTTCAAGTTGCATGTAATGCGTAGCATCCGCGACAAAGTCAAAATCGACGCTAATCATGTCCGATAGATCGACCGTTGGAAGATATGAAAATGGCAATATTGGATCAGCACCCACTACTTTAATCGGATGCGGTGGTTCATCAAAATTGATTTGCCCCGCGAAGGTACGGGCAAATCGAGTGAGTCGTGCTTCGTATTCTCTTGGACACCGCAATTGATAACCACCATCCTTGCATTCTCGCAAGATAGTCCGAGCCATGAGTTCTGTTGCGCCTGGTACAAGTCTCGAAAACCCCGGTAGAAAGTTCATCAAATCTACAAACTGCTCCTGTGTTTCAAAGTGTTCTGTACGTTTGTTCGTCCGAGCTGTTGCTGTCTGGACCGCTTGATCGAATTCCTCACTACTTTCACCGGGACCCGTAGGATAAACTGGCGGGTCAAACAAGATCATTCCATCGAACCCACAATTTTGTCGAGTAAGGATCGCGCTGAATATCTGCGATGAATACAGAAGCGAGACCAATGCAGAAAGTGAATGGAAAATGCCGAAGGTTGGTTTTGATCCATATTTTTTGGATGTTTCATCCAAAATTGCATCCACATCACAAACCATGGAGACGATGTTATGGTCATTTTCATGAGTTCTTTCGTTCCAACCGTGGTTCCTGAGATCATAGACCAAGACTTCGTAGTCGCTCTCAAAATGAGACCAAAAAGGGTAGTAGAGATCAATCGCAAGACCATTACCGTGACACATCAGCAATCTAGGACCGCTGAGGTTGCCGTGTTGGCGGACCACGATATCGGTACCATCATCAACTGCTACTTTACACTCTGAATGAGGTTTCGGCACTGTCCAATGCATGTTGCTAGCTTCCGTCTAGGTCGTTAGATTACCAGTTTCACGACTCGATAAGTTCGTGCGCGACCGCTGCCGCGAATTGATCAGTTTCAAGATTTACTATTTTCCACACAATATGGGGCATGTCGCTAAGCTTCATGCTAGCGGATGTTGCTTGACCTAGCAGCGAATCGGGAATCGAAAATTCGGACGTGTCTCGACGAAACCCTTCCCCTGTCGCCTTTATTAACGCTTCTTTAAACGTCCAGAGACGAAAGAACGTTTTCCGTTTAGCTGGTTCATGAGTCTGTCGAAGTAGACGCTGTTCCTCGGGAGAGAACACAGAATATAGAATTTCGTCAATAACAGGCCTACTCTCGCGATTTTCTACATCCACACCTATCCGACCTTGTCGTGCGAACGCTAATAGACCGTGGCCCTCTGCGTGACTGACGTTAAACTCGATAGTTAACGTCTTCCCCGCAACTATCGCCACAGGTTTTTCGTTCCGTTCCGCAAATACTTGCAACTTGGAATTGTCGAGACCGTGTTGCATACAGAGGTTAGCTCGTAATGCTGCACGACAGAGAACAAATTGTCGTCGATTAGTATCGGAATGAAAGGCTTGCGCCCTGGTTCGCTCCTGTTCATCCAACGTGCAGAAGGCTGTTGCCTCGTTTTCAATATTTTTTGACAAATCGACATGAACCACTTGACGATTGTGGGTTTGATAAATTGTGTGCCACCAACAGGTAGTGTTGCTGTTTTGTGCGAGTTCGATGAGTGTCTTCCTTTCCGAAATCCTCACGCCTTAAGTGAGATTAATAAGGCTCGAAGAAAGTATGTTACGAAAGTTCTAGAGTGTCTCACAAGCCAACAAAATCGATCAGAAAAAGCGTCTATTGGACTCTCCTTATAATTTCCGTCTTTCACCCTTTCAAGTAATTTACGGAAACAACAAATATGTCAAACACTCAAGATAGAGTCGCTTCACTAGCTAGGAAATTTTTGGATCCTGTAAGAGAGCCAAACTTCAATGCAAGTTTTAGCGAATCTGCAATTTCGTCTATGGATGCAATGGCATTTGCTAAAGCTGTAGGGAGCGAGTTCAATTGCGAGATTCCAGCAGACGACTTCGCAAGCTTCAACTGCTTAAATGACCTTGTAAGTTACTTGGACGCAAACGCCGGTTAATTGACTTTAATACTTCGCGACGGGTCTTACCGTTAAGACTCCTCGCGAAGAAGGTACTCCCAAAGGGAGTAGTAATCACAGATTCGATACCGAGCAGAGGGCTGCTTTTGGGTATCGCCTTGGCGCGCTAATCTACGATACCATTATCCTATGTGGTATCTGGGTGTTTTCAATTGTTGTCATCGTCACGGCGATTGGCGGACCCTTCACCGGAGCGTGGGCCCAAACCCTGTGTTTTGTAGAAGCATTCGCGTTCTATTGTTTCTTTTGGATGCACAAGGGCCAAACAATCGGTATGCTAGCTTGGCGATTGCGACTCGACACGGATGGAGTTTTCACGCTTCGTAAAGCTCTATTGCGATTCTGCGGAGAGTTGCTGTCGATTGCCTCAGTAGGGCTTGGTTATTTCTGGATCTGGATCGACAAAGACCGTCGCAGCTGGTCGGATATTCTTTCTGGAAGTTGTGTCGTTCGCTATCGCAAGAGATGATTGCTAGTTAATTCGTCGAATTAACACAGTCCCCACCGCAAATACAACCAATACTGGAATGGCTACCACTACTACTGCAGGAATCTCGTAAAGCGAAGCAAAGGGGATCAACATTCGTTGGAAGTATTCCAGCATGATCCCGACCACTAAGCCCACTCCGATTCTTGTTCCCATCCCAGTCTCACGCAATGGACCTACCACAAATCCTACTGTTAGCAGCACCAAACCAATAATAGAGAACGGTCGAGCAATTCTCGCCCAAAATTCCACTTCGAATTCAGTGGGGTCTCTTTCTTCTAGGCGTAGGTAATCGACATGCTGTAAGAGTTCGTTGAAACTGAGATCACCTGGTTCATGGGTTACTCGTTGTGGTAAGGACTGAATTTCACTCCTAAGATTCCAGGTTTCTGTCGCACGCATCGAGGTCTCCAACATCGTTTCGTCAAACAACGTTTCTTCAACATCATTCAATTCGAAGGTGTTGTCTTCACTACGTGGTGTAGCAGATTCTGCAACAGACGTTCGGCTTAGCTTACCATCCTCGTTAAGTTCAAATTGACGCAGACCATGAATATTCAATTCTGCGTCAACTACTTGGAGCTGCGTATAGACATCACCTTCTTTATACCACAACGTGCCATAAGCACTGGAGTTATCTTGCTCAGCAGTGTTGGTAAAAGATATCGATTGCAGTTGTGGACCGATGAACTCTGCGACCAAGAACACTCCTGCGTAGAACAACAACGACGCAATTGCCACTGGAAGGCACAACCTCCACGGCGCGACACCAGCCGCGCGTAAGGCAGTAACTTCTGAGTTTTGGCTTAACATGCCAAGACCAATTAATGCTCCCATCAAAACAATGTAACTAGTAATCGCACTAAGAACAGTCGGCAAATCCAAGAGTACTACCACAACAAGCGTCCCAAACGATCGAGTTTCCTCCGCGCCGCGGGACTCGTCAATCACTCCAAACATTGCGATCAACAATCCAATACAAAGAAAAACCACCAACATGCTGAGTAGCAACGTCTTTATGATGTAGGTGTCGAATCTTCTGAGCATCATCGAGGATTGAGTTGCCGATGTATTAATGTTGCCGCGGCGACAAATACCAACAGGTGACACGTATAGAGTATCGCAGTACTCAACTCACTCGAGTCACTCAACACTTGTTGAACTAATACCAATAACAAGTAATAGCAAACGAACGCTAGTACTCCGGGGATTATCTGACCAAATCGACCTGACCGGGGTCGGGTTCGCGATAAGGCGAAGGCTAATAGTCCGCTTACAAAGGTCATGATCGGCAACGATATACGCCAGTCTAGCTGCTGTGCGTGCTCACCAATCGACCGGTCTAAAGAAGCACTGGGCAGTGCTTCCACTTCAATGGGGATGTCAAGTTCTTCTGATAGGTCTAAACGTAGGGACAATTCTTCAAATGAAACAATTTCATAGTCTGCTTTTCCTGGCGATCCTTCGTACCGTACTCCCTCATGTAGACGAAGAAGCCGGTGTCCAGTATCGGAGTCAATTAGGAAGGTCGCCGAATCAGCGAGGACAGTGACGTCAGAGGTGTCCCGCTCTTCAAAGAGAAACACGCCGTGCAAGACCCTCGCATCGCGATCGACTTCATCGACGTAAATTGTTCGAGTGTCATTTGAGAAACTACGAAATTCTCCTGGTCGTACGAGATCGAATTCATGCGAAACTGCAATGTTCGCCAGAAGATTTACGAAGCCTTGACGTGCAGCCGGTGTTACCACCAAGCTCAACACTCCTACCAATATCGCAACAGGCACCACGATGCTACACAACCAACCGACCAAACGAAGGATTGAAGTGCCACCCATGACCATAACTACAAACTCTTGATCAGCGTGAAGGCGGCCGAATGTAACGATCACAGCGATGACGAGTGAAAATGGAAGCGCGAGTTGCACAAACTCAGGTAAGCGCAAGGACATCAGTGTCCAAAGCACGTCTGCGGTGAATTTACCCGCGGCCGCTTCCTGTAGGTATCCAGTAAATCTCGCTGCGATGCTGACAAGCATGAGCAGGACAAACACCGTACCTAGGACGATGATCAATTCTTTAATAATGTAGCGATATGCTACAGTCACAATGAATCTCTCTTAAAATTCGTCATCCAACGCACAGTTTGAAGCGTACGTTCTAGTCTCATAGCTGAAAAACTGTGCAAACTCCAATTGCTCGATCGCATTGTTATGTCGCAACCACGAATAGTTTTCTATGAAATTCCGGACAAAGACCCGATCATGCTCGTCCGTGCGTCTTGCAAACTCATATGTGAATATTATCGAGCGAACACCAACGTACACATTCTTGCTGCGGACGAATCTTCGCTCACGCTTATTGATGAAACGTTGTGGAACTACCCCGCAAGCAGCTTTGTGCCCCACATGCGCGCGTCGGTAAAACAGACTAATTGTCTAGTCACTATGGAGTGCTGTCGTTCGTTCGAGGGTGATGGTTCAGTCTTAATCAACCACACCTTGGAAATCCCAAGTTGTGTTGAGCAATTTGATACCGTGTGTGAGTTTGTAGTACAACAAGAGGAGATATTAAAGCAAGCGAGAAGTAAATTTGTTCGTTATCGAGATAGATACGGAAACCCTGACTTCATTCGTTTGTCAGACTGGGATAACAGACCCATATTGAATCACTAAATTTTTGAGTAGCCAAAACAATGAATCCGCCAAAACAACTAGCAAAGTCGTTTGACGCTGGTGCAATCGAGGCGCGGCTCTATCAGGAATGGGAGAGTCGAGGCTATTTTGCGCCGAGCGGTGAAGGTCCGGCGTTCTGCATAGCGATTCCTCCACCGAATGTCACTGGAACTTTACATGTTGGCCATGCCTTCCAACAATCTTTGATGGACGCAGTTATTCGCTATCGACGGATGGCGAAATACAACACGCTGTGGCAAACAGGTACGGATCATGCTGCGATTTCTACACAGTTGGTGGTCTCCGAAATGCTACGCGCCGAAGGCAAGACTCCACAGGATGTTGGACGCGATGCATTCATCGAACGAGTCTGGAAGTGGAAAGAGGAGTCGGGTGGAATAATTACTCAACAAATGCGTCGCATCGGAGCGTCCGTCGATTGGTCCCGAGAACGATTCACGATGGACGAAGGATTTTCACGTGCGGTTATTGAAGTTTTTGTTCGACTCTTCGAAGAAGGCTTAATTTACAAAGAGCAACGACTCGTCAACTGGGATCCAGAGCTAAACACAGCACTGTCGGATCTCGAAGTGTTGAGCGAATCTGAACCGGGTTTCCTTTGGTATCTGCGATATCCGTTGGAAGATGGACTGCAAACTCAATCAGGAGAAGGATACTTGGTCGTTGCCACCACTCGACCCGAGACGATGCTGGGTGATTCTGCAGTTGCGGTAAGTCCAAACGACGACAGATTCAAAGACCTCATTGGACAGTTCGTTCGGCTTCCTCTTGCCGATCGAAAGATTCCGATTGTCGGAGACGAACACGTCGATATGGAATTTGGCACTGGGTGTCTGAAAATCACGCCAGCACATGATTTCAATGACTACGTCATCGGAACCAAGCACAACTTAGACAAGATCAGTGTGATCACTAAACAAGGTCGGATGAATGAAAAAGTTCCGGCAGAATTTCGTGGTTTGGATCGGTTTGACGCTCGTACGCAGATCGTCACGGCCTTAGAACAAAAAGACTTGCTTGAGAAGATCGAACCGTACGAGGTTCAAGTCCCAAGAGGTGAGAGATCTGGCGTAATAGTTGAACCTCTAATCACTGAACAATGGTGGGTCGACATCAAACCGCTAGCTGAACCTGCCCTAAAGAAAGTTGAAGATGGGTCAATTCAGTTTCAACCAAAACGTTGGGAAAACGTGTATTACAGTTGGATGCGAGATCTTCGCGATTGGTGCATCAGTCGCCAACAATGGTGGGGACACCAAATCCCCGCTTGGTACGACGACGACGGTAAAGTCTATGTCGGTCGCAATGAAGAGGAAGCGCGCGCTAAAGCTGGACTAGCGGAATCGGTCGCTCTAACGCGCGATCCAGACGTATTGGATACCTGGTTCTCGAGCGCACTTTGGACTTTTGGGACTCTCGGCTGGCCCGAACAAACCGAGGATTTGCAAAAGTATCACCCGACCGATGTACTGGTCACAGGCCACGACATCATCTTCTTTTGGGTCGCGCGCATGATCATGCTCACATTACATTTCACTAAAGAGATTCCTTTTCGAACCGTATTCATCACCGGCTTAGTCCGTGATGCAGAAGGTCAAAAGATGTCCAAGACAAAAGGCAATGGACTTGATCCTCTAGACCTCGTAGACGGAATATCACTGGACGATTTACTTGCTAAACGCACCAGTAATCTAACCCAACAGAGCCTCAAGGCTCAAATAGAGAAGCACACACGCCGAGATTTTCCAAATGGTATTCAAGCTTTTGGTGCGGATGCGTTGAGATTTACCTTTTGCGCTATTGCCTCTCCGACGAGTAGCTATAACTTTGACATAGCGCGCGTCGAAGGATATCACTTCTTTTGCAACAAATTGTGGAACGCGATGCGTTTTACTCTCTCACAGACCGAGAATCTTGACCTTGACGAGCCACGTGAACTATCACTTGCAGATCGATGGATTAGGTCATCGTTACGGGATTTAATTCAAGGTTGTCGAGACGATCTAGAAAGCTATCGCTTTGACCTTTTCGCGCAGCGAATTTATGACTTCATATGGCATGAATTCTGCGATTGGTACCTCGAACTTACCAAACCAGTTCTATATGACCCAGGAACTGAAAGGGAACGACTCAATGGCACCAAATTCACGCTGCTTGAAGTAGCGGAAACACTCCTTCGTCTCTTACATCCTGCCATGCCATTTATCACTGAAAAACTTTGGCAGA
>VYFT01000024.1:58231-79934 GCA_009842245.1 Gammaproteobacteria bacterium | reverse complement strand
ATATAAAATTGTGTGCTTGAACCATGCTAACTTTCAATCCGACATCACACGCTAATTTAGTGTCATTCAGGGAATGCTTAAAACCCTGGTGGAACGACAGACCATCTGATGTAATCGGGTTAGCGCTTTATGGGTCGCGCGCGAAGAATTACGCCGAGAATTACAGTGATTGGGATATTGTCATTTTCACCAGTTCCAAGAATCCGGATGAGGATGTCATATGTCGTGACCTACCTCAAGTTTATGACAAAGCACCAATCCATGCGCTCTGTGAATCCATAGAGTATGTGAAGTCCGAAGCTAAATATGGAGGCAGTCTCATGTCCGCGATTGCAGAGCAAGGCGTTTCACTGTTTGGCGCGACTGTACCGTTTGAGGAGGATACTATTAAACATCCCAGTTTTCCGCATGCACAATCACTATTTGGTTCAGCTATAGACGCACTATTATTTTTTCTTGTTGAAGCAAATGTTCGTTTTCGAGAGAAAAAGTCTTTCGATAACACGGCTACTGCTTGTTCAGTCAATGCAGCAGAATATGTAGTGAAATCGTTCATGAGCGCCCGAGGACTCAACTTTCTCCACACTCACAACGTAAAAGATCTTTGTAAGCAATTTGCAGCAGAATTTCCAAACGACCCGCTGGTTAGCAAGCTTCGCAAGTTAGATGGTTTCACTACAAAAGGACACAAAGGACCGTATCGTTCATTGGTCATCCCAATGGAGTCACTCAAAAAAACGACCGAAAGAGTACTCCGCGTCCTTGACCTCCTACCGATGTTTGCTTCAGGAATATTTTCCGAACCTGAAACTTCAAAGGAAATGTATGCCATCATGAATGGTAAATTGTCTGCTTTACAAGAGAGTAAAACGAACCTAGTAGATCCGAATCTCAAACAACGGATGCAAACCTCATTGGACGAAATTCGTTTCCATTTCAACTAAACTGTCGTCCATACGAACCCATGCAATCCTTTGATTCAACTCGCCATAGCCATCTTGCACCAATTCATACGTTACTTCAGTGTTGGTGGGACAACAGACCATCAGACGTTGTCGGATTAGCACTCTATGGGTCGCGAGCAAAGAACTGTGCTGAGCACCACAGTGATTGGGATATTGCCGTCCTTACCCGATCGGATAATCCTGATGTGCACGTGATTTGTCGTGAGCTTCCTCGTGACTGTGAGAACGCCCCCATTCATGCGCTTTGCGAATCTATCGACACGGTGCGTGCGGAAGCAGAGTATGGGGGGAACGTGATGTCAGCAATCGCTCATCAGGGTATCGCACTGTTCGGAGATCCAATCCCAATAACGGAGGGCTTAGATAGGAAACCTAGCTACATTGCTGCGGCAACATCAATCGTTGCGACTCTAGAAGCATTAGCTGCGTTCTTACTCGGAGCTAATGTCCGCTATTCAAAACGAAAAACTCACAATAACCATGCTACCGCGTACTCCGCGAATGCGGCTGAACATCTAGTTAAGGGATTTCTAAGCATACGTGGAGTCAACTATCGATTCATACACGATATAGCGGGCTTATGCGACCAACTCGAAAGCGAACGACCAGAAGACTCAATCGTTAAAGAATTGCGAAAACTCGATGGGTTTACGACCCAAGCACACAAAGGTCCGTATCAATCGATACGCCGCCCATTAGAAGCCCTGACCCAAACTACAGAACGGGTATGTAGAGTACTGGCTCTTCTGCCGCATTTAGTAGCTGAATGTTTCGATGATGGTGATCTTGACGAAGATGTTCGTGCAGAAGTCTTGGATGTTTTAGCCATACTCCAAGAACGCGCTAGTGAGCTACAAGATCTTTCGTTGAAGCAAGAGTTTCAAAGAGCGTTAGAGAAAACTGACTCCAACCTCATGTAGCCCAAATTCGTAGTGTGCCTATCCAAGCATTAGGCTGAATCCACCACTATTTGTAGAGTTACGCGAACTGTCGCATTCGCGACCAGGTATGTGCCTCTAGATTGCGCGACAACGATCGGTTATTACAATCACTCTAAAGACATTTAAGAGAAAACGTGACCGAAGCCAGAAATGAAAAGCACAATATGATTGAGCAACTCTTGGTTGACTCCAACTTGACGCTTGTGCGCAGAGTAATAGGTGTGCAAATCCTCGTGAGCATCGGTTTGATTCTGCTACTTAAAACCGGTTTTTCGGTGTCTTGGACATGGTGTGGATTGATAAGCGGAATATTTTTAGTAGTGATATTTTTGCAAGTAATTTACTACCAGCGCAAGAAAAACGCGATCGCAGCGAAGGTTAGAAACCTACATACTTCTTCTACCACTAAGACCAAAGATTAGACCGCTTCGCTTAATTCTGTCAGCCTAGATTAGGCACAACAATCTTCGCAAACTCTCTGTACGACACCGTGTGAGAGTTGCGTTTGAACAACAAGATAAGACAACGATTTAGACTATGGCTATCGGTAGCGATCGCATGACTTTGGTCGCAGTGTTTCTACCTCGCTGAATCTTTTTTGATTGGAGTTAGATATATCTTCCTCAAACGTTCGAGCGACTCTCCAGACCTTTGTGAGATCCATTCCAAGTGCTTTTCAGGCACGACAGAATTTTGCCAAGCGATATTCTCCTGAACGGATGCAAGATCGTACTCGTGAATTTCCCCCTCTCTCGTTGCAAGTAGAGTATTTCGACTTGTTAATAACAGGGCATCGATATCTGTAGTCGTTATGTCGATGAGCTTATACCTACCGTCGGCTCCCAGTAGAAGAATGGCATCTTGGCAGGGGTACCATTGACACCAGTGTCCCCAGCCGCTTAGCACAGCAATTGAAGCGGGCGTCCCTGCGACACTGAATTTCCCTTTGTCATTAACCCAATGCGAAGTCGATCGAAGATTCGCTCGTAGATCGAAGTACCACCAGTTCTTCAATGTTCCATCGAATCGCCACTGAACGAGAGCGTACCCTGGGTAGAGCTCATCGTTAAATAAGAACTCACTGTCGTGATCTAAAACAACCCTATTAACAAGCGCTGGAATTTCATGGTAAGTCAATGTGTCAAATTTTGGAATTTCGTCGCTGAGTTTTCCGGTTAATTCTCCTGTAAACGTCTCTTCAATGGTATAAACTACTTGTTTGTACCTCTGTAAATCGAGTCTTCGGCCTTCTGGCGAAGCGTCGTCAATATCGTGAATGTTTATTCGTGGGTAGTCTGCTAAGACAATCACACTTTGCATACCAGATGAGGAGTCTCCAACGACAAAGATTATGGGATTAAAAGGAATTTCTACAGTTCTTACGGTACCGTTGGTGAGATTTAGAAACGCGAGAAAGTTTGTTCTATTCGCGCGCTCGCACGGAAAAACAACGCTGAAAGTACCATCACCAGACAGATTGACTACTGGTCGGCCCCTAAACGGGTACGCAGGGCACCTATTGCAACGAAAGGAGTGTGTTGGTGTCGTAGCACCAAACTTATATACGTGATAGTCGCGGGTATACCAATCTTCGGTTTCGCTCTTAACGGGATGAGCCTCTGCGTAGATCCACGAGGTTTTGTGTGTTTGAAGAATGGCAACGTCGACGTAGGTCTCTGAAAACAACGCCGACTCAGAAACATTCCATTGAGCATCAAAAATCAATGAGCCAGTCGCGGTTACTGCGCCAATTCGTTGATCTGAAAACTCAACGAGATCCTGCATCGTCGAAGTTGTAAGAGGAGCATGCTTTGGATTGCCTAAACTGGGTTCGAAAATAGGTATCGAAGTGCTAGGATCGCCGAATCCTCGATAGTACGCGACGATATTGGCGACACATCCGGAGAGAAAACAAACGAAAACGCCCGCCAACAGAAAAATTCGATAACCGCGGAATATGTGCGAACGTCTCAATGTAGTAATTGAGGATACAACAAGAGCGTTAAGGAACATAGTTCCACAAACCAACCGAAGCTCTGTTCGTCGCGACTACTAGTAGAAGAATGCCCCACAAATCCTTTTCATTCTATCCTCAAATTGCGCTCAAATCACGACACTTTTCGACAGGATTATTCTTTCTCAAAATACAGGGAATGATCCACGAAGTGGATTTCTTCAGGCTGCCGGTGAATAGCTGAGATGATTCCCGAATTTCTCCTCGTCCTACCCGCAACGTATTTGAACCCTGGCCCTGATGTGTTCTCATCGCACTGTAAACACGGATTGAGGTTACCATGTTTATCGGTGTGAGGTTTGTCCATTTTGCCCCAAAGTACGTTCCAAAATCCATAGTGTTTGACACAGATTGATTTGCAATGGTCGGTTGTGTGAAGGATGTTGTATGTCCATGTTTCGGCACAAGGTTCATCAAATCCTACATCATTCATTAAGCAAGTTTTGATCTTCTTTGCATTCCGATTACGTCCACATGATCTGGCTACTGTTGTTAGATTTCGATATTCGAGATAGGTGGCTAAATTGCTCAGCGACGAACAGGTCCCACAATGACTTGAATGGGTGACAATGTATCCTACAGCTTGCGCATCATTAGTACTAGCGAACGTACGTAGTTGATACTCGATTTTAGAATCGTCCTCAAACCGAAGTGCACACACATCCGTATTCGAATCTGCAGTACTAAACCATTTTGCCACTGATTCCTGTCCTCGAAATACGAATGTGCCTCTTTTCTCATTTAGTTCAAACAGCTCCGCGGTATCCGGAATTGGATATTTGAGCTCGTTTACGTTTTTGAAGGACTGTCTATAGGGCGGGTTATATGGGTCTAGGGTAACAAATTTCTTCGTTCGTCGACGCGGTTTCCGAGTGGATACAAGGTTCAATCTTTCATACACTGAATCGCCATTGGTCAGTTTGGTGCTCTTTAATCGCTCTATCTGTTCTTTTGACACCGTCATAATCTTTTCGGGCAACTGGTTGGATTCCGTGCCGATCGACAAGTGAGTCAACTGAAGCACGCCAAGAGTTAAGACCATAGAGGCTAGCTGCACGGTGAATGGAAAGAGATGTAAGGAACAGATGTTGTACATTTCTCGACGTACTACCAACTAGTAGGTATTAAGGTTCAGAACATGTCTCTGTGAAATTAGCTAAAGAGTCACCTTGACCACCGAGTAAAGTGATAGTTTGAGGTTAAGGCACAAACTCAATCGCATCGTGCTCGACCATGCACCGAATTACACTTCCTCAGCCTTCGACAAGTTAACGCGAAATGGTACAGGATCTAGGGTTTATAATTTGCCCCCAGGCTTACGGAGCCCAAGATACAGTAAAAACTAGGTGTCTTGCCAACTTAGAATTGTTTTCTACATGTCACCAAATCGATCTAAACTGGTTTGTTTTGTTCAGTCTTCTCTCAAGATTTGCGACAAAGACGTGAGTTTCTATATTCTGTTACATCCTGCCAGCAAATTGGAACAACACTACATAAGAACAAAAAGGTCTAGCGGGGCTGTTGGGATGCAACCACTTCAAGTCGTATTTGATCGATTGGGTATTCGAAAATTCCTAACGCTCCCGTAACGGGGAACGGTTTAATCTTTCGTACGTTTTCCAGCACCCATGAAACTGCGTTTGGATATATCTCACAACAAGCAGCGTTTCTATCCCTTCTGGTCATTCGCCGGCAATCCACTAAGTCTGCTATTGCGACGGCACTACCTGTTGGTGGTATGTTCGGGCGTTTGGACGAAACTATCAGCAGTGGTCCACGATAGGGAGTAGTCCATGTCCGTGTCTCAATGGTCTTTCTTCCATCAGCGATCAGATTCGCCCATGGTTGTTTAACTGACAATGCCTTCACGTCTTATATTTGTAATCTTTCTTTTGGATCGTGGCACCAGATCGAAATAAAGAACTGCGTCAATCCAATTGTAGTAATCGCAAAAATTGTTTCGCCCAACGAACAAGCATATCACCCCAAGGTACGTAATTGTGACTTTTAATTGGACCAACAGTACGACCACAGTCTGCTGGAAACGCTCCGTGAGAAACAACAATGCTTTGAAGTTGGGTTGGGTTCGATCGACATACCCGTTTTGCGAACCTAATTAACGTCAGCATATCTCGTTGTCTTGCTCGGCTTAGCTCGTTTAAGTTCCTGAAAGTGTCGTCAATGTAATCCTCAGGATTGTCAAGACCTGCTTGCAACATTGCTGCTCGTCGATATATGCAGGGCACACAATGCCCGCAGTGCTTGACATTTGCTACACCTGCCCAACGAACACTAGTTGTTCCGTGAGCGCACGAAATGGAACGTTTTAACAAAGGAACATACCAGTCCTGCAGATTAGTAAGCAAATCATTTTTGTTGTGGTAAAGGAAAGGATTTCTTACCTTCCCATTGAATATATTCATGCTCTGCACAAAGCGAGCAAATTCAAGTAAATATCGAGGGTGCGCCGTCCGTGTGGTCAAACTTCCCATTCTTGATGGACTAAGGGGTGGGTTCAGCGCGATGTGTCCGTTCTCGGCTAACACCAAATCATCGGTCCCCGTCGCGTCAGCAACTGCCACTCCCAACGCTAGAAACAAAAATGATCTCGACCTGTGGTCTCTTTCAACCTTATCTGGCAATGAAAACTTCGGATTTGATATACGGGATCGTGCGACACTGCATTGAATTAAATCCACTTCATTCTTAAAACGTTTTTGAAGTCCACGAAAGATTTCATGTTGAGCCGCGGATGCCTGTCCATCGGTACGATGTCCGACAAGTAATACTCGCCGTCCCTCTTCGAGTAACCCAATAGCCCCCATCAGTGAATCCATACCACCCGAAAACAGACAGACTGAATCGTACCTACTCTTCGACAACCTCAAGTTATGTGAACCGAGCGAAGCTACGAGTCTTCCAAGTGACCATTCAATTCGAAACCGATCACCGGTCAAGAAGCTCAGAAGATTTTCTATACTTCTACTTGAATTAATCCAATGTTCCGATTGTAAAACCGGAACGTGCAAATTTACTTTCCTGTGCCAAGTTGGAGGTCGGAATACCAACTCATCGGTGATATATACCAGCACGGCTAAGTCGAAAAAGTCACGCGTAATAGTCCTCCAGAGGATTTCTAAAGGTCCTTCTTTGCTTCCCAAAATTTGAAATTTTGCCGAGACATTTCGTTGTTTGGACAGTGAATCGATTACTACGCAACGACTGGATCTGATCGCGGCGGTGTATTGTCTATTCTCTGGTAATCGGCCCACATATCGAACAAACATCAACCTTCGATTCCAATCATCAGTTGCTGTTCTAAACTGGAGAAGATTGTTTTACCTATGCGTTCACCTCTAGGCCCAAACCAGTCTATTGAGTCAAGTTGTCCCCGATCCTTTAAATCGCGAAGTGTCTTCCGAACCTCGCTCTCACAAACGCTTTGTACTGCATTTAGAAACGCTTCAAAGTCCTCGACTGACTGAGATCTCGATTGTACATGATCCTCGATACATGACCAGATCGCATTGAATACATACTTCTCGAGTACAAGCGATACAAACTCTATCACACCTTCTTTTTCAAAAAAAGAATCCACTCCTCTTTCTAGATGCTCAAGACCATCCTCGTCCCCTAGTTGTGCGGCCTCAAGCACGGCTTCTCGGACGGCGTCGCGCATTAGGTCTCCGTTTAGGTCATCAAGTGACGAGGTTAATCGCTCGGCAATAGCGGCAGTAACCTCCACTGCAGAGAGTCCTTCCAATTCTTGTAAACCGAGAAACGCGAGACTCTGTTCAAAACCGGATTCAGCAACTTTGTCTGCAAATGCACCGATCGAACCGATGACCAACCCAATTTGATTAGGGGTACCTCCAATCCCAACTCCTCCCCCGGCGTCAACAGTGGCACCGACGATGTTTGACGAAGATACATCAAAGGTTCCTCGTAGCTTACCAGTGATGATTCGTTTAGTGTTCGACCATTTGCCGCCTTTGGGGGTCGAAAGTGACTTACCAGTACCCACTAGGTAGTCTCACTTTGTTTCACACGGTTAGAGCGCTCTTTTCGGTTCGTTAGGGCAGCTGCCAATTTTGATACTTTTTCAAACTTATGCCTCAAGTCTTTAACGTTGAAGTTGTTCTCTTCCGCTAAGTCCAAAAGGGGGAGAACAACCAGTGCGAAGGCTTGACTCCTTGGCGCATCGAAGTCGTGTAACGAGTTAATCGTATCAGGAAATATAGAGGCGTGCTTTTCGCCGATAGTTCGAAGTGCATTAACAATATTCACTTGAATCACTGGTGAAGTTACGTTATTAAGTTTTGAAGCTAACAATCGAGCCACTGCTGCAGCCATCGAGGAATCCATGCGGGCTGTTTCCCTAGCACTTGCTCTAGACCGGATTCTATCTTCTTGTGTAATCGTTTCCACTAATCCTAGAACAGTCTCGTCTGGTGGGATTAACGTGGGGCTAGGAAGCTGCAAAGCTGTCTGTGCCAGAAATAGATAGGGACGTAGATCAACAGTATCAAGATAGGGTTTCTGTGCCAAGAACTCTTGCAATCCTGGAGACTCAACCGCTTTTGCCAGAATTGGTGAATCCAAGACTTCAAATTTCTCTTTCCGCCATCGCTTGCATTCGTTAAGCAGTTCCGAACGTCCGTCGTCTGCTCCACAGTTCGAGGCAACATCTGTAAAAAATTCTCTCCAAGTGTACTCCAAAACAAGGATTTTCACGAGCACTTCCTCGACCACTTCTAGTTTGTTCGATTCTGCCAGCAACTTTCTCAAATTCAAGATATTGAGAAACCTTTTTATCTGTCGTGGGTTCCCTCTTAAACCATGTGCGAGTATAGAAATGAACGGTTGAGTTCGTCGAAGTACTTTTCGAGTCTCACGAACCCCGTTGAGAAATGACGCGCGAGGTTGCTCTCTTAGCCAATCGAAGAAACCAGCATCCACACCGGTGGAGTGAGACACGATCAAATTCCTTGATTCGACCAATGAAAGCCATGCTTCATCTGTAAGCTCATTCTGTAGCACGAGCATCCCTACGTAACAAGCTATATTGGGAAAAGTTTGTTCAGGAATTCGAAAGGGTACTTGCACAATTTTTTCCATGTAATCGTCCGCAAAGCCCCTATCCCCCAAGTTGAGGTCCATATCCTTTTTATCTAGCTTGTAGTGGTCTTCAATAGCATGTTCTATTTTCGCTGGGTCAGCTCCAATGACAAACGTGCACTCAGGTATCCCAAGAAACAACTTTATCGTCTCGAACGTTTCAACGACCTTATCACTCTGACATCGGTCTAGGTCGTCAATAAACACTACAACCCGATCTAAATCGGTTTCTTTCAATAGTGCTTCAAAATCCTGTTCAAATTGCGCCATTGTTTTAGCTAACTCCCCCGACTCCTTTTCAAAACAATCTATGAGAGAGTTAATGTCGGGAGTCATTGTGAGTAGAGTTTTTCCTAGAAATTTGCCCAATTTCAGCACACTTGTACCACGTTTTAAGCGCTTTAGAATCTCTTTGAACTCATCGCTCAGTGTCTTGTCTTTAATCACTGACGCAAGAATCGCATGCACCAACGCCGATTGCATCTCTTCTTTGCCCTCATAACGCCACGCGTTAGCCCAAACGGTTTTCACCCGTGTGTTTGATTCAAACCGCAGCTCCAGCATTTTCATCAGACTGGTTTTACCGCTTCCCCAAGACCCAAACACACCGAGAGTCAGGGGGGCAATGTTTGGAGCTACGCAGACTGTCGCAAGACTATCAACGTAGGCTTCGAAACCGAGACAATCCTGTGTTGTTTCTTGATCAGACCACACGGTGTTCTTCTAGGATTATCCGACGACTGTCCTAAAGAACTTAGTCATTGATCTGTTATCCTAATCTTACGGAAGAGTTTCGGAATGTAATTTTCCCAACCGTCGTGCATGAACAATATGTGCAACTCTTCTATTGTCTCTTTGTCCATCCTATCCCACGCTGCTGACAAATGCTCGTACTTAGTCCAGGAAAGAATAAAACTGTTTAGGTAGATTTTGGGGCCGCCAAGACGTTGCTCAATATCCTTGATGCGAGTGTAAAACTGAACTTTATCACTACCGGGACCTTCCCGGCCCAAACCGTGAGGCTCCACAAACGAAACGTACTGTTTGTCTTCTCCTAGGAGCCACATGATAAAATCCGGATGAAAGTTTCCCGCTTCAAAAAATCCGATCCCTCGTCCTCGACTCATATTTCGGAGTAAGAAAAGTTCTTCAATCTCATTGGTGTGCAGCACATGGCTATCATACCAGTGCTTCAAATCTTGAACAAACTTATACTCACTCTCGTTTAGCGATACTGGTTGTACTGTTATTTTTCTACCTCTTTGTACATGAAGTAAAGGCTCGTACAAGTGGTGGTCGAAATTGCACGCTTTCAGACTGTTGGTTTGTAAAAACGTGCCCCTATTCTCTTTAAGTTGTTTTTGAATAGTTCGAATGTCTTTGATGACCGGGTTTTCGGTTTCGGCTACGCTTAGTACATACGAGTTTCCTTCCGGGAAATTCGTGTCGTCAGGACTTAACTCTCGTAGTTCTAACCGGGTCTCGAAGAACAAACGTTTACGATAGTTGTAGTGCTTTTCACAATATCGTTTCAATAGTTCTAAGACAACTCGTTGCACTAACTCGATATCAGATACGCGCGACAACCGCAGGTGCGTTTTCGGTAGATAGAGCGAATACCAACTTGGATTTTCGAGAAGAGATTGAACTCGATGTTTAGTTACGTTATAGTTATACCAACCTTTTTCGATCTTATATTCTTCTAGTTCAAAATAGAGGTCGTCGTAGTCTAACAGGGCTAAATGATCTTCAAGTAATGAAACCTCCTCTCGCTCCATCGTGGAACGGGACTCTTGAGAACTAATAACATTTATTCGAGGGTACCAATCCACGATGATCTTATTACCCCTGTAAGTAAAAAACTCAATGTCCTGTCCTAGGGATATTGCGGATCCATCTAGATGAAAGTCATACTCTCTTCCGTCTTGAGTTTTTCGCTTCGGTCGAAGCACGGAGAGTGGTTTACCGAAATCGTAGGTGACGTTCAGTGGAATTTTGAATCGTTTGAATCGTTCATTTCCAGGTAGCCCTTCGTCCTCTAGATAGTTTCGGAACCTCTCCATAAATTTTGCACCGACACCGAAGACATTCAAGGTTTCCAAATCCTCGATGTGTTCAGGCGTGTTGTGAACTCCCACTCTACCGCTACGTTTCAAACTCCATTCATAGCCCTTCAGGCGAACACCACGTCCAAACAGCTGAACAATTTGTGCCCCTTCGCTCCGACCAACATGCATCAGACCCATCGTGCTGACTCTCCAGCAATCCCAGCCTTCCACAAATTTCTTAGAGCCTATCAGAAGATTGATTGGGGATGAGGAATTACTGAGTGAGGCAAAGACTATTTTTTTAAATTCACTGTCTTCAACCTTCAGTGTGGAACCATCTTTGGTCGCGCTTTCAACGATATGATCACACAAGCCTTTAGCATCGCCAACACTGATTAGACCAAAGGGTGTTTCTTGACCACTTACGCCCAGCAAAATTTCACCAGAATCACCCTTTATTCGACTAAGAACTAGGTGCCCGCCAGAGGCCACACTATTAAACAAACGACTGATAATGTCTTGGTACATAGTGTTTACAGTTTCGCCTCGATCCAGTGCTCTTACCAGGTAACGAAACGCCCCTTCAAAGACATCATTATTTTCTTCATCCACCAATCCCGTATCTTGGCCCGTCCCTTTCAGAATCGAACGGATGTGGGAAATTGCCACATCGCTGCCTTCGATGAAATTAGCAATGAATCTAACCACGATAGCAACGTCTGTGATAGTGTCTTTGCTTTGTCCAACTTTGGAAACAGTGTTCCCAACAAAAATCCATAAGGGCTTTTCCAAATTGAATGGATGTAATTCGCTTGCCCGCTCTTCATAGATTCGAAGTTGTTGATAAAACTTCAACAAGCACGCGGTCAAATAAATTCGTTGAACTTCTTTGGCTGATTTCGGTAGGTTGAGAATTAGGTAGTCTTTGCCAAAACCATCTTCATAAAACCAACGGTACGAATAATCAAAGATGACAGATTTAGCATAACTGTCAACGGTGTCCGAACTACCCGAAGCTTTGACTGCTTGTTCAAAAGTTGCCGAGTATTCAAAGGTGAAACCTTTCGCACACAGTTCGGATCTTCTCGAAAACCATGCTCCTTCATCTTTCCCACTCAATCCTCGGTGGCCCTCATCGACGAGTAATAAGTTTTGGTCTCCGAGACTCCGAGTCGCAATAGTTTTTTCTTTTTCCTCGTCGCCCAACTTTGTTATCTCTAAAACATCTATATGCTCCAAGCCGCTTTCCGAATCGAATATATCTCCTCGTGACTCTAAATATATTCCTGCAGAGATATCGCTAGCCCTGAACTCAGCTACGTGTTGCCTAGACAATCTTTCGTTTGGTGTGAGTAAGATTATTCGGGAAAGATTTTTGTCCATCTTTTGACGTTCCGAATACTGCCGATATTGCAATACGTTGACATGCATCAACAAAGTTTTGCCGCTACCGGTTGCGTTCTGCAAGCAAATTTTGTTTAGATCATCTTCGGTGTAGGCTGGTGCACTCTCGTAATCCGCAAACGCTGAATTGAACTGCTCTACAAACTCGTTCAATTTTTGTAATAATCGCTTGCGATTCAAAAAATATTGGTCTAAGTAAATTTCGACAAACAGCAAAGCCAACCACTGAAAATACTTCCATGTAATGGGACGTGTTCGCTTTGAATTAACAATGGAGGTATGTCTGACGATGTTTTCTTCATAGGTCAATATCTGACTGACATCAATCGCAGATCTTCCACTGCGAAAAAAATTGCTTTCTTTTAACTCGTGGTAAAAATAGTGTAAGTTGTCGCTCTCCATTCCCTCTGGGCAGTTCTTGATTTTCTCGACTAGGATGTGAAATGGACGTTGCGATTGGGTTCTGTTAGTGGTTTCCCATGGTTGTGCGATTCCAAATCGACTAATTAACCACTGGTTCAGAATGAGTTTATCGCGAAATGTGTGCGATTTTGCCTTACTGGATGTTCGCCTAGCCATTCGCCTGTCTCACTAGCTCGTAGCTTCCCACATACACCGTAAAAATGTTTCTTCAATGAGGTAAACGCGCCACGTATCATTAGGGGTATTCAAAGTCATGAGATTTGAACTGCCATTTACGTAAATACGATCAAAATCTACGTTCTCGTCACCAGTAATTACTGTTTCAAACCACCTATTCAATACCAAGTTGTCTTTTTCAATATCTTCCGTTAACTTACGCCAAACTATCAAAACTTCGTCTTTAGCTGAATTGTCGGGTGACGAGACATCTCTTGGTACCCAACCCTCGATTGCTCGGAACCAGTATTGTCCGTCTTCATCAGAGTGAATGTCTTCTTTCAAAGCTAACCTTTGATTCCGATCATTTGGAATATCAGGATCCGGTACTTTCTCAAAGCTCGCAGTAAATGATTGAGGAATCGACATGCGTCGGACGCGAAGACCGATTAAATAGTTGAACGTTTCAATTAAGTCAATTGTTCTTGTCGTCAATTCGTCCGATCCAGACTTCTTTATTTTCATACCATAGGATGTGGGGTCCGTAAATCTGTCGATGTTTAATAATGATTGGCTTTTCTGAGACTCTTCGTGCAACCAATACCGAAGCATGTAGTCTTCACGTAAAGATGGGTTTGATTCCAAGAGCCTCAAACGAACTTCATTCGAATCAAACTCAATATTGTTAAGTGTGTCTTCGTAAGACTCCAAACGAATGCACTTGAAGAAATGAGACATGTTCGACTCTCGAGAAACAGGTTTTCCAGATTTCCACTCAGGTGAGTACACCGCTTTTTTAATGCGAGGTTTAAGGACCGTGTCGAAGTGATCGCCCATTTCTATTAAGATGTACCTTCGCTGATGACTACGGGGTTCCGCTTCACGGTTTAAGTTTAAAACTGCGTGTGCGGTAGTTCCTGAGCCAGCAAAGTAATCCAGTATCAATCCCCCAGCGCTCGATCCAATACGCAACATGTCTTCGACTGCACCAATACTTTTCGGATAGTCGAAGTCATTATTGGGTAGCATGGACTTTAGTAGATTAGTACCTTTAGATGAAGCATCGAAACGTTCACCTACCCAGAGACTCTTAGGTAAATACGTCTCGTTTGCGTATTTTTTCTGATAGATAGTCGGCGGAGATGTTTCCTTCATAAACAGGTTTCCACTCTCTGCGCCTTCTTTTGAAGCAGGGTAACCTAATCTCCATCGCCCTCGCGAGCCGTCTTCCCGTATTGGTAGGATGAACTTAAACCCCTTCGCTAAGTACTCTTTCTCTAGCGTTTCAACATACTCATCATTAAATCGATTCGAAACATAGATGTTGTTATATTCCTCGCTTGTGACAACCGACAGTTCGTTTGTCCTAGGATCATGGACGAACGGAAAGTACATGAAAGGTCGATCCTCTCTTTGTGCCCCTGAGCCAGAGCGTCGAAGAGGAATTTCCTTGTATCTTCCAGTTTTTCCTTCTTTTGGGTACTTCAGTTTCAATTCCTTTTCAGGCAGCTTTAATCGGTTGGTTTTCACACTCTCTATATCTTTTGCCACTATGATCGTGTATTCGTGACTGTCTGCTATATGACTCTGATCACGTCCGCTAGGATTGTGCATGACCACAATGTTCGCGATGTGATTTGTGTCACCATGAACTTCACCCACCACACTTCGCAATCTATGAAACTCTGTATCGTCGATAGCAATCTGAGCAATTCCATCTGATCTGAGTAGATATCTCGCGGCGTGGATCCGATCTTTGAGAAGCGATAGCCATGAAGAATGTTTGTAGCCATTTTTATAGAGTATTTGAGAAGCGTTCGTGTTGTAAGGTGGGTCTGTATATGCACAGTTAACTTGCTCTCGATATCTATTCCGAAGTAAATTTAATGCTTGGAAATTTTCCGAATGTACCAACAATCCTTCACATTCTGCTTCGATGTCTACGTACGATGCCAATAATCTTGTTTTGAAACTTTCGCTGAACCAACGCGTGTCGAGAATCAAACCTTGGTTGCGTCGCAAAAAAGCTAGAGTTAGAGGGTTCGTAAAAGCAGCCGTCTCAGAACTGGATTGAATCTCGTCGATCGCAAAGTTATGAATCCACTCTTCACACTGTTTTTCATTGTTTGCTATTTCCGAGTAAAGCTCTTGTGGTACGCGGTCGAGGGTTAAGCAGTAGTTTGTCTCTACGACAAACTTTTTCTTCATCCACAAGTTCTTTTGAAAGCTCTCCAACTGTGAAAGAAATTCGATAATCTTCAATGCTATCGTACGAATTAATTCAATCTTTACGATACTTCGTTTTATATGAACGGACTCAGATCCAACAATGTGATCAAGTATTAAAACCTCGTTCTTAATGTAAAAATCTAATTCTCGACGCAAAAAGTTCTCCAAATCTTTGTGAATGAAATAGTCCGCCGTGTTACGTTCCGTGTACTGGTCTACATACTTTGACAGAAGAGTACGGTCGGCATTCGTGTCTGTTGGGAGAGCTGTCCTAAGGACCCTTAAGTACTCCGTTACCCTTCGAGCTGGTTCCTTAGTTTCTGAAGCAAGTTTCTCTAAACTAGCAAAAATCTGAGCAACACTTTCGATATTGCGCTGTTTTCTCCATCTGGTTTCCTGACCTGACTTTTCTGGGTCTGGCCGATACTCGAAATTTACACATAGCTCCCCATCAGATGTAAGCTCAACAGGTCTCTGTTTGTGTAAAACGAAATATCGCTTCTGGTCAATCGTTGCCTTGATATTACCATGCTCACCTTCCGTAGCTTCAACCACACGAAAATGGACTTTCAAAGGTGCTTCATCAGTCTCGAGACCTCGCAACGCAATACCTTCCTGCCGAAGTTCCTTGGCATGCCATAAATCGAAAGTACAGTTGGAAAAGTAATCAGAGCTTTTGATGTAATATTGATCTGCGTTAGCCCAATGTAACTTCACTTCCTCGCCGTTGTAAGGGATCGCAAACGGGCTTGCTCGACTAGATGTTTCACGAGCGTAATAACGTCGGGAAAGAAAATCTCCACGTTCATAATAACGCTCGAAAAAACGGTTAAGATGATCGTATATTTCAACTTCTACACGGCGTTGTTCATCAAAAGAGTCAATTTTTGCTTGAATTTCTTTGACTTTCTGTGCTTCTTCCGGTTTTGGTGCTCCCCAATTCCTCGCCGTTTCTAGTGCTTCCGCTAAGGTTAACTCTAACTCGTGTCGCTCTGCTTCGTCGAAATCAGCTATTACGTCCGATACGGTTTGCACTAAATCGTTTTCCAAGAATTCTTGAACTCTACTTGCGTTAGCATGCATGATTCGAAAAAATCCAAAGTCCAAATCTGGTTGATCGAGACGAAACATCTCTTTTAGCTTCTCAATAAATCGTTTGCGGAGATCTTCTACCGTTGGCATATCACTTCCTCAACTTACAACACTTAATCAATTTTGTAATCTCTGCAGTGCGCCGACCTCTGTCTTGAGTGTAGACTTACTCCAACTCAGACAGTCATTCGATTAGTTGTACGCTCTACATTCCTATTTCTCACCTTAAATGCTTTAAATTAAGTATTATGGAGAGTAGGGTAAGACAATTGCTTACCTCGAAACTTGAACACTGGCAAGTGCGCTTACCCCCACGATGTTAACATCGTGTGCGTCGATAATCGGTCGAGCGGACGTCCATCCATTTTGTAGAAGATTCTGTGTATTTCGAAGAATTTGAACTACTATACTGTTAGTCTCTCGTACTCCGCTGACGAATCCAAGACTATCTTCAATTGGCCGCTATGTTAACCAGTACTACTCACTTACGCACTTGTAGTGATGCTCGAAGTCTTTCTTCAATCGCTGACAACAGCGTACAACTAGTCGTTACCTCGCCTCCTTATCCAATGATCAAAATGTGGGATGACCTCTATTCGCAGCGGAACAAACGGATTCGACGAGCGCTCACCAATGGAAAACGTAACCATGCCTTTGAGTTGATGCATGGAGTACTAGACAAGGTCTGGAGAGAAATGGATCGAACTCTCGTACCCGGAGGCATTTGTTGTATAAACATTGGCGACGCGACTCGAACTATCGGCGGCCATTTCTCCCTCTATCCAAACCACCAACGCGTCCAGCAACAGTTCCTAAGACTTGGCTATCAATGTCTGCCTAGTATTCTGTGGCGTAAATTAACGAATGCCCCAAACAAATTCATGGGCTCTGGCATGATGCCGCCGTCCGCTTATGTGACATTGGAGCATGAATGGATTTTGATTTTTCGCAAAAATGGACGCAGACAATTCACTTCCGATGACGAACAAGCAAACCGCCAATCTAGTGCTTACTTCTGGGAAGAGCGCAATGTATGGTTTAGCGATCTGTGGCAACTACCGGGCGCGACCCAACAACTTAACCTGTCTGAACGTAGATCTAGAAATGGCACTTTCCCTTTTGAACTGCCGTATAGATTGATAAACATGTACTCGGTCAAGGGAGATACCGTCCTCGATCCATTCGTTTGGACTGGTACTTCAACACTTGCGGCCATGGCGTCCGAACGTAACAGCGTGGGTTTTGAGGAAAACGATAGTCTTCGGCAGTCATTCCTCTCTCGAATTACAACAGAGACAGCACTTGCGCTGAATCAACACATTGGTCAACGTCTCAAGAATCATGTGCATTTCGTGCGCGAATTCGAAAGACCAATGAAATACTCCAACGCAAATCACAACATTGAGGTATTTACCCGTCAAGAGACACAGCTCCACATTCGCTTCGTCGAATCAATCCAATCCAGCGGTGACGACGTTCAAGTCAAATACACTGACGAAGAACCAATAATTCCGAAGGTTTCTGCGGTGTAACCACTACGACATATCACCTGTACCAGAAATATGCAACACTAATAAATCTCTTGGGTTACAAACACAACTTCATATACTATAAGCAATCTCAATGGAATTTACATGACAACTAATCTTTCGGACAAAACTACACACAGATTAGTTTTAGGTAACGCAAGAGATTTGAGCTGCATTGAGTCGAACAGCGTGAACCTTGTGGTTACTTCTCCCCCTTACCCCATGATTCAAATGTGGGACGAAATATTTGCCGAACAGGATAGCAATATCCAAACAGCATTGGCTCAAGGAGAAGGAAAAGAAGCATTCAAACTAATGCACGACTTACTCGACGGGGTCTGGAACGAGGTTGATCGCGTGCTGGAACCCGGTGGAATAAGTTGTATAAATATCGGTGATGCAACGAGAAGGGTAAACGAACACTTCGCACTTTACCCCAACCACCAACGAATTCAACAAAGGTTTTTGGATCTCGGACACAATTGCTTACCGAGCATACTATGGCGCAAAGTAACCAATTCTCCTAACAAATTCATGGGATCTGGCACTATGCCTCCGTCAGCATACGTTACCTTAGAACATGAGTGGATACTGATTTTTCGAAAAGGTGATAAACGCAAATTCCACACGGGTGCGGAAAAAGACAATCGGTTGTCGAGTTCCTTCTTCTGGGAAGAACGAAATTTGTGGTTCAGCGATGTATGGCATCTCCCAGGAACTGATCAAACTCTCGATGGTACGAATTTACGATCACGTAGTGGTGCTTATCCATTTGAAATCCCTTACAGACTGATCAATATGTTTTCAGTCAAAAACGACAATGTACTTGACCCCTTCGTGGGAACTGGGACAACAATATTTGCCGCGGTCGCGTCAGAGAGAAACAGTATCGGTGTGGAAATTGATTCAAACCTAATTCAAAGTATCTTCGCACAATTCAACGCCGAATGTGTTGTCTCATTAAATTACTTCATTTATCAGCGGCTAGAACGACACAAACAATTTGTTGCTGAAAACCGAAGACGCTTACGAAATATGAACGCGCATCACAACACTGATGTAGTAACACGGCAAGAAGAACACATCCGATTGAACGAGATTGAAGGCTTTCAGTTCCATAACAGCGAAGTATCTGCTTCTTATACTGATCAACCGCCGCTACTAGCAAAAATATCCGACAGAAACTCGACAACGAGAGAGCCATCCGAACTTGTGTCATAGCGAATCAACCGATGTGGAGATGTTAATTGGTCCATCAAAACATGGTAAGGTCCTCGTCCGCTCTGTACCTGAACGGGAACATTACCAATGAAACCATTAATCCCTTCACTCTCTTCCGAAGGCGTCGCTAAACGATATTCTTGCTCATAGTATTCTGCAACTTTTCGAATGCAAATCTCTTGATATACTATCCCTTGATAAGACTTTTTGATTACAAGATCTGAAACCCATTCACGCACCATATCTTCATCGACTTTAGCCAGCGCTTCTATATATTTCTGAAGCATAGCATAGGTCTTAGCTGTAGCCTGCTCTAATGCCTGCGGGTACCTCTTAGTATACCATTCGTACCATGTGCGTAAATCGCCCTGCGGGTGGCTCTTTTTGTATTCTTGAACAAGTTCGCTCATTTGTCCAACAACTCGAGGTCGAGTAGCTTGAGCAGTATTGTTTGCGAGATTGATCAATGAGCTGGTATACTCGGGAAAAGTTGTGGATTCCTCTGGCTCAATCCCAAACACTTCAACATTGGAGAGGGAGAGGGTTATTAATTTTGACAATGTCTAATCCTGTGTTTCGTGTGGTAGATGAATGGGTAACTAGCTACTCCACGGTAACCGATTTCGCAATATTTCTTGGTTGGTCGATGTCCGTCCCCTTGAGCACCGCGATGTGGTAGGCGAGTAGTTGCAGCGGGATGGTATACACAATGGGCGAAAGCACGCGATGTACCGTGGGAACTTCAATGATCGTTACATCTGGACCCGGGACAAACTCAGTCCCCTCATCCGTAAATACGAAGAGCTTACCGCCACGTGCACGAACTTCTTGAAGATTCGATTGCACCTTTCTCAATAGTTCATTGTTTGGGGCTATGGCAACCACAGGCATCTTGCGATCCACCAGTGCAAGAGGGCCATGTTTTAGTTCGCCAGCTGGATATCCTTCGGCATGTGTGTAGGAGAGTTCTTTTAGTTTGAGCGCGCCTTCCATCGCGATGGGATAATGCGTGCCACGACCAAGGAAAAGGACGTGTTTCTTCGTCACGAACTCCTCAGCAAGTTTCTGCATTCGTTCTTTCAACCCCAACACTTCCTCAATTTTTTCTGGGAGTGTGTGTAGCGCTTGTACGATTTCCCGTTCCTCTTCTCTTGGGAAACCTCGAGTTCGGGCAAGTACCAGAGCTAGGAGCAACAAATCAACCAACACGGTCGTAAATGCTTTCGTTGATGCCACGCTTACTTCAACACCCGCTCGCATCGCAATTGCAGAGTCTGAATCTCGCATGAGAGTACTCGTCGTGACATTACCAATATTCATGGTGTGTATGTAGTCGCGAGTTTCTGCTAAGCGTAACGCGGCGATCGTATCGGCAGATTCACCCGATTGCGACAGCGATAAGAAAAGAGAATTTGGTGGCACGGCAGCGTTGCGATAGCGAAATTCTGATGCGATCTCAGCATCACAAGGAACTCTTGCTAGGTCTTCAATCCAATATCTCGCGACCAATGCAGCGTAAAAGCTCGTGCCACACCCAACAATGGTGAGAGCTTCCGTTTTTTCTAGAACTTCAACAGCTTCGATACCAAAAGTCTGAGCAACGACTTCCGAACTAGTGATTCGACCTTCCAAAGTATTGCGAATACTCTCTGGTTGCGCATGGATTTCCTTTTCCATAAAGTGCCGATAGCCACCTTTGTCAATCGGATCACCTTGATCTAGGACAATCTCGATTTCTCGATCTACTCTGTTCCCTGCATTGTCGAAAATCGTTACCTGTTCACCATCAAGAACCGCTAACTCATCATCTTCGAGAAAGAGGAATCGGTCGGTGAATGACCGTAGCGAAAGTACGTCGGATGCTATGTAATTAGCTCTCTTCCCAATTCCAATAACCAGCGGGCATCCTCGCTTTGCTGCAATAATCTGCCCGGGCTCTGCACTAGACATCAAACCGATGGCAAATGCACCTTCAAGCTTGGACATCGCCTTACGAACAGCCGCGGTGAAGTTCATCCCGTCGTGCATGAATTCCGCAACTAGATGCACTATCACTTCAGA
Source organism: Gammaproteobacteria bacterium (assembly GCA_009842245.1). Taxonomy (GTDB): domain Bacteria; phylum Pseudomonadota; class Gammaproteobacteria; order Pseudomonadales; family Azotimanducaceae; genus Bin55. Next base: position 58,733 of record VYFT01000024.1, on the reverse strand, counting down.
ATCGGTATCGGACTCAAACTTACCGCCTTTTGCAGTGATGTCTGCGCGCAGATCTAAAAAGTTCTCGATAATCCCGTTGTGAACTAGTGCTAAGCGCCCGTCCAACATGTGCGGATGTGAGTTTCGTTCACTCGGTTTACCGTGCGTTGCCCATCGGGTGTGCGCCATTCCTGCACTCCCGGACATCGGTTCTTGTTCAAGTTGGTCAACGAGCTGCTGGACCTTTCCTACAACGCGAACACGGTTAAACGTGCCGTTGCTTGTATCTTGGATTGCAATACCTGCAGAGTCATAACCACGATACTCCAACCTTGAGAGTCCTTCTAGCAAGGTAGCTTGAACCGAGCTCGTCCCGGTCGCGCCGACAATTCCACACATCTAAGGCTTCTTCCTCCGTGATGTCGGAGGTACCCAGTTTTGAATCTCGCGTTGTCGCGTTCTAGAAACAACTAGCGACGGATTTTTAACGTCCCGAGTGACTGTTGTACCCGCAGCTATAAAC
>VYFT01000024.1:0-58221 GCA_009842245.1 Gammaproteobacteria bacterium | reverse complement strand
GTTCAACGGAGCGATCAATGTGCTGTTCGTACCGATAAAGACATCGTCACCAATGACTGTTTGATGCTTGCTCCTACCGTCGAAATTACAGGTAACTGCGCCAGCGCCGACGTTGGTGTTTTCACCGATGGTTGCGTCGCCAATGTAAGCAAGATGACTAGCTTTAGCACCGGTGCCGAGTTGGGATGCTTTCACTTCAACGAAATTTCCAATTCTCACCTCATCGCCTAAGGATGTACCAGGGCGGATGCGCGCAAACGGGCCAATGGAACATCGTTGCCCAACGTGTGTGGACTCTAAGATCGAGTATTCAAACACTCTCGCGTCGTTTCCGATTTCAGTGTCTCGTAAGACACTACCAGGTCCAATATAGACGCCATCTCCTAGTCGTACTTCCCCTTCAATCAATACGTTTACATCGATAACGCAGTCTAGTCCCGTAGTTAAGCTACCACGCAAATCGAACCGCTCGGGATCTCGAAGTGTGAGTCCGCTTCGCAATAGTTCGCGTACTCGACGAAGTCGAAGAATTTTTTCTATTTCAGCGAATTCGACTCGATCATTGATACCTCGAATCTCGTCCGGATCACAAACTTTAACCGTTTTAACGGGAATTCCAGCTTCGAACGCAAGTTTTATGATCTCGGTGAGATATAGCTCCCCCTGAGCGTTGTTTCTAGAAAGCCCGGCGAGCAATTCTTCTAACAATGAACGTGAAACGCCAATAATGCCGCTGTTAACTTCTCGAATTGCTTTCTGAGCTTGTGACGCGTCTTTATCTTCCACTATTGCAATCACTTGACCGTTTGAGTCTCGTTCAATACGACCGTAACCATGGGGATTTTCGAGCTCCGCTGTGACGACAGCAACACCTTCCGAACAAGCGCTTCCTGCTGCTTGAATTGTCTTTGCGGACAGTAACGGTGTATCGCCAGTTACGATCACTAAAGTAGCGCCCTCGGCTACGTGTGGCATCGCTTGTAATACCGCATGTCCGGTTCCTTCTTGAGACTCTTGGTGAATCCAGTTAACGTCGGCTCGTGCAAGAATTTGCTCAGCGAACTCTTGCATAGTCGGTTGAATAATTACATGAATCCGCGTGGGGGTTGCCTTTCGCGCCGCGCTCACAACATGATCAAGGATTGGGGCGTCTAACAGAGTGTGGAATACTTTAGGAACGCGCGAACGCATACGCGTACCCGAACCTGCCGCTAGAACAACCACTTCAAGCACTGAGGTATTCTCTCGACATCATAATCTCAAAGGCTACTGTCCACCACGAATCATTGGAACGTATCAATGATATTAATAACTGTATCAAATACACCGACCCGTGGTGCCGTATGTCGGCTAGCGCCGGCGCTTTCGTAGTTCTTCGAGAGTGCGTTGTTGGCCGAGCGAATCGGCAACCATCGATTCAGCACGGGCAAAGTCGATTTCATTTGCTTGTTCATCCATGAGTTTGCGAGCTCTATCCTGAGTTTCTTTCGCTTCAGCTTCATCAATGTCGTCCGCCCGAATCGCAGTATCCGCTAACACGATTACACCGCTTGGTTGGACTTCTAAATAGCCACCAGATGCGAAAAAGATTTCTTCCGTTTGATTTTCAAGCTTCAGTCTGACAGGTCCGGGTTTGATTCCAGTAAGCAACGGCGCATGTCCTGGAAGAATACCAAGATCCCCTTCAGACCCAGATGCTATTACCATAGTGACTTTGCCGGAGAAGATCTCTTGTTCCGCGCTGACGATACTGCAGTTCATGAGCGAAGCCATTACGCTACGCCGCTCGCGCGGTCAGAGTTTCAGCTTTCTTGCGTGCGCTGTCGATATCGCCAACCATATTGAACGCTTGTTCCGGAAGATCATCTACTTCACCGTCTAGAATCGCCTTGAAACTTCGAACGGTGTCTTCTCTTGATACGTACTCGCCGTCGCGTCCTGTGAATTGCGATGCCACAAACATGGGTTGCGAGAAGAATTGCTGCATCTTTCGCGCGCGATATACCAGAGCTTTATCTTCTTCAGACAATTCATCCATACCAAGAATAGCAATGATGTCTTTTAATTCTTGATATCGTTGTAATACTTCCTGTGCTCCACGAGCTACCGAATAGTGCTCTTGTCCTACGATATTCGGATCCAGTTGTCGAGAGGTCGAGTCAAGTGGATCCACAGCTGGATAGATACCAAGGTCAGTAATCGCACGACTCAAAGTAACGGTTGAGTCCAAATGAGCAAATGTCGTCGCTGGTGAGGGGTCGGTTAAGTCATCTGCCGGTACGTAGATCGCTTGGACTGACGTAATGGACCCGGTCTTTGTGGTCGTAATCCGCTCTTGCAAGATCCCCATGTCTTCAGCTAGGTTGGGTTGATATCCCACGGCCGAAGGCATTCGTCCAAGCAATGCCGAAACTTCCACACCTGCAAGAGTGTATCGATAAATGTTGTCGATGAACAGCAATACGTCCCGACCTTCATCGCGAAATTGCTCAGCAAGCGTTAGTCCAGACAATGCAACGCGCAATCGGTTACCTGGCGGCTCGTTCATCTGTCCGAACACTAGAGAGATCTTGTCGAGGACGCCCGCTTCCATCATTTCATAGTAAAAGTCGTTTCCTTCTCGAGTTCGCTCACCCACGCCCGCAAACACCGACAAGCCTGAATGCTCGATCGCGATGTTTCGGATCAATTCCAACATTGTTACGGTCTTACCAACGCCGGCACCACCGAACAAACCAACTTTTCCGCCGCGTGCGAACGGGCACATCAAGTCGATAACCTTGATACCCGTTTCTAAGAGTTCGTTTCCACCCACTTGATCTTCGTAGGAAGGTGCTTTTCGATGGATTGGTTGCTTAATCTTTGCTTCGACGGGTCCCTTTTCATCGATAGGGTTGCCCAATACGTCCATGATTCGGCCGAGCGTGTCTTCGCCCACAGGAATTGCAATCGGCTGACCTGTGTCAACAACCTCTAGCCCTCGCGATAAGCCCTCTGACGAACCAAGTGCAATGGTTCGTACAACTCCATCTCCTAGTTGCTGTTGTACTTCCAATGTCAGCTGCGTTTCGACCACCGTGAGTGCATCGAACACTTTTGGTACGCTTTCACGATCAAACTCGACGTCAATTACCGCTCCTATTATTTGAACGATTTTCCCGTTACTCATACTTCTCCTTTAGATCCTTTGTTTGTCGTCGCTCGCTACTAAATCGCGGCAGCTCCACCGACTATTTCAGCAATTTCTTGGGTAATAGAGGCTTGACGTACATTGTTGTAAAGCAGGTTAAGATCGTCTATCATCGCCGCGGCGTTGTCGGTCGCGTTTTTCATCGCGATCATTCGCGCTGATTGCTCGCAAGCCACGTTCTCAATTACTGCTTGATATACCTGTGATTCGATATATCGTTGAACCAATCCTTCAATCAACACACTTGCTTCTGGTTCGTAAATGTAATCCCAATAGTGTGTAGTCTCTAAATCGTCCGATTTGTTTAAGGGTAATAACTGACGGACAAAGGGTCGCTGGGTCATGCTATTGACGAAAGTGTTGGATACTAAGTCGACTCTTTGTACCGTGTCGTTCACAAAATCATCAAAGACTATTTTCAGGCCACCAATTAACGGCTCTATTTCTGGTAGTTCGCCGATATCTGGCATCGCAGCTTTGACGTTTCCACCAACCGAGCGGAAAAAAGTAATCGCCTTGTTTCCCATCAGAGCGAGGTCCGCCTGAACCGATTGTTGTTGCCACTGGTTTATATCCTTCAGTAGCGCGCGAAAGAGGTTGGCGTTTAAACCACCACATTGACCCTTATCCGTAGAAATCACGATGTAACTGATTCGCTTGACTTCCTCAGGTTCAGTCATGTATTGATGTGTGTACTCTGGGCGAGCACTAGCGAGATGGCCGATTATTTGGCGTAGTCGGTGCGCATAGGGACGAGCGGCGTGCATGCGTTGCTGGGTGCGGCGCATCTTGCTTGCCGCGACCATCTGCATCGCACTCGTTACCTTCTTGGTATTCTGAATGCTACCAATTTTCTTTTTGATCTCGCGACCCGCAGACACTAGCTTTCTCCGTAGGAATGAGTCGCGACGAACTCATCAACCGCTTTCCGCATATAGTCAACGATTTCATCGTTGTAGTCACCCGTCTCGGTGATCTCTTTCATCCAATCACCGTGGTGCGTGTTCATATAGTTAAGCAAGTCGCGCTCGAACTCTAGAACTCTAGACACGGGCACGTCTGCTAGATAGCCTTCGTTTCCTGCAAACAAAGAGACACCCATTTCTGCGACAGACATTGGAGCGAACTGTTGCTGTTTCATGAGTTCTTCGATTCGTTGGCCATGCTCCAATTGCTTTCTCGTCGCTTCATCGAGATCCGACGCGAACTGTGAGAACGCTGCGAGTTCGCGATATTGCGCAAGCGCTAACTTCACGCCACCAGACAACTTTCGAATAAAGTCAACCTGTGCAGCTCCCCCAACACGTGAAACCGAGATTCCTGGACTCATTGCTGGGCGTAGACCCGCGTTGAATCGGTCGGTTTCCAAAAATATCTGTCCGTCGGTAATAGAAATCACGTTCGTGGGAACAAACGCCGACACGTCTCCAGCTTGCGTCTCAATGATGGGTAGAGCGGTCAGAGAACCGGTCTGGCCTTTTACTTTGCCATTCGTGAATTGTTCTACGTATTCAGCATTGACACGCGCGGCGCGTTCCAGTAATCGTGAATGGAGATAGAAAATGTCTCCAGGATAGGCTTCACGACCAGGAGGGCGACGTAACAAAAGTGACACTTGGCGGTAAGCCCAAGCCTGTTTGGTTAGATCGTCGTAAATTATTAGCGCATCCTGACCTGTATCCCGGAAGTATTCACCCATACTGCAACCAGCGTAGGGCGCAATGTATTGCAGTGGAGCTGGTTCGGATGCTGACGCGGCGACCACGATCGTGTTGTCTAATGCGCCGTTCTCTTCTAAGGTTCGTACGATGTTCGCGATGGTCGACATCTTTTGTCCAACCGCGACATAAACGCACTTAATGCCTTTATCCTTCTGATTAATTACTGTATCGACTGCAATCGCGGTCTTACCAATCTGACGGTCGCCAATAATCAACTCTCGTTGGCCTCGACCAAGTGGAATCATTGAATCGATGCACTTGATACCGGTCTGCACTGGTTCCGTCACGGACTGCCGCGCAATTACCCCTGGTGCAACTTTTTCGATAGGAGAAGATTCTGAGGCGTTAATTGGCCCTTTGCCATCGACCGGATTACCAAGCGCGTCGACGACCCGACCTAGTAGTTCAGGACCGACAGGCACTTCCGCGATACGCTTCGTACAACGAGCAGTCATTCCTTCAGACAGGTCTTGGTAATCGCCGAGCACAACTGCACCGACAGAATCACGCTCTAGGTTCATCGCCATTCCCATGACGCCACCGGAGAACTCTACCATCTCGCCGTATTGCACATCAGCAAGTCCGTGAATACGGACGATTCCATCCGCAACCGAAACGATGGTTCCTTCGTTCTGTGCTTGAGAAGTTAGGTCAAGATTAGCGATGCGATCTTTGATGAGGTCGCTAATTTCCGATGGATTTAGTGCTTGTTGCTTCATGTGTTTTAAATTCGCATTAATGTTGTTTGGAGTTTATCTAGCTTGCCACGTACTGTGCCATCAAGCACGGTGTCGCCAGCACGGATTAGAGCTCCGCCAATGATTTCTGGATCTACTTTGATGGTTAAATCAATCTCGCGTTGATATTTGCGAGTGAGCGCATCGTCAAATGCTTTGACTTCTTCAGCCGTAAGTTCCACTGCCGTAGTGATTTCAACCGCCAGCGTTTTACGCTCCTCGGCAAGCAGTTCTTCAAACGTCGTTCTAATTTCTGGGATCAGGTCGAGTCGCTGATTTTCCGCTAGCAGTCGAACAAACCGTCTCGTGCTCTCCGTCAAATCGTCTTCCAGCAAGTCGATCACCGTGGTTGCTTTGGCCGCAGTGGAGTGCACTGGGGACGATATATACTCGCTAATCTCTGACGTACCAGTAACATGGGAAAGCTGTTCAAGTGCGCGCGACCATTGATCAAATCGATTGCTCTCTCTCGCAATGTCAAACGCAGCGAGCGCGTACGGGCGCGCTAAGGTTACAGCTTCCGCCAACTGTTAGAGTTCCCGTACCAGGTTATCTAGCATTGCAGAGTGTTTTCGTCGATCGATTTCACTACTCAGAATTCGAGACGCCCCGACTACTGCTAAGTAGGCTACTTCCTGACGCAGACTCTCGCGGGCTCGATTGACTTCTTGCGTGACTTCTGCCCGCGCCGCGGTGAGTATGCGCTCTCCCTCTTCACGGGCGTGATCTTTGGCATCGTCTACCACCATTGTCGCTTGAGCGCGAGCTTGTTCTATGATCCGCTGACCTTCAGCTCGCGCATCTCGCAGAAGCACCTCGGCGTCAGCATTCGACTTGGCGAGTGCTTCTTCTGCTTTTTCCGCGTTTTCGAGACCTTGCGCGATTCGTTCTTGACGAGCTCGCATCGCGTTAATGAGTGGTGGCCAAACGAATGCACGACAAATCAAAACGAATATAAAAAACGTAACTGAGATCCCGATCATTGTCCAAAAATTGACCATAGCTTCTTACTCTCGTTTAGCCGCTGCCAGCAAAGATGATGTACATGCCGATACCCACAGCCATCATTGGGATCGCGTCAACTAGACCGAGCACGATGAACATTTGGGTACGCAGTAAGGGAAGCATTTCCGGTTGCCGCGCGATCGCTTGAAGATAACTATTACCCAAATTGCCAACTCCCATAGCCGCGCCAATCGCTGCCATGCCTAGCATCAGCGCGCCAGCAGCAAAACCGGCCATTTTTAATAGTGTTGATAATAAAGTAGGATCCATATATTCTCCTGTAAACTAAAAATCTAGTGCCCGTTTTCCTCTGGTACTTCGTACGCTTGTGCGATGTACACGGTCGAAAGCACCATGAAAATGAACGCTTGTAAAACGATGACTAAGATGTGGAACAATGCCCACATAAGCTGTAACACTACACCCAACAATGCAAGTGCTATACTGGCTGAAAACAGTATGGCGATCAGCATGAAAATCATCTCTCCTGCATAAAGATTGCCAAATAGCCGCAAAGCTAACGACACTGGTTTCGCCAGCAAAGTTACACTCTCCAACACAAAGTTAACTGGAGCTGCGAACTTAGGAAAGGGATGGAATGCTAACTCAGCAAGGAAGCCGCCTGGTCCTTTACGTTTGAAACTGTAGTAAATAACAATTAAAAAGACCCCAATCGCAACACCGAAGGTAACACTGACATTTGTGGTGGGTACGATCTTCATGTATGGTACGTTGAGCCAATACCTAAAAATATTGGGCACCCAGTCTACAGGAACCAAGTCCATAAGGTTCATTAAGAATACCCAAATCAGGATGGTGAGTCCCATTGGTGCCACCCAAGGGTTTTTGTGAGGAAAGATATCCTTTGTGGTCGTGTCGACAAACTCGACTATTGCTTCAATCGCACTTTGAAACATCCCAGGCACGCCAGCAGTCGCGCGGCGAGCTGCTAACCAAAACAAAAAGAGAAAGACCAGTCCTAAACCGACCGCCCAAGCTAGCGAATCAACATGGACGCTCCAAAAGCCCATTTGAGCTGCTTCTTCGGCTGAACTCGCGAAACCCCAGCTCCCATCCGGTCGTTTGCCGAACGTTAAGTTCGTAAGGTGATGTGCGATGTACTCTGTTGGGGTAGGCGCGCTGTCTTTTTCAGCCATAAAACTCGATCACCTGGGAACTCAATCCTTAATTTAGGATTCGGTCGAACGCGCTCCTGTGAAATGACTAAGGCACATATTCGCAAGCACGTATACAACATGCGAGCCGAACATACCAAATACACTGGTCATCGGGTCTTGATTTAACAATTTAATGACGCCTATCATGCCAAGAATGTACAAAAAAAATCGTATTAGATGAAAAATCAGAATACGACTGGGCGCGTTCGTTGCGCGCACCGTCCACGCGAACCAAACATTTGCTATTACTACAACACCACCGCTCAACCAAACTGCGGTTGCGACCGGGATATTGAACAGACTTATGCCAATACCAACCAAGAAAACCACTAACCCTTGGATTACAACCGCCCAAATGTGAGGTTGATCCTTATTAGCGGCGTTTAGGTTCTCGTCTGAAGGTTGTATTGGTATAACCTAGCCACCCACACGAACGGGGTGCGACTAATGTCTTAATTCATCGGGAAAAGCCGTGCGAATTATATGCAAAGATGGGTTTGAGAAAACAGGAGAAAAACGCGATTACCAACGGCTAGCGACGTAAATGCTCAAGAATTCCATCTAATTCGTCCAAAGATGAAAATCGAATCGCTACTTCACCCTTTTTCTTGCTCTTTCCATACATACGAATGCTCGTGGGAGCTCCAAACTTTTCTGATAGTTCGTTTTGTATAGAGGTGACGTTCGGGTCGGGAGTCTGTACCTCCGATGTCGGCTTTTCTCGTTTAAATTTCTTGATGAAATTTTCTGCTTGACGTACCGACAATTGCCGTTTTACAATCTGTCGAGTGCTGATAATTTGTAGATCGGTCGTAAGTCCAAGTAAGAGCTTGGCGTGCCCCAACTCAATGTCGCCATTTCGTAGGTGATTACGAACGCGTGGTGGAAGTTCGCGAAGTCGAATCAAGTTGGTTATTGAAGAGCGTGCCTTACCTAAAGCAGAACCGATTTCTCCATGTGTTAGACCGAACTCGTCGTGGAGTCGAAAATAGGCTTCTGCTTCATCAACGACATTTAGATCTTCTCTCTGTAAATTCTCAATCAAAGCGACAAGCAGTACTTTGTCATCGTCGAGGGGTCGAATCACCACGGGAACTGTCGCGAGTTTGCAAAGCGCGGCCGCGCGCCAACGGCGCTCCCCAGCGACGATCTGATACTGATCAGTGCCGATGGGACGTACTAAGATCGGTTGAACGAGTCCAACTTGTTCGATCGTCTTTGCAAGTTCGCGCAAACTCTCTTCAGGAAACTGGGCTCGCGGTTGATTGGGATTCGGTTGAAGTTTCTCAATCGGGAGCTCTTTCGGTCCAAGATCTGTGTAATCTGGAGCGGATGTTGTTTCGGTTTCCGAATCCTGTGGAGAAACTGGCTTCAGGAGTTCGTCGAGCCCTTTCCCAAGAGACTGTCTAGGCATTTATTTGTTCCACTGCGTTGTGTTTAGCGTGTCGTCGAAGCATTTCATGTGCAAGCGCGCTGTGCGCGATCGCGCCTCTGGAGCGAGGATCGTAGACTTGTACTGGCTTCCCATGACTGGGGGCTTCCGCTAGTCTCACATTCCGTGGTACTACGGTGCGATACACGCTCGTTCCGAAGTGATCAAAAAGCTGTCGGGAAACTTCCCGCGCTAGCTTGTTTCTTGGGTCGTACATTGTCCGTACGATCCCGTCGATATCTAAATCGTCGTTTCCAGATTCACGCACCGCTTCAATCGTCTTTAACAGGGCACTGAGCCCTTCAAGAGCAAAGTACTCGCACTGCATCGGAATTAAAACGTGAGTAGCGCACATCAACGCATTTATAGTAAGGATACTTAAGCTGGGCGGACAATCGATAATAACGTATTCGTAGGTGTTCTCAGCTTGCAATAGGTCTCGCATGCGGTGCGTGCGATCTGCAGCCTCAAGAAGTTGGAGCTCAATCGCTGTCAAATCCGAAGTTGAACCAAGCACATCCAAACCAGAATTTAACTTGTGAACGACTTCCTTTAACGTCGAGCGGCGCTGAAACCAATCCCAAGTCGTCGCTTGATCCTGCTCTTCGGCAACTCCTAAGTGCGTCGAGGCGTTCCCCTGCGGATCCATGTCTATCAATAGAACCGCTTTATCAGACCGCGATAATTCAAACGCTAGGTTTACCGCAGTCGTTGTTTTTCCGACACCGCCTTTCTGATTGGCCACCGCGATGACATACTTCATGATGTGGTACTTTTACCAACCACCGTTATCCAGCCTCGCACACTCGGAGTACAAGACATTACAGATCCTTGTGAAAAACCTTCATAGTCTGTGGGAAATCGTCCTTGCGTATATAGTAGTACCGATCCCTGTTCACTAAGTAACGGAAGGGCGAGCGACCAAGCGTGCTCAGGTGCCGCGACTGCGCGGAGACTGATGGTGTCAAAGTAATCACTATGCGAATCTTGCTTCCCGATATCGCATTCTTGTACGTCGACGTTTGCTAGATTCAGACGAAATTTCACTTCCCGTAGAAAACGACACCTATTCGTGCTTCTGTCGTTCAGTACGAAGTTTACATCTGGCCGACAGATCGCCAGCGGAATACCTGGAAATCCAGCACCAGAGCCGATATCGAGATGATCGCTAGAAGGTTTTAGAAATGGTTCCAGCGCTAAACTATCTAGCACGTGTCGTTTTTCCAAGTGATTCAAATCACCTTTGGAGACCAGTGAATGCACCCGATCCCATTTCTTAATTAGCTTGAGATATTCGCCAACAAGTGCTGACTGCACCGCGGTCAGTTGTTCGCTTCCATTCACGCCGAATGGTAAATCAGTGTCCGGCTCACGCAATCTTTCGCTGTTCTCGGTTGCGCTTGACATAGATCGCTAACAATGCTAGCGCGGCTGGAGTCATTCCCGGTATCTTTGCGGCTGAGGCCATACTCTTAGGTTGAGATTCGCTAAGTTTTTGACGTAATTCTGTCGACAAGCCGTTTACTTCTGTGTAGTTGAACGGGACCGGAATTGTCATCCCTTCAGCTGCCCTTGCTTTCCTGATTTCTTGATCTTGCCGCGCGATGTATCCTTCATATTTGATGTCAATAGCCGCTTGTTCCGCGATCTTTGTATCGATGTCTTGCAGCCAGCCAGCACGTTGTATCGCACACAAAGTAACGCGAGGACGTTTGATGAAGTCTACTAGGCGAACTTCTCGGGAAATCGATTCGCCTGTCTCTTGCTCAAGCTTCGGAACACGAGAGTCATCAGGTTGAATGACTGTTTGTTGCAACACTTCCTTCACGGCAGTAATTGTTTTGTATTTTTGCTGAAATTGCTGCCATCTTTCCTTGGAGACAAGTCCTAACTCATGTCCGATTGGAGTAAGGCGTTGATCTGCGTTATCTTGACGCAAGCGTAGCCGAAATTCAGCGCGGCTAGTAAACATTCGGTAAGGTTCATTCGTACCGAGAGAAGTGAGGTCGTCGACGAGCACGCCAAGATAAGCTTCGTGGCGTCGGGGATACCAACCAGATTTTCCTGCGACCTGTAACGCGGCATTTAAGCCAGCTAGAAGCCCTTGGGATGCAGCTTCTTCATAGCCCGTTGTACCGTTAATTTGTCCCGCGAAGAACAAGTTTTCTATTTGATTTGTCTGTAGAGTTGGTTCCAAGTCCCGCGGATCAAAAAAGTCATACTCAATCGCATACCCTGGGCGTGTAATGTGCGCGCTTGCGAATCCGCGAATGGAACGTACGAACTCCAACTGAACACTAAGTGGCAGACTCGTGGAAATTCCGTTGGGATATAGCTCTGTGGTATTTAATCCTTCGGGTTCTACAAAAATTTGGTGCTGGCTACGTTCTGCGAAACGTATGACTTTGTCTTCGATTGAAGGACAATAGCGTGGTCCTATTCCTTCAATTGCACCGGAAAACATTGGCGAGTCTTCAACGCTTCGACGAATGATGTCGTGCGTTGTGCTATTCGTGTGAGTAATGTGACAAGGAAGTTGTTGAGGAAGTGATTGTACGTTACCTATATACGAAAACACAGTGCTATTTCCGTCGCCCGGTTGTGGTTCAAGTAGCGAATAGTCAACCGTTCGCCCATCCATCCTCGGTGGTGTTCCCGTTTTGAGTCGATTTACTCGAAACGGCAGTGCGCGTAGTCGCTGCGCTAAAACATTGGATGGCGGGTCCCCAGCGCGACCTCCTTCGTGTTGCTCATGCCCAATGAAGATTCGACCGCCTAGAAACGTGCCTATCGTGAGTACGACAGTACGTGCAGATATCTTCACTCCGGTTCGCGTCAATATTGTTTTGACTCGATCGCCAGCCAATTCGAGATCGACCACACTATCCTGAAAGATCTTCAACTTCTCTTGCTGTTCCACCAGTTCGCGAATTGCTGCTTTGTACAACGCGCGATCAGTTTGTGCGCGCAATGCTTGTACTGCAGGACCCTTGCTTGCGTTCAAAGTGCGAAAGTGGATCCCCGCCCGGTCTGTAGCTAATGCCATCGCACCACCTAAAGCATCGACTTCTCGAACTAAGTGAGTTTTGCCGATGCCACCTATAGCTGGATTACACGACATTTGTCCAATCGTTTCAATGGACTGCGTGACTAGCAATGTTGAAGCTCCCATGCGCGCGGACGCGAGAGCGGCTTCGGTACCAGCGTGACCGCCGCCAATCACAACAACATCAAACTGTTCTGTGAAATTCATAGTGGGTCTCTCGCTACCGAGTGCCTAAATAAGTATGGATGAAAAAAATGCGCCCGTGAACAAAATTGTAGTGCAATGAAGTCGTCAGCGTTCTACCATCGATACGACCCGCGGGTTTCGCAAGTAAGGAATAAACCAACGGCTTCAAAAAGTCGCCATCGAAGTAGTTTAGGCTAATTTTCGACGTAGACTATTCTCAATTAATCGAATAACAGCTCATTTCCCAATACAAAAATTCGAAAAAATTTCGCCAAGCAGATCTTCGGTGCTCGTCTCACCAACAATTTCTCCCAGATGCTGGTGTGCTTGTCTCAACTCCTCAGCTACTAATTCACCTGTACTACTCGCAAGAAATTCTTCAACTTTCTGAAGATGATGCCCAACTGTTTCAAGCGCGAAGATGTGTCGCGGGCGACCAGCAAACGCGTCGTCGGAAGCACGATGTCCTGCTACCGTAGCGACTAAATTTCTGAGTTCGTTCAGGCCAAATTTTTGTAGTGCACTGATTCGTACTGTGCTACCATCGACTAGACCAGGCGAATTGTGGGTTAAATCGCACTTGTTTAGGACCATCAAGTGCCGCGTCGGTAGCTCAGTTGGACGCTGGTTTGCACCGTCTTCGGTAACCCATAAGATCAAGTCTGCCTGTTGCATTGCCGATTGTGCTCGGGCGATACCTTCGCCTTCTATTCGATCTTCACTTTCGTGTAGGCCGGCTGTATCAATTAACCTGACTGGCATGCCAAGAATGTGGATCTTCTCACTCAGCGTATCACGCGTCGTTCCCGCTACTTCGGTGACGATCGCTCGGTCTTCGTTCAACAAGGCATTCAATAGGCTTGACTTGCCAACGTTGGGCGCGCCGGCAATAACGACCGTTAAGCCTTGATTCAATACGGCCCCGTCTCGGGTGCGAGTGAGCAACGAATCTAACTGCGTTCGTGTCTCTTCGACTCGTTGCTGCAGTGCTTCATCCGATAAGAAATCGACATCTTCATCCGCGAAGTCAATCGCGGCTTCAACGTACATTCTCACTTTTAGAATATTCCTGTCTAGGGCATGGACTTCTTTTGAAAACAATCCAGATAGGGACCTTGAGCTTGCCTTCGCTGCTTCCGCACTTGATGCATTGATGAGATCCGCCACGGCTTCGGCTTGAGCCAGATCGATTCGGTTGTTTAAATATGCCCGCTGCGTGAATTCACCCGGTTCCGCAATTCGAGCCCCTAGTTCTTGTACTCGTTGACACACTAACTGTTGAACCACGACACCGCCATGGCCGTGCAACTCGAGGACATCCTCTCCCGTGTACGAGTTTGGACCGTCAAAAAATAGAGCTATACCTGAGTCGATTGCTTCGTTTTGTCCATCTCGAAACGAAATATATTCTGCGGTTCGGGGTTTAGGGCGTCGTCCCAATATACCAAGGGCAATGTGCTTGGCATCGGGTCCGGAGACTCGAACAATACCAATTCCGCCCGTTCCCATCGGCGTTGCGATGGCGCAAATCGTGTCGTTCACAACAGCGACTTAAGAGGGTTTTGTAGCTCCAGCTCTCTTTAGCGCGAAATAGTGGTGACCCATCGAGTACAGGTTATTGGTGACCCAATACAACACAAGTCCTGCTGGCATAAAAATACAAATTACACAGAACATGATCGGCATGAGCATCATGACGCGCTGTTGCATTGGATCCGCCATTGGTGGATTCAATCGCTGCATCAAAAACATGGAAGCGCCGTTAAGAATCGGCAGGATAAACCACGGGTCCATCGCGCCGAGATCTTGTATCCAGAGCATCAGAGGAGCTTGTCTGAGCTCGACACTTTCGATCAACACCCAATAGAGGGCGAAAAACACCGGCATCTGTAACAGCATCGGGAAACAACCCGACAGCGGATTCGCTTTCTCCTTCCGATACAGCGCCATCATTTCCTGCCCTAATTTCTGACGATCGGCACCATGCTTTTCTTGGATTCGTTTGATCTGCGGCGTGAGCTTTCGCATTCGAGCCATCGACCGGTAACTAATCTCTGACAGCGGGAAGAGTATGGTTTTAATTATGATTGTGAGCAGAACAATTGAGATTCCCCAATTCACGGCCCAAGACTGGATCCATTCCAGTACTGCAAACATCGGTACCGAAAGCCACCAAAAGAATCCGTAATCTACCGTAAGCGACAGATAGTCGGCGAGCGGATTGAGATACCTTTGACGTTTTGGACCGACGTAAAACGTCGCTTCGTATATCTCGCTGAATCCTGGTGCGACTGTTTGCTCCGCACTAGTAAATCCATACCAGAAATTACCGGAATTGCGCCGCTGTGCGTAATAGACGTACGTTCCTTCTTGCGGTGGAATCCATGCTGAAATGAAATAGTGTTGCAAAAAAGCGATCCAACCGCCTTCGACACCTCGAATCTCAAACGGTTGTTCCCGAAGTTGTTTGAACTTCAGTCGTTTGTAACGCTTTTCTGGAGTAGTAACCGCTCCACCCATGTACGCCGGGGGACGGAAAAAACCAGTTTTTACACCGTCTGGTGGTCCAGCATCGCGACTGATGAGTCCATAAAGCCCTGCGGTGTAGGGTTCCGAGGAGTTGTTCTGGACATCGTACCGAACCTGTAGTGCGTACTGATCCTTATGAAAGACAAAAGTCTTGGTGACCTGGATTCCATCTTTTTCAAAATTCAGCACCACTTCCAGCGAATCCTCTTCCGCGGCCTCCTCAAGCTCGTAATTTCGTGAGACCGAAGTGAATACTGGTCTTGATGGGAGCCTGTTCGACCTGTTAGACTCGATGAGCCCACTTTGCGCGATATACGTCCGTCCGAAGCGTTTGTCTAACAAAGTCGTCGGGATGTCCGGATCTTTCAAACTCACCGGGTACTCTGGTAATTTCGCCCCGACAATATCTCCTCCCAATGGATCGATCCAAATCTGATGAAGTGGGGTCTTCACCTCAATAAACTCCCTTTCGACACTCTCGGTGGCGTTATTTACTGCATCCCGCTGTGACGACGGGGCAACCAATGACGCGTCTGGCACGTCTTCATCGCCTGAGGAAACTGCGCTTCCATCCGAGGTGGATAGGTTCGAAGGTATGTCTGTGTCCTCGGATCCTTCGTTCGAAGATATGCTAGGTGCTGGCGTTCCCGTATAGTCTTCGGAGTTTTTCTGCTGCTGATATCCCACCCAAGATTGCACCAACCAGTAAGCACACAGTCCAATCCCTAAGAGAATGACCCAGCGTCGAATGTCAGGATTGTTCATGCGCTATCTTGGGATTTTCCGGACAAGTACCTGGAACGAAGTCCACTCCGCCTGGATGAAGAGGATGACACTTACAAATTCGACAGACGGCAAACCAGCTGCCTTTAAACACACCATGCGACTGAATTGCAGTTAGCGTGTATTGAGAACATGTTGGATAGAAACGACACCTCGGTCCTAATAAAGGTGAAATGAAGCGCTGATAGCAACGAATCAACTTTGTTATGCACCACACTGGAATTCGCTTTACACGTTTTGTCAATACGAGCAGCGAAGAAAATGACTTCAATTAAGTACCCAATTTATTAATGCGTCGATCCCAATCTTGAAGCACATTCTCCAAGGTAGCCTTAAGTTGATCGCCGGGTTTTGAATAGTCACGAACAAAAAGAACGATGTCATAAGAGCGAAAGCGGTCAGCGTGCGCACGAAACCATTCTCGCAAAAGTCGTCTGACGCGATTGCGATCTACTGCCGAGCGTACATTTCGTTTCGCCACAATGGTACCGAGCCGAGCAAACCCTAAAGTATTAGCTTTGGCGACCAAACGAACTGGAAAACGAGTCAACCGGATGTCAGCGTCTTGGAGTATAGAATCGAATTCAGTACGTTTCGTTAAGCGTTGCGCCCGTGTCAATCCACCAGGTTTCCGCGCTGGATTTCTCGGTTGCCCCAAAGCCTAAACGGCGATACGCTTACGTCCTTTCGCGCGCCGCGCGTTGAGTATCTTTCGCCCGTTTTTTGTCGACATACGTTTACGGAAGCCGTGGGTGCGTTTGCGGCTCACAACGCTGGGTTGAAATGTTCTCTTCATTGATCCGTTCTTTGTCGTTTTACGGGTAAAGAACAAATTTTAGTTTCAACCTAAAAAGTGTCAAATCTAAATAACCATCTGAAGGCTATAACTTCGTGGTTGAGGAGGCGACTACTCTTAATCATTTCTTGATATGGCTTAGCCGATTAACCGGCACTCCGGAGTTGTCCACAAGACAGGAAAAAAAGAGCAAAAGATGTTGTAGTTGTAGTGTCTAAATTCATGGTGGAGAAGAGTTTGTTATCTTCGTTGTACTCGAACCTGTTGAACCCGCTCAAGTGGTCGATAACCATGTGGAAAACACGGGACAATTACCGCGTAAATGATGTCCTAAAAGTTATCCACAATTTGCTCCACGAGTTTTGCACTAGATACGCGACGGCGCAAGGTTTTTGTAGTTAAAAAATTGCTCAAATATCCACTTGAAATGCGGTTCAAAACGTGCGGTACACGCTATGCACTACAAGCATTTTGGAGGGTTTTGACCCATGGAAAAAAACGGTAAACTTTCTACAAAAAGTTGGATTTTTTGGTCTCTCCATCACGTAAAATCTAAACTCTGTTTAGCCCACATATTTGGTAAATTTTGAGAGTTAGGAAAGGGACAATTGGCCGAGCCAGAGGTATGGAAGAGATGTTTATCGCAGTTCAAACAAGAAGTATCGACTCGAGATTTCGAGCAGTTTATACGACCACTTAGAGCGATGAATACGGGCGGCCAATTGATTCTGGTCGCGCAAAACGAATACGTTAGCAAAGAGGTCAACAAAAAGCACCTCAAACGAATCTGTGATCTAGTCGCGCAATACAGCGACCCGGGATTTGTCATCAACGAAGTTGAAGTTCGTACTGCAGCCAGACAGTTTGCGAACCAACCGATCCGGAGCGATGGCGGAAACGGAAAGAGTAAAAACACCCTAAAGGAAGAATACACCTTCGAGCGTTTTGTTGAAGGTAGCTCGAATCAGTATTCCAAAAAAGTGTCGCTGGAAGTAGCGAAGCATCCTGGATCAAGAATCAATCCATTGTTGATTTTTGGCTCGACCGGACTGGGTAAGACCCACTTGATGCAGTCGATCGGCAACCATATCCTCGAGCAGGACCCAAACAAAGCTATCGTGTATATGAACGCGCAGAACTTTGTTAGTGAGATGGTTATGGCATTGACCAAAGACAACGCCTCGCGCCGGGTACGTCAATTTACCAAACAATTTCGCCGGGCACAACTGTTACTTATCGACGACATTCATCTGTTTGCAGACAAAGAACGCTGCCAAGAAGAGTTTTTTCACGTGTTCAATCACTTAATCGACTCTGACAACGTTCAAATAGTGCTGACAAGTGATCGTTATCCCCATGAGATTGAAGGCTTAGACGCTCGCCTTCGGTCTCGCTTCGTGATGGGTTTTACGACCGAGGTCAAAATTCCCGATCTGGAGACCCGAGCTGCGATCTTGGTGCAAAAGTCGAAAGAATCAGCGGTCGATTTGGATCTCGATGTCGCCTTGTATATCGCGCGGAACGTTAAGAGTAATGTGCGCGAGCTGATTGGTGCGCTGAAGCGAGTAATCTTCAATGCAGAGTATCATGGCCACTTGCACATTACAATTCAACATGTACAAGACATACTCAAGGACTTGTTTGCCGTTCATCGTCGGATGATCAGCATCGAAAAGATTCAGAACGTCGTAGCGGAACATTTTCATATTAGACTATCAGACATCTTGGGTACTTCGCGATTGCGAACATTTGTCCGGCCGCGCCATATAGCAATGGCGTTAGCGCACGAACTGACGGATCTGCCATTACAAACGATTGCAGGACACTTTAATCGAGATCATTCGACTGTGATGAACGCGATCGAACGGATCGCACAATTACGCGAGTCTGATCTTCAAATTGACGAAGATTATGACGTGATCACGCGTAAGCTAGTCAACTAGACCTTGAGTTCGCGATAATAGCACAGCAACAGGAGATGGTTTATGAAAATTAGCGTCAGTACCGACAAATTGCGAGATGCCCTGCAGTATGTCACGGACGTAATCGAGAGACGCTTTACCTATCCGATTCTTAGTAACGTATTGTTTGAAGTCGGTGAAGACGGTATCCTGCATCTGAGAGCCACCGATCACGACCTTTCCCTTATGGCTGACGTTGAAACCATGTCCGTTTCAGAGACTGGCGCGGTAACAATTCCAGGGAAAAAGTGCTTAGATGTTGTCCGAGCTTCCTCCCAGAGTGGTGAAGTGTTGATCCACGCAGACTTGGATGGCGTTACCCTGACCATTGGTAGATCGAAGTTCAATCTCTCCACGATGCCAGCCTCCGAGTTCCCGCAACGTCCGGCTATTGAAGCAGACGCAACATTCACGATCTCGACGAAAGACTTCGTTCATCTATTGCAAAGCGCGATTTCAACTATGGGCGTTGGCGACGTGCGACCACACCTGAACGGTACGTTGATAGAGCTAACTTCTGTACATATCCGAGCTGTGTCGAGTGACGGTATGAGCATGTGTATTTGTACAAATAAAAACTACTCTGTGGACGGCGGCGAGATCGTTACTGCCTTGATCCCTCGCAAAGCTGTGCTGGAACTAACGAAAGCATTTGCTTCGGCTGAGGATGATCTTGAAGTGTCTGTAGCTGCAAATGCTCTTGTCGTCATTGGTGCCGAACGATCATTGATCACCAACCTCATTGAATCTCCATTTCCTGCTTACATGCGTATTGTTCCTGACGCCAGCGATGCGTTGTTGAAGTGCGATCGCAATTTGTTTATCCAAGCTATTGATCAAGCATCGACTCTCGCGGATACGAGTCAGCGAATCTACTTAGACGTTAGCCCAGACAGTATGGAACTCATGGCCAACACAGAAGCTGGGGACCGAGCTGAAGTTGTTATTCCTGTAGATTTCGGTGATCGCAGCACAAAGGTAGCATTTAAGCATGACCGACTACGACGAATCTTAGACACTTTTTCTTGTGATGAAGTAGCGTTGCATCTACCGGAACCAAGAGATGTGGTCCGCATCGACTCTGCGGAAGAAGAAGAATTGCTATTTGTGGTCTCTCCCATTAGAAGTTGATTCTTGAATCGGTTGACGTCCACAATGTTCGAAACATCAAGGACGCCAGCTTTCGACTACAGCCGTCGCTAAATCTGGTCCTCGGACCGAACGGTGCGGGTAAGACGACATTTCTCGAATGTATTTATCTACTGATACGCGGTAGATCGTTCCGACCGGGATTGTTGAATGCGTTGATTTCATTTGATGCGCAGGACTTGTTAGTGACAGCGGTAGGCCGCGCGGACGATCAAACATTCCGATTCGGAATTACCAAAACTCGGAATGACAACGTCCGCATGCGATTGAACGCGCAAGACATTCGGCAAATCTCTCAGATCGCGGCACTTGTACCAACCCAGACCTTTCTTCCGGATTTGTCTGCGCTTGTATTTGGGACTCCGAGTGTGCGTCGCTCTTGGTTGAATTGGAGCGTGTTTCACGCTGATCACCGTTTTATGGACGTGCATCGATCTTTCTTGCGCCTCTTGCAGCAAAGAAACCGTGCCGTCCAGCAACGATCCTCCGACTTAGCTGTTTGGACTGAACAGTTTGTTAAGAAAGCGTTGGAGGTCACTGCTATACGTGAATCTCACTTACAAGGGATGAACGAGTATTTTCAACAGTCTCTATCCTCTCTTGCGCCAGACTTAAGTGTGATCCTCAGTTACGAACGCGGCTGGGCTGAGAGTTCTTTGCTGGAAGCATTAGAACAGGATGTTTCACGAGAACAAAAATACGGACATACACGCTTAGGACCACATCGAGCTGATGTTAGATTGCTGGTACAGAGTACGCAGGGAGAAACATTGGGTCCAGCACTAAGAATTCTGTCGCGCGGTCAGGGAAAAGCAGTCGCCTGTGCAATGAAGCTGGCACAACTCGAATATTTGCGAGAACGTGGTGTGCGATGCGTCGTGTTATTAGACGATGCTACTTCCGAAATGGACGAAAATTACACGCGACGATTCTTCAATCTAATCAATCCATCTGGCTCTCAGATCATCGCGACAGGAACGAACAACGGGGAACGATTTCAAGCAGGGTTACCCGCAAATATTACCCCCAACCTGATCCATTTGGAAGCAGGTGATATCATGGTCGCCTAGCGTATAATATAAGGATGTTCCACGTGGAACATCACGGGCATAGATGCCCGTGCACAACGAGATATCTTTGCTAATAAAAGGATTTTATGGCGGAACCTGCACCCGATTCCTACACCTCAGAAAATATAAAGGTCCTCAAAGGGCTAGAAGCAGTACGGAAACGCCCCGGTATGTACATCGGTGACACCGAGGACGGTACTGGCTTGCACCACATGGTGCAAGAGTTGGTTGACAATGCGATCGACGAAGCTTTGGAGGATCATTGTGATGATATTCAGGTAATTCTCCATGCTGGGGACGGAGTCACCGTCGAGGATAACGGTCGAGGTATTCCAGTTGATCTTCATCCTGAAGAAGGGGTGTCGGCTGCGGAAGTTATTATGACCACCCTCCACGCAGGCGGGAAGTTCGACGCCGACAGCTATAAAGTCTCGGGTGGTCTCCATGGGGTTGGACTCTCAGTAGTGAATGCTTTGTCATCGTTTTTTAGGCTGACGGTACGTAGAGACGGGAAGCTATACGAACAGACGTACCGCCACGGTGTGCCAGATAAGCCTATGGCTGTGGTCGGACAAACCAAACGACGAGGCACTACTTGCTACTTTGAGCCCTCAAGTGACACGTTTGGCTCGACTAGTTTCTCGTACGACACTATCGCAAACAAGATGCGAGAGCTTGCGTTTCTCAACTCTGGCGTGAGTCTAAAGCTCAAGGATGAACGTACCGGTGCCGAGGATGCATATTTATACGACGGCGGTCTAGTGTCTTACGTAGAGCATCTCAATCACAATAAGCACGCGATTCACGATGAAGTCATCTACTTCCACACACGAGGAGATATCGGAGTGGAAGTCGCGATGCAATGGAACGACAAGTACCAAGAAGACGTCCGTCCATATTGCAACAACATACGCCAAATCGATGGTGGCACTCACTTGCAAGGATTTCGAGCCGCACTCACCAGGACTCTGAATACTTACATCGAGAATGAAGGGCTGGCTAAAAAGAGCAATGTGCAAACAACGGGAGACGACGCTCGCGAGGGCTTGTCTGCGATTGTTTCAGTAAAGCTACCAGACCCAAAGTTTTCTTCGCAAACTAAAGACAAACTCGTATCGAGTGAAGCAAGAACTGCCGTGGAGCAGGCGGTTGGTGAGCAGTTTAACACCTACCTGCAAGAACATCCAAAAGAAGCGAGACTAATTGCCCAACGCATGATCGAAGCAGCGAGAGCGCGCGAAGCCGCACGAAATGCTCGAGAATTAACTAGAAGGAAAAATGCGCTGGATCTTGGAGGGTTACCAGGGAAACTCGCAGATTGTCAAGAAAAAGATCCTGCCTACAGTGAGATTTTCATCGTTGAGGGTGACTCAGCAGGTGGTTCAGCGAAGCAGGGACGAGACCGCAAGACTCAAGCAGTGTTGCCACTGCGTGGCAAGATTCTGAACGTAGAAAAAGCGCGCGAAGACAAAATGATTGCCAACAACGAAGTAAAAGCGCTGTTGACCGCGCTCGGTTGTGGTTTTGAATCCTCTCGTGAGCGATTGGAAATCGAAAAGCTTCGGTATCACCGAGTGATCATAATGACTGACGCAGATATAGACGGCTCGCACATTCGAACGTTGCTCCTCACGTTTTTCTACCGGCACATGGCCGAGTTGATAGATCGCGGGCACATTTACATCGCATTACCGCCATTGTTCAAAGTTGGTCGTGGGAGATCCGAACAATACATCAAAGACGAAGCCGAGCTCGAAGCTTACTATTTGCGCATCGCCTTTGAGGGAGCGTTGATTTGTCCCACTAAAGATTCTCCACCGCTGGCACCAGAACCGGTCGCTAACCTTTCTCGAAAGTATTTTGAAGTCTACAAACGTCTTCAAAGTATGCGCCGCATGTATCCAACATACATAACCAAGCTATTAATCCAGTTGTCGCCAGTAGATACAGACATGCTATCCCAAGAATCCAAAATGCAAGATTGGGCGAAGTCATTGCAAGATCTCCTTATAGACGAAGAGGGTACGCACGAAGTAAGACTACAGTTTGAACCCGAGCACAACTTCTATATTCCCGTCGTACATCGAGTTTCACGAGGCCTTGAAACTGATACTGAGTTAGGAATTAACTTCTTTGAATCTGGTATTTATCGATTGATTCGAGATATCCACGAGCAAACCAGCAATCTTTTTGAAGAGGGAGCTAAAGTAGTGCAAGGTAACGCAGAGCACGAAATTGCGTCTTTCGCGGAAGCCTACGATTGGTTGCTCACTCGAGCCCGAGAAGGTGTGCGATTACAACGCTATAAAGGCCTTGGAGAGATGAATCCAGAGCAACTGTGGGAAACCACAATGGATCCGAATGTTCGACACATGTCGCGAGTCTCGGTTGATGATGGTAGTACCGCTAACGAACTCTTTTCGACTTTGATGGGCGAAGACGTCGAGTCTCGAAAGGCATTTATACGTGATAACGCCCTGTCGGTGTCACTAGAGAGTCTGGATATTTAACGCTAAGTTGCGTTGAAGCTAGGTAGTTTTGTCGGACTTACGACAGCTGCCCGCCTCGGAATAGATCGAAGTTAAGTTGTGCTCGCTGTGGACGGGCTTCTCTTACTTACTGTTTATTAACCTAAATCCAGTAGCGGCGAACAGCGGAATTTGCACTACATTGATGAATTTCCAAAACAATAGATCGTCTTTTCCTCCCGCTAAATTTCCAACGAAGTTGTGTAAGAACGCTAGCGCGAGAGCAATTGAGATGTAGAACGCAATGCTAGAAGCCAGCTTTTCCCACGTACCGGAATCTCCGTGTTTACAACTTCGCATATAGAGGAAATTCATCACGACACATATCACAAATCCAGCCAAAGAAAACCAATCCAGGACAAACCAAACTTGTAATGACGTAATGGGTGCAGATTCGTAAAGCAGCTCTACGGAGAACTGAACTGCGATTACGATTGCTAATGCTACGAGATAAACACCGAAAACTCGGATAGCTATATTGCGGGACATAACAGATTCGCAGTTGAACTGGGCAGTCACATTCTAGGAAGAACGAGGATTCAGAGTTCGGCAGCAAGACTAGTACGCCACTACTCGTGTGCGACAAGTAGCGGCGTATTTCAGTCGTTCTGTATTGCTATCATCGACAGCAATGAAGACACGAGAACGTTTTTACCAGGTAATATCCTTCACGACGTCAAAGAATATGATGCGGCGGCGGAAGTCAACATGAGCCGAATCCACACCCCGATAGCTGTCGAAGAAAGGAAAGTCCGCGTCGAAGATATTTTGGATTCCAGTGGTAAAGTGCCAGCCTGAGTCAGACGTCTTGTACGAAGCTTGTACGTCTACTGTTCTGTATCCGTCTACGTCAGTCTTCGCAACGCCGACATTGACGTTATCGTACCCACTCTCGAAATTTAGAGTGACATTCCCATTCCAATGACCACTTTTCCAGTCAACGAACATGCTACCTTTCAGATCGACAGGACCTTGGTTCGTTCCTTGCTGTTCTACTGGATCCACTCCAGGACCAGCGGTGGTTTCCAACAACAAAGTCTGAGTGCCAAGGAACCCTAGCATAAACTCGCCATAATCGGTGTCGAATTTGTATCGCACATCAAAATCGAACGCCTCACTGGTCTTTGCGGAGAAATTCGCCCATTGCATGGATACATACGTCAACACGCCATTGGCATCACGGCGTACTTGATTAGGGAATTGTTGCCAATTCTCGAACGCAAAATTTGGTGGCCATCCGAACACGCCACTCAAAGTCCCCAAAATGTCTTCAAATTCCGTCTTGATCCACGACGCAGAGAGGGTCAGACCTGGAATGTCGACAGGAGAGTACTCGAATCCTAAAGTACTAGTACTGGAAGTCTGAGGCTGTAGATCAGGATTGCCTCCTAGAACTGTTACAGGAAATATCGACGCAAACGGCCCGCCGTTTTCGACAGGGTTGAGTGGATCAAGAAATCGGAAGAACGTAAATTCGCCTTTTGGCGCAAACAATTCCGGTAGCGTTGCCGCCAGAAACGCCTGTCCCCACGTCCCGCGAAGTTTCAGATTCTCGGAAGGATAGTAGACTACACCTAACTTCGTGACTAAGTCATCGAAGGTACGATTGCTGGATGGTTCAAGAATACCCTCGAAAGGACCGTCGATCTCGTATTTGTCATAGCGACCAGCTATATACAACGTAATTTCGTGAATCTCTGCCCGAGCGTTGGAATCACCGATAAGCGGGATGGAGAGCTCGTAAAACAATGCTGTGTTCGTCGATTCCGGAACGATTTCCGGTGCTCCAGGCACTCGGAAAGTAAACGGATTCAAGAGGAATGAATCAAAGTCAAGCGTGTCAGTTCGGGTTTCGTAACCCATAGCCATTTCGACAGAACCACCCGTTAGCTCAAAAACCGAGCCTGACAGGGTTATACCCCAAACATTTTGTCTACCTTCTCGTGCCCCTCGCGTAGCATAGTCCGAAAATTCAGCAAGCGTCTCACGTTGAACCGTTCCATCACCAAAAGGATTGATTGCTTCAGCAGGGTCGCTGCTCGCTAGTGCCGCTTGAAATGCTGCGCCCCTATAGTTGAACGAACCTGGGTAGCCCCCGTAGGGATTGTCTTTGCCGGTATTGAATGAAAAAACTGCCGACCAGCCTTCGATCGGCGTTTCCCAAGTCAAGGATGCACTGAAATTCAATCGATCTAGGTCAGTAGTCCTTGCGAAGCCGGCTAGTTTTCCATCGGCGATTTCACGTTCAAACGTATATGCGATGTACACAGTTTCGCCGAATGGGTTGTAGTAATTACTAGCGGGTACGCGGTCGCTGAAAGACGCTCCTACTGCTTCTTGGATGGATTCTTGACGCGCGAAGGTTCCAGACATGCTCAGTGTCAAGTCTTCTCCGAATTCTTGAATAACATTAAAGTACCCGGCCAGATGTTCCGAAGCAGGAATCGCCTCTCCGGGCGCGTTCGCGGAGAGCCCTTTTGGCAGAAGGTTGAAGTTGCCGCTTTGCGTGGCTACCTCTTCGTTGGAAACCCATATTACATCCTCGGGACTGAAACTCGTTCCGTCTCCAGGTGGCAATATGCCATAGGTTGTGTTGGGAGGTGCAATTGACGGAAGTCCAAACCTAAGGATTACGCCAGGTTGTCCAAACGTGTTAGGATAGAGCCTCCCGCCCTGTTCACGATAGTCTCCGTCAGTGTCCAACCCTGCATCGCGCATAAATACAGGTTCGTCTTCTCGATAAGTTAGAGACGCAGTTATATTTCCAGATTCCCAGGAAAATCCGATTGACTGTTCAAAGATTGTGCGGTGCCCTCCGGAGCTACTGTTCTCGTATCGCATTGACGCATCCGCGCCACGGTAGTTCTTCTTCATGATGAAGTTAACCACGCCGCCAACCGCGTCAGATCCGTATACAGAGCTAGCACCGTCAGTCATGACCTCAACCCGCTCGATTGCACTGAACGGAAGGGTGGAGACGTCGGTGAAAGTGCCTGTCTCTGCAGGGGATGCTGCTAAGCGCTTGCCGTTTACGAGGACAAGCGTGGAGCCTTCTCCTAGACCGCGTAAATTAATTGTGACTGAACCGATTTGAAATCGAGGTGAACGGTTGTCGAGACTGCCACCATTCGTAATAGTGGAAAAGTTCTGTGGTAAATACCGAACGATGTCCTCGATATTCGTTAATCCTCGTGCGTCGATCTCAGCTCGGGAGATTTCGAAAATTGGAGAAGCTCCAAAACCAGTAGGTAATCGACTGCCAGTAACGATAACTTCTTCCATTTCCTCATCGTCCGTTTCATCGTCGTCCACATCCTGTGCGACAGCTGCCATCGGCACAATGAAAAGACAAAAAAATACCGCTAGCCAGCGGTTTCGAGTAGTGATCATGATGTCCTCCTTGCCATGTTTGGCGAATAGGATCGCGTCGAGCAGAGATCGTGCGAGATTGCACTTCTCGCTGCTCTCAAAGTGTGTCAAAGATTATACCAGAGCACCAATGGTCAATGGTTGCACCATGTTTGGACGGCCAGCCTAGAGATGTTCCACGTGGAACATCTAAGGGTGATTCTTTTTTTATACCAACAATTTATTGCAACATGAACGATCGAAGCCCGTCGATTGGATCTAAGACGCGGCACCGCGACAAAATTCGCTTTGTAATATAAATCTAACACACTAGTAGATTCAGATCTCTTGCACTCGGTTACTCTTACGTTGTTCTTCCGAGCTTACAAAAGGATTTGATCTGAACACGAAAGAGCCGACCGAGTATTCATGGTGTAAATTGGCTGGTTTTTTTTACTGAACCTCGGTGTTCAAGTAATGCCAACTACATGTTCCACGTGGAACATCTGCTACACGTTATTCAGCGACGCCAGTACCTTGGAGCAAATAAAACCAGCAAAGTGAATATCTCTAGTCGACCCAAAATCATTGCGAAAATAAGGATGCATTTGTCCAAATCTGCTAATGAGTGATAGTTCGTTGCGACTACACCGAGTCCCGGACCGAGATTGTTCAAACACGCTGCAACTGCAGAAAACGCAGTTACCAAATCTAGGGAAGACACAAACAGTAGAGTTCCCAATATAACTGCAAAACACATTCCGTACACCACTACGAAAGCGACTGTAGACTCCACCATTCGATCGCTGATGTTTTTCCCGTTCATCCGCGCCTGAAAGATTGCGCCTGGATGTAGTAGTTGTTGAATTTCCCGCATACCTTGTTTGAGCAAAATCACGATGCGGAATACCTTGAACCCTCCCCCTGTCGATCCGGCGCAGGCACCGATGAAGCTAACATATAGCAAAAAGACCGGAGCCATGTTTGTCCAAGAGTTCAAATCAGTTATTGTGAATCCTGCCGTAGTCAGAAACGACACGGAGTGAAAGATCCCTTCGCGAAATAGATTGCCCTCGTAATCGCTATCCAATGCTAGTTTCGTGCAGATTAGCACGCAGGTGAGTGTCAATGCGACAAAGTAGAATCGAATTTGTGCGTCGTTGGCATATGTACGCACAAAGTGCGTTATGCGACCAGAATGCCGTCCCGGTCGGTGTATTGCCGCGTAGTGAAGCATGAAATTACACCCCGCGATCACGATGAACACGATCATAACGCACTCTATAGCGGTGCTGTCAAAGTACCCAATACTCTGATCGTGCGTAGAAAACCCGCCGATCGCTACTGTCGAGAAGGAATGCGCGATCGCATCGAACGGTGTCATCCCTGCAAGCCAGAGACTTACGGCACAAAGCACTGTCATGCCCAAATAAATCTTCCACAGAGTCTCGGCGGTCTCTCGTACTCGAAGCGGAACCGACAACTTGTTTTGATCGCTGGACAATTCTGCTCGGATTAGCTGAGCTCCCCCGATTCCCAGCATTGGTAGGATCGCGACAACTAACACGATGATGCCCATCCCACCAAACCAACAAACGATTTGGCGATACATCAGGACGGATTTAGGCATTTCGTCCAGTCCTACTAACACGGTAGCACCAGTTGTCGTAACCATGGATACCGCTTCAAACAGCGCATCAGGGATAGACATCGCGATGTTGGGTACAAAGATCAACGGTAGCGAGGCTAGAACTGAAATAACGAAGTACACTAGTGTGACGATGAGAAATGCATCTCGCGCGCGCAACGATTGTTTTTCCCGCACTGCAAAGAAGCAGTACCCTAGTCCAACGGCGATGCCAGCGCAGAGTGTGAATTGAAACACCGTGGGTTCCCCGTAGATCAAAGCGACGCCTAGAGGCACGATGAAGACGGGGCTAAACAGGAGAATCGCGGTGCCCAGAACCCCGAGTATTACACGAATACGCATAGATTTAGGAAAACGAAAACGCGCTCAGCTGGAATAGTCTCAATACTTTTTGAATTAATCCAGCTTCAGCAACATAAATGACGACGTGGTCGTCTTCTTCAAACTTTGTTCCGTCGTCGATTGTGAGCACTTTGCTATCGCGCACAACTGCGAGTATTGACGTTCGCGTTGGTAAGCTGACTTTGTTCACCAATTTCCCAGTAACTCGATTTTCTCCCGCCTTTCCGCGAATTACAGTTTCGATTACCTCGCCGGTGCCAACACGTAGGCGGTGAGCACTACGGATATTGTTTTCATGAACCAGCGATAGTACGGAACTGGATGTTGCACGTTGCGGTGACAGTGCGACATCGATGCTCGTTTCGTTTAAAAGACGAACATATGGATCCTGATTCAATAGTGCAATCGTCTGCCGCACGCCTTCCTGTTTGGCGAGTAGACACGACATCACATTAATCTCATCGTCGTTCGTTACGGCGACAAACAGGTCGGTGTCTCCGATTTCACATTCCCGTTGTTTCAACACATCAGTAGCATCCCCAGGATAGACGACACCATCGTGTAATCTGTTGGATGCTTCATAGGCGCGATCGGAATCTCGTTCAATCACACGAACAGAGTGATCGTCCTGCAGGTGTTCGGCGAGCTCCGTACCGATACGGCCCGCTCCAGCGATAAGCACCTTGCGTTCCGGTTGAATAGTTCCTAAGCATTCTCGCAATATGTCCGGTACTTCAGCCGTAGGTGCGCCGAAGTAGAGTTCGTCCTTGGGGCGGATTTCAATAGTACGATCGAGCGGTACGAACTTGCGAAATGCGGCGACAAATCGTGCTCGATTTGTAGGCATCCAAGTCATTAGATCACTTACAGTCTTACCGCAAGGCGGCATATCTCTTTGTGCGCGAAATCCAATGAATATCACTTCGTTATCGGCAAGAGACGCTACATCGATGGTATAGGGGTACTGTAGTAAGCGTTCAATCTGTGCGCGAACCTCACTTTCGGGGTTTATCACCACAAGATTATCGAGGTATTCAGACTTGTACAGCTCGTTCCCCGTGTACTCCTTTGAACGTAATCGAATAATTACTTTGGGCGTATCGTGAACCGAGCGTGCTACCTGGGACGCTACGATGTTGATTTCATCTCGACCGGTTACCGCGATGACCATATCCGCTTCTTCGACATTGGCCTGATTGAGAATTCGGGGTTCCGCAGCGTTTCCAGCGACCGTTACGATCCCGTCGAGCCGACGCAAGCGTTCCAGTTGCGTGAGGTTTTCGTCTACCACGGTAATACGATGAAGATGATCATTGAGGGTGTCAGCAAGTGTTCCGCCAACAGCGCCAGCTCCGAGAATAACTATGTTCATGTATTGCGGCCTAATTTTCTTAGTCGCGCGAAATAAAACCCATCGTGCTCAGATTCGCTTGGGATAGTCTGCCAACCCTCTCGAGTAGCCCGACCGATAGGTAGTTCGAAGGATTCGGTCGCTGCATCCAGGGTATCCGCTAAGAATTGCTCGATAACTTCATCATTTTCCTCTTTGAAGATTGAGCATGTGCTGTACACCAATATTCCGTCGATAGCTAAAACCGTCCACAGGTTTTTGAGTAGTTCAAGTTGTAGTTCTGCAACCTGAGAAACGTCAGCGTCTTGTCGAGTGACTTTTATGTCAGGGTGTCGGCTGATAGTACCTGAGCCTGTGCATGGAACGTCCAATAAGATTCGTTCGTATGGTTTGCCATCCCACCATTCCGTGGTGGTTAGGTTCCCTTGTTTGAACGTAAGATTTTTCCATTTGTCTTGCGGTGTCGCGATGTTCCACGTGGAACATTGGGGTTTAATATCGTAGGCGTCCACGGGGTTCATGGCAAAGGTATCCGCTATTTGTTGCGACTTTATACCAGGTGCGGCACAAGCGTCCAGTATTCGATTATCTGGCATAGGTTCGAGTAAAGATACAGGTAGTTGGGAAGCTAGATCCTGAACACTGAACCAGCCTTCTTCATACCCTGGTAGCTTGCTCTTTGATGTTGGTTTTTCGAGCGTTATCGCGTTCTCTAACACTGTTTTCTGGAATGGGATTTTATGCTCACATAAAAGCTTGCAGTACTCGTCAGTACTTATCTCTCTACGATTCACTCGGAGAGTCATCGGTGCCCGGCACGTGCTAGTCCGAAAAATGTCTTCCATTTCGCTTGCATACTCAGATTGAATTCGATTTATCATCCAGTGGGGCAGCTCGAGGCGAGCTTCTTCTGTTCTTGGTTCGATATCTGTGTCGTAACGGCGCAACACCGCGTTGATTAATCCCCCAGCGGAAGTCTTACCGAGCTTCCTAGCCGCCGACACGACATGTGCCACGGCCAATGGAGCTGGTAGCGTTGAATACTGTAATTGACAAGCACCAAGAAGAAGTAAACACTTAACTTCGATGTCCAAACGGTCCAGCGGTCGATGGGATATGTCCGATAGCCTTTCGTGCAACGAGTAATAATGACGCATCGTGGTATAACAAAGAAATGTCAGCAATGCGCTGTCCTTGGATTCGTGGTGCTCAAAAAGGGCGTTTTCCAATGGCTGACCATCGAACACCTTCATAAGAACTTTAGCTGCGATGAAGTTGGGACTATGTCGCCTAGTCGAATTGGATACCATCTTCAAACAACTGACCAAACCCATTGAGAATTGCTTTGGCACTGAGAACCGTTCCTTTTCCGCGATTCAACTGCACGGTCCGTAGTAGCAAACCGTCTTGCGCGCAACCAATCACGAGTTGCTCGTTCGAGCGATAGAGTCGTCCGGGCGAGAAATCACCTCGATTAATCTCGGCCTCTAATACTCTAAGCCGCAAATCACCACGTGTGGTAAAAGCGGGATTTCTTTCGACGAACGCTCGAACTTTGCGTTCGTTTGCCATAGCTGTGAGTCCCCAATCTATACGCGCGTCATTTGCAGTCAATCGCGGCGCATAAGTAATTCCTGTCTGTGCTTGGGATGTAGGTTTTGGATCAGTTTTTTGCGCGAACTGTTTCAGTACTTCAACTAATGCGATCCCACCTAGTCGAGCCAAATTCTTGGATAAAGTAGCAGCGGTTTCGCGACCATCCAAAGTGATACTTCGTCGTAAATAGACCGGACCGGCATCAAGTCTCGGTTCGATGTGCATGATGCTAACTCCGGTGATCTTGTCACCGTGCAGGATCGCGTGTTCTATAGGGGACGCACCGCGCCACCTAGGTAACAATGAAGCATGGACATTTATACATCCATAAGACGGGGTTAGAAGAACGGATCGAGGGAGAATTTGACCATATGCTGCGACGGCAAGCAAGTCCAATCCGCTGAGCGATTCCGCGCACTCTTCAATTTTGTTAGGACACTCAATGGGAATATTGTGTTGAAGAGCTTGTGAGTGCACAGGGGTGTGTTGAATTTTTCGTCCCCGGCCAGTTGGTTTTGAGGCTTGAGTAATGACAAGTTGAGGTCTGAGGCCTGCATCCAGAATAATTTGGAGAATGTCTGCTGCGAAGGTTGGACTCCCAGCAAAGCCGAATTGCATGGTGAACGTCGCGCTCTTAAGACCTCGCTTTGCGAAGCTTTTGTCGTACCCGAATCTGTTTTAGGCGGGATAGGTAGTCGACGAATAACTTTCCGTTAAGGTGATCTATTTCATGCTGAATACAACTTGCTTCCAAGCCCGTCGCTTCTTTCTCAAATTCATTTCCATATACGTCGTATGCAGTCACCTTAACATGTGAAGGACGTTCGACTTCGTCGTAGTAATCTGGCACCGAAAGACATCCTTCTTCTAACGTCTGTGAACCATCCGTATATTTCAGAACTGGATTTACAAATACTTGCGGAGCTTTCCAACTCCCGTTGAGATCTATAACCAAAATACGAAGCTGGACGTTTACCTGGGTGGCTGCGAGACCAATACCGCCCTCTTCATACATAGTATGGAGTAAATTTAGGGCTAGTTGTCGAAGATCGGAATTAAATTCTTCAACTGGCAGCGCCACCATTCGTAGATTAGGATGCGGATGCACTAAGATTGGTAGGACTTTCGAATTTAACTTATCTGAATCCGAAATTTCCATGAGAATACTGCAGAAGATGTATAGAGCTTGACGTGTTTTCAACAAATATTTTAATTTTGAGTCCTTCACAGAGTGCCGATTGGCTGTAATGCAAGCACGCCGAACATGGTGTCTTAAATCGTCAGAGTAGAGTCTCTATAGAGTGAGTTTATGAGATCACTAATGTCAATAGCCAACGGTCTGACGTTGGCGCGTCTAGTAATTTCCCCGATCAATATGTGGTGTATCCTAGAACGACAGTTCTTGCTTAGCGGCGTATTGTTCGTACTCGCGGTCGTTTCGGATGTGTTCGATGGAATTTTCGCAAGACGACAGGCAAGAGCCAATCGGATCGGTGGGATCCTTGATCATAGTGCTGATTGTCTTTTTGTATCGAGTGCACTATTTGCGCTAGCGTTTCAAGGGAGCGTTCCCATTTTCCTACCCATTTTGGTAGTGTTGGCTTTTATCCAATATGTTCTTGATTCACGAGTGTTTCAAAAAGAAAAGCTCGTTCCTAGTAGGTTGGGACGCTTGAATGGCATATGTTACTTTGTAATTGTGGGTATTGTGGTAGGTGAAATCGTGTTTAACGCTTGGTGGGTCTCAGACCTTTGGATTAGACAAGTGTTCTCGTGGGTATTGATATTCTCGACCGTCCTCTCAATTGGCGAGAGGCTCGTGTTATTGATTAACAGAAAAGCTGTCGATAACCAACACTCACAGCATTAGCTAGTCCGTGAAACACGGACCAGACCATTTGTTACATAGCGCCAATGAGGGCAAGACTAAGCGGACTCATCGGATTCGTCAGTGATCCTATGACATCGAAATGGTGTCGTCTTGGTTCAACCACGACCTGAATATCCGCAACTCGATTCTTCCAAGCGTCTTGGAGGACCAAGGCTTGACTTAAGAATTCAGGTCGTTCTTGTGCGCCTACCCAGCAAATTATTTCAGCAGTAGTTATTGGAGTCTGTAGTGCCACGCTCTCCGCAGTAGCTTCATCTAGATCCAACTGAAGTTGTTCGTTCATTTGGGTTTGAATAAGGTTTCTAAGGTCATGAAGACCACTGATCGACACGACACGGGAAACACGTGCTCTCACACGATCTTGTAAGGGAGAGGGATCACACGCCATTCGAGTAACAAGATGACCCCCCGCCGAGTGTCCAACAAGTACGATCGGACCATCGACAAGCTCAGCACACTTCTCAATTGCGACTCCAATCATTTGGGTAATTTCCGAAATTTTTACTTCAGGCGCGAGAACATAGCTTGGGATCGCTACTGCCCAACCCTTCTTGCACGCGCCACCCGCCAAATGCGACCAGTAGGACTTGTCAAAGTCAAGCCAATAGCCACCGTGAACAAAGACCACCAGTCCATCGGGTTCGGTCCCAGGCCAAAACAGGTCAAACTTCTGCCGTAGATGTGGTCCGTACGATACATTTAGATCCACTCTCTCCTGATCTGCGACAAAAGCTGTCGCGCTTCGTCGCCAACGATCTGGATAGGTGTTTCCGTCTTTAATGTAAGCCGCGTTAGCAAAGGCTTCGTCCCAGTCGACTTTGGTCATTGATCCATCGACTTCTTCTGACGCAAAACAGCATTTACCGATCGAAAAATGTCGTCTGAGGGCACTTGTTTGGGAGTCCAATCAAACTGTAAGGAAACCACTAAAAAGTGTATTGATAGGTATGGATTTTTGTAGCTTGGAATCACTTTTTGAGGTTCAATTTAGCGGGCGTTAGCTCAGTATAATCAATGACCCTTTCGAGAGAATCGAACGATTGAAATAGCAAAGAGATGAAAGTTTCTCCGAGTCTATTGTCAACGTATCCACGCTTCACTTTCAGAATCTTCGACCAAGAATTAGACCATTGAGCCAAACGGATACTGATAAAGTTGCCGAACAATCAGTTGTCCAATCTTACCGAGACTATCTAAAACTCGATTCCATCCTGTCTGCGCAAAACACTCTCACGACTTCGCACGATGAGATGTTGTTCATTATTCAACATCAAACCACAGAGTTGTGGATGAAAATGGTGATCCACGAACTTTCTCAGGTGAGAAAGGACATGGAAGCGAGTCAATTGCAGCACGTGTTTAAGACTTTGAGCCGTGTCGCGCGCATATTTGATCAATTGAACGGCGCGTGGGAGGTGTTGCGGACCATGACACCGAGCGATTACACCGAGTTTCGATCGAATCTGGGTACTGCATCGGGTATTCAGTCGTACCAGTATCGAATGATTGAATACATGCTTGGCAATCGAGCCGTTGGCAACTTGAAGATGCATGAAGAGAACGACGTAGAGTTCCAAACACTCTCAGCGGAACTCGATCGTCCAAGCATTTATGACCTTGCCATTCAAATACTCTTTGTGACATTGGATGGAGACGACCGCAAGATGCCACCACCTCAACTGCGTCAACCACGTCAACCTGATCTGGCAGTTCAAAAACGGTGGCAAGTCGTCTACGAGGACACAGAGCAGTATTGGGAACTGTATGAATTAGCTGAAAAGCTTGTAGATCTCGAAGACTATTTTCGGCGGTGGAGATTCAATCATGTCACTACGGTCGAGCGCGTGATAGGTTTTAAAACTGGTACCGGTGGATCATCCGGTGTCCCGTTCCTAACGAAGCGTTTGAATGTTGTTCTGTTTCCTGAACTGTGGCGCGTGCGAGGAGATCTTTGACTTTTCACACGTCCCTGCCGCGAAAAGAACTCTTCGACATACCCAAAGGGATCATTTATCTCGACGGTAACTCGCTCGGCCCACCGATCCGAGGAAGCACAGATTGTGCGGGTCAGGTGATTGATGAAGAATGGGGACGAGAACTCATCAAAGCATGGAACACCGCGGGTTGGATGTCTCTTCCTCAAACCGTCGGCAACCAGATAGCTCCTGTCATCGGAGCTGCACCCAACACTGTCGCCACAGGGGACACGCTTTCGATCAAACTGTATCAAGCCTTGGCTGCAGCACTTAGTTTGTGTCCTGAGCGCAAATTCCTACTTTCTGATGCCGGAAATTTTCCCACGGACCTCTACATGGCTCAAGGTCTAATCAACACCATGGGACAGGGCCATGAGCTGCGAACGCCAGCTCCAGAAGACGTCTTAGATTCGATTGATGAGAGTGTCGCCGTAGTATTCCTCACCCATGTCGATTATCGAACCGGTCGTGTCCACAACATTGATACGATAACAAGACGAGCCCATGAAGTTGGTGCTGTTACGATTTGGGATCTTGCACACTCCGCCGGTGCAGTTCCTTTGTCAGTGGAAAACTCTCAAACAGATTTTGCAGTGGGTTGTACCTACAAATATCTCAACGGTGGTCCTGGAGCACCAGCATTTATATACGTTCGACCTGACATCGTCACATCAATCACTCCCGCACTGACGGGTTGGTTGGGACACAAAGATCCCTTCGCCATGGAGTTGAAGTACAGACCTTCCGAAAGTACGGAACGTTTTCGAATCGGTAGCCCGTCAATCATTCAGTTCAAGTTGCTAGAACTTGCAATGAAAATTTGGGAGGATGTAGATATGAAAGAACTCCGATCATCGTCTGTAGCGTTGAGCACTCTCTTTATCGAGGAAGTTGAGAAACGTTGTCCCAGCTTAACGCTAGTTACGCCTCGCGATCCAGAACAACGAGGCTCTCAAGTGTCATTCGCGTCTGAGGACAGTTATGCGATCATGCAAGCTTTAATCGACCGTGGAGTCATCGGAGACTTCAGACAGCCAAATATCATGCGTTTTGGGATCGCGCCGCTATACCTAGATGAATCCGATATTATTTCAGCTGCAAAAATTCTTGAAGAAATTTTGATTAGCGAGTCGTGGCGGGATCCTCAGTATCAAACGGTTAAGGCGGTTACCTGATCCGGTAAATACCTCTTAGGTAACCGCTGGTTTTTGAAATTTGTTGATAAGAGCAACGACTTGTACTGAGTTCTCAGCCCTCCTATTGATCGAACAATTCACGATTCGCGCGGGGTAGGAAACACACTCCGATTAGAGCGTTAAATAGGACAAAAAAGGTATGCATTACGAGACTAAATGCACCGACCTCGGGGTAATCTGGAAACACAACTGTCCAGATTACCAAAGCTCCTGCGTGGAATGGCAACGGTAAGGCTGCAGCCAAGAAGATCAATGGTAAAAAAACCAGCATTTGACCTGTATTTGCCTGTACGTTAAACACCGCGAGTGCGATAGTGTAGACGAAGACTGCACCGATCATATTCGGTGCTTTGAACAATATAGTTAATACGTAATGATGGAACCTTGCTTCACGTAAAGCATGCAAAACGCTTATGTTGCGAAGCTTGAATTCTTTAAAGATGTACCCTCGGAAATACGCGAGATGAATCGGAAAATACACGAATGCAAAGATAAAAACAGAGGGCAAGATGACATCGAGAGGTAATGCGGTCGAAGCTTGTTGCACGTATCCAAAGAAAACTATGAGACCCACTGAGGAGAACAGTAGTAGCTGATATATTTCGCAGACGCCAATGAAAATCATTGACGATAATGCTTTCCAACCAGGTACCTGATAGGTTTTGAGAAGGTACAGAGACATTGCTCCCTTACCGACTTGTTCGTTGACCAACGATAGGATGTAAGCGCTTGCACGAATGGGCAGCACGCTACCATACTTCAACTCCGGGGCATTGAACCAGCGTAGTACGCGCCAGGTAACGTTGGAATCTATAAGGAAGAAAAACACCGAGTAGGGCATCATCACGGACAGCCATATCAGCCAATTCGCCTCTCCAAAGAAATTGAGTAGGTATCGCCACGCGGACAGATCTTCTTTCGCTGCCGCTCCCGCGATTTTTGTGTATACCCAATAGAAACATCCAGCAGCGAGTATCCAAGTCAGTGTTTTGAAAAGCAAACTTAAGACGCGCTTTGTTCTTTTCTTGCGTTCTTGGTCAGGCATGATTTGTAAAGGAATCGAGCGTAAAAAGTCTAATTACGCGGGGAACGAGTGTAGAAGTAGAGACTCATGAGCATAGAACAAGCAGTCCACCCGCTTAATCCGGTTCGTAACGATATGCGCGAAAAACCCAGAAACCCTGTAAGTCTCTGGGTCTATCGAGCACTTTCGATAGTGCTACTCGCTAAATTTTCGCAGCCCGCGATTGGCTTATTGTTCGTTAAGTTGTCGAAGAACTAACTACAAATATTATGACAGCGCGTCCTTGGTTGTTCGAACGATCACCGAAGCGACCTTGTAAGGGTCTGCGTTGGATGCAGGACGACGGTCTTCCAGTCGACCCTTCCAGCCATCTTCAACGGTGCCTACAGGAATTCGTATGGATGCGCCCCGGTCAGAAACACCGTAGGAGTACTCATGTATCGATTGTGTTTCGTGAAGTCCCGTGAGTCGCTGCTCGTTGTCAGCACCATATACATCAATATGTCGGCGAATATTGCGTCCGAACTCTTCGCAGATCTTTTCAAAAACACTTTGATCGCCGCTCTCGCGCATAATCGCGTTGGAAAAGTTAGCATGCATACCGGAGCCGTTCCAATCAGTTTGTCCAAGCGGTTTGGGGTGCCAGTTGATACCGTATCCCCACTTTTCCGCGTTTCGCTCCGCTAAATATCGTGCAACCCAAGTTTGGTCGCCCGCACTCTTTGCGCCTCTGGCGAATACTTGAAACTCCCATTGTCCAGCAGCTACTTCAGCATTGATACCTTCGACATTGATGCCTGCCTCCAAACACTGATCGAGGTGATCTTCAATACATTCACGACCAAAGTTATTCTCTGCACCAACCGAGCAATAATACGGGCCTTGTGGTCGAGGGAATCCTTTTACTGGGAAACCTGGTGGAAGAGAAGTCTCTAAATCCCATAGGAAGTACTCTTGCTCAAAACCGAACCAGAAGTCATCGTCATCGTCGTCGATCATCGCACGACCGTTACTGTCATGTGGATCACCGTCTGGATTTAAAACTTCTGTCATTACTAGAAAAGCGTCTTTCCGTGCGGGGTCGTTGAAAATCGCCACTGGTCGTAGTAATAAGTCCGAATCGGCCCCTTCCGCCTGTGCGGTGGAACTACCATCGAAAGACCAAACGGGACACGATTCCAGTCGCCCGTCGAAATCTGTGATAATACGAGTCTTACTTCGCAGGCTCTGCGTTGGGCTGTACCCATCAAGCCAAATATATTCAAGTTTTGCTTTCATTTATAGTTCTCCAATAATGCAAACTGTGGGAACATCGTCGATAAATACTCGATCGAAAGTATGAAATAGTGTGTTCAATGGATCTCAAGGAAACCAAGGCAGATATTTTAATGTTTGTTTTAACACTACCTAACGACGTTTAGGTACTTTCATTGCGAGAATTCTTTCGTGACTGCTTTTTCTCGGAGATCCTACGTTTTTGATCGAGTCGAACCTGTTTCGCCCGTGCGGATGGTCGAGTTGGAATGCGCGGTTTCGGTGGTGTTTGCGCCGTTTCGATGATGTTCGCTAGACGTTGGAGTGCATCCTCTTTATTTCGCTTTTGAGAACGGTGGCGCGTAGCGTGAACTACGAGTTCACCGGCATTGTTTAAGTGCGATTTCCCCTGTTCTAGGACGCGCCTGCATAAGGTTTCTGACATACCACTTTGTTCCACATTGAATCGCAGTTCTACTGCGGTCGCAACCTTGTTTACGTTTTGACCCCCAGGCCCCGTTGACAGCTGAAATTTGAACTGTAAAGCCGACTCGTCTATTTCTACGGAACCAACTTTCACTTTTGTCATGATCAGCATTTTGCAAACGACTGATCAACCTATCTTTGGAGCAATTTGTCTAATCGATAACAAACGTCCCTTGTAAACATACGCTATCGACAAGGATTGTCACACTTCAATCTCCTTTGAAGCATGCGTGAACGCTGGCGACAGTTGAATTCGGATGCGTTTGTAGTTGGTTAACCGCCGACCATCCAAATTACCGTCTTGCAACGCTGCCTGCACGCGGCAATTAGGTTCCCGGTCATGAGCACAATCTCTATATTCGCACTTAAGAGCTAATGTTTCAATATCAGGAAACGTTCTTGGTAGTGATTCTGCCACTCCGGTTAATGCTAGCTCACGAATCCCAGGAACATCTATGATTAAACCACCAGTAGGAATCTGCACAAGTCTACGTGCGGACGTAGTATGCCGACCTTTGTCGTCTTTTGATCGGGTTTGTTGCGTTTTTTGTAGAGATTCGCCGACCAATGAATTGGTCAAGGTAGACTTTCCCACACCAGATGCACCGACTACCAAACCGGTGTTATTCGTTGCAAACAACTCACGGATTTCTCCGAGAGTGTCTACATTCAAACAATTGACTACGGTGCAATTGACATCGAAGAGCAGAGGATTAGCTCGCTCTACTATTTGGGCATAGTTTGGATTTAGATCCATCTTCGAAAACACTACGTGAGCTCGAACACCAGCTGCTTCTGCAAGTGCTAGGTAGCGTTCAAACTTAGACTCAGAGAAGTCGTCATTACATGCGATAACGGTTAGGAGAATATCGACGTTTGCGGCAATCACCTGCGCGGTCCGTCTTGCAGTTACTAACCGTTGAATTTCCGTCTCGCGCGGTAGCAGGCGCGTACCACTCACGTCTTGCTGTGAGAACAGTAGCCAGTCGCCAACAGTCGGTTGTATCGAGTGTTTTTCTCGAAACCATTTACCTAGAGCAGGAATCTCGAACTCTCTCGAACCATCGTGCACCACCAACTTATATCGGTGTTGTGCAATTACTCGAACTGGTACGCGATTTAATTTTTTTTCATCGTTTGTGATGTGTCGTCCTAACAGCGAGGACCATCCAAGTGATTCGAGAGACATCGGCAATCTAATGCATGTGAGGTACAAAAACCCAATAGCTAAAAGAGAGCGCTATACCGAAAAGGAATGCTAGGAAGATCTTCAGTCGGTCATGACGGTGCCGAAATGCTTCGGGTAACAAATCGGCTAACGCGATACAGAGAAACGTACCGGAAATGAAAGTGAGTACATATCCAATATAGTGCTCGTAATCGTGAAGAAACTCCGTTAAGAAAAATAGAGCAACTACAGCTGCGACAGGACAAATCAATGCAAATAAGACATTGGTTAACCACAGCGATTTTTTTTCGATACCGGCGTTCTTCATGACACCGACAACGGTCAAGGCATCGAATGGCTTGTGTAACACGATGGCAACCACCACACCTAACACGAGAGTCGAGGAATACCCTTCGATTTCTTCATGCGACATTAGGTCTACCACCGAGTGGTCGATGCCGAGAATCGATCCTATAGCGAACCCTTCAAATAACGTATGCACGCTCATACCAGCTGTCACGGTAATCCAAGTAACCCGCCCCGTCCGAGAAGTCAGCTGCGCGTGGTCTGTTGTTGTAGAAACCAGTTCGTGGTTGTGAAAGCTCAGCAAACGCAAAGAGCCGAACATTACCACTATGCCAGCAAGCATGCAAAGCACACCGAGCTGCACTGCGCTTTCGGTGTGCACTGATCCGATTTGTTCAATCCCGTGTGGGAGCATGTGCAGCATGGAAATCCCGATCATGAAGCCACTCACAAAAGCCAGAAATACCTGAGTTTTTGCGTGGGTAAACTGTATCTTGTTCGGAATCCAACCACCGACAAGTGACGCAAGAACAACAGGAAGTGAGAAAAGTAGTGCGAGTAAGTATGGAGACACTGATCAAACGCGAATGAAATAATTAAATTAGTGTTATATTTTCACTAACACAGGTTTCTGTTGGTTGTGCGCCCAGCGTTCTTAAGTGCGAGTTACACTAGAAAAGCAACGGAAGTACTCGATGTTGTTGACGCCGAAAATATATAGAGATGGACAACACCAGAGGAAGCTTCTAAGTGGTACCAAACAATCTTTACCGCAAGGTTCACATACGGAGTCGAAACTGTGAATCAATACGGCGCAGAAATGTAGAGGTTGTCCAGAGTTCCCGCTCGTTCTGGCTTTGTATATAACACACCATACCATTGATACTTGAGAGATCGTCTGCGTTCTTTACGCAACTGGTTCTGCAACATTTTCGAGAATCTCCTCGACATGTGCATGTAAGTTTTGAACTTTTATCGTTATCTACAATATTAGAAAATGCAAAGAACGGAATCTAGGGAAAGATAGTTGCACCGATCACAAGATGAATGGGAAGCCGAACAGCAGGAGTGGGTTGAAGCGTTAGACGCTGTTCTTCAAGTGCGAGGACAGGAAGACGCAACTACGTTAATTAAGAGACTTCACGAAGAACTTCAAAATCGAGGGGTTCGTTCGGGTGAAAGCTCGATAAATACACCCTACATCAATTCCATCTCGCCCAAATCGCAACCGCAGTACCCGGGCGACATCGAAGTCGAACAGAAGATTGAGAACATCATTCGATGGAACGCGGCTGCGATGGTGATTCAAGCTTACGATAGCGGTACTGGCGTGGGCGGTCACATCGGTACCTATCTCTCCGCCGCAACATTGATGGAAGTGGGTTTTAACCACTTCTTTCGCGCAGATAAAGGCGATCAAGTTCATATACAAGCGCATGCTTCCCCGGGTGTTTACGCGCGCGCTTGGCTTGAGGGCCGACTAACTACAGAGAACCTGGTGAATTTTCGCCGCGAGTTGCAGCCTGGTGGTGGTCTTCCATCCTATCCGCATCCTCGTCGTATGCCTCAGTTTTGGCAAATGCCAACTGCCAGCATGGGACTATCTACTCCTTGTGCAATTCACCAAGCTCGTTTCTTACGCTATTTAGAGGCGAGGGGTTTGCGCGAACCGAGTGATGCCAAAATTTGGTTGTTCGTTGGAGACGGCGAAGCAGACGAACCCGAAGTGTTAGGTACGATCAACCTAGCTGGACGAGAACAACTAGACAATCTCATCTTTGTGGTGAACTGCAACCTGCAACGTCTCGACGGACCGGTACGTGGTAATGGCAAGATCATTCAGGAACTTGAAAGAATGTTCCACGGGGCGGGTTGGCACGTGATTAAGGTGATTTGGGGAAGCGACTGGGACCCACTCTTTGCGAAAGATCGTACGCGCGTTTTGCAATCTCGTTTGGAGGAACTGGTTGACGGTGATTTTCAACGTTATAGCGCTTCCCAGGGAGATGCAACGCGCGCGCATCTCGTGGGCGATGACAAGATGCTCGAACAACTCCTCGGTTCGCTAAGCGACGACGAACTAATATCGCTCAAACGTGGTGGCCACGACCACCACAAGATCTTCGCAGCGTATCAACAGGCGATGACGGTACAAGGAAAGCCCTGTGTGATTCTCGCCAAAACAGTTAAGGGAGATGGCTTAGGATCAGCATCACAAGGTCGCAACACGATTCACCAAAA
This sequence comes from Gammaproteobacteria bacterium, assembly GCA_009842245.1. GTDB lineage: Bacteria > Pseudomonadota > Gammaproteobacteria > Pseudomonadales > Azotimanducaceae > Bin55. Next base: position 15,083 of record VYFT01000024.1, on the reverse strand, counting down.
AAAGCAATTGAGCGCAAAGGAACGGACCGCGTTTGCCGCAAATCTCGGTATACCTCTTGATGACGACAAGAAGGGTCAGGCTACCTTTTATCGTCCTGCGGAAGATAGTGTGGAAATGCAGTACCTCAAACAGAGACGAGAACAACTTGGCGGATATTTGCCGGCGCGGACGGTAGCCTGCCCTCCGCTAGAACCACCGAAGTTGGAATTCTTTAAGGACATGTTGCAAGGTAGTCGCGGTCGCGAACTATCAACCACCATGGCGTTGGTTCGGATGATCCAACGACTCTTACGCGAAGAGTCTGTTGCTCGATATCTAGTGCCGATTATCCCAGACGAAGCTAGGACGTTCGGGATGGATGGTTTGATAGCTCAGGTTGGTATTTACTCACCGGATGGACAGCGATATACCCCGGTAGACGCCGGTACCATCGCTCCCTATCGTGAGGCAAGCGACGGGCAAATCTTGCAGGAAGGCATCTGTGAAGTCAGTGCAATGGCCGCGTTCCTTGCCGCGGGTACCTCATACGCGACATACGGTATTCCGATGATTCCGATTTACCTGTTTTACTCCATTTTTGGCTTTCAAAGAGTTGGAGATCTAGTGTGGGCGGGCGGCGACATGATGTGCAAGGGCTTTTTAGTCGGTGCTACATCGGGTCGAACCACCTTAAACGGCGAGGGCGTTCAACATCAGGATGGCCATTCTCACGTGGTGGCAGCGACAATACCGAACCTCGTGAGCTACGATCCAGCGTTTGCCTACGAACTTGCCGTAATCTTTCATGACGGCGTACGTCGGATGTATGTTGATCAAGAAGAAGTTTTCTACTACCTTACGGTAACCAATCAGAATTACGTGATGCCGCCAATGCCGGAGGGTGCCGAAAGTGGAATTTTGCAAGGAATGTACGTGTTTGAGTATGAGAAGGATGCTGAAGTTAACCTCTTTGGTAGCGGTGCAATAATGACCGAAGTAGTAAGCGCTGCAAAGACGCTGCGAGAGATCGGGAAGAGAGTCAGTGTTTGGAGCGTAACTAGCTACTGCGAGCTCCATCGACAAGCACTCAAATCCGAACGAGACGAGCTGGTCCAAGTCGGAGATTCACGATCCGTACCCTACGTGCAGGAATGTCTGCAGGGCGAAACCGGTGTGTTCATTGCGACCACCGACTATCAGCGCGCCCTACCATTGCTGATTGCGCCTTGGGTTCCCGGTAAGTACGTGGTGCTAGGAACGGATGGCTTTGGACTATCAGAATCTCGCGAAGCGCTACGGAACTACTTCGAGGTATCTGCAGATTGGATAGTGTTCGCAGCGCTCTCCGCGTTAGCACAAACCAATAGTGAATCAAGTGCGACGGCGAAGAAATTTGCAAAAAAAGCCAATCTTGACCTAACCAAAGTACCAACGATCTAGTACCGTTGGGACTGTTAGGTGGCATTTTCGGTAGCCCCAAACTACAACCGGAACAGAAACGCAGTCTAAAACACGAACAGGTCACTGATCTGACCTATTCAGTCGCGCTCGCGATGCTGGAAGGAAGCGTCATCGGGGTGATCGCTGACAAGATTTACGACGTTCCAGCATTCGTAATCGCGATACTAGTGTCAGCTCCGTTTTTCGGTAGTTTGTCCAGCTACTTTTGGGCGAGGCTGGCGAATGCGAGACCGAAAGTTCCGGTCATCGTAATTCTGCAATTTCTCGTGGTCGCTTGCTTACTGCTTGTTGCTACCGCACCACGAAATATGGTTGGAAGTGTGCTACTTGTGACTGGTGTCGTTTGTGCTCGGACTCTCACTGCTGGAGTGATAACCATTCGAAGCGTGGTGTGGAGTTTGAACTATCCACGAGATGTGCGTGCTCGCACCACTGGTCGACTGCAAGTGGTAACGAGCCTCGTTATGGTGCTCACCACATTAATCGCTGCTCCAATTTTGGATGCTAATCCGATGACTTTTCGCTGGATGTACATCGTAGCTATGCTCATAGCTCTGTTAGGTGTCAGAGCATTCGCGCGGGTTAACGTCGCTGGAGAACGTCGCCAGCGCGTGCGTGAGCGACGCTCCGTCAAGGTTGCTCGATCTTTAAAGACGCGCTTTCGATTTTTCCAGATTCTGCGGCAAGACAAACGGTTTGCGCGATATCAAGTGTATCAGTTTCTAAATGGGATATCCAATATGAGCATTGAAGCTCCGCTTATTTATCTCGTCTCGCGCGAACTACAGGCTAGCTTTACGGTTAGCTTTGCGATCTTGATGATTCTTCCGTTTTTCTTCAGCACGTTGACCATTCCTTTGTGGGCGCGATATCTCGACCGGGTCCACATCACGCACTTTCGAACCCGAATTACCGGGGTATGGGTACTAGCACAACTCTTGATTTGGTTTGGAGCAATGTTTCAGAACTTCGCTCTGTTGGGTGTCGCTAGGTCAGTTCAAGGTGTCGCGCGTAGTGGCGGATCGCTCGGTTGGCAGCTTGGACACAACGACTTCGCTCCTCGAGACAAACTATCAGATTACATGTCCGTGCACGTCACCCTCACGGGAATTCGTGGAGTAATTGCCGCTGTATTCGGTATTGGACTTTATGTCGGTTGGTCCGATATCGCGTGGTTGCCCGACTTCCCGGGTCTTAAAGCACAACTGTTTTTGGTTTGCTTAGTAATCGGAGTGATCTCTTGGATAGGTTTTATACGCATGCACCAAGATATGAAACGAGAAAAAGCTCGTTCGCAGAAGGAATAGCATGTGTTGCTCGTGCGACATGGAACGCAACCATGCCGCACGAGGAAAATTCAGTCTACGCTGCTTTGACTTCGGGGAGCTCTTCGCCTTCAGATCGTGCAACAATCGCAGCAACTGTGAGGTCGCTGGTGACATTTGTCGAGGTGCGGCACATGTCAAGGATTCGATCCACTGCAATGATTATCGCGAGCCATTCCACGGGCAAGCCCACAGCACCCAAGATCAACGTGATGGCGACGAGACTTGCCGCAGGTACGCCCGCGACACCAATTGACGTAACCAGAGCTAGTAATACCACGAGAATCTGGTTAACGATTCCAAAAGGCTCACCTGTTGTGGCTGCATAAATCTGAGCGATGAAAATCACGACCACGCACTCATACAGTGCGGTACCATCCATGTTCACGGTTGCGCCTAACGGTAAGACAAAACTGGATACTCGTTTGGAAACACCTGCGTTCTGTGCACTCTCAATGGTAAGAGGTAACGTTGCTGAAGAAGACGCTGTAGAGAACGCGGTCAATTGTGCTTTTACGACCTTGCTGTAGTACTTAAAGGGGCTGACTCGTCCAAGAAAGAGTTGCATTAAGGGAAGCCAAACAAAGAAGTGGAGTATTAGTGCCGCTAAAACAGTTACTACGAACCAGGCTAGTGGTCCAAATGCTTTAAAGCCCGTGTCAATTATCACCACCGTGACGAGTGCAAAGACTCCTATGGGTGCAAATCGGATGATCCAAAGAGTTACTGTAATAGTTAAGTCGTACATACCCTGCCACAGATTTTCCATTGTCTCCCTGATTGGTCCATCGAGCTTTGTCGTAAAGAACCCAAACACTACAGAGACGAAGATAATTGCGAGCAACCCGCTGTTGTTAGTTAATGCATCAAAAATATTAGGTGGCACTGCGCGAACAAGGATTTGGACTAAGTCCCACCAACTTCGTCCTTGAACTCTATTGGTCATATCAACTTGATCTGCCGATCCTTCAACACTTTCAACAAGTGCTAGTGCAGCGTCCTCTGACATGTTTCCTGGTTGAATCACATTGACCAAGATGAGTCCTGTGAAAATTGCTATAAAACCGGTAACTAGGTAGAGGGCGATAGTCTTGCTGCCGATTCTTCCAATGGATTTTTGACTAGCCATACCGGCGACCCCCACTGCAATCGCGGCGAATACGAGCGGAACCACCACCATCTTCAGGGCGTTGACAAATAATTTGCCCGGGATGTGAATCCAACTGCTGATGGATGCTAGAGTTTCGTCGGTCAAACCAAAACCAGGGTTGCGTATCGTAGCTGCAACAACAACAGCAAGCACTAACGCTATCAGAATGTGCCAAGCTAGGTACTTCGCACTTAAGAACTCTTTAATCACAATCTACCTCCAAATTCCTTCACTCAATGGAACGTGCGCGACTTCAATCTCTTTCGTATGAACGCGCATTGACTACATTGTAGTAATGCGTAACTTGGTGACTGGGTTCGGTGAAACGGTTAGCTATTGCGCCGGCGAATACGAGACCGGATCACTGCGACAATCTTTTTAGCAACGAGCGGGAAGAGACCTAATGCCACTAACGAGAGAATAAGCGACCATGAGAGGATTCCCGAAGGAGACTCCAGTTGTCCTAGTTCTTTGCCAGAGTTGACGTACAAAATCGTACCTGGCAACATTCCTAGTTGTGTGACCCAGTAATACGTCCACAAGCGTATGGGCGTCAGTGCCATTACGAAATTGACAACGAAGTACGGTACTACCGGTACGACTCTAAGACCGAAAAGATAAAACGCGCCTTCTTCGGTCACCCCGCGATTGACTTGTTGTAGGTATTTATTAAATTTTTGTTGAACGTAATCACGTAGGACGTAACGTGCTAAGATGAAAGCACAGACCGCGCCAAGCGTACTCGCAGACAAGACCACGATCGTACCCGTGGTAAGTCCAAACACCGCGCCTCCAATCAGTGTCAGCGCCGATGCGCTCGGGATCGAAAGTCCGGTTAATACAACATAAACCGCCACATATGTCGCGATGAACAGGACCGGGTGCGCTATGTACAGATCGATTATCGCTCGTCTTTGTTGTTGCAGGTATTCAAGAGTGAGATAGTCGTTTATGGGTAGTAGGAAAAACAACGCGATACAGGCAATAATCGTGATCGCGATGATCAGTTTCACTATGTTTTTGGAAGAAAGCATTGGTACTCGAATCTCGCTCTTTCTAATCCAAGGGTAAGTTAACAGAAAATGCTCTTACCTCGTTCTTGCGAGGTAAGAGCATTGACTTCTAGTTATGGTGTTCTAAGACAGCGCTTATTTGTATGAATAACGGAATGACACTCCCCCGACACGTGGTTCGGTCAGGAAGTAGTTGCGGAAGAATCCTGACGAGTCGGAGGTCAGGTACATTCCAGTAACGTTGTCGTTATCCGCTAAATTCCGTACCCATCCCTTGAGCATGAACCGTCCGTTGCGGCTTTCGAATGTTGCGCTCGCATTCATTTGCGTCCACGAGTCAATTTCATCGCCTTCGGTGTTAAATTCCCGACTATACGACTCGCTCTGCCAGTAGAAGTCCCAACGCAACGAGAGTGTACCCGGTAATCTTATTATGGGCGAGTCCGTAGTATAGGTAGCACCTATTTTGAACGTATGTTCTGGTGAATTCGGCAACGAATTCCCATCTAGATCCGTCAGTAGTCCATCGGATGTTTCAACTCCAAGCGCAGTGAGGAAATTTCTGGAGAAATAAGCCGGAATCGCAACACCGAACTCATTCACCGGATAAGACACCGACACCGGAGTCAATCCATTACGGATGTCAGCGGTCGCGCCACGAGCTAATGCTGCAGCCACGACGTCGTTGGTGAGGTGCGCTTTGCGAGCAATGAAATTGATGCCGGTTAGTACGCCTGGATCCATGTTATTCAGCAGAACCCAGTCATCACTACCAGCCGTACGGTTCAAAGGATCGAGAGACATAGAGCCATCTACGCTGGTGTTCAAGTAGCTGTACGCATAGTCGACCATGAGATTAGGTAGACCGTCAAACGTGAGCCATCCTTCAGCCTCAAAGCCCCAGATGTTCGCATCGATGTTCTCGTTAATTGCCGAGTTGTTCTTGATACGAGTAACTTGAAGTCCTTCGTACTGATAGGTGAAGAACGCGCCGTTCAAATTGAGCCTACGATCAAACAGGTAGCTCTTGGTGCCAACTTCTATCGCGGTGACATCCTCACGATCAAACGTAAAGCCGCTAGTGCCTTGGAATTGTTGGGGGATCGCAGCGTTCATACCACCGGGTTTATATCCACTACTAAGCGCACCATAGACCATGACATCGTCATTGAGTTTTATGTCTAACGCGATTCGACCGGTCAAAGCGGTCCAAGAACCGGAGTTTGGACTGTTAGTTAGACCTCGTGCTTCACCGAACGCTGGTGCGATCGGTACTCGTTGACTGATCGCGACTCGTTCTGGACTATAGGCTGGGGTCAACAGTGCCGCATCAATCTCAGCTTGAGACACTCCATAGAAGCGGGCCAATGCAACTTCCGGGGGACCGCTAGCAAAAGCTCCGAGCAGTATATTGGAGGTGCGAGACCAGAAAATCTGTGCGGCTGCGTTTATGTTGTTTAGGTGATTTGCATGAAGCAGTCCTGCAGCATAAGCTGCTTGCAAGGCATTTTCAAGTGAAACGAACTCGATCGGTACCCCAAGAAGTGCCGCGACGTGAGCGCGAATTCCTGGATACACACTAGCTTGCAACAACGGCACGTGGTTTATTGCGTTCAACAGAATGCTCGAGTCATCCGTTGTTCTTGTGTCTTCGTTATATCGCAGACCAAACGTCAACTGTGTAGTGTCGGACATGTCAACGTAGAGCTCACCAAAGATGGCAGTGCCATCGTCATTCCGACCGCGGCCTCCGTCTGGCGCGGAGGAGTTTATAAAGAGCCCAGGATATAGTGGCGGTAATCCCAATCCAGGCGCACCGTAAACCGAAACTGCATCTAGGGTATTACTAAAAATCATGTAATCAGTTGCACGTTCCCGATTGTGAGAAATCGCCCCAAGTAAGTAGCTCATATTCTCATTGATCGCGCCACTAACTCTTCCTTCTAGAACTTGATCGGTCGTTGCCCCAGAGGAGTGGTCGAAGGTAAAGAACACCGTTGGATCAACTCCTTCATAGATGCAGCCGCCAAAAATTCCTGCCGTGCCTCCGAAAATGTTGCATTGACGACTGGTGAAGTTATCTCCAACATTTCCCGTGACGGGGGCAGATGTTGGCCAAATCCCAAGTGGATTGAACGGAGTTGGTTGCAGTGTCGGTCCCACATCAAAAAGATAGTCTTGTTGTGAATAGCCATCTGCTTCATGCAAGGACGCCAGAATTTGAAACTCTAGGTCCATCCAGACGTAATTAATTGCTAGGGCAAAGAAGTCGTCATTTTGAATGAAGACCGGCTCGACATCAGTGTGTACCGTACGTAGGTCTAAACCATCAGGCCGAGGGTATTTGTACTGAGCGAGACCTTGTGCTCCGGATGCACCAAGCGGTAGCGCGCCAATCGCGCCTCCGAAGATTCCGAAGGTTGTACCGCTGAGGTATGGATTGTCAAAACCAAAGCCATTGGGAGTACATCCGGTGGTAGGTAGATCGTTTCGTTCGCATATTTGATTACTAATGCGGACTCGATCGCTGTCTTCCCGTCTTTGACTGAATAGGAACCACGCTGAAGCAGACTCGTTTAATTCCCAAGCAAAGGTAACACGTGCAGTCCATTCATTCCTGCCGTCTATACTGTCGTCGACTCTTTCAAAGCCATGCGCTCCAGCTAAATTTTCAGTGTATCCATCACGTCGCAAATGCATTAAGGCAGCTCGTGCGGAAAAGCCGTCGCTTAGTGGCACATTGACCATCGCGGTGACGCGCTTGTGAGCATCCGTACCGAGCTCGGTGTTCAAAAACCCGTCAAAGACTCCGTATTCCGGTTTTTTCGTTACGAAGTTAATCGCTCCACCAGTGGCGTTTTTCCCGAACAGGGTTCCCTGCGGCCCACGCAAAATCTCTACCCGTTCCATATCGAAAAATTCCATCGTGTTTAGGTTAGAGGATACGGGGATCTCATTGATATGCGCGGAAACACCAGGTTCCGCCGCACTCCCAGAAATCAAACTGCCAATGCCACGCACGCTAAAACTTGAGCCACCAAAATTCGCGGCGGTGAATGACACGTTTGGAGTGTTGATTTGAATGTCCGAAGGTGTAATGACTTGTTGCTCGTCCAACGCTTCACTGCCGAATGCGCTGACACTCAAAGGTACATCTTGAATGTTTTCTTCAACCCGCTGTGCAGTAACCGTGACTTCTTCGATCCGGTCGGTGATGGCGGACGAAGATTCTTCGTCCTCATCCTGCGCAAGCGCGGGGACTACTAGGCTAAGACAAACGGTTAAGAATGTCGCGCCTTTAAGGAATTGATTAATCATGAATTTCTCCAGATTGTTTGAGTGTGAGTGCCTTAGGCGTACCGCTAAGACTTCACGAAAACAGCTTCTTTAACAAAGAATATTAGCAAACTTGGCAAATTTGCGAAATTTTTGGAACACCAAAACATGTTAGTCAGGCAAAGAATTTCCAGCCGACACAGTCCCTATCACTCATGGAAATTGGTTTTATAGACCGATAATAGTGCTCTTCTATAATTCGTTGAGCATTGAAACCTACATCGTCACGAGAAAAGCATAGGAGAGTTAAATGACCAATGTTGCTGGACCATCCTGGGATTTGTCTACAGAGTATTTATCCCCGACAGACCCCGCTATCGACGCTGATCTGGCGACATTAACCGCACTTCTCGATCAGATTGAGGAAAAGAACCAAGTCCTCACACCTCTAGTTACGTCAGCCAAGCCGCTTGATTCCTCCGCACGAGAATTAGCCGTTCATACCGCGCGTGACATTTACATCCTCGCAAACGACGCCCGTAAATACCTAGCCAATCCGAGCACGTATGCGAGTTGTGTACTGTCTGTTGAGAGTAATAACGAGGAGGCTAAATTACTCTCGGGAAGGCTCACAAAGTATCGAGTGCGATTTGGCGAACTCATGCAACCAAGTCGGTTGTTTTTGGATTTGTCGGATGACGATGTGATTGCCTCGTATCTAGCCGAACCCCCAGTATCGGAATCTGCATGGGCGGTCAATCATTCCCGAGGTCGTCGACATGAGCTATTGAGTTTGAACGAAGAAAATCTGGTAAGCGCTTTGAGTCAAGACGGCATTCATGCTTGGGGACGACTCTATACTGAGCTATCGGGGAAGCTCCGTTGTTTGGTCGCGGCCGACAATGAACAACGCGAAGTTGGAATCGCTGAAGCCGCTGCATTAATGCAATCGACAAGTGATCGTACGCGGGAAGATGCTTGGCAAGCTATTAATAAAGCGTGGGCAAATCATGAGGATACCTGTGCAGCAGCAATAAATGCACTCGCGGGCTGGCGTTTGGAAATGTGCAAGCGCCGTTCTCATGAGAAATCGGTGCACTTTCTCGACACCCCTGCGCATGCTAGCCATATAAAACGACAGACCTTAGACGCGATCATTCAGGTCGCATCGGAATCCAAACCAATGGCACGCCGAGCAGCAAAGGCGATGGCGCGAGCTTACGGGAAGAGTCGATACGGACCTTGGGACAACCGGGCACCAGCACCGGTCCTACCGGGCGCGGAGTCGAGCTTCCCCTTTGAAAAAGGCTTAAATGTAATCTCACATGCATACGGAGATGTGGATCCCTCAATGGGAGAATTTGTGAACATGATGGCAATGGAAGGGTGGATTGAGGGAACGATTGGCCCGCACAAGCGTCCTGGTGCATATTGCACCTCCTTCGCTAAAAGCAAGACACCACGCGTCTACATGACCTATGGTGGTTCAATGTCGGACATCACGGTACTCGCGCACGAGCTTGGGCACGCTTTCCATCATTGGGTTATGAAAGATCTACCAGATGCCCAACGATCTTATGGTATGTCGTTGGCGGAAACTGCCAGTACGTTCGGCGAGACACTAGTACGAGATGCCGTTTTACAGACTGCGACTACGCCACAACAGGCATTGTCCGTTGCTTGGGAAGAGATGTCAGCGATAGTGTCGTTCTTACTCAACATTCCCACTCGATTTGAGTTTGAAAAGAATTTTTATGAAGCGCGTGAAGCACGACCACTATTACCAGCAGAATTACGAAAGCTCATGTCTGATGCTTGGACTTCGTGGTATGGAGATGCCTTGTCAGAACCGGATGAGCTATTCTGGATCAGTAAATTGCACTTTTTCATATCTGGAATTAGTTTCTACAACTTCCCTTACCTATTCGGTTACTTGTTTAGCCAAAGCATCTATCAACGACGTAATTCGATGGGTGAAGAGTTTTTCAATCGTTATTCGGGACTATTACGCGATACCGGTCGAATGTCCGCGGAAGATCTAGCGCGCGAGCACCTAGATGGCGATTTAACTACACCAGAATTTTGGCGCGAAACGGTAAATGCGTTGGAAGCGAGGGTAACTCATTTTGAAGGACTTTGTGATGAAGTTTGTGCTTAAATAGCGAGATGGGGATCCAACAAATCTCTTTCAAACACCACTAAACCTACAACAAATTTGAGGAAACACGTATGAATAAACGGACTAACATCATTGGTACGTTGCTCGTTATTCTGTTAATAGGCACCGCCGTAGTCGCGAATGAAAAGGTGGCCGAATACCGCCACCATAGCATGGAAGCGGTTGAAGTGCACTTTCAGTCGATCTTGCAAATCATGGATGGCGAAATTCCATTCCAGAATCACTTGTCGATGCATGTGAATGCGCTCGCCGACTATGGCACGATTATGCCGGACCTGTTCGCCGATGGTTCTGAGGGTGGTGAAGCGTTGGACAGGATCTGGGAAGAAGACGAAAAGGAAGATTTCCAAAAGGCGATTGATGTCTTCAATGGAGCTATGCTAAAGTTGAAGACCGTCGTGGATGACGACGATAGTGATGCAATTCCTGCGGCAGTACGCGATGTGGGAAACGCCTGCCGTGGATGTCATCGACGCTATCGCGAGTAGTACATCAACGCAACAAAGACAGCAATCGCGACGCCAAACGCTAGTGCCGCCCGCCAATTCGACCATGTAGTGTCTGGTTCTTCGGTGAGCTTACGACCGGTGAACATTGACAGTGGGATTCTACTCCGTAAGAAGCACAAGTAGATGACGTGCGCACTGAGGTGAATCGCGATTAGTGCTAGGATGAACTTCCATACTTGGTGATGAAGATCGGTGGCAGTTTCAACAATTTCGTCTTCAGCAAACTGAACTAACGGACCCTTGTAAAACACATCGTCCGTCGTGAATAAACCAGCAATGGATTGCATCGTTAACGTTAAAAGTACCGCAAGCGTGAGTAGCACGCCTGGGGAGGTGTGAGCGCGAGGTTGTGACTTACCCGTGAAGTGGTGTAGAAACGCTTTTGGTGTGGTCCAATAGTTCGTAAATCGCGCGTACGTTCCTCCAATCACACCCCACAAAACCCGGAATACGATTAATGCCACCACCGATATTCCAGCAATGCGATGTATGCTAAAGTAGTCCAACTGTGGGACTAGTCCTGTTAACAGAGCGACAATCACCGAGACAGCAACGGCCCAGTGCCACAATCGTAACGGCCACTCCCAAACCAATGTTAGTTTAGACTTTTCGCTCATACTACTACCAACAACTGAAAAACGCACAATCGTTAGTCTTCAAATCTTACAGAAAATTATTAAGCAGTGTCGAGGTGATTCAAACCGCTCAGCTTGCTAGTTGAAAAAACCTGCTACATTTAGATGTTTTTGGCTTGTCGAAGGGTCAAGTTCGCTGAACCTACTCCGCTGTAAACTTTTGTACAAAATCTAACACAGTTCCCATGATAGATAGCAAACGTTCGCTAGGTCAGTTTTTCACGGTTAGTCAAAATCCGTTTGAACTCACTGCGTTCAAACAGTGGGCTGAGGAAGCAAATCTTCCCAATAGACAGATACTAGAACCGTTTGCCGGAGCAAATCACATCATTGAATCTCTGCAAGCAACCGGGTTGTGTAATTCATTTACTTCCTATGACATTACCCCCGCTCACCATGCGGTAGTCGAACGGGACACTATGGTATCTTTTCCAAAAGGCTTTAAAGTTTGTGTGACCAATCCACCGTGGCTTGCGCGAAACTCGGCTACCCGACGAAAACTTCCGTATCCGGCCTGCAAATATGATGACGTTTACAAGTTCTGCTTGGAGTTATGTTTGGCGCATTGTGAATTTGTCGCAGCACTCATACCTGCTAGTTTTTTGCAGAGTGGTTTGTTTCAGGACAGGCTGAGCACCTTCATCTTGTTACACAAGCTCATCTTTAACGAAACCGAAAACCCAGTCTGCTTAGCGTTATTCACAGGATCAAAGGACCGACCGACAAGAGTGTTTTATGATGACGAATTCATCGGGGAACTCGACGTTCTTCGTACTCACATTCCGCGTGAAGTTGTGGACCGAAAACTGAGATTCAATGATCCGCAGGGTACGCTCGGATTCGTTTCATTCGACAACACGCGCGGCAGAACTATTAGATTTTGTGGTGTGAATGAAATTTCCAACTACGAAATAAAAGAGTCATCAAGATTTATCACGCGAATTAGTGGCGATTTCCACGACGTTCCAAATTTGCTAGATCAACTAAATTCCAAACTCTCAAAATTTCGAGATGACACTAGAGACCTATTCTTGACGCCGTTTAAAGGAATCCGGGAGGACGGCCAGTACCGTCGGCGTATGTTCTTCTCACAAGCGAGAAGATTGATTAACGCCGTGTAATTTCAGCAACGTTCTTCCTGGGGATTTGAACTCTGCACAGCTTCAACTTCTTTGAATAGATCGTTCGGTTCATAGTCTTTCATTGCTATGTGTCGAAAGTCTTGCCCCAAGACTTCGAGAATGGGCTGAACCACAGGTTGAATCTGTTTTTGCAAATAGTGCTCGTGGTCGGGCGGGTGTGAGAGCAGTTCGACGGGTTCGGGTCCGTCGGTCGTCATTACATACTCAATGACCCTTGCGGGGGATTGTAATTTTCGACCAGCTACGACATATGGCGGACTCACTTTTCGATATTCGTGAAGCGGCTTTCGAAGTCGTTTTCTGTACACGAGTTTCTCGTCGAGAGCTCCGGTCCGCAACTGGGCGATGTAGGAGCGTAAATACTCATCGACCGATTCCTCGGCGAACAACCTGCGAAACATTTCGCGTTGCAGGTCCTTTGCGAGCTCAGTCCAATCTCGCCTTACAGATTCGAGCCCGACAAACACAATTTTCTGAGTTCGGTAGTCGAACCCTACGTATCTCTTTCTTGAACCACTTCTGGAACGTCGCATGTGTTGTAGGAAAAACTTTGTATAGAGATGTTCAAGCTCAAGTTCGAGTTTGTTGTCGAGTTGCCACTCTCGTCGGATGTACGAAGTTAAATCGTAATTGAATTCTTGGCGCAGTTGTTCGCCTTGGTCCGCAGCCTCTTCTGAATTTGTTATGTCGGACTCTACAAACACGCTATCCGTATCACCGTAAAGTACTGTGTAGCCGTGATCTTCAAACCAGGATTTCGCGAATCGTAGAAAGTGTCTTCCCAGCGAGGTAACAGAGTTTGCCATCTCCGGATTATGGAATCGGCTATGTGGCGTCGCGAGCACGCCATAAAAGGAGTTCATCAGAATTTTGATAGCCTGGCTAGATATCTGGTCTCCTGCGACTCTTGCTCGCTCACGTTCCGTAAAGAGTTCATCTAAGAAAGTGGGTAGTATCGCGGGTTCGCGTCGATAACAGGCATCATTAGTGGTGCGAATGACATCATCGGATTCTTGGTTGCTTGAGAGTGTCAATGGGTCAATATTGAAAGTACGAATGATGCTTGGGTAGAGGCTCCGGTAATCAAACGCCCACACGTTTCGGTAGTACCCAGGTTTTGGTTCGAGAACCAGCGCGCCCGAGTGTCGATTGCGGTACGGTTCTCTATTGGTCAACATGGATGGAGCGCGAATTTTTCTCTTTTCTAATTGTGAGAGGTACACGAAATCAAATGAAGCGATGCTACTCGCGACTCGGTCCAAGGTCATGCCAGTAAGCTTACTTCGTTTCACAGCGAGCGAAATCAAGTTCAGTTTCTCGACAATTTGGTAAGCAAGCCTCGCGTCAGCTCTCGAGTATTCGACGAACCCTTCTAAGTCTTCGTGGTACCGAGTGAGAATTTCGCCAGCACGGTCGTGTACTTTTTTGATCACTGCTTTCCCTTCGCCCAAAACCTCACGGGCAACTGAATCGAGATTGTGTTCAGAGAATGGAATGAAAGCACCGCGAATTAGTCCAATGCCATCAAGCACCATACGACCTTGAATCACAGCGCGGCTGGATCCAAAGAAACCGCGCGCAGAGAGCGTTCGGACATCGGCGTTAGATCGTCCTAAACATAGACTCCTACGATTACGTCTTGCGATTCGTAGTAAAACAGCAAGATCAAAGTCTATGACGTTCCATCCGAGCAGTACGTCCGGATCCAGTTCTCGTACGCGGTCAACAAACAATTGAATACCGTCTACCGCTGAACCGACAGCAGTCGTTCTTTCTGGCATTTTTCGTTTCTTAGGATCCACTACGATGACTTCATCGGTGGTGGGTCCGTACATTGAAATCGCCAACAACTGGCGCGCCGTTGGATCAGTTTCTATGTCAAACGATAGAACCGTTGGTTGAAATTCAATGGGAGTCGGTTGGATGTCTGGGTCATTGAAAGTGACATCAACCAAAGGATCAGTACATTCGGGGGTACCGGAGATTTCGACACCACCACGGATGTTGTTGCGGATCAAATACGCTTCAGTGAAACGCAGATCCGCTTCATAGGTTGGTATCTGCTGATGGTGCAACCGATCCCGATCCGATAGCATGTCTTGAGGCGTTTGAAAGACCACTTTGGACGAGGGGTGTCCATCCATGGTATGGTAGTCCGAACTCTCGATCCTTCGTCCTCCGATAGCTGGATGCCCGACATCTTTATCACGTATTAAGAAGTGTGGCTGTTGGCGGGATTCTCGTACTAAAAACGACTGACCATCATCCAGTCGACCATAGAGGTACAGTACGGGTTTCCCATTTTCGACACGATAGTTGTTTTGTAGCAAAAACCCGCGAAAGGATGCTTGACTCATACTCTTTCTAATAGAAATACGTACAGTAAATTATATTATTTTTGAGGAATGAAGAG
>VYFT01000078.1 GCA_009842245.1 Gammaproteobacteria bacterium | reverse complement strand
GGTAGTGGCTCAGTTTGAATTTACGCTTTGAGCTCTGGTACAGCGTCTTCAATTTCTTCAATTCTCGCGTCGATCTCGATAAGTCGTTCTACTTTCGTTGTCATTTCTTCATATGTTGGATAGAGAGCGAAGCGTATTGAATCTAGGTGCATGACTCCCTCCCTTATAAGATCGGTTACTTGCTTGTTTTGTTGGAATGACAAACCCGCGTCACGAATTTCTTTACGGAGGTAGCATTTCTCTCTTTTGATTTCTGCGCGTTCATTCATCAACTCGACTTTTCTATCGTTGTCAGTCATTTGGAGATTTTACCAAGCGTCAGAATTATGAGTGCTTTTTACATATTTCTCCATATTTTTGTGTTAGAATACTCTTACCAAATTCATAGAAATAGCCCGAGTCGGGTTACCTGTGAATACAACAGCCCGACTGCATGATAAGAGTAATTAACTTGTCAGGGTGAATAGCAGGAATGTATCTTTCTGTGAGTTTGGTATAGCCCGACACCCAGTGTGTCGGATACCTTTCAACAATTCATTTGTAGGAGTGAACAAAATGAATTTACCAAACAAACTCACACCTTACCTTTGGCACACCATGCTAGCAATAGCAGTGAGTATGCTTGTACTAGGACCTTCCGCGATGGCGGATAACGTGGTTGTACCTAACTCAGGACCCGCGCCCGTCCATCCTGTCCCTGATCCCGCTGATGGTGGTGGCTGTGAAGATGATCGAGATTGTGATGATATTCCTGACTTTGATGACTTGTGCCCTGATTATTCCAACCATGCACTAGCCTCAGAAATGGGTTACTGTGACGCGTTACCTTGGAAAGGTAGGAGAGCAGACGGTGCCTACAATTGGCCATATCAAACTTGTTCTTACGTGGATAAGATGAAAAACGAAGCACGTACCGGCTCGGATGTGTTTGGCTGGATTGGGATCGCACTCTTTTGGATACCGATTCTTGGTGCCCCGGCGGGGGGGATCAGCACTTTATCTTTCTAACGCTGCGAATCGGTTGCAAGATATGTGGGATAACAATAAATGTGGACATGCTGACCGATGAAAACTGTATCAACTGATAGTGGAGCTAACATGACTACACTCAAAATCAAAAGCATGCTGAAAGAAATGTTTAGACCAACTTGGGCTAAACTGTTTACTTTTCTGTTTTGCTTAGGTGTACTTATTTACGTACAGTGGATCGTTTAGATTCCTAACTATTTGAGCAACTTTGACTAGGGTAATTGGTACTAAACTGTTACCCTAGTCACTTCTCATTCAACGGAGTAATACATGACAAACAAATTACCTAAGGGAGATATAAACCAGCGGGCTAAGTTCGTGGTTGATCTCGCAACAAAACAACACGAAGAAGAACCAGAGAAGGTATCGGGTAAGGTGCGAAGTGGTAACGCTCGCGCCGCTGGAATGTCTTCGACGCGTCGCACAGAAATCGCTAAGATCGCGGCCGCGTCGCGCTGGAATAAGTAGTGTTATTCCTCGTCGCTTGTTGTCTTCACTTTATCAATAGAAAGAACAACATTCTTAGGAATTGCTACGACAACTTCCTCACCGATCTTAAATGTATAGGTGTCGCTGGTAGGTTGAAATCCATTTACATTATCGGCTTGAACAAATCTAATACCGTGCATTTTCGGCTTGTAGTTAATTCGGTAGGTATTCATGGACAGAAATTATACCGAAAACGCAAGAATTTCAAATAAAATGATATAAAATGCTTGTAATAAACCGATTTACAAGTATAATATATCATTATGAATATATTAAACACACATACACGCAAACTCATTATCCGTCTTCTTGTGGAAGGTAACAGTATCAGAGCAACCGCTCGAATAGCTGAGGTTAGCCGCAACACAGTGAATAAACTACTGATCGACGCGGGTAAGGCTTGTGCCGAGTATCAAGACTCCGCGTTCCAAGACTTACCCTGTCGCAGAATGGAAGTGGACGAGATTTGGAGTTTCGTTTACGCGAAAGAGAAGAATGTACCACGCGCTACCAGCGCACCCGATAAAGCTGGTGATGTTTGGACGTGGACGGCTATTTGTGCTGACACTAAACTTGTACCAGTTTGGAGATTAGGAGATCGTACGAGCATGACTGCTATTGATCTCATGGACGATCTCCGAGCTCGGCTCTCTAATCGTATTCAATTGACTAGCGACGGACACAAAGCATACTTTGACGCGGTCGAAGGTGCTTTTGGTGGTGATGTCGACTACGCTCAACTGGTAAAGATTTACGGACAAGCTCCTGAGCAAGACAAGACTACTCGATACAGTCCAAGCATATGCACAGGGTCGAAGAAGAAGAAAATGATCGGACAGCCTGACAGCAAGCTCATATCCACGTCGTACGTTGAAAGACAGAACCTAACCATGCGAATGTCCATGCGACGCTTTACGCGGCTTACAAACGCTTTCTCGAAGAAATTAGAGAACCACGCGCACGCGGTTGCATTGCACTTCATGTACTACAATTTTTGTCGTATCCATCTAACACTTGAAACGACACCCGCGAAGAAAGCTGGTGTCACAGATCAAGTTTGGAGCATTGAAGACTTGGTGCGAATGGTCGAACAATCCTTACCCAAGCCTAAAAAGCGCGGTAAGTACAAACCGAGAAAATCAAATTCAAACTGAGCCACTACC
>VYFT01000035.1 GCA_009842245.1 Gammaproteobacteria bacterium | reverse complement strand
GTATCGACGAGATCGGCCGGACATAGTCATACCAACCCTTCACGCTCCACGCGGTGATCGCCGCATCGTGCATCGTCCCGCCTAGCACGAAGTAGCTAATCACGTCCCATTCCAACTCGGTACGATCATTCCCCACGCCGCGCAGCTTGCGCGTCGAGTCGGGATGTTCATTGACCGTATTCAAGATCACGAACCAGTGCCCGGGCGGCGTTTCGGAGTCCGGACCATCCGCCCAGAACTCAGCCAAGACGCGAGTATAGTCTCCCAGGGGCACTTCCTGCGGTTCGTAGGGCGCGCCGGTGACCGGATTCACCGCATAACCGGTGCCGGGATCTAAGCCGTCATCGGCAAAGAAATTTCGATGTTCCGGAAACGTGAGCGGATACTGGTCGATGGTAATGTTCCCAATGCCGTTTGGTGAGATATCGATTACGTCGGCGCCGCGTCCCACGGTCGGGTCCAAGTGCGACGACCAGACGCTCACCAGTGAATGCGACCATTTGTACTCGTCGCCCAGTACGCCATCAATCATCGGTGGCGTGCCCGGGTCATGATAGACCCGGTAGACGTACTCTTCACCTGCGCGCGAGTATTCCGTGAGTTCCGCCTCCGTGAGGGCGAAGGCATCGACGCTGCCCCATTCGGGACTCAAGAACTCGGGCGGCTCATCGACCAAGTTGCCGGCTTGGTCAATAAAACTCTCCAACTGCAATGGTTGCCAGCGGTTGAGATCGACGATATTGGGATTCCCCGGTTCATGGGGCTCCAGCGCCGGATTCACCGGGGTGTAGCTCTTGTTCTTGTAGTCATCGTCTTCGTTCGCGCCGTCTTGTTCACCATAGGCCTGGTAGCACGACGCGATGTAGTTGCCGAGCGCTTTCGCATCCCCGTCCGTGTAGTCCGTGCTTTGATGCGCTGGGTCGAAGTCCAGAAAACTCATCAGTGCTTGCGTGTCGCGGATGATCTGGGCGTGACCAGGTGACTTCGAGAACCGATGCCGAATGAGTCGAAAGCTCGCATAGCTCAACGCCGCCTCCATATCCGCATCGTCGAAGTCGAAGGGGCTCAAATCTGCCAGCGGACATTCAATGGGTTCCATCGCCCCTAACAGCCACGGCTTGGGATCGGGGTCGAGGTTCCGTACCAGCGCCGCCCACGCATCGTACTGTGCCGCCGAGACGTGGAAGAGATTGCGTGCATGCACGGTCGGTCGCGCGTAGTCGTTGCGGATCGCCGCCAACAACACTTCATTCCAGCGTCGGGCCACGGAAACGTCCGCGGAGGGCGAGACGCCGGGAAGAAAATACGCGGTCACCGTAGCCACGCTGGCAGGCATTTCAAACGTCGTCGTCGCCGCGTGCGGGTCTCCGATGATCCCGCCGGAGACAATCCAATGGCTGAAGTGATAGCCCTCTGCCGGCTCCGACGCCGTAATCTCCACCACTTCACCGGCCGCATACAGACCGTCGCCATCGCCAAACTGTACACTCAGCTGCAATCCATCCTGAGCCGGTTGCTCAATCGTGTATACCCGATTAACTTCCGTAATCGACAAATCGGTAGTAGTCCTGTCTTGGTCCATCCACTCGACTAACACCTCTGCCTCTGTCACCGTACCTATTCCAAAGTGAACTTCCAGCGGGTTGTGAGAGGCAAAGTTATTACTTGCACCGAGTTGACGTATTTGCTTGCCCTCAGACGTTGTCAATGTAACAAGCGCGCCCACACCGTAGGTGTTTGATCCTGACCCTCTCAACTTGATAACTACGTAGTTTCCCAGATTGGTCGAGTTATTTCGGTACAAAACCAAATGTGGATGATTGAGATTTACAACCAAGATGTCGATATCGCCGTCGCGATCTGCGTCGAAACAGGCGAGTCCTCTTCCTTGTCCTCGACCGATTATTCCAATGTCAAACACGTCTAATCTGGTGAACGTCCCGTCGCCTTGATTCTCAAAAAATCTGGAGGGTTCTGTTCTGTACTCTTCCCAATCTTCCCAACCGTTGACATGAAATATGTCGAGGTCCCCATCGTGATCGAAGTCTTTCATACAAGCACCCCAACCCCAATTTCCGTCGGCTACACCAGTCACATCGGTTACATCTGTGAAGAATCCTTGTCCATCGTTTTGATAAAGTCGATTGCCAAAAGAGGAACCACCCACATGTAGGTCGTAAATCGAAGTAACGAACCAGTCGAAGTCTCCATCATTGTCGTAATCGCCTACGGCAGCTCCCATGCCACTCTGATCTTTGATCACACGGCGATCAGTACTCTTTACAAACGACTCACCGTTGTTGATGAAGGTCTGGCTTTCGTTCCTATCTGCTGCTACAAGCAAGTCCGGTAAACCATCACCGCTAACGTCAAACAAGTTTGTAGTCAACGTCAGTTCCACTCCTTCTTCCACTAGGTCAAGTGAAATTCCTAACGGTGTGCTCTTATTTGTAAAGAAGCTTCCACCTTCGTTCTTCCAAAGTGTTTCAGTGTCGTTGTTTACTTGCCTCCGGTCTCCCCAATGTGTGAAAAGTAAGTCCAGTAAACCATCTTGATCGTAGTCCGCAAACATTGCGGAAACCGTACTATCCGAATGCAGGAGTAGGCCAGCTGTGTCGGTAATGTCGACGAATCGATTCTCTGCATCTTCACCTATGACTCGATTCTCTAAAAGATAAAAGGGGTCTCCTTCAACTGCGCCAACGAACAAATCTAGATCTCCGTCGCTGTCGATGTCTCCGAACGCCGGTCCGCTACCCCAATGGATGAAGTCGACACCCATCTCTGCGGCGATGTCGTTAAATTTCCCAGTTCCGTCGTTGACGTACAATGCGTTCGGAGCGTCGTCTGTACCAACAACATAGAGATCGACATCGCCGTCGTTGTCAAAATCACCAGCAGCAACTCCACCGGTGAACTGCTGGAGTACGGTCATGTTGCTGAATGAAGTAGTAACTTGCCGAGTGAGTCCAGATTCATCGGAAAACTCGAACTTAAGGACCGTAGTTTCGTCTTCCTCGGAGTTGGTTGAACCGTCCGTGTCAGTTTGATCCGGAGTGCCAAGTACGCTGACTACGGTAATTGCGAGAACAACTAACGAGCACGAAACAAACTTGCGATTGCTGAATTGCGAGCTATCTAGCTTCATACCGTTTGGACATCTCTTATTAAGTCTTAACTAAGACAGTCCTCAACGCTTTTCGACTATCAGTTCTTTTCCGATATTTCAGAACTGCGTGGAGTTATGGCGACGTTACTACTTCTTCTTCAATAGTAGGTTCGACGAAACTCATGGCGTGTGCAAATGCCCGCTGTCCTACTTTGATGCCAATTAACCGTCCCGGAATGTCATCTGCCGGGGGATGAATCCCGCCCCAAATGCGCGAAAGACTGCATTGATCGGAAGCGTCGCGATAGGTTGCCCACTGCAACGTTAACGACACGCTCGGTCCTTTTTCAAACACGAGGAATTCGTCCTGTGGCGCTTCGAAGTCGCTCATGCCACCTGGAAAGTACTCATCTCCCGTCAAGGCTGTCATCATTTCTGCAGCCGCGCGAGAATAAGTGGAATGTCCCGACACGTACCCAGCAAATGGTGGGGTCACGAAAGTCGGACGCTGATATGGCCACCAATTTTCTGCGAGAATCCAGGCAACCCCAGCAACGTCGGTTGTCGGGTCTTCGATGTAGTCGGGTCCACGCCAAGCGTATAGTTTGATCTTGCCCACGTTCTCTTCGTTTTCGCCCGCTAGAGGATCGTCAGCATCAACTAACTCAATGTACCCAGGCTTGAGTGGTATGCCGTTTTCATGGTAGGAGGGTAGGGTGTCATCCGAACTCTGACCTAAATCAGCCATTGCGCGAATCGAGGAAATCGGCCGGATGTAGTCGTACCAACCTTTGACCCCCCATGCTGCAATAGCAGCGTCATGCATCGTCCCGCCCAGTACGAAGTAACTAATTACATCCCACTCTAAATCGGTTCGATCCTCTCCAACGCCTCTGACTTTGCGGGTCGAATCAGGATGATCGTTTACCTCATTCAGAATTACGAACCAATGTCCAGGTGGTGTTTCCGAATCTGGTCCATCGGCCCAAAATTCGGCAAGTACTCGGGTGTAATCACCGAGGGGCACCATCTGCGGTTCATAGGGTGCGCCGGTGGCAGGGTTAACACTATATCCACGTCCAGGATCTAAACCATTGTCTTGGAAAAACGACCGATGACCGGGGAAGTCTCGCGGGTACTGATCTAATGAGATATTCCCGATCCCGTTCGGCGAGATATCAATTAGTTCCGCACCTCGACCAACTGTCGGATCGAGATGAGAAGACCACACTGCAACAAAGGAATGCGACCACTTGTATTCGTCTTCTAGATCACCATCCATTTTTGGTGGTGCTCCTGGATCATGAAAAACATGGTACTCGTACTCTTCCCCTTCTCGGGTATATACCGTGAGGTCGTCTGGTGAGAGTGCGAATGAAAGCACGCTGCCCCATTCGGGACTCAAAAACTCTGGTTCGGAGTTTGCGTCATTACCTGCTTGGTCGATGAAGTTCTCAAGCGACAGCGGTTGCCATCGATTGAGATCAGAGATGTTGGGATTTCCAGGTTTATGTGGTTCAAGTGCTAAATTAACTGGTTCATAGCTCTTGTTTTTGTAATCGTCGTACTCGTTGGCGTAATCAACCTGTCCATATGCAATGTAGCAAGATGCGATGTAGTTCCCTAGCGCGCTCGGCGAGCCTTCAGTATAGTCTGTGTCTTGATCCTCGGGATCTAATTCCAGAAAACTCATCAGCGCGTTGCTGTCCTTGACAATTTGACTTAGTCCTGGAGAGCGAGAGAATCTATGCCGGATCATTCGAAAAGAAGCGTAACTCAAGGCAACTTCAATATCTGATTCGGTGAAATTCACATTCAATTCTTCAAACGGACAGGATACGACTTCAGTGGAGCCTAGAAGCCATGGTTTGGGTGCTGGATCCACATTGTTTACCATCCCAGCCCACGCGTCGTATTGTGCTGCGGAAGCATGAAATAGATTGCGAGCATGTACCGTTGGTCGTGCGTAATCGTTACGTATGGCTGCAAGTAGAACTTCGTTCCATCGTCGCGCCGTCGACACATCCGCTGACGGGGCGACTCCGGGTAGGTAGTTTGCAGTAACCGTCGCGACGCTAGAGGGCATCTCAAACGTTGTCGACGATGCATGCCGGTCCGAAACTGTACCACCGGAAACGGTCCAATGACTGAAGTAATACCCTTCTTTCGGCTCCTCCGCTTCGATTACGACTTGTTCACCCGCGTCATATTGGCCGTCACCGTCGCCGAATCGAACGCTCAACCGCAGTCCCGAAAAGCCCGGTTGATTGACTGTGATCTCCCTATTTACATTCAGAACCGAAAACTCGGTCACAGTATTACTACCGTCAAACCATTCGACTCGTATATCTGCCCTTTCTGCTGTCCCCAATCCGAAGTGCACTTCCAACGGATTGTGCGATACGAAGTTGTTACTGCCTCCTAGCTGTCGAATTTGTGTGCCGAACTCAGTAGTGACCTTTATTAGTGATCCGACTCCGTACGTATTGACTCCAGAACCTCTTAGTTTGATTGTCAAGTAATTTCCCAATCCTACTGACTCGTTCCGATAAAACGTCAAATGTGGTTCGTCGGCATTCGCAATAAGAATGTCAATATCTCCGTCGCGATCCGCATCAAAACAAACTACACCGCGTCCTTGTCCCCTGTCTTCAATGCCAACAGTTTGTGAGATTTCACGAAATGTTCCGTCAAATTGATTCCAGAACAAACGGGAAGGTGTTTCACGAAATTGGGGTTCGCGCCATCCGTTCACGTGAAAAATATCGAGAAAACCGTCATTGTCGAAGTCTTTTGCACAAGCACCCCATCCCCAATCACCGGGCGCGACCTGTGCTTGATCTGTGATGTCCGAGAAAATCCCATTTCCGTCGTTCTGATAGAGTCTATTGCCGAAATAACTACCACCGATGTCCTCATCGAAAATCGAAGTCACGAACCAATCGAAATCACCATCATTATCGAAATCACCCACTGCCGACCCCATCCCAGCTTGGTCGATAATCACGTCTCGGTCGGTGTCTTTAACATAGTTTGTGCCTCGATGGTTCTTTAATATCTGACTTGTATCGAAATCAGCCACCATGAGGAGATCTTTGTCGACGTCTCCGTCGATATCGAAGACATTCGCAGTAAATGTGTACTCGGTGTACGTTTCCAGCAGGTTGTCACTGATTCCAGACAAATCACTAACGTTTCGAAACACTCCACTTCCTTCGTTCCGCCACAGAGTCTCAGTATCAGGTCGATATTCGCGGTTCTCTCCCCAATGAGTCAGGAATATGTCAATCCAACCATCTTGGTCGTAGTCTGCCATGGTCGCAGACATGGTTGCCTCTGAAGTTATCGTAATTCCGGCTTCTTCGGTTATATCCTTAAACGTTCCGGCTTCCGAATCGTGTTCAAGCATTCGAACTGGTTCGAAATTGACAGCAGATATAAACAAATCAAGATCACCGTCCCCATCAATGTCCCCTAACGCGGGTCCGCTTCCCCAGTGTAATAGGTCGACCCCATATTCTTCGGCGACATCCACAAAGGTACCGTTCCCGTTGTTCAAATACAACGCATTTGGTACGGTATTTCCACCCACGACGTATAGATCTACATCACCGTCATCATCGATGTCTCCGGCAGCAATTCCCGCTGCGTAGTACTGTTTGTCGTTTAGATCCTCAGGGTCATGAGGAAACGTACGTACCAAACCGGTAGTAGTGACTCGATTAAACCTCACCTCAGTTCCACTAGGTGTGGTAAAGCCTGTCGGAACAATTGGCTGGTTGTTCGTAGCTGTAGGTTCTGTAGCGAGCAGGGTGCCGGTATTGGGTACGTACAGCAATACAAGCAAGAACATAGCAAGCAGCAACCCAGTCCCGATAAAGACTTTCAAAGACCTGTGTGTGTTCGTTCGATTCTGCATCAACATGTTGTTCAGTTCAATGGATGATTAATCGACTTAAATTTTGCAACCTATTATTATATAACGGAAGTATGTGCTGCACGTCGAGGCAGAGGACGCTACCGTTAATGCAGTTTTCGTGTTCCTCAGAACACATTCCAAAGCAGGGGGGACACAAATTGCTGGAAAATTGTTACACATAGACGTGGTTAACCTGTTGTATTAGTCGGCCACATTTAGCGTGCTACGGTGACGCTATTTCTTCAGCTTCTACCGTAGGTTCGACAAATTTCATCGCGTGTTCAAATGCCTGCTGTCCTACCTTGATGCCAATTAACCGACCCGGTATGTCGTCAGCTGGGGGGTGAATCCCTCCCCAAATGCGTGAGAGACTACATTGATCAGAAGCGTCTCGATAGGTTGCCCATTGCAATGTTAAAGACACGCTGGGTCCTTTTTCAAACACGAGGAAGTTGTCTTGTGGCGCTTCAAAATCGCTCATACCACCCGGAAAGTACTCATCTCCCGTCAGGGCTGTCATCATCTCTGCGGCCGCACGAGAATAAGTGGAATGTCCCGATACGTACCCCGCAAACGGTGGGGTCACGAAGGTCGGACGTTGATACGGCCACCAGTTTTCTGCAAGAATCCAATCAACTCCGGCCACATCGTTCTTTGGGTCTTGGATATAGTCGGGGCCACGCCAAGCGTATAGTTTGATCTTGCCAATATGCTCTTCGTCTTCGCCCGCTAAAGGATCGTCAGCATCAACTAACTCGATGTATCCAGGTTTGAGCGGTATGCCATTTTCATGGTAGGAGGGGAGGGTGTCATCCGAACTCTGACCTAAGTCAGCCATTGCGCGAATCGAGGAAATCGGCCGGATGTAGTCGTACCAACCTTTGACCCCCCATGCTGCAATAGCCGCGTCATGCATCGTCCCGCCCAGTACGAAGTAACTAATTACATCCCATTCTAATTCGGTTCGTTCTTCCCCGACGCCACGGACTTTGCGTGTCGAATCAGGATGATCGTTGACCTCGTTCAAAATTACGAACCAGTGCCCGGGTGGAGTTTCAGAGTCCGGGCCGTCCGCCCAAAATTCTGCGAGTACTCGTGTGTAGTCACCTAGCGGCACCATTTGGGGTTCATAAGGTGCGCCTGTAGCGGGGTTCACACGGTAGCCTCTCCCCGGATCTAAACCGTTGTCTTGAAAGAACGACCGATGACCGGGGAAGTCAGTTGGGTACTGATCTACGGAAATATTCCCAATTCCGTTCGGTGAGATATCAATGAGTTCCGCACCTCGGCCAACCGTAGGATCGAGATGAGAAGACCATACCGCAACAAAGGCATGCGACCACTTGTATTCTTCTTCTAGGTCGCCATCCACTCTAGGTGGTGCTCCCGGATCGTGAAAAACATGGTATTCGTAGTCTTCCCCTTCACGGGTATATACCGTCAGGTCGTCTGGTGAGAGAGCGAATGAAAGCACGCTGCCCCATTCAGGACTCAAAAATTCAGGTTCGGAGTTTGCGTCATTACCCGCTTGATCGATGAAGTTTTCGAGTGCTAAAGGCTGCCAACGATTTAGATCGACAATATTGGGATTGCCGGGTAAATCTGGCTCAAGTGCTGGATTGATGGGTTTGTAGCTCTTATTTTTGTAGTCGTCGTACTCGTTAGCGTAGTCAACTTGTCCGAACGCTATATAGCAAGAGGCAAGGTAATTTCCTAGTGCTATAGGCGAACCTTCGGTATAGTCCTCGTCTCGGTCCTCGGGATCTAACTCGAGAAAACTCATTAACGCGTTGGTGTCTTTAACGATTTGACTCAGACCAGGAGAGCGAGCAAATCGGTGCCTAATGAGTCGGAAAGAAGCGTAACTCAGGGCGAGTTCGATGTCCGACTCGGTGAAACTTACATTTAACTCTTCAAAAGGACAGGAGACGACTTCAGTGGAGCCCAGCAACCATGGTTTGGGTGCGGGCTCAATGTTGTTCACCATGCCAGCCCACGCGTCAAATTGCGCGGCGGAAACATGAAATAGATTGCGTGCGTGCACGGTCGGTCGTGCATAGTCATTGCGGATCGCTGAGAGTAATACTTCGTTCCATCTGCGAGCAGTCGAGACATTCGCTGTTGGGGGGACTCCAGGCAAGTAATGTGCAGTCACCGTCGCTACGCTGGACGGCATCTCAAACATCGTTGATGATGCATACTTGTCAGACACCGTTCCTCCGGTAACCGTCCAATGACTGAAGTAATACCCTTCCTTCGGCTCTTCCGCTTCGATTGCGACCTGTTGCCCAGCATCATAACGCCCGTCCCCATCGCCGAATCGAACGCTCAGCCGCAACCCGGAAAACCCCGGTTGATTGATGGTGAGTACCTTGTTGACTTCTAATATAGAAAACTCAGTAACGGTTTCGTTTTCGTCGAACCACTCTACACGTATGTCAGCCCGATCTGCAGTTCCGAGTCCAAAGTGAACTTCCAAAGGATTGTGAGATACGAAGTTGTTGCTACCTCCGAGCTGCCGAATCTGAGTCCCAAATTCGGTGGTAATTTTTACTATCGCACCGACGCCGTACGTGTTGACTCCCGAACCTCTTAGTTTAATAGTCAAGTAATTTCCCAAACCCACTGAATCGTTTCGATAAAACACCATGTGGGGTTCACTGGCATTTACCACTAGGATGTCAATGTCTCCGTCGCGATCCGCGTCGAAACATGCTATACCTCGCCCTTGACCGGTATCATCAATACCAACATGTCGAGCGAGCTGTCGAAAGGTACCGTCAAGTCGGTTCCAAAAAAATCGAGAACTAGTATGCAGGAACTCCGGATCACGCCAACCGTTCACGTGAAAGATGTCTAAAAAGCCGTCGTGGTCAAAGTCTTTAGCGCAAGCCCCCCATCCCCAAGCACCGCTAGCAACATGGGCTTGGTCGGTGATATCGGAGAAGACTCCATTTCCATCGTTTTGATAGAGTCTATTGCCGAAATATTCGCCACCGGAATTTATGTTGTATATCGAGGTTACAAACCAATCAAAGTCGCCATCATTATCGTAATCGCCAACGGCTGCACCCATACCTGCCTGATCTATGATCACTCGTCGGTCGGTCGCACGATAGAAATTTCGATTGAAGTTGTTTTTGAGCAGTTGAGTGGTACCGAAATCTGCGACCATGAGCAGATCCTTGTCGACATCCCCGTCGACATCGAACAAATTAGCGGTAAACGTGTATTCGGAGTTAAGCTCTAAGAGATTGCCGCTGACTCCTGCTTCATTACTGGCATTGCGAAAGAGTCCATCGCCTTCGTTTCTCCACAATGTCTCGGTATCTGGAGTAAATCCTCGGTTCTCACCCCAATGCGTCAGAAAGATGTCGATCCAACCGTCTTGATCGTAATCAGCCATCGTCGACGATACCGTAGCCTCTGAAGACACAGTGATACCAGCCTCCTCGGTAATGTCAATGAACCTGTTCGATTCGGAGTCGTGCTCGAACATCTTGACTGGATCGTGGTTCATGGCTCCAACGAACAAATCTAAATCACCATCGCCATCTATGTCGCCAAACGCTGGTCCGCTACCCCAATGCAAAAGGTCCACTCCATACTCTTCGGCGACTTCGACGAACGTACCGTTGCCATTGTTTAAGTAAAGTGCATTCGGCTCCGT
This sequence comes from Gammaproteobacteria bacterium, assembly GCA_009842245.1. Classification (GTDB taxonomy): domain Bacteria; phylum Pseudomonadota; class Gammaproteobacteria; order Pseudomonadales; family Azotimanducaceae; genus Bin55. Next base: position 9,292 of record VYFT01000035.1, on the reverse strand, counting down.
GTTTCCGCCAACCACGTATAAATCCACATCACCATCGTCATCAATGTCTGCAGCGGCAACCCCAGCAGCGTAAAACTCCTTATCGGAGAGTGAGTCAACTTCATGTGGGTATCCACGTTCCAATCCTACATCCTCGAGACGAGTAAACTGCAACTCCGCTCCAGTTAGCGTGGTAAAAGCTGTTGGAACGGCATCGTCGTTATTCGTTACTGTTGGCTCGCTTGCGAAGAGTGTTCCTGTTCTCTGAATAATGAGAAAGCATAGGAGCAAGAACGCGACTAGAAACCCAGTCCACGCAACGACTTCCAGCGAACGGTTTTTGATAGTTCGACTCTGCATGTAGAAGTACTTTAGTGCAAGAAAATGTTCAAATCGACTTGTTTTAGGCAACCTACAATTATATCACGGACGTTAGGAGACTAGGTATGGACAAAGATCAAGTTAATTGTGGAAGAATTGACTGTATCGGACAGGTCTTTAACGTTATTTCTTCAGATACTCCAATCGCCAAATCAATTGAGGATGACTAGCGTGTTCCTCCAGAGTTTTCGTCTGCTAGGTTCACCGTAGTTCGTTGACAGAATAGTTAGTAAAAGCAAATTTCACAGATCGTCCGAATAAAACTGCTGCGTTCGCAAATACTATCGCTTGTTGAAACTCTTGAAGTTGTGGTTCAAATCCAATATTGAAAGCGGAGTAGATCGAGTTGCTTACGCAACTCTGATTACCTAAACTCCGGACTGGGGAGACAGTCGGTGCTACTGATCGGTCGACAGTACCTTCGGATCATAAAGCGACCTTTTCACTCTTCAGAGTCGATTGGTGTCCAGCGAATTGCATCTGCGAATACAGTTTGACGCCGTGAGTCGGTCTCATTTGAAACTAAAACATCCACATCAGTGTGTGAAATGTCGAATGTACCAATAGTATGCCAACCCATTGACAGATTCGTTGCATCTATTGATTGAGGTATGCGCGTCGAACCATCGTATATTTCGAGTTGGATGGTTCTAACATTTTGTGGAAACATCAACGAGGTGGACCACGTCCCACCCAGGTGAATTTCTTCCACTATATTCTTATCAGGCAGATAGTACTCCAGTTTCCAGCTACCGATATGCGGGAGTGTCGCGGAAAATTTCGCGGAAACCGGCCGATCTACCGCTGAAGTCAATACAAACGTGCGTCGATAGGTTCCAAAAGCAGTTGGTTCTGACTTGCGAGACCAATTCATTGGCCTTCCAGTGAACGTGAATTTGTACACCGGTAGTCCATTGTCTAATGGACTGTCCTTGACACCCAGGAGTCTGCGGGAAAATTGTGTAAATGCATCAGAGAGTATGGAGGTATCACCGTGATCGGAGATCGAAAATTCTGGATCGAGATCGTCAATTGTGATTGAAGAACTCTCCGGTTGTTTGACGTCGACAATCTCAATTGCTTTAATGACTGGGCCCGCATCATCATCTGGATCCAATTCCTGACTCTGCGATTCTCCCGATCCTGGTAAATCGACGCGAAACAACTTCCGGTTTAATGACAGATAAGGGTGCACCCAAATGTGTTGAACCGGTTTCGAACTTTCGATTACAACTCGAACTGCTTGAGCCGCGCCTACAAGAATCGGTCTTAAAGAAATAGAGTTCGAAGGACCAAGATAAGGATCTGCATTTTCGTAGGCTAATGAAAGTCGCACAGGTCCTGAAACCTGTTGATCGTTTTGAAGTACAAAGGACGACTCGTACCGTGGTCGCTCTAATCCAGGCAACTTCTTAGACGTGGGCTCAGATGCTATGAACCCTGGTAAACTCGCTTTACTAAGCAAATCCCCTGCTATCTCTTCTAAGTCGATACCATATTCAGAGAATACGGAGACGAAGTCTTCAAAACGCAAGTTCTTTCCACGAAATCGGTTTGTTAAGTCCGCTACGATTGGTGCGAGCTCTTCGGTTCCAACTGCGTCTCGTAGGAGTTGAACGACACGCTCGGTACGAAACCTTAATGCAAGTAATTCGAGAGAGCCGATGGCGTGCTGTTCCGCGTCAAGTAAGCTGAATGACGCGACCGTGTCCCAAACATCGGGAGCGGTGCGAATGGCATGCGTTTTCCTCATCATTTCTACACTTTCAGAGAACATCCGCCATCGCATATTAGATCCCAGGAAGTGTATTGGATTCAAACTAGTCAAGTCTAGAATGTCTCGGTTTAACGCAAGGTCAAAGTCAAAGTCAGCGCGCCAAAATGGAAACATCGCTTCTGAAAGAAGTGCTAACAGGCTGTTTGTTGCACTTGCTCCCTCTTGTGTAGCGTTCATTTGTTGAACTAGCAGGTTTCGATAAAAAACGTAGCTTGTGCTACTTTCATAATTTGTGCGTCGTACATATGCGATGAGCTCAGAAAATGGCGAAGCGACCCAATCTTGCTCAATGTCATCTGTTTGTTCCAATGGAGCATCGTTAAATCGAGACGCGTTTGGGTACGTGGGCAAAGAAGACTCTCGAACCATTAACATCCCCGGCGGACACATCACAGTATCCATGCTCACTCCTCCGCCATAAACACGAAGAGTCGAAGGTACTTCAACGAGCGAATATGAACCGTAGTTGTAGTCCATCCCTTGACTGCGAACTTCTTCTATGTTTTGTTGTAATCTGTCTCGGATGTCTTCTTCTGCTTGTGCAATCGCCTTGAAAGTTCTACTATGAACGAGACTAAATAAGACTTCAAACTGAATGCCGTCCACGTCCATCGAAGCTGACTCAAACTTCGAACCCACTAGAGCAAATTCTGGGATTGGGTTCGATTGCTCAAAACGGTAGGTATTTCGATTATCGTCTTCTATCGCTTCGCGTTTCGCGGGTCCCGCAACAATCCATCGCTTTGGAACAGTGACCGAGACTTCGACCGTGAAGAAGTCTCTTTCGCGACGTTCCCAAAAGTCTTCTTTTGTCGAAGTTCCTGAGGTAGGGTACCACTTGATTCCGGGTAACAGTACGACGAAGTTACGGCGAAAAATTGAATTTTCGGTGCCCAAGAGTCGTAATTGACGAATATCTGGTCCTTCGACTTGAGCGATTGTGTCAATCGAGTCGAGATAGGCGAACCGTGAGTCTGGACGACCTCGTGCAGCTAGTTGGAGTGAATTTGTGCCCACCGTGAAGTACTGACGTGGGATTTTTAGTAGTCCATGTCGAAAATCTTGATCTGTAACTTGGACACCGGCCACGCTCAACCGAGAAATTTCGTACCCAGGATTGAGCGAAAAGATCACATAGTCACTCTCCTGACTGGGGTCAATATTTACTTCCATCGTCAAGTCTAAGGACAGCGTGCGACCCGGCTCGATATCGATATTTCCTCGGATGTTTTCTACATCCGGAAACGCATTTGGGATGAAATGTTCGTTGTGTACTCTAATCCAACGGTCGATGTTGCGGTGTTCCTGAATGTGAATTCCGATCAAACTCCCGAATACGATCAGTCCTAGACACGCGCATGTACAACCCAGAGCTAGTTCTCTGAATCGAGTTGGATTTAAGCGTTTTTCGAGGCTAGAAGACCAATACAAGAAACCGATCGACATTAACAAAAGCGTGATTCGATTCATTACTATCGTGGGTGTGAGCAGTGAGGGTGTCAGTTCCGATGCAAAGACCACATTACCCGAAACCGTGTGCAAGGGCGCGGCGACATTTAGCGGTAATCTACTATTAATCCAGAACAGTGCACCGACACAGAAAGCAGTGATGAATATAGCTGCCAATCTCGACTTGCTTAGTACTGCTATCAAGATCGCTAAACTCCCAAAGAAAGCAAAATTTGGTACAACATCGAGGAGCACGAGAGCAACCACACTCATTGGGACGATCGGCTCTCCAAAAGATAACGAAAACGACTCTGCAATAACACCATACGACACGATTACGACAAGGAAGCAGAGTAGTGGAATTGCCATGGTCATCATAACACCCAACAGTTGCCCGACTAAAAGCTCGATATTTCGGACTGGCTTAGAACACATGACTTCGTGAATACGATTGGCGTTGTCTCTACCAACTAGATCAAACGTAAGAATTAACACACCTATGCAAAACAGCGCGACGAAGCTGCCACTTAATAAAGACACAATGTACCGCGGACTGATGATCCCGAGCATTGGGATTTCACTTGCACTTTGCATGTGTGTGGTGGCCACACCCAAATAGTAAAGTGAGCAAACGACTAGCGCAATCCAAACAAATATGTGCGTACGCACTAGTCTGCGATGACTTCGCATCTCGTGAAGAGCGTTGCACCAGACCGTGTTTCCGTTCATGCGAATTTGCACTGATAAGCTATGCGAGAGTAGCAATAATTCAGTTTGAAACTAGCAACTCTACGAAATTTCTCAAACGCGAGCTACTATCGCTCCAGATTTGACTGTCCTTGTTTATTCTGAGAAGAACTTTCGACAAGTGATTCATGAGCTTCTACGAACGACATCGCATGCTCAAACGCTGCCTGTCCAATCTTAATTCCTATGAGTCGACCTGGGATGTCGTCAATAGGGGGATGAATCCCGCCCCAAATGCGAGACAGACTACATTGATCGGAAGCGTCTCGGTAAGTTGCCCACTGCAACGTTAAGGTGACACTAGGACCGCGCTCAAAGACCAAAAAGTTGTCTTTTTCAGCCTTAAAGTCGCTCATACCCCCAGGAAAGTACTCATCACCGGTCAGTGCAGTTAGAACTTCTGCTGCAGTCCGGGAATAGGTCGAATGACCGGAGACGTAACCTGCAAACGGCGGCGTCACAAACGTCGGTCGCTGGTAGGGCCACCAATTTTCCGCCAATATCCATGCAACCCCAGCTACATCCGTATCGGGGTCTTCGATGTAGTCAGGACCGCGCCACGCAAATAGTTTGATCTTTCCAACGTGTTCGTCGTTCTCTCCTGCCAAAGCGTCGTCAGCGTCGACTAGCTCGATGTACCCCGGTTTCAAAGGAATACCGTTTTCGTGGTATGAAGGAAGTGTCTCATCTGAACTCTGACCTAGATCTGCCATCGCGCGAATTGCGGAAATTGGTCGGATATAGTCATACCAGCCTTTAATACCCCACGCCGCGATCGCTGCATCGTGCATCGCGCCGCCGAGTGTGAAATAACTTATGACGTCCCATTCCAACTCAGATCGGTCGTCCCCAACACCGCGGATTTTGCGCGTCGAAGCGGGATGTTCATTGACTTCATTCAAAATAACAAACCAGTGTCCCGGTGGCGTCTCCGAATCCGGTCCATCGGCCCAAAATTCCGCTAACACGCGAGTGTAATCGCCTAAGGGGACAAATTGGGGTTCGTAGGGTGCGCCAGTTGCTGGATTGACACTGTATCCACGTCCGGGATCTAGTCCATTATCTTGAAAGAAGGAACGATGCGTGGGAAAATCTCGTGGGTACTGGTCTACTGATATGTTCCCAATTCCGTTCGGTGAAATGTCGATGAGTTCTGCACCACGTCCAAAGTTAGGATCGAGATGGGAAGACCAAACCGAGACAAAGGAATGCGACCACTTGTATTCGTCGGCTAAGTCACTACCAATTTTCGGAGGTGTACCTGGATCATGGTACACCTGATAAACATACTCTTCACCTTCGCGGGAATATTGAGTGAGCTCTTCTTCCGTAAGCGCAAATGGATAAACGTCCCCCCATTCGGGACTCAAGAACTCTGGTTCGGAATTTGCGTCATTGCCAGCTTGGTCGATAAAGTTCTCCAAAGCAAGCGGTTGCCATCGATTGAAATTAACAATATTTGGATTACCGGGTTTGTGCGGTTCCAACGCGGGGTTGACGGGTTCATAAATCTTGTTTTTGTAATCGTCGTCTTCGTTCGCATAGTCCGCTTTACCATACGCGATGTAGCAAGAGGCTATGTAGTTCCCTAACGCACTCGATGAACCGCCGCTGTAGTCGATTGCAGTATCCTCAGGCTCTAATTCAAGATAACTCATTAAAGCATTGCTGTCCTTGACAATTTGGCTCAAACCTGGCGACCGAGCAAATCGGTGTCGGATGAGACGAAAGGTAGCATAACTTAGGGCAATTTCAATGTCGGTATCGGTGAAGGTCTTGTTCACAGGCTCAAGAGGACAGGAGACGGTTTCGGTAGTTCCCAACAACCAAGTTTTCGGAATTGGGTGAATATCGCTCGCCATGGCTGCCCAAGCATCATATTGCGCAGCGGAAACGTGAAATAAATTGCGAGCATGAACCGTCGGTCGCGCATAGTCGTTTCGGATCGCTGCGAGTAAAACTTCATTCCATCTTCGAGCAATTGAAACATCGGCGGTTGGAGCGACACCCGGTAGGTAGTGTGCGGTCACCGTTGCTACACTCGACGGCATTTCAAAATTCGTGGAGGCTGAGTATTTGTCCGCCACGATTCCACCAGAGACTGTCCAATGACTAAAGTAATATCCTTCCTTGGGTTCTTCTGCCTCAATCGCCACAACATCGCCGGCATCGTATCGACCGTCGCCATCACCGAACCGAACACTGAGACGTAATCCCGAAAAGCCGGGTTGATGCACCGTGAGGACCTTATTCACTTCTAGTATGGAAAACTCAGTAACAGTGTTTTCTTCATCGAACCAATCGACTCGTATGTCAGCTCTCGTTGCCGTACCTAAGCCGAAGTGAACTTCCAAAGGATTGTGCGATATGAAATTGTTGCTACCACCCAACTGTCGAATCTGGCTACCGAACTCAGTGGTCACGGTCACTTTAGACCCGACACCATAGGTATTGACTCCAGCGCCTCGGAGTTTGATCGTTAAATAGTTGCCCAGTCCCACTGAGTCGTTTCGATAGAAGAGTAGGTGGGGTTCGCTGGCGTTGACTATCAAAATATCGATGTCTCCATCGCGGTCAGCGTCGAAACATGCTATGCCACGACCTTGTCCCGTGTCATCAATACCTACTTTGGACGCGATTTGGCTAAATGTTCCATCGACACGATTCCAAAATAAACGTGGAGATGATTCTCGATAGTCGCGCCATCCGTTGACGTGAAAGATATCTAAAAAGCCGTCGTGATCGAAATCCATCGCACAGGCTCCCCATCCCCATGCACCGCCTTCTACATGAGCTTGTTCAGTAATGTCCGAAAAGATCCCAATTCCATTGTTCTGGTAGAGTCTGTTGCCAAAATATTCGCCACCTCTGTTTAAGTTGTAAATCGAGGTTACGAACCAGTCAAAATCGCCGTCATTGTCGAAATCGCCCACAGCTGCGCCCATTCCAGCTTGATCTTTAATTACCCGCCGGTCGGTGAATCGACGAAAGTTCGCTCCATCAATATTCTTGAGAATTTGACTTGTACCGAAGTCAGCGGAAACTAGAAGATCCTTGTGTATATCCCCGTCAATATCGAACAAATTCGCGGTAAAGGTATATTCGGTCTTCTCTTCTAGCAAACTGTCACTGGCTCCAGCCGTATCACTCACGTTGCGAAACAGACCATCGCCTTCATTTTTCCAGACTGTTTCGGTATTGGCATTGAACCCTCGATTCACGCCCCAATGCATTAGAAAGATGTCGATCCAGCCATCTTGATCATAATCGCCCATCGTAGCAGACATTGTTGACGCTGACGACACAGAAATACCGGATTCCTCGGAAATGTCAACAAAGGCTTCGGCTTCCAAATCATTTTGAAACATGCGAGCAGGATCATGCTCTATTGCGGAGACAAAGAGATCTAGATCTCCGTCCCCGTCGATATCACCGAATGTTGGACCGCTTCCCCAATGAACTAGATTGACCCCATATTCCTCGGCTACATCCACAAACGTAGCATTGCCGTTGTTCAGGTACAGGGCATTAGGTACAGTATTTCCACCAACAACATAAAGATCGACGTCCCCGTCATTGTCGATGTCTCCGGCTGCGACTCCTGCTGTGTAAAGTTGTTTGTCTGACAGAGTATCAATGTCAAGTGGGTAGGTCCGATCTAACCCGATATTTGAAACACGGGTGAATTGCAACTCTGCGCCATTTAGAGTGGGAAAACCGGTCGGATGAATAGTTGAATCATTGAAGTTGGAATTTTCGTTAGCAAACAGTGTTTCGTCCTTTGCAGCGTACAGCAAGCCAAAGAGGATTAGTAGCAGTATTAACCCCGTCCAAGACACGACTTTTATCATCGGAAATTTGGAACTTCGAGTCTTAGTTGACATAAATGTAGACACGGTCAGTCAGCGATACGACTGTCGATTACGTGATTAATCATTATATAACGCGCTCTTGGACACACTTTCACGAACCCAGTTCCTTTGTCCCCTTGAGTTCTCGTCAATCGGGCACTCTCATGTTCCGTTGGATGCTCTTTAGTGAAGTCTACGTGCTTCGAGATCGAAATTTCGTCGTGGAGCGTAGACTCAGTGATAGATCAATCTTCATCCGGTTCGACAAACGACATTGCGTACTCGAACGCTTTTCGTCCGATGGTGAGACCGATGAGACGTCCCGGGATGTCGTCGATGGGCGGATGAATCCCGCCCCAGATCCGAGACAGACTGCATTGATCGGAGGCATCTTGATACGTCGCCCATTGCAATGTGAGGGATACGCTCGGTCCGCGTTCGAAAACCAGAAAGTTATCCTGTTCCACCATAAAGTCGCTCATTCCACCGGGGAAGTACGCGCTCCCGGTTAACGCGGTGATGGCTTCAGCCGCAGCTCGGGAGTAGGTCGAGTGTCCCGAGACGTACCCCGCAAAAGGCGGAGTCACGAATGTGGGACGCTGATACGGCCACCAGTTCTCCGCTAAGATCCAACCGACGCCAGCGACATCCACGGTCGGGTCTTCGATGTAGTCCGGTCCGCGCCACGCGAAGAGTTTGATCTTGCCGACGTTTGCTCCCCCTTCGCCCGCAAGCGCGTCGTCTTCGTCGACCAGTTCAATATAGCCCGGTTTGAGTGGAATCCCGTGTTCATGATAGGAGGGTAGAAATAGGTTCGAGCTTTGCCCCCGATCCGCCATCGCGCGTATCGACGAGATCGGCCGGACATAGTCATACCAACCCTTCACGCTCCACGCGGTAATCGCCGCATCGTGCATCGTCCCACCGAGCACGAAATAGCTGATCACGTCCCATTCCAACTCGGTACGATCATTCCCCACACCGCGCAACTTGCGCGTGGAGTCGGGATGTTCATTGACCGTATTCAAGATCACGAACCAGTGCCCCGGCGGGGTTTCGGAGTCCGGACCATCCGCCCAGAACTCAGCCAAGACGCGAGTATAGTCTC